>CAYUXI010000012.1:0-76691 GCA_964448855.1 uncultured Oscillospiraceae bacterium | reverse complement strand
AAAAATAAGTTGCACAGGCTCATTTGAACCTTGCAACTTAATATTACTCCTTACAGCCCCGGTTTTTTTTACAGTCGGACTTGACGCGGCGAAAAAAGCATGGTATAATAAGGAAAAGCGTAGACGGGAAAGAGTACGGTGCAATTCTGCAGCGCAGAGAGAAGGCGGCTGGTGAAAGCCTTTGTGCAGCGGTGCCGGAAGCGGTCCCTGAGCTGTGAACCGAAAGACCTGTCGAGTAGGCTTCACCGGTTCCTCCGCCGTCAACGGAGTCGACAGGCAGCTGTCGGCAGAGTGCAGGGGCTTCCCCTGAATTTAGGTGGTAACGCGGGCTGTTCCAGTTCGTCCTAAGCTGAATTGTTTCGGCTTGGGATTTTTTTATTTTCAAAAACAAATGCCCTTTTGGGGCATTCCATTGACGGGAGGTTTTCAAAATGCCGGATCTGAATCAAATGTTGAAATTGATGGAAACCAACGGCCGCATCACCTGCGCACAGCTGGCATCCATGCTCGGATGCAGCGAAGCGGAAGTGGCGGATACAGTCGGCACACTTGAAAAAAACAAAACCATCATCGGCTACACAACGATTGTGGACTGGGATAAGACCGATCGCGAGGTCGTCTCCGCTCTGATCGAGGTCAAGGTCGTTCCACAGCGCGGCGAAGGCTTCGACCGCGTCGCATCGCGCATCTATCAGTACAAAGAGGTCGATAGTGTCTATCTGATGAGCGGCGGCTTTGACCTGATGGTTCTGATTGAGGGGAAAACGCTGAAGGAAGTCGCACTGTTTGTTGCACAAAAGCTGGCCATTATGGAGTCTGTCAGCGCAACGGCGACGCATTTCGTGCTGAAAAAATACAAAGACAAGGGTGTCATCTTCACCGATGAACCGGGTGAAGACAAGCGCACCATGCTGGTCTGATTGGGAGATACCTATGCCAATTTCAGAAAAATTCAACCAAAAAGCGGTGGCGCTGAAGCCCAGCGGAATCCGCAAGTTTTTTGATCTGGCCTATACGATGGAGGATGTCGTTTCACTCGGCATCGGTGAGCCGGACTTTGTTACCCCGTGGCACATCCGCGACGCCGGGATCTATTCGCTGGAAAAGGGCAACACCATGTACACGCCGAATGGCGGCCTGCCGCAGCTGCGGACGGCGCTGTCTGCGTATCTGCACCGCCGGTTCGATATGGACTATCAGCCGGAGGAAATTCTGGTGACGGTGGGCGGCAGCGAGGCGATTGATCTGGCTCTGCGCGCCATTCTGGAGCCGGGCGATGCGGTCATTATTCCGGAGCCGAGCTTTGTCTGCTATGACCCGATCACGCAGCTCTGCGGCGGTGTTTCCGTCCCGATTCCGACGCTGGCTGAGGATGCATTCCGCCTGACGGCAGATCGGCTCGAAGCGGCGATTACACCGCGCACCAAGGCGCTGATTCTGCCGTTCCCGAATAACCCGACCGGCGCGGTCATGCGCCGTGAGCACCTGGAACCCATTGCAGAGGTGTGCATCCGGCACGACCTCGTGGTGGTCAGTGACGAAATCTACGGCGAACTGACATACGGCGGCGAACGCCATGTCTCCATCGCGACGCTGCCGGGGATGCATGAACGGACGATTGTCGTTTCCGGCCTCTCCAAGAGCCATGCTATGACCGGCTGGCGCATCGGCTACGCTGCGGCACCGGTCGAGGCGGCCAAGCTGATGACGAAAATCCACCAGTTCGCCCTCATGTGCGCACCGACAGTCAGCCAATATGCCGCACTGGAAGCCATCGAAAACGGCGACGAGGACATTCAGGAAATGAAGGAAGAATACGACCAGCGCCGCCGCTTCATCTGTGACGGGCTGAACCGGATGGGTCTGCCGTGCTTTGAACCCTGCGGCGCCTTTTACGTCTTCCCCGATATCCGCTCCACCGGGCTGACGAGCGATGAATTCTGCCGGAGACTGCTGGTTGAGCAGCACGTCGCTGTCATTCCGGGCAATGCATTCGGCGCAGCCGGTGAGGGCTTTGTCCGCTGCTCCTATGCCTACTCTGTCCAGAAAATCGCCGCTGCACTCGAGCGAATTGAAGCGTTCCTGAAGAAATCTCTCTGACCTCTGCCGCTTGCTTGCGGAACAGAGCTGAAAGGAGCAGACGATATGTACGATACAAAAGATCGCCGCGTTGCGGTTATCCGCTGCCAGACGTATGAAGCGGCGCAGATTGAGGCGGCGTTTGATGAAGTCTTTGCGGCGTTCCCGATTGCACAGGCGGTATCCGGGAAAACCGTCCTGATCAAGGCCAACCTCTTGGCGGCGCATAAACCGGAAAAGGCCGCAACCACACATCCGGCGCTGGTGTCGGCATTGGCCAAACGGCTGTATGCCTGCGGAGCCACCTCCGTCACGATCGGTGACAGCCCGGGCGGCATTTTCACCCATGCTGCATTGGACACCATCTACCGCATCACCGGCATGAAGCAGGCGGCGGAAGAAAGCGGCGCCCGCCTGAATGACGATTTTTCGGAGACGGAACTCGTTTCACCCGATGGCGCGAAGACCATGCGGCTCGCCTCCTATGTGCGTTCGGCCGATGTGATCATCTCGTTTGCCAAACTGAAAACACACACCTATGCCCGCATGACCGGTGCCGTGAAAAACCTGTACGGTGCCGTTGCCGGGCTGGAAAAAGCAAAATATCACGCCAAGCTGCCGGAACGGACGGAGCTTGCGAAGCTGATCTGCGATATCTGCGACATTGTCGCACCGGACTTCTCGCTGATTGACGGCGTCGTCGGCATGGAGGGCAAGGGCCCCGGCACCGGGGATCCCAAGCCGGCCGGTCTGCTGATTGCCGCTCAGAATCCGCACTGCGCCGACCTGGCGGCGGCCAAATTGATCGGAATGTCCCCAGCGCGCATCCCAATTCTTCAGGAATCCATCCGGCGCGGCTATGCACCGGAGCAGCCTGATCAGCTGACCATCATCGGCCTGCCGCTCCAGAAAGCGGCGGTGCGCTTTTTGCCGCCGCCCTATATGGGCAGTGCCGGCCTGCTCTCGCTGCTGCCCGGCCGTCTGCGCAACCCGGTGACACGCCTGCTGGAGCCGTACCCCTTTGTCGATCCGGACAAGTGCGTCGGCTGCGGAGAATGCGCCCGCGCCTGTCCCAAGCACACCATTCGCATTGCAGGCGGACACGCCGTTATTGATCATACACCATGTATCAAATGCTATTGCTGCCACGAAATGTGCCGCCTGAAGGCCATCAAACTGAAAAAGTGTCTCCGGACTCCGAAGGACGGCACCAAAAAGAGGGGATAGTATGCAGCTGCCTGCCTATGCAAAAGTCAATTTCACGCTGGATGTGCTGAACCGACGGGCAGACGGATACCATGAACTGCGCTCCGTCATGCAGACGATCACCCTGTGCGATTCGGTGCAGGTCGAGGCGACGCGTGCGGATGAAACGCAGATTCAGGTCAAAACCAACCGCACCTATCTTCCGGCAGATGAACGCAATACGGCCTATCAGGCCGCTGCACGGTTCCTGCAGGCCGCAGGGATTTGTGCGTCGGTGTCCATCCAGATTCAAAAGCGAATCCCGGTCGGTGCTGGGCTCGGCGGCGGCAGTGCCGATGCGGCAGCCGTCCTGCGGGCGCTGAACAGCAGCCTGAACGTCCGAATGACGCCGTCGGAGCTGGAACAGCTGGCCATGACGGTCGGCGCGGATGTCCCGTTTCTGCTGCACGGCGGCTGTGCGCTGGCCGAAGGCATCGGTGAACGCCTGACGCGACTGCCGGTTCTGCACGCACTCCCTATGGTCATCTGCAAGCCGCGCCCCTCTGCATCCACACGGCACATCTTTGAAACGCTCGATGCGGTCGGCGTCGATACCCATCCGGACACGGAGCGGGCGATTGCAGCCATCCGCGCCAATCAAGCGGAGCAGCTGGCTGCACAGCTGCACAATGTCCTGGAGCCGGTGACGACAGCCATGCACCCGGTCGTCGGCAAAATCCGGAGCAGCCTGCTGGAAGCGGGCGCAATGGGCGCCGCCATGACCGGAACGGGCACGGCGGTCTTCGCATTGTTCGACCAAAAACCGGCTGCATTGGCCGCAGTACGCCGCCTGAAGGCGCATTGGCCGCAGACCTATCTGGTTCAAACGGCTGCGGAATTTTGATCGCCAACTGCAACGAAAGTTTTTTCGAAAAAATCCGGGGCAAACACTTGCAATTTCAGCAAAAATATGATATCATATATAAGTCTTGTGCTTCGATCTATTTTTCGATGAGCCGAGAATCAAAAAGCTTCACGGCGGTTTCTCTGCCGTGTCCCGATAACGAATCCTGAGGGAGGTGTGCTACAAATGGCAAAATGTGATATCTGCGGGAAGGGCGTTACGTTTGGTATCAAGCTCTCGCACTCGCACCGGCGTTCAAACAGGGCTTGGAAGCCCAATGTGAAAAGGGTTAAGGCCGTTGTCAACGGATCGCCCTGTCATATCTATGTTTGCACAAGGTGCCTCCGTTCCAACAAAGTGACACGTGCTGTCTAAGGCGGAGCGAGTTTTCTCCTCAGCGGAGCATACGCTTCTGCCGGGTTGATGAACAGAAAAAAAGCCGACGAATTCGTCGGCTTTTTTTTGTGCGCTGTTTGGATGAACCGTTCAAAGAAACGGGCGCATCTGCTCGATGTTGGCCTCCTCAGTTGCAATCAGCCGACTGGCCAGTCGGCGGGCTTCCGCTCCGCTCCCTCTGCGCTGTCGCAGCTGACGCGTCATCTGAATCATGCCCATCGTGTTGCCCTGAATCATCATCCCGGCAATCCCGGACGCGGACGGATCCCGCAGCCCCTTGGTCGTCATGGTCAGATGCGACGCAATTTTGGCCGCTGCGGGGATCTGGCGCGGCGATTCTCCAAACCGGCCGAGCAACTGATCGGCCTCGCTGAAAATGGTCTGATACTCCTCCAGCTGCCGCTGAAGCGCCTGATGCAAAGCACGATTTTTGCAACGCTTCTGAACCACCTGTATCCCATCAATGCCCATTTCCGTGTTTTTACAAATATCGTTCAGCAAACGGATTTCTTCCTCCATATCGGTCACCTCTGCCATAGTATCTCCGTTCGGCCGCCAAACCATGCGGAATGCTGGTCAAATCGCCACGATTTCAAAGCGACGGATGAACGGACAGGCAAAACTGAATTTTTTTCGCATAAAATAGGGCGTGTGCAGCGACGCACCTCAGTGCGGAAAGGGGGAGCGCTTGCAGGAAGTCAAGCGCAGACAGTCCATGCTTTCAATCCTGGTGACGACACTTTCGAGGTTCCTGTTTTTGTCTTTGCGGCTGGACAGCAGCAGCTCATTTCCCAAACCGCTGAGCGCCGCAGACGAACGAGCCTGCCTGGAACAGGCCGTAGCGGGCGACCTGGCAGCGCGCAATCGGCTGATTGAACACAACCTGCGCCTGGTCGCCCACATCATCAAAAAATACTACGCGGCGGCAGGTGATCAGGATGACCTGATTTCCATCGGTGTCATCGGCCTCATCAAAGCCATTCGCACCTTCGATATCAGCAAGAATACCAGATTGGCGACCTACGCCGCCCGATGCGTGGAAAATGAGATTTTTATGCACTTCCGGACGCTCAGACGCATCAGCTGCGAGGTGTCGCTCTCCGACCCGATCGATACGGACGGCGAAGGCAATACCATGGAGCTCATGGATATCCTCAGCGGGGAAGAGGATATGTTCGAAAACCTGCTGAAAAGCGATCAGATTGCCATGCTGCAGGCCTATCTGCAAACGGAATTGGATGAGCGGGAGCGCGAAATCATGGTGCTGCGGTACGGCCTGAATGATCGGCCGCCGCTGACCCAGCGCGAAACTGCGGAACGCCTTGGCATTTCACGCTCCTACGTTTCGCGCATCGAAAAAGCCGCCATTCAATCGCTGCGCCGTGCCTTTGAATCGCAGCCGCACAACTGATGGCCAAAAACGCCACACTCAAACTGCAACACCCTCCATCCCAGCCAAACAAAAACGGCGGCCTCCAACCACCGTTCCACCCGACGAACCCGCTACCTGCCAATCGTTCCGCCCGCGATCTCAGCCGACAAACCCACCACCGCGCCACCACAGCCGCCGTACTACCCACCACGCCACCCTTCACCACACCAACCGCACCTTTCCACCCCACAACGCTTTTCTCGCAAAACGAAAACAGGGCATCGTGTTGAACACAATGCCCTGTTACTATTTTTTTTTGACCGACTACGAGGAATGCGTCAGCAGCGATTCGTCAAGGACCGTAACCTGCACTTCCAGATAGACACCGGGCTTCCGGTCATACAGATTGGTGTCCCGGTACACCAGCAACGTCAGAATATCGCCCACCTGATGCGCATTCTTCACGGTGTTGTAGGCGTCCAGATCGGTGATGGCAATGCCGTCGATCTTGGTGATGACGTCCCCGACAGCCAGCTCGGACGAATGGCTGCTCCCGGCGTCATACACATCGGTGACATACAGTCCGGTCGGCAGCCCGTTGGCCGTCGCCTCCAGCCCGGTCAGAAACCGGCCACTGATGCCGAGCGCCGGCTTTCCGCGGACGTGACCGTAGAGAATCAGCTCCTCTAAGATGGATTTGGCGGAATTCATGGGGATGGCGAAGCCGAGCCCTTCAAATTCTTCCCCGATTTTCAGAGAGGTAATCCCGATGACCTGGCCATACTGGTTGATCAACGGCCCACCGGAATTGCCGGGGTTGATCGATGCATCGGTTTGAATGAGCGTGATGGTGCGGTTGTCAATGACCAGATCACGGTTAATCGCCGAGATGATGCCCTGCGTGGTGGTTCCGCTCAAGCTGAGGCTGTAAGGCGTTCCGACGACAACTGCCGGATCTCCAACCTCCACGGCATCCGAATTGCCGAAGGTCGCCGGCTGCAAGCCGTCGGCCTCGATTCGAATGACAGCCAGATCGGACGATTCGTCCACACCGATCAACGTGGCATCATACTGCTCACCGGTGTTCAGAACAACCGTGATTGAGGTCATGCCGTCCACTACATGATGATTTGTGATGATCAGCCCGTCCTCCGTCATGATGATTCCGGAAGCCAGTCCAGATTGCCAGGCACTGCTGACCAGAATGCTGACAACACTGGGGCGAACCCGCTTGGCGATTTCACGCGTGGAGAGCACACCATCGTTGGCGACAGCCGATGTGCTGAGCACCTCCGGCGGGTCGCTGATGTTCAGCCCGACGGATGACGTCGTGGCGGGCGACGCAGCGGAGGAAGCAGCCGGAGAAAAGGGATTGTCGCCCTTTCGATTGCCGATGACGAGAGAAAGACGGCCGGAGCTGCTGGTTACAATCGCAGAGCGCCCCAAAATGACGGCGAAAGTGACCGTCACGGCAACGAGCAGCAATAAGGCAACCGCACAGAGAATGATCACGCTGTACTGACGTTTGCCGGAATAATGAAATTTGATTTCGGCGTTGCCGGAGGAAGCTCCATTCGCGCCGTGAGGTTCTGTTGAATTCATAGAAGATCACCTGTTTCCCTGTATCCACCCTCTATTATCATACAGCGGATGCGATACTTGATGATGCAAGTGTAAATTTATTGCGACGCTTTGGGCGGCAAAGTCCGGGGTCTGCGCTTGACAGGCTCCAACGTGAAGGTGAAACGCGCCCAATGCCCGTATTCACTCTCAGCTGTGATTTCCTGATGCAGATTTTTCAAAATCGACTTGACGATATAAAGCCCCAGCCCGGTGGAGGATTTGTCCATCCCACGGGAACGATCCGCTTTGTAGAACCGGTCAAAAATGAAGGGCAGCTGCTCTTTTGCAATCCCGCGGCCGGTATTGTACACGGAAACGTAGACCTTGTCGCTGCGCTCCTCAATCTGGACGGATAAATCGCCGCCCTCGTTGCTGTATTTGACAGCGTTGTCGATCAGGTTGGAAACCACCTGCGTCAGCGCATCCTCATCACCGCGCACAAAGCAGCGGCTTTCCGGCAAATTGATCTCCACATTCAGGTGCTTGGCCTCAATCGCCTGCTCGCTGTTGATGACAGCCGAACTCACCAGAGAGGAGAGATCCACATTTGTGATGTTCAAATCCTGAATACCCGCCTGCAAACGTGTCGCCAGCAGGAGCTTGGAGACCAGACGGGAGAGCCTGTGAATCTCGGAGCTGACGATTTCCAGATAATGCGGAGCGCGCTCCGGCGGAATCGTTCCGTCCGTGATGCCGTCCACAAACCCGCCGATGGTGGTCATCGGCGTCTTCAGCTCATGCGAGACGTTCGCGATGAACTCCGAACGCAGCTTTTCCAGCTGCTCCATCGATTCGGCCATATAGTTGAAGGATTGCGCCAAATTGGCAATTTCATCATTCCCGACGACGTGAACCCGTGACGAAAAGTCGCCCATTGCAAAGTGCCGGGCGGCAACGGCCATTTCCTTGAGCGGGCGCGTGGTTCGCTGGGAGATGAAAAAAATCAGCGCCGCAGCGATCAGCAGGACAAACACGGTAATCAGCAGAATGCTGCGCATGAACCCGCGAAACAGCGAAATAATGGAGCTGGTCGGCGCGGAAACCAGAATGGCACCGCGAAAATTCCCGGCAGCATCCGTGATCGGCAGCGCTACGGACAACAGCGAATGCTGATAATACCCGGACAGCGTGCCGATTTCCTTGTATACGCGCTGCTCGCGGATGGCGGCCATCAGCGTGGCGGCCAGGTTGCCGCCGTCCAGACCGCTTCCATAGGGGTCGGCGTACATCTCGATCTTCCCGTTGATATCGGCGATCATAATCCGGGTGTTGTTGAGCGTGGCCTGCGCGGACAGCGTATTCTGCAAAACGGTGGTGTCCATGCGATAGGAGGCGGTTTTCCAGGTATAGGCCAAACCGGTCAGACTGTAGCCGTCCGATTCCAGACTTTGAAATTTCTCGCTGACAGAATACTGATACAGCTGCGCCAGAAGCAGCGAACAGAAAATGACGATGCAAATCAGCAGCGTCATGGCCGTCACCAGGAAGTTTCGCGTCGCAATTTTTCGCATAAACGATGCCTGCCCTATTTCAGAAGTTCAAATTTATATCCGACACCCCAGACGGTTTTCAACGTCCACTTGTCGGAAACGCCCTCCAGCTTTTCGCGCAGACGCTTGATGTGGACGTCAACAGTCCGGGTATCTCCAAAATATTCAAAGCCCCAGACCTGATCCAGAAGCTGATCTCTTGTGAAAACCTTGTTGGCGTTTTTGGCGAGGAAAAAGAGCAGCTCGATTTCCTTGGGCGGAATATCCATCGCCTTGCCGTTTACGGTCAGCTGATAGGATTCCATATCGATGATGAGGTTGTCGAAGTGCAGACGCTTGTCGTTCTGCTTGCTCTCAGCGGGCAAATAACGGCGCAGCACGGTATGCACGCGGGCAATCACCTCGCGCATATCGAACGGCTTCGTGATATAGTCGTCCGCACCCAGCTCCAGCCCCGTGATTTTATCCACGGTTTCGCCGCGGGCGGTCAGCATGATGATCGGCACGTTGGATTCCTGGCGGATGGTGTGGCAGACCTCCCAGCCGTCCACGACCGGCATCATGACATCCAGCAGAATCAGATCCGGGTGGAAAATGCGGAAGCGGGCGAGCGCTTCGCCACCGTTGACGGCGGTATCCACTTCGAAGCCGTCCCGGCACATATACAGCTTGAGTAATTCCAAAATGTTCGGATCGTCTTCTGCGATCAGAATTTTACGTTTTTCGGCGCCGGGCTGTTCGGCGGTGCTGTCCTTTCCGTCTGTATGAACGGTATTCATGTTCAAAAAAGCGCTCCTTTCCATGGCTGGTGGTCGAAAACCAGCCGTTTCTGTTCCTATTATACTCCATGAAAAAAAACTTGGGTGAATACAATGTAAAATCGAAACCGGGCGGTTCGATCACTCCGCGTGTGGGAAAACCCTGCGGATGTTTTTCTCGATTTTGGCGCGTGGAATCATCAGCTCATGCCCGCAGGTCGTGCAGCGCAGACGAAAATCCATCCCGACGCGCAAAACGAGCCAGGTCTTTCCGCCACACGGATGCGGCTTTTTCGTTTCGATCTGATCGTTGACGGCAATGTTCATGGGTTCAATCCTCCTGTCGGCAGATACCGGGATAAAATGACGCTCCGCTGCACGCATGGAACCGCTGAAGTCAGCTCATAATACCGGTGCAGAGGAGGGAAGACGGATGGGAAAACGGATTCAAATGGAATTCAGCGGGACAGACGAAGCGGAGCTGGCGGCCTGGCAGCTCAGCAGCGCCGGAATTCGGCTGCTGTCGCGCAACGTGCAGCCGGTGGTGATCGCCGACGCAGATCAGGAACCGCTGTCCCTGCAGAGTGCTCCGCCGCCGACACTCGGCAGCTATCGGACGCTCTTCGCCGGGGAACAGCTGCACGCCGCTCGACCGGACACCGGCGGCAGCGTCACGCTGACTGTGGAAGTGGACGCATCGCAGCAGACAGAAGCCGAACGGATTCTGCGGAGTCGGCGCGGCCTGAAGATGACACACCCGTCCTGAAACGCAAATTCCCGGCATAAAACCGGAAAATGCGCATAGGATGGCAGGGATGGCAAAAAACAGCGTACCGCTCCGCCGTGTGGTACGCTGCTTTTCAAAACAGGACGGCGGAGAAAAGAGACGCGTATGACGATATCTCATCGCCTGCTGTCCTATTGCATACCGGGCGATATTCTGACGGGTACCGTGCTGAAAACGGATCCGGAACACGTCTGGGTCGATCTGGACGGCACCTTGGCCGAGCTGCCGCGCAAACGCATTGCACTGTCGCCCATCTGCGGAACCGAGCGCTTTCGCCCCGGCATGACGATTCACGGCGCCGTTCACCGGATTGACCGTTCACAAAAACGGATTCAGCTGACGCATCGGGAGCTGCTCGGCACGTTTGACGAGCTGACGTGTAGGATGGAACCTGGCCAGATTTGCCGGGGCATCTGGTGCCGGGCGGGATGCGTGGAGCTGGCGCCGAACCTGCTGGCCGCCGTTCGGGGCGGGTCTGGACAAAGCGGTGGCGCGGCGTGTGTCCGCATCACGCGGATTGATCGCCTGAAATGCACACTTTCCGCATCGTTTGTGGAAGATGCACCACGCGAAACGCCGCCGAATTTTACTTATTATATCACAAACGGCCGCATAAAACACTGGAACTACGGAAATTGCCCGGAAAATAATTCTGCCAGAGAAACGGTTTTCTGGCGCTGAGCCCTTGCGGATGATCCTGTTTTTTGCTATAATATGCAAAGAATGAAACCACAGGGACGTGAAAACAACTCGTGTTGAACTGGAAAGAACTGGAAGAAACCTGTGCGGCCTGCCAAAAATGCCGCCTTTGCGAAAATCGAACCCACCCGGTCTTTGGCGTCGGGAATCGGAATGCCCGCCTGATGCTGATCGGGGAAGGCCCCGGCGAACGGGAGGATGCACTCGGTGAACCGTTTGTCGGCCGTGCGGGCAAGCTGCTGGACTCCATGCTCGCCTCCATCGGCCTCGACCGCACGGAAATCTACATTGCCAACATCGTCAAGTGCCGCCCGCCCAACAACCGCGACCCGCAGCCGGACGAACAGGCCGCCTGCATGGGCTATCTGGAAAACCAGATTCGCCTGATTTCCCCGGATATCATCGTCTGCCTGGGTCGCATCGCCGCAGGCCGCATGATTCATGAAAACTTCAAGATCACGAAGGAACACGGCCTCTGGTTTGAATACAACGGCATCAAAATTACGTCGATTTTCCACCCGGCCGCTCTGCTCCGGGATCCGCGCCGCCTGCCGGATACGTTTGAAGACCTCCGCAGCATTGAGGAGGAGCTCCTTGCGCTGCAACCGGGACAGGAACCGGATGGGACACCGCCGTCGGCCGCCCAGCCCTCTGAAACCTAACGGATGCTTGAAAGCCCCGTTCGTCTGCACCGAAATCGTGTGCAAACGGAGAACCGGGAAGGGATACGGAATCCGCACCGAAAACCGTTCGAACGAAGCAACCGCCAAAACGGCCGCCTGCAAAAAGCTTTGCGGGCGGCCGTTTTTTGATCGACAGAAACAGGGGAGTGCCGGACTATTTTGCAGAATTTGCATCAAACCAACGGGCAATTTCCTGCAAACGCTCTGGAATTGCCAGATTCTGCGGACATTTTTCAATGCAACTGCCGCATTGCACACAGGCGGAAGCGGCGGAGGCCAGACCGGCCTTCTCTGAGAGCTTCCGATAGCTCTCTCTGGCGTAGGCTGTCAGGCCGTATACGTTCTCCATGTTGTAGGCTTTGAAGATGCCGGGGATATCGACGCCGCACGGGCAGGGCTGACAGTAGGCGCAGCCGGTGCAGTAGAGGTCGTTGAAGCGCTCAATTTCCCGCAAAGCTGCGTTGACGTGCTGGAAGGCTTCCGGCGTCATCGGCGTATCGTCCGAAGCGGTTGCGACATTCTGCTCCAGCTGCTCTAAGGTCTGCATCCCGGACAGCGCGCAGGAGACGTTGGGATTGCCGAGCACGAACCGCAGCGCCAGCTCCGGCGTCGCAGAGAAAGTCTGATCGACCTTCTGCGACAGGATGGAAGCGCCGCCCAGACGGCCGCCGCCGACAGGCCCCATAATGACAACGCCGAGCCCTTTTTCGTGCGCCTTCGCAATTTCCTCCTCGTTGGCGCGGTCGAGCAGGTTGTACTGACAGAGAACGGACGAGAACATTTCACCGCGTGTGATGATCTCCGACATGACCTCCGGCTTGTCGTGGAACGAAAAGGAGAGGTGGCGAATCAGCCCCTCGTCGATGGCACGGCGCGCATCGTCCAGCATTCCGTTGGGCAGCACGAGCTCCTCGAATTTTTTTCGGTTCAACGCGTGAAAATGGTAGACATCGATGTAAGAGGTGTCCAGACGGCGCAGCTGCTCCTCAAGCGTTTGGCGGAAAAAGAGCGGGTCGGCCTCATCGCCGAGCGGCAGCTTGGTGGACAGCAGAATCTGCTCCCGGAACGGCTTGACGGCCTCGCCGACAACATACTGCGATTCCTCGTTGCAGTAGTAGTAGGCGGTATCGAAATAGTTGATGCCGAGCTCATAACCACGGCGGAGCATGGGGATGGCCAGCGAACGATCGACATGGCCTTCCTCGTCGGTCGGCAGACGCATACAGCCAAAGCCGAGCGCAGAGACCGAACCGATTTTTCCAAACGAACGATATTGCATATGGGTTTCCTCCTGTTGTCAGTGTTCGGACGGCAGACAATCGCCCAGCTTCCCGCTTTCCGCATCGCGGATGAGCTTCAATTCGATGGAATCCCGCAACGCGATATAGCTGGCTTCAATGATATCGGCGGAAACGCCAATGGTGGACCATTCGTTCTCGCCGTCCGTTGAGATGATCAAAACGCGAACCTTGGCGGCTGTCGCATTTTCCGGTGTCAAAACGCGAACCTTGTAGTCGATCAAATGGGTGCGGCCGAGCGTCGGATAAAAGCAGTTCAGCGCCGCACGCAGCGCACTGTCGATGGCGTGAACCGGGCCGTCGCCCTCGGCTGCGGCCAGCTCCTCGCGGTCGTTGACGCGAATCTTGACCAGCGCAGAGGAATTGGCTCCGGTGCGGACGGGCTGCTGGTCAATCAGCTTGCAGTCGATCAACTCGAAAAAGTCGCGCATCAGCCCCAGCTGCCGCCGAATGAGAAGCTCCAAACTGCCATCTGCGGCCTCGTATTGATACCCGGCGGCCTCCCTGGCCTTCAGCGTGTTCAAAATGGTGAGCAGCGCGGGCGACTCCTTGTCATGCTCCGGGAAAAACTGCGGAAATTTGGCGACCAGCGTCTGCCGTCCGGCAAATTCGCTGACAGGCAGCTGACGGGTGTTGCCGACGCGTGACGGGTCGATGTGCTCATAGGCTCCGGCGTATTTCTGCATGGCGTCCACGTGCATTCCTGCCTTGTGCGTGAAGGCGCAGCGCCCGACATACGGCAGATCGCGGTGCAGATGCTTGTTGGAAACGTCTGCAATCAGCGTGGCAACCCGCGTGAAGCGCTGCAAGCATTCCGGCGGCACAATCTGCCGGCCGAGCTTGAGCTGTAAATTGGGAATCAGGGTGGAGAGATTCGTGTTGCCGCAGCGCTCTCCAAATCCCAGAAACGTGCCCTGCACCTGACAGGCACCGGCTTCAATTGCACTCATGCTGCACGCGACGGCCAGCCCCATGTCGTTGTGGCAGTGGATGCCGATCGACGAGCTGCCGACTGCCCGAATGGTTTCAGTCGTGACATCCGCAATCTGCGCGGGCAGTGAGCCGCCCCGCGAATCACAGAGGATGATGCGGTTGGCACCGGCCCGCAACGCTGTGCGAACCGTTTCCAGCGCATAGTCGCGGTCTTCGGCAAAGGCGTCAAAATAATGCTCCGCATCGTAATAAACCGTCAGCCCGCGGGAACGGAGAAACCGGATGGAATCCTCGATCATTGCCAGATTCTCGCGCAGCGAAACGCCTAAGACGTTTTCCGCGTGTGCGCGGGAGGATTTCCCGAAAATGACGGCAATTGGCGCACCGCAGACGACCAGCGCAGCTAACATCGGGTCTTCCTCAGCGGTGATATCGCGGCGGCGCGTTGCGGAAAAAGCGGCGAGCCTCGCCTGCTTCAGCTGCATTCCGGCCATTGCCCGGAAAACCTCCATGTCCTTCGGGACTGCGCCGGGATTCCCGGCTTCAATCACGGCAATGCCTGCGTGGTCAAGCGCATGGATGATGTCAAGCTTGTCCTTGACGGAAAACGAGATGCCATCGCTCTGTGCGCCGTCGCGCAGGGTGGTATCCAAAATTTCGAGATCGGGAGAAAAACAGTTCAAATGTATCCAACTTCCTTGTCTGACGGTGTTTCAAAGTGCGTGATTTTTACGGTGCAATCAGACGGTTGACCGCGTTGATATAAGCCTTGAGGCTGGCTTCGATGATATCCGTGGAGACGCCGCGTGTGGTGATTTTCCGGTCGCCGCGGGACAGACGGATCACCGCCTCGCCCAGCGCATCTCCGCCCTCTGTGACGGCGCGGATGGTGTAATCCGAAAGGACAAAATCGCTGCCGACCAGCGTGTTGATGGCGCGAAAACAGGCATCGACCGGCCCGTCACCGACTGCGACGCAGTCTACCGGCCCAGCCGCCGTATCCAGCGTGATGCGCGCCGTTGCCGGAATGGTGTTGCCGCTGTTGATGACGAAGCTGGACAGCTTGTACCGGGCGGGCACCGTATCAATGCGCCGACCGGCCAGAGAAACGATGTCGCGATCGGTGATGATCTTCTTTTTATCGCAGAGACGCTTGAACTGCTCAAAAAGCTCGTCAATCCGTTCCGGCGACAGCGCAGTATATCCGAGGGAAAGCAGCCGTTCCTCAAAGGCGTGACGGCCGGAATGCTTTCCGAGAATGATCTGATTCTGTGGGACGCCGATGCTTTCCGGCGTGAAGATTTCATAGGTTTCGCGGGCGGCCATCACGCCATGCTGATGGACACCGGATTCGTGGGAGAAGACGTTGTCGCCGATGACCGATTTGTTCGGTGCAATCGGGGTATGAATGATCGACTCCAAGACGCGGCTCGCATGATAAATGTGGCGGGTGTGAATGCCAGTTTCCGCATCAAAGACGCTCCGGCGCGTCTGCAACGCAATGACCAGCTCCTCCAGCGCGGCATTGCCCGCCCGCTCGCCGATGCCGTTCAGCGTGCATTCCACCTGTGAAACACCCGCCGCAACGGCCGCCAGCGTGTTGGCAGTGGCCAGCCCCAGATCATCGTGGCAGTGGACGGAAAGGATGGCCTTCTCGATGCCATCCGTGTGCGCGGCGACATGGCGGACGAGCCGATCCATTTCGGACGGAACGGCATAGCCGACGGTATCCGGAATGTTCAGCACGGTGGCACCGCTGCGAACGGCGGCGGAAAACACACGCGCCAGAAAGTCCGGGTCGCTGCGCGTGGCATCCTCCGCGGAAAACTCGACAACCGGACAGAGACGCGCCGCATAGGCCACGGCTTCTCCGGCCAGCTGCACCACCGCATCCGGCTCCATCCGCAGCTTGTACTGCATATGAATCGGGCTGGTCGCCAGAAACACATGAATGACCGGCGCGGCACTGTGGCGAACGGCCTCCCAGACGGCATCGATGTCAGCCGTCACGGCACGCGCCAGACCTGCTACCGCCGTGCCGCGAATTTCCGTGGCAATTTTGGCCACCGCAGCGGCATCGCCGGCAGAGGCCACGGGGAAACCGGCCTCGATGACGTCCACGCCCAGTGCTTCCAGTGCGCGGGCCACCTCGAGCTTTTCATATAAATCCATGCTGCAGCCAGGTGACTGCTCACCGTCGCGCAGCGTTGTGTCAAAAATCCGGATTTTGCGCATGGAACCACCTCATTGCAATCTGTCGGGAAATCCGATTCAAAAATCCCATTCTATTATATCATATTTTTTCCGGAAATGCGACACGTTTTCCGCGTGAAACACACTCTTTTGCGAATCCAATCCGTTGACAGCCGTCGAAGAATCTGATATAATAAAAATATCTGTCTGCCTTTGACAGAATTCATGAAAAACTGGCGGTGATTGCTCCTTGAACGCAACGATTCAACCGAAGCGGATTGCGATTTTCCAGAAAGAACTGTGGGTCGGCGGGATTCAGAAATCCCTTCTGAATCTCCTGACCAGCCTGGCCGATGCGCCGGTTCTCATTGATCTCTTCCTGTTCGACACGCAGATTTTTTATGAGACATCCTTCCCGGACAATGTCACCGTCCATTTTCTGAAGCCGTTCCCGTATGGATACCGGCTGCTCGATTTCTCCATCGTCCGCAGGCTGACCCGCCGGATGGCGCTCGATCGCGAAACCTTCTATGATGTCGCCGTCGATTTTAACGGCTTTCAGCATGAGTGCGCTGTCGGTGCGCTGTCTGTCCGCGCCGCAAAGCGCGTTATGTGGATTCACAATGACCCGGAGCAAACCTGCAAAAATGAACTGAAATATCGGCTGCTCTGGCGCTGCTTCCGCAGCAAGCTGAAGCATTTTGACGAATTTGCAGCCGTCTCGCAGGGGAGTGCGGATGCCTTCCGCCGCCTGTCCGGGCTGCAAACCAAACCGATCACCGTGATTCCCAACCTGATCGATACAGATGAAATTTTCCGAAGGGCAGCCGAACCGATCGACTTTGAGCCGGATCCCTCCTGCCTGAATCTCTGCACGGTCGGACGGCTGTGCTACGCAAAGGGACTCGATCTGCTGCTGCCGATTTTTGCAGAGGCGGCGGCGAAACGGCCGGATTTGCGCCTCTATCTGATCGGCGACGGGGAGGAGCGCTCCAAGCTCGAAACCATCATTGCCCGCTGCCACCTGGAGGAGCGGGTGAGGTTTCTCGGCTACCAGCCGAACCCCTTCCCGTATCTGAAAAAAATGGATGCAATGGTGCTGAACTCGCGCTACGAGGGACAGGGGATGGTGCTCTGGGAGGCCAAAGCGCTCGGACTCCCGGTTCTGATGCCCAAGCGGCTGGAACCGTACAACGACGGCCTGACCGGCGAGGAGGATCTGGCGGCGGCCTTCCTCCGCGCGGCAAAAACGGAGAAACAACCCGATGCGCTGCAATGGTACAATGAACGGTCGCTGGAACGCATCCGGCACCTCTTTCAATGCGAAGAAGACGAGAAAGGCAGATCCAAATGACAAAAATCAAACAACTGTTTTCCCAAGCATTTCTGCAAAAACTGCTGCTGATCTATCTGTTCTGCCAGCCGATCATCGATATCGGGACATCCCTGCTGAAGCACGCGGGGTACGATGTCACCATCGGCGTCGTGCTGCGGGCGATTTTCCTGCTGTTCATGGGTCTGTACCTGCTCTTCTTTGATCGTGGCCCACGTCGGAAGCTCATCTGCGCCTACCTGATCGCCCTGTGCGCATATGTGCTGCTGCAAAACCTCCTGCTGCTGGCAAACGGCGGCGCCCATGTGCTGTTCACCAACCTCAAGGAAACCATCAAGGTCTTCTATTTCCCATGCGTCCTGATCGCCTTCTGGGCGCTGTACCGCCAATTCGGCTATCTTCTGCCGGAAAAACCGATTGCATGGATTGCCACCTTCTACGCGCTGACGATCTTCATCTCCTATGTCACGGGCACCTCGTTCCAGTCCTATAAGGATAACGGCTATTGCGGCTGGTTTTATGCGGCCAACGAGATTTCCGCACTGATCATTATTTTATCCCCGCTGGTATTCTACCATTATACGACCGAAAAGGCGCTGGATACGCTGCGCTCGTCTACGGCCGGGAAACGGCTGCTGTACGCGGGTGTGGGTGTCCTGTCTGTGCTGCTCATGCTGTTTGCCAGCGTCTATCTGGCCACCAAAGCCGCTCTGATCGGCGTCGCCGTGTATCTGGTCTGCTTTTTTGTCTGGAGCGTCTTCCGACTGGAAATTACGCGCAGCCGACTGGCGCGCTTCCGGATGTTGGCCGCCGGACTGATGATCGCTGCACTGGCCGTCCTCTATTTTGCCGCATCCCCGGTTCGCATGAACATCACCGACCGCATGAAATGGTTTCACTATATCCAGGTGGAAAATACGACGGTGGTGACAACGCCGAAGCCGGAGGAAACCACCGCCCTGACTCCGAAACCGGCGGACGACACCAAGACGTACCGCGTTCTGAACTGGCTGCTGAGCAGCCGCCTGAATAACATTCGCTCGACGAATGCCCAGTTCGGCGAGAGCGGCCCGGCCTTCTGGGCGCTGGGCATCGGCTATGCCGACCTCCCGACCTACCGGTATCATGTGGAGGTCGCCGTCGAGATGGACTTCGTCTCGGTCTTTTACCGACATGGCGTGGTCGGCCTGCTCCTCTTTACGGCGCCGTTTGTGGCCATCCTCTTTGCGGCGATTCGCATGGCGTTCCGCAACCTGAAAGCCTGCATGGCCTCTCTGCTGTGGTGTACGACGCTCTATCAGACGATGATCGGCTTTGCCGTCGGCTTCCTGGCCGGTCATACGCTCGTTGCACCGGCGGTCAGCCTGTATGAAGCCATCGTGCTGACCCGCCTCTACGCCGTCACATCAAAATGCATCGAACCATCGGAGGAATCCCAACCCCTCCCACCGATGACAAAACCCAAAACGAACGCCGAAGCGTAACCAAAAAAGCCAACCACAACGATCACACCCAAGCAACAAACAAATCCCCGATTCAAACAGCTGTCTGTTCGAATCGGGGATTGTTTTTGGTAGTTTCGATGCACTGCCCAAAGATGGCGAGTCGGTTGCGGGCTCATGTGCTCTGCAATTACGCGCCCGGCAAATTCGGCGACTTTCCAACTTCCAACGGTTTTGCGGCCTACTTTCGGCCGGTCTGCGCCAGCTGCTGCAGGTCATAGGGCGTGGACTGATAGACGTAGTAATTCAGCCAGTTGGAAAAGAGCAGGTTGGCGTGCGAACGCCAGAGGTTGAGCGGAATCTGCGCCGGGTCGTTTCCGGGAAAATAATTGTAGGGAATCTGCGGGTTCAGCCCCTTGTCGAGATCGCGGCGGTATTCCAGCGCGATGGTTTCCGCATCATATTCCGGATGCCCCATGACAAAAATCTGACGGCCGCCCTGCGCGGAAACGAGATACGCACCGGCCAGATCGGACAGCGCAATCAGCTCCAACGCGTCGCAGCCGAGAATATCGGCGACGGCCACCTCGGTATGGCGCGAATGCGGCGCACAGAAGCGATCGTCAAAGCCGCGGACAAGCGGCAACTTGGGCCGCTGAAGCGAATGGTGGAAAATGCCGGACACCTTGGATTCCAGCGGACGCTTCTGCAGCCCGTAATGATAATACAGACCGGCCTGCGCACCCCAGCAGATGTGCAGCACGGAGTGTACGTTGGTCTTGCTCCACTCCATGATGTCGCAGAGCTCCGCCCAGTACTCGACCTCTTCATAGGCGAGCTGCTCCACCGGAGCGCCGGTGATGATCAGCCCGTCATATCGGCTCGATGAAACGTCGCGGAATGTTTTGTAGAAGGAGAGCAAATGCTCCTGCGAGGTGTTTTTCGGGATATAGGAAGATGTCTGGAGAAGCTCCGGCTCGATTTGAAGCGGCGTGTTGGACAGGCAACGGAGCAGCTGCGTTTCCGTCACCTGCTTGGTGGGCATCAGGTTCAAAATAAGAATTTTCAGCGGCCGGATATCCTGATGAATCGCACGATGCTCTTCCATGACGAAAATGTTTTCATGCTCCAGCACGGCACGGGCGGGCAAGGTCGCCGGTACGGTAATTGGCATAGTTTCCTCCTGACAGACAATCAGAAAATTGCAGATTCTTCAAAGTTACATTATATCACAAAACCGCCTGCTTGACAAGCCCGGATGCGGTTGACATTCCGACGGGAAAAAGGTATAATGAAGAAAATCAGCTTCCGGGGGAAACCGTCCGGAACAGGATCCGGTGTCGCTCTGCTTTCACCGAAAAGAACGGGGGAACCATTGTGAAATTCTCAGAAATGCCTTATGAACGGGCAAATATTCCACAGGCCTGCGACGTCATCCGCACCGCTGCACAGGCCGTCCGGACATCCGGCTCGGCCGCAGACGTGCTGACGCAGTATGACTGCTTCAAGCGCGAAGCGGAGCGTGTCTATACCATGCAGTCGCTCAGCTACATCCGCCACACCGTGGATACGCGTGATGCGTTCTACGATGCGGAAAATGCATATTACGACGAATCGATGCCGAGCTTTGAGGCCGCTGTGCTGGATTTTTATCGCGCCATGCTGGAATCGCCGTTCCGCACGGAGCTGGAACAGGCGCTCGGCAGTTTGTGGTTCCGGAATGCGGCACTGCAGCTGAAGGGGATGGACGAACGCGTCATCCCGGAAATGCAGGAGGACAACGCCGTCTGCAGCGAATATAAAAAGCTGCTGGCCTCTGCCCGGATTCCGTGGGATGGCGAAACACTGAACCTCGCACAGCTGCGCGCCTATCAGCTGTCGCCTGATCGCGACGTCCGCAAACGCGCTTATGCGGCGCGGACGGCATTTTTTCAGGAGCACGCCGACCGGCTGGACGAAATCTTTGACCGTCTGGTGAAGCTCCGCACCGCCGAGGCGAACAAGCTCGGCTATGCATCGTTCACCGATCTGGGCTATGTCCGCATGATGCGAAACAGCTACAATCGGGACGATGTGGAGCGCTTCCGCACACAGGTCAAACAGGTCATTGTCCCGCTGGCGGAAAAGCTGCACGAAGCGCGGCGGAAAAAGCTGAAGCTGGATGCCCTCAAGTTTTATGACGAGGACATTTTCGATCAAAACGGCAACCCGGAACCGCACGGAACGCCGGAAGAAATGTTCGAGGCCGGCCGCCGGATGTATGGTGAGCTGTCCGAGGAGACACACGTCTTTTTCGAATACATGATCGAGCACGAGCTCTTTGACGCACAGGCCAAGGAAGGCAAATCCGGCGGCGGATACTGCACCACGCTGCCGATGTACGGAGCGCCGTTCGTCTTTTCCAACTTCAACGGAACCAGCGAGGACGTCGATACGCTGACGCATGAATGCGGCCATGCCTTCAACTTCTATTTAGCACGTGATATGCAGGTGCTGGAATACCGGGAATCGACGCTGGATGTCGCAGAAATCCACTCTATGTCGATGGAATTCTTCACGGAAAACTGGATGCCTCTCTTTTTCGGCAAGGATGCGCGGCGCTACTGTGCCATGCATCTGGCGGCGGCGCTGATCTTTTTGCCGTATGGCTGCCTGGTCGATGAATTCCAGCACGAGGTCTATGACCATCCGGAGATGACCCCAGCAGAACGGAAGGCGACCTGGCGCCGCCTGGAGCAGGTGTATCAGCCGCATCTGGACTATGACGGAGATCCGTTCTTTGGAGCGGGCGGCCTCTGGCAGCGTCAGACCCATATTTATGAACGCCCCTTTTATTACATCGACTACTGTGTGGCGCAAACCTGTGCGCTGCAATATCGCATCTGGATGCAGACGGACTTCCGCGCCGCGTGGGAGAGCTATTGCGCACTGGCCAAAAAATCCGGCTCCGTCCGCCTGACAGAGCTGCTGGCGGAAGCCGGGCTGCGCTCACCGTTCGAAGACGGGTGTATGCAGTTCGTCGCGGAGCACGCCGAGGCCATCCTGAACGAACTGACAGAAGAAGACTGAATTCCCGGGCAACAGACAGAAAAAAAGGAAGTGCATCTCCATGTCACACATTTATCAATCGGCTGACCAGTTGATCGGCAAAACACCGCTGCTGGAGCTCACTCATCTTGAACGCCAATACGGCCTGCAGGCGCGGCTTCTGGCCAAGCTGGAAGGCATGAACCCCGCCGGTTCGGCCAAGGATCGCGTTGCAAAGGCCATGATTGAGGATGCGGAAGCTCGCGGCATCCTCACAAAGGACGCCACGCTGATCGAACCCACCTCTGGCAATACCGGTATCGGCCTGGCATCGGTCGCTGCTGCACGCGGCTATCGGCTCATCATTGTCATGCCGGATACGATGTCGGTCGAACGGTGCAAGCTGATGCGCGCCTATGGCGCAGAGCTTGTCCTGTCGGACGGAAAAAAGGGAATGCAGGGCGCGATTGACAAGGCTGAGGAGCTGGCGCGCACCATCCCGAACAGCCTGATCGCCGGTCAGTTTGTCAACCCGGCGAACCCGGATGCGCACTACCGGACGACCGGCCCGGAAATTTTTGCAGATACCGACGGCTGCGTCGATGCGTTCGTGGCCGGTGTCGGCACCGGCGGCACCATCACCGGCGTCGGCCGGTACCTGAAGGAGCAGCGCTCCGCGATTCAGATTGTCGCCGTAGAACCATCTACCTCCGCTGTCCTCTCCGGCGGAACGGCAGGCGCACACGGACTGCAGGGGATTGGTGCCGGGTTTATCCCGGAGGTGCTGGATCAGACGATCTACGACGAAGTGATCACCGTCACCGATGAAGACGCCATGCGAACAGCGCGGGAAATTGGACAGAAAGAGGGTATCCTGGTCGGTATTTCCTCCGGCGCAGCTGCATTTGCGGCGATGGAGCTGGCCAGACGGCCGGAGCTGAAGGGCAAAACGATCGTCGTGCTGCTGCCGGATACGGGAGAACGCTATCTCTCTACGGCGCTGTTCGCCGAATGATGCTGCATGGATTCATGGCTTTTAGCGCGGGAGGAAAGGGCCTGTATGGATATTTCGTTATACTATGAGGAACGGGGAGCCGGCTTCCCGCTGATTCTGCTGCACGGCAACGGGGAGGACCATTCCTACTTCGTCCATCAGCTGGACGCGTTTGCCGGAACGTATCATGTGTTCGCACCCGACACGCGTGGACACGGTGCAACGCCAAGAGGGACGGCACCGATGACCATTCGCCAGTTCGCAGACGATCTGCTGGAGTTTCTGTCGGCGCATCAGCTGGAGCAGGTGCACCTGCTTGGCTTTTCGGATGGCGGCAACACGGCGCTCTGCTTCGCCCTGTCCCATCCGGAACGCGTCCGGTCGCTCGTCCTGAACGGCGCCAATCTGCATCCGTCCGGCGTTCGCCGCAGAACGCAGTGGCCGATCGAATGGGGATACCGCGTGGCGAGCTGCTTCGCCCAAAAAAGCGCAGAGGCCGCACGCCATGCGGAGCTGCTCGGCCTCATGGTCAACGACCCCATGATTCCACCGGAAGCGCTGACCTCCCTGCACATTCCGACCCTGGTCATTGCGGGGACAAACGACATGATTCTGCGTCGCCATACCGAACAGATTGCGCAGCTGCTGCCCGATGCGGAGCTGGCCCTTCTGCCGGGCAATCATTTTCTCGCCAATCGCCGCCCGGACGAATTCAACCGCCATGTCGCGGCATTCCTGCAAAAACACACCCCACCTCTGAAAATACACGCAGAGAGCGGGGAGCGCCCGCCGCATCCGGACGTTTGTTCATAAATATCAATTGAAACGTCCAACCGGATATGATATAATATATTGGATATCACTTGCAGAGAAAGGAACGGTGCGACGGTTGGAAAAACAACGAAAAAACAGCATTGCCGCCGGCGCGACTGTCTTGATAGCCGCGAACTTTATTGTTAAAATTATCGGCGTGGTCTATAAAATTCCGCTGGCCAACATTCTCGGCCAGGACGGAATGGGCTATTTGAGTTCGGCCTATGAAATTTATCAGCTGCTGCTGACCATCTTCGCGTCCGGCGGTGCCATGGCCGTCTCCAAAATGGTGGCGGAGAGCATTGCGCTGGCGCGTTATTCGGAGGTTCGGAAGGAAGTCCGATTGATGGCCACGGTCTTTTTTGTGGTCGGCGGAACCGGAACGGCCATTATGCTGTTCGGCAGCGGCATCTTCGCACGCTCCGTCAGCACGGAACAGGCCAAATACTGCATCATGGTGCTTTCCCCGGCCATTTTCTTCCTGTCCATGTCCTGCGTCTTCCGCGGATATTATCAGGGCATCCAGAACATGAAGCCGACGGGACTGTCCCAGATCATTGAGGCGTTCTTCAAATTGCTGATCGGCATCGGCTTTGCGCTGCTGCTGAAGGAAATGGCATATTCGGAGGAATATGTTGCGGCAGGTGCCATCTCCGGCACCTCCATCAGCACCATGATCGGCGCAGCGATTCTGCTCTGTATGTTCTGCTCACCCGCCAACCGGAGACAGCTCCGGGAATTGTCGGCGCGTGGCGGGAAGGTGCGCTCCAATCGCGCCATCCTCCGGCAGTTTATCCGACTGGCTATTCCGCTCACCATGAGCTCCATGGTCGTCAATCTGACGGGGGTGCTCGACCTGTTCCTGATCTATAAACGGCTTCAGGATTCCGGCCTCGATCAGACCATGGCAAACGCCGCATACGGCGGCTATAAGGGCTACGCGCAGACGCTGTTCAATCTGCCGCCCTCCATCATCTCCTCACTGAACGTCAGCATTGTTCCGGCACTTTCTGCGGCCTATGTCGCCAAGAACAGCAAGCGCGTCCGGTATCTGCTCCGCCGCGCCATCAAACTCGTAATCGCTCTCGCCATGCCGTGCGCGGTGGGTCTGCTCGTGCTGGCCGGCCCCATTCAGCGGATGCTGTTCCCGGCTCGTTTGGATGAGATCGAAGCGGTGACGCCGCTGCTGCAAATTCTGGGCGTGGCGTCCTTCTGGACGTGCCTCTCCACTCTGTCAACAGCCATGCTTCAATCCATCGGCAAAATGCGTGTGCCGGTCTATTCGCTCATCGCGGGCGGCATCGTCAAGCTGACGGTGAACTACGTCCTGATCGGCATTCCGAGCATCGGTATGACCGGCGCACCAATCGGGACGCTGCTCTGCTACCTGACCATTTTCGCCATCAACTACAGCTGCTTCCTGCGCGAGGTCCGGTATCGCATCCCGGTTTCGCGGGTGGTGCTCAAGCCGCTGCTGGCGTCAGCTGCTATGGGTGCCTGTGCATACGGTGTCCAGAAGCTTTGCGCCGGCGTGATCGGCGATGCCAAAGCGACGCTGCTGGCCATCTGTTTGGCTGTCGCAGTGTACGGTGTCGTGATGCTTCTGATCGGCGGAATCAACGAAAACGACATTCAAATGCTGCCAAAAGGCGCGTGGATTGCACGGCTGCTCAAGAAAATGCACCTGCTGAAGGAAAAACCGGTTCGCTGAACAAACAGCGCATTCTATCGCCAATCCAGCAGAACGCCGAGCGCTTCGCGCCGGTTCTCCGCCAATCGGCGATACGCCTCCGGCGCCCGGTCAGCCGGGAACCGATGCGTGATCAGCGATGCAACAGACAGCGTGTGGTCGGCCAGCCGCTCCAGAAAATCCTGCAAATCCCTGCGCAGCGTGAACGGCTCACCGGGGACGCCCGGCGGCATATGGACGGTGGCATTGTGTGCACCAATGATGGACAGCCCGCGCAGATTGACCATGTTCAGATCGAGCGCGGAGCGCCCGCGGGGGCTGCTCAGAATTACCAGCCGCCCGTGCTCCTCCAATGCATCCACCTCCGCCGCGATGCGCGCCGGATCGCCCGTCGCATCGAATACCAGATCGGCCGCACGGCCGTGGTTCATGCGCCGAATGAACGCACCGGCCGCTACCGGATCCTCTGTCGAGGGATACACGCCGCTGTCATCGGGCAAAAGCCGCAGTCGCAGGGACGAATGATCCCATACGAACACGGAACCGGCACCGCTCAGCCGCGCCAGACGCGTGGCGAGCTGCCCGATCAGCCCTGCGCCAAAAACAGCGACGGTTTCGCCGAGCCGAATGCGTGAAAAACGGACGCCACCCATCGCAATCTGCGCGATTACGGCGAAAACGGCTTCCTCCGCAGACACCGATTCCGGGACGGGAACCACCTCAAAGACCGATCGACAGACCGTCTGAGCGTGTCGGCCAAGGGAGACCACCCGCTGCCCGATCATGGAAGCATCGACACCGACGCCGACCGCACGGACGCGCCCTACGTTGGAATACCCCGGCAACAGGGGATACGTCAGAAGCGGCTGCCAGCTCGAATCCGCATCGGCCGCCGCATACAGCTGTGTCAATTCCGTCCCCGTGCTGATCAGCGAATATTCCGTCTGAATCTGGACTTCGTTCGCACCGGGTACCGGCCTGTCACAGACCTCTACGGCACAGACGCCGGGCGACCGGAAGACGATGTGCTTGTTGGCGAATCCCTCAGACATACAAAATCCCCTCATCCATCCAAAAAAATCAGGCGCCCGGCCACTGGACCGGGCGCCTGATTTTATGATATGCGCTGGGAAGCGGAAATGTGACGACGTTTTTTGTCACCACGGGATGCTGAACGGTGGTGACGCCACAGCGACGGAGAGAACAGCATCAGCATCGGGAAGATTTCCAGCCGCCCGATCAGCATGAGAATGCTCAGCACAAACTTGGAGAACCACGTCAGCGAGGAAAAATTGCCGACCGGCCCGACAATGGAGCCAAAGCCCGGGCCGACGTTGCTGATGCACGTCAGAACGGATGAAAAGGTCGTTTCAAAATCCAACCCGTTTAGAGAAATGCAGAGCAGACCGCAGAGGAAAATACCGGTATACGTCAGGAAGTAGAGGTTTGCGCCGGACACGGTTTCCTCATCCAGCGTTTCACCGCTGAGCCGAATGACATCCGAGGAATGCGGATGCGAGAGGCGGCGCAGCTCCCGGCGAACGGATTTGACGAGGATCAGGAATCGGGAGCACTTTAACCCGCCGGCAGTCGAACCGGCACATCCGCCGAGGAACATGACAAACCAGAGCACCATCTGCGACAGCATCGGCCACTGTGAATAGTCCGCAGTTGCGAAGCCGGTCGTCGAAACGATGGAGGCCAGCTGGAAGGAGGAATAGCGGAGCGCGGTCGAGAAGGTGCCATAGACCGACAGCGTGTTGATGGTCATCGTGGCCAGCGAAATGGCGAGAATCAGCAGATACACGCGGAATTCCTCGTCCCGGAACGCTTCCGATGCCTTTTTCATCAAAATCAGGTAAAACAGGTTGAAGTTGATGGAAAACAGGAACATAAAGACCGTCACCACGACATCGATGTACACACTGTTGAACGCTGAAATACCGGCGTTGCGCGTGGAAAATCCGCCGGTTCCCGCGTTCGAAAACGCGTGCGTCACCGCATCGAAGAAGGACATCCCGCCCGCCAGAAGCAGCAGCATCTCGATCACCGTCAGGGCAAAATAAATGCTGTACAGAATCAATGCGGAATGCCGCATCTTGGGCACCAGCTTCCCGACCGACGGGCCGGGCGATTCGGCGCGCAGAATGTGCATATCCCGACCGCTGGAGAGCGGGACAATCGCCAGCACGAAGACAAGCACGCCCATCCCGCCAATCCAGATGGAAAAGCAGCGCCAGAAGGAAATGCAGCGCGGCAGGGATTCTACATCGGCCAGCACGGTGGCACCGGTCGTGGTGAAGCCGGAGACAATCTCAAAAAACGCGTCAAATACGTTCGGAATGGCACGGCTGATGACAAACGGCATGGCGCCGAAAATCCCCAGCAGAATCCAGGAAAGCGAGACAATCGCGAAGCCTTCCCGCGCATAAATGGAATGGTTGTCTGTTTTCAAAAAGAAGGAAGCGCAGCTGAAAAGCAACAGAACGGCGATGGTCACGAGAAAGGCCAGCGTCTCCCGTTCCCGGTTCAAAAGCCCGACAAACACGGGCAGCAGCATCAAAAGCGCGATGCAGCGCAGAATCAGGCAGAGCGTTCTGCCGACTTGCCGGTAATTCATGTGCCCTCACCTCAAAATATCCGACAGGTCTGTCAGATTCTGTTCCATGGTGATGAGAACGACGCTGTCTCCTTCGCAGAGCATATCGTTCCCGCCGGGGATGATGACACGCCCGCCGCGATGAATGATCGCCAGCAGGATGCCGCGGCGGATGGGCAGATCGCGCAGCGGAATCCCGGTCAGACCGGCCTTGGCGCGCACGCGGAATTCAAGCGCCTCAACGCGGCCATTCACGATGCGGTGCAGCGTTTCCACACTGCTGCCGGTGGAATTGGACAGCGCACGGACAAAGCGGATGATGTCATTTGCAATCAGCTGACGGGGCGAAACGATGGTTCCGGCGCAGATGTTGCCGTACATATCCAGAATGTCCGTCCGTTCGACCTTCGTGAAAATCTTGGGGATGTTTCGCGTCTGGCCAAAGAGAGAAATCAGCAGATTCATCTCGTCCGAGTCTGAGGCCGCGACCAGGACATCCGTGTCGTCAATGTTTTCAGACTGCAACAGCTCCTGATCGTTGGCGCGGCCGTTCAGAATGATGGCCTGCGGCAGCATATCCGACAATTCGCGGCAGCGACCGGCATCCGCATCCAAAATCTTGACCTCCATGCCCATTTCGCAGAGCTGCCGAGCCAGATAATAGCTGGTGCGCCCGCCGCCGATGATAAAGACCGAGCGAACCTTCTGCTGGACGATGCCGATGGCCTTGAGGAACAGGCTGATTTCCAGCGGGGAAGAGGTGATCGTGATATGATCTCCAGCCTGCAGCCGGAAGGAGCCGTCCGGGATGAAAATTTCCTCGCCGCGCTGAACGGCACAAATCAGCACCCGAATCTTGAACTTCTCATAAATCGACATCAGCGCCATGCCGTCCAGCTCACTGCCGTCCGGAATGCGGAATTCGATCAGCTCAATTCGACCCTTGGCAAAAAAGTCGATATTCAATGCGTTTGGGAAGCGGAGACGGCGCGACATCTCCGTCGCTGCGGCCAGCTCCGGATTGACGGTCATGGAGAGACCGAGCTCCTCCTTCATCTCAATCAGCTGGTCGGCGTATTCCGGATTTCGAATCCGCGCAATGGTCTTCCCAGCGCCGAGCTTTCTGCCGACAAGACAGGCCAGAATGTTCAGCTCATCCGCGGAGGTGGCGGCAATCAGCAGATCAGCCCGATCCACCCCGGCCTCCTTCTGCACGGACAGACTGGCACCGTTCCCGTGAATCACAAGCACATCCAGCACGTCCATCAGGTTTTTCAGGTTATCGAGATTGGAATCAATCACAGTAATATCATGTTTCTCGCGGGAAAGCTGATCGGCCAGAGCAAATCCGACCTTCCCGTCACCAATGATGACAATTTTCAAGAGGAACCTCCATAATGACGGCAAATGCCGTTGGTAGAAACGTTATGCCTATTATACTCGCCGGACAGGCAAATGTCAACCGCTCCCGACAAACCGCGTTCACAGAAGCACCGGCCTGCGATCAGATCAGCCCTTTCCCGGCCAGCCCCCATTCGGTGAAGATTTCGTTCATCGGTCGCCCTTCGCTGAACATCGTCACGGAAAGTGTTTCACAGTCCTTTTGCAGCGCTTCACGCATGGTGCGCAGCTCCGCACTCGTGTAGCAATCGCCGTACAGCTGGCAAATGGCAAAGCGCGGGAAGATGCTCTCCAGATCGATGTGCTTTTTGAGCGTCTGATACCGCTCCGGATTTTCAGACGCAAGCGGCTCAATGGCGGCATAGGCCTCGTTCAGCAAATCCATCCAGTGGCGCAGCGTGCCAATCGGCCAGTATTTGGTATCGCACAGCCAATTGTAAATCGTCCCGTCGATTTCAGGCCATGTGCTTTCCAAATCGCGCAGGTGAATTTGCAGCTCGTCAAAATACCGGCGCATCGGCGCGGCGGCCTCCTGAAAATAATGCGCAAAGAAATCGTCCGCGATGGCTGCAAAGCTGTCATTCACCGAAAACAGCGCCCGCGCATTGAAGTATTCCTTGAGCTTTCCGAAGCAGGTGACGTTTCCCTGATTGTGCTGCCCCTCCGGATAGAGGAAGACGGCGTGATTCTGTCTGGAGAACCGGTAGGTTTCCAGCATCGTATCATAGGAGTTCAGCGGGAACAGATAGTTCGTGTAGCTGGTTTCATACAGCCAGAGACACATATTGTCGGTCAGGACGCTCCAGCCCTCCAAAACGTCGCGAGCCGGTGCATTGACCTCGTCGTAGAAGGAATGGCTGTAGCAGGCGGTGATCGGTGCAAGGTACACGCCGACGGTTTCATCGCAGACAACGGACTCGTCCATCGGCTCCCAATGATCGTCCACCCATTCCACCGGCGGCTGCTCCATCTGACGGTATGCGAAGAACAGCAGACGGAGTGCGCGTTTCTCTGTGCCGTCAGCCTTGGCCTGCTCCGCCAGCGCATCCTGCACCAGACGGTTGACGGCGTTGATGAACCGGATGCAGGCGGCGGAATTGGCGCCGTGATAATCGGCGCGGACCTGTTCACAGGCCGCACAGCCGCAGATTGTATCGTGGTCTTCGATGGTCAGGGCGAGGAACGGGCGATCCGGACAGGCGTTGGCCGCTTCCAGCACGCGTTCAGCTGCCTGTTGCACCATGAGCTCCCACTCCGCCGCATCCCCGTGCGCTGTGTAGCAGAGCTCGTTGCCCTCCGTCGAATACCAGGAAGGATGCGCGTCCGCATACTGCTCCATCGGCAGACAGTCCAGACTGTTGTGACACCATGCACCGGCGATCGGAATGAACAGGTCGGTGGAAAAATTCATGCCGTAGGCCGCTTCCTGGCTGACGTAGTTGCTCTGATAATAATATTCAAAGTCCGGCCGCTCCGCGATTGCAAAATCCGGCAGCGTTTCCGCGTGATTGCTGTAGGCCACAGTGTCCTCTGCATACATTTCATAGCCGATGGCGTGATGCAAAAACGCAATGGCACCCTTCTGCGCACCGGCCTCGGACGCGGTAGCAATCAGGACACTGTTGTCAACGGAGCGGATGACGTAGCCAGTCAGCCCGAGATCGACCTCCGGCATGGTGAATCCAGCCTGCCGGAAGACCTCCGGGCCATTCAGGACAATGAACCGGCTGTCGGCGGTGTATGTGACGGTGCTGCTGTCGGCAATCACCGGCAGCGAAACACCGGAAACCTGAAAAATGTGCTGCTGAATCAGCGCAGCGGCCTTCGCATTTTCAGAGCCGGAGCCGACGACAATGCTGTATGCAGAGGAGCCGTCCGTGACAAACGGGCGGTCTGCAGGTGTAACGGATACCTGATGCAGCACGTTGTCTATCAGATGCGGAGCCGTCGGCGACAGCGGATGGCGCGCATCCGTGTTTTCAGGGAGCGGGTCGGCGGCGGGTGCTGCGGGTGTGACGGGGCTGCATCCGCAGAGCAGCATACTCAGCGATACCAGCAGACCGGACAGGCGTTTCCAATTCATATAAAAAACCTCCTTATGGCTCCACCGTGACAGGGTGGCGCACCAGACTGATATTTCCAAATGCATCATAGGCGACCAAACGGATTTCGTAAACGCCCGGCAGCTCGGCCACGACGGCGTTGCTGTCTGAAGGCAGCTCGATCAGCTGCCCGTCCGGCGTGACGACATAGCGGAACAATCGAATGTCCTCTGCTGCCGTCTGATCGTCCGTCACGGTCACATCCGGCAGAATGATGCACGAACCGACCGGAACGGACGTGGGAAAGCTGTGCTGTGGCGTGATCACGGGTGCTGACAAATCCACTACCTGCAAAATCTGCGTCTGTACGCCGAAGTTGGGGGAACAGCGATTCGCCTCCGTCGATTTGTAGGTGACCTGATACGCTCCCGGGAGAGACAAAACCAGCTCATAGCTGCGCGTGGGGTCTGCATCCTTCAGAAGTGTGCCGTCTACGGCTGTGACAAAATCGCCGTTTCGATCACAGACACTCATCGTACACACGACGTTAGCGTCCAGCACATCGCCGACCAGAGCGGCGGGCAGCGTGACGGTTTCGCCCAGCGCCACCAGACCGGTGACACCGCCGGGCAGAACCACACGCGGCGGAATCCGGTCAAAAGCCAGATTGCCCATGGGCTGGTTGTCCACTGCATGAAGCCGAACCTGACTGCCGGGGGCGGCCTGCTCCCAGACCATCGACAAATACAGCCACTCGCCAAAGCCGTCAAACGGTGTACCATCTGTACAGGTTGTCAGCTCAAAGCTACGCCCGTTAACGAGCAGCGTCCGGTCGCTCTCACATATCAGCGTGAGCGTCGTCTCCGCGTCAAACGAATCCGCGATGACAACCGTTTCCCCGCCGCAGCTGAGAAGCAGCTGCCCGTTGCTTTGACGGAAGCTCGCGGCCACCGGATGGGTGGTGTCTGCGGCATTGATCATCAGGACGGAAAGCGATTCAAAATTGGCCGTTTCGGGCGAAATGGAAAACGTCAGCCCGGTTCCTTCGGCCAGAAGCTGGTTGGCAAATACCCAACGGCTGTCTGGTGCGTCCGCCGTCAGCGTCAGATAGGAGGCGCTGCCTGTGACCGTCAGGTTCGTTCCGCGGATATAATTTTTCAGCGGCAGCCGATCCCGCCCGCCGTCCTGATACGCGCCGAGGACGACCGGCACCTCGCGGGTCAGAGAAACGCCCTCACAGGTGTAGCAGAAGGTTGCCAATAGTCCGTCCTCCTCGACCGTCGGCGTCCACGACGCACCGGCCGATAAGGCGGTGGTTTCCCCGTTCAGCGTCACCGTGAGCGATGCGGGCTTGCGCTCTTCTGAACCGCTCCGGTAATCATAGGCCTCGCATTCGGGCAGCTCATAGGAACAGCCACTGAGCAGAAAGAGCGGGAGCGACGGCTCATTCGGAAAGAATGGCGCATCGTTGACCAGTACATCCACCGCAAAACGCGTCACACTTTGCAGCCCGATGTAATCGGTGGCGGTGTAGGTGAGCTCAAAGAGACCGGTTTCTGTCAGGCGCAGACCGTCTTTGATTTCACACGGCTTGCCGTTCAGAGTGGCCGAAACAGTCACAGTGGTGAAGCTGTCATGGGTGTCTGCCTGATACATGGCGGGGGACAGCACTGTCCCGACCGTGACGGAGGACGGCATCGCCTCTGCAAAGGTGAGCTCCGGCGGTGGCAGCTCATCAACCGCCTCCACCGTTCGGGTCAGCTGGCTGACGTTGCCGACAGCGTCGGCTGCGGTGTACGTGATGCGGTACGTCCCGGCTACATCCGGCGTGAAGGTATTGGCTGTGATGGCAAGCGTCCGACCGTTCGCCGCTCCGTCTGTCTGTTGAACGGTGACAGCGACATCAGCCGAACCGGTATAGGTGTCGCGGGCAGAGGCGACCGGAATCGGATAGGCGCGCCCCACCTCGCCATGCGGCATCACGTCAAACGCTGCATCCAGCGCAATGTCCGGGCCGTCTGTATCCACATATTCCTCAGCGGTCAGATCGAGCCCGCGCACCTTCGAAATGCAGAAATTCGCCGTTTCGGAGACATACAGGTCGGCGGAAACGGACAGAAAGGCCTTCCCACTGGGCAAGCCCTCCCAGAGCTGATAGAAAAAAGACGGGTCATCAAAATCCGCCACCAGCTGCCCGCTGCTGTATACGCGCCGAGTGGCGGGGTCGTAGCCGATTCGAATGGGCATGGCGTCCGCCGGTTTTTCCTCGATGCCGGGCGCAAATAGCAGGGAAAAGGAGTGCTGGCCGGGCGTGCCCCACACGTTATTGATATGCAGCTTCTGGTGCGATTCCTCCCAGCCCTCCATGGGCTGACCGTTGGCTCCGGCCAGACAGTAGGTGTATGGATACTGGTCGCCGTCCGACGACTGCATCGCGGAAACCCGGAAGAAAATGTCCGGATTTTCCGTGTCGGTGAAGGTAAAAATCAATTTTCGGAAATCGAGGACGCCTTTCTGCATCGGCGTGGCAAAGCACTCCAAAATCGACTCGGACGCATCGACCTCCGCAAGCTCCAACGCCTGCGAAACATACAGCGTGTCTCCCTGTGCCAAATGCACCAGAAGGCCGGGCGTCTGCGTGCCGTCATACGTTCCGTAGGTCACACTGCTCAGCGCGGAGGAAACGAAGGCTGTCCTGCCCCGAACGGTCAACGTGCGGCTTTCCGTGTAGACATGGCGGCCGACCGTCGCCGTATACGTCACGGTGTACGAACCGAACGAACGGAGCAGAACCGTCTGATCGGACAGAACCGTTCCGTCTGGTGCGGTGAGCACAGCGACAGCGTTCACCGTTTTGTGACCGGCCTGGACAGTGGCTGCGGGAATCCGGAAGGTATCCCCGGTGAAAGCGACCCAATCGGCCTCAGCAATGTCCCAGACGGGCTTCGGCGCCCGCAAAAGGAACGTCCCGATCAGTGCCGCCAGAAGGACGACAACGGAAAGGATGGGCCACTTGAACCTGCGAAGAACACGCATTCTGCATACACTCCCCGTGGTGCAATCGCACCGTGTACGATGCACCTTTCCAATTTTTCTTTATTATATCGTAAACAAACGGACACGTCAAGCGATTTGCAAAAAAATGCTGCCATTTTCCGGACAGCTCCGTGCTTCCAAAAAATACATCCATCATACAACGCTCGAAAACCGCACAAAACGGAGCTACACCGTACCAGCGTTTGCCGACCGCCTGCGAACCTGCACCGACAAAAACAGACCTCAAAGCCCGAAGACTTTGAGGTCTGTAAGAGGTCAGGTTACGCCTTGAATTTGACAGCTGCCTGTGCAGCGGCGAGCCGTGCGATCGGCACACGGTACGGCGAGCAGGAAACATAGTTCAGGCCGATTTTGTGGCAGAATTCGATCGAGGACGGATCACCGCCGTGTTCGCCGCAGATACCGAGCTTGATATCGCTGCGGACGGAACGGCCGAGTGTTGCCGCCATATCGATCAGCTTGCCGACACCGACGGTGTCCAGACGGGCAAACGGATCGGATTCAAAGACTTTCTTTTCATAGTAGTCGTTGAGGAACTTACCGGCGTCATCACGGGAGAAGCCGTAGGTCATCTGCGTCAGGTCGTTGGTGCCGAAGGAGAAGAATTCTGCTTCGGTGGCAATCTGATCCGCAGTCAGCGCAGCACGCGGCACTTCGATCATCGTACCGACGCGATAGGTGAGCTGCAGACCGGAGGCGGCAATGATGGAATCCGCAACCTGGCTGACGGTCTTCTTGACATATTTCAATTCGCTGACATCGCCGACCAGCGGAATCATGATTTCCGGAACGACGTGCAGGCCTTCCTTGGAAACGTTGATGGCGGCCTCGATGATGGCGCGGGTCTGCATTTCTGCGATCTCCGGGAAGGAAACGGCCAGACGGCAGCCGCGGTGACCAAACATCGGGTTAGCTTCGTGGAGCGAATCAATGGTGGCCTTCAGTTCAGAGAAGGTGAGGCGCATTTCCTGCGCCAGTGCCAGAATGTCTTCGTCGGACTGCGGGAGGAACTCGTGCAGCGGCGGATCCAGGAGACGAATGGTGACCGGCAGACCCTTCATCGTGCGGAAGAGTGCTTCAAAGTCGCCACGCTGCATGGGCAGCAGCTTATCCAGTGCCTTTTTCCGCTGATCCAGCGTTTTGGCGACGATCATTTCGCGGATGGCCGGAATCCGGTCAGCGTCGAAGAACATATGCTCCGTCCGGCAGAGGCCAATGCCCTCAGCACCGTATTTCCGGGCGGCAGCGGCATCACGCGGCGTATCGGCGTTGGTGCGGATTTTCAGCGTCCGGATTTCGTCGGCCCAGCCCATGAAGGTTGCGAAGTCACCGCTCATCGCGGTTTCAACGGTCGGCAGGATGCTGAGATAGACCTTACCGGTGGAGCCGTCGATGGAGATGCCGTCCCCTTCGTTGATGCGCATACCCTTGACGACAAAATACTTCTCGTCCTCGTTGATGTGGACGTCGCCACAACCGGCGACGCAGCAGCGCCCCATACCACGGGCGACAACGGCCGCGTGCGAGGTCATACCGCCGCGTGCAGTCAGGATGCCCTGAGCGGCGGCCATGCCTTCGATGTCCTCCGGCGAGGTTTCGTGGCGAACCAGAACGACCTTGCGTCCTTCCTTGGCGGCTTCCACGGCGTCCTTGGCATTGAAGACGACGGTACCGCAGGCGGCGCCCGGCGAGGCCGGCAGACCGGATGCAACCGGCGTATCTTCTTTCAGTGCGATCGGGTCAAACTGCGGATGCAGCAGGGTATCCAGCTGCTTCGGCTCGACCTTGAGAATGGCTTCTTCTTTTGTGAGCATTCCTTCCGCAACCAAGCTGACGGCGATTTTCAGTGCGGCAGCCGCGGTGCGCTTGCCGCTGCGGGTCTGGAGCATATAGAGCTTGCCTTTTTCAATGGTGAACTCCATGTCCTGCATATCGCGGTAGTGCTCTTCCAGACGGGCGCAGATCTCCGTAAACTGGCGGTAGATGTCCGGCATGACAACGGAAAGCTGATCGATGGTCTGCGGTGTGCGGACACCGGCGACAACGTCTTCGCCCTGTGCATTCATCAGGAATTCGCCGAACAGCTTCTTTTCACCGGTGGCCGGGTTGCGCGTAAAGGCAACACCCGTACCGCTGTCGTCGCCCATGTTGCCGAAGACCATGGACTGGACGTTGACGGCCGTACCCCAGGAGGACGGGATGTCGTTCATGCGGCGATAGTAGATGGCGCGTTCGTTGTTCCAGGAACGGAAAACGGCCTTGACCGCCTCCATCAGCTGAACCCGCGGATCCTCCGGGAACAGGACGCCTTTTTCGGCGATGTAATGGTTCTTGAAGAGAACCACCAGCTTCTTCATATCATCGGCATCCAGCTCATTGTCGTAGGAAACGCCTTTTTCGGCCTTGACCTGGTCAATGATCTTCTCGAACGTGGATTTCGGAAGCTCCATGACAACGTCGGAGAACATCTGAATAAAGCGGCGATAGGAGTCATATGCAAAACGCGGATTGCCGGTCAGCTTGGCCAGACCCTCGACAACAACATCGTTCAGGCCAAGGTTCAGAATCGTATCCATCATGCCCGGCATGGATGCACGTGCACCACTGCGCACGCTGACCAGCAGCGGGTTCTCCGGATCACCGAATTTCTTTCCGCATTCGTTCTCCATCCGCTCCAGATATTCGTAAATCTGCGCCTGAATTTCATCGCTGATGGATTCGTTGTTTGCGTAATAGTCGGTGCAGGCTTCCGTGGTAATTGTAAAACCGTTTGGAACAGGCATTCCGAGATTCATCATCTCCGCAAGGTTTGCACCCTTGCCGCCGAGCAGCTCCCGCATATCGCCGGAACCCTCACAGAACATGTAGACAAACTTTTTACTCATAGTTTCTCCGTTTCTCCGCCGAATCAAAAAATAAAGCACGAAAATGAAAAGCAGATAAAGCTGTTTTCGGCGGAAAACAGCTTTGGAAAAAGACCTGTGTGCGCAAAAAGAAACACAACAATACGCTCATTCATTTATCTGCTATAATATTACCATGTTTTCCATGGAATTGCAAGGGGTTCTTTGCAGGAATCCGCAAAAAATTTGCGGATTCCTGCAACAACGGGGCGATGTTACGCCTTCGGCATCAGAAGCCGGATGAAAATACCACCCTGAACCGTCCGATTCTGGAAGCCGCGCTGCTTGGCGGTGGAGGTGAAATACCAGTCGGTCATCGGGACACGATCCGGCGTTTTGTCATAGGCCAGCCACAGCGGAGCGATCAGCGCCTGGAATGCAGCCGTCGTCGTGCAGAGGGAAGCCGACCAGACGAGCCAGTCTGATTTCGTGTAGTCTGCGCGGTTGTCCAGCGGCAGGCCGAAGCGGTTCTGTCTCTCCACATAGGAGGCGACCTCCGTCTCGGAGACGGACGGATCGAACAGGTTCAGACCGAAAATCTGATCCCAGATCATGTTGTATTTCATGCTGAAGGTGCCGGGCTGATCAAACGCCAGACGGTAGGAGCCGTCGCCGTTGGCGGCCAGTGTCACCCATTCATCAGCCATGCGGTGCGCGGCGCTCTCATACGCGCTGCCGTCGCGACCGGCCATGGTGAGCAGACGGGCGAAGCAGGCGAGTGCGCAGATGGATTTCAGCGACAGGTTGCAGTTGTGCGCCAGATGTCCGGCGAAGTCGTCAGTGCAGAGCTGGTTGTCCGGGTTGACGCCGACCTGAACCAGGTAGTCCGCCCAGCGCGTCAGCAGATCGAGGTGCGAAATTGCGAAGGACGCATCGTCCGCATAGTAGGCGGCGGCATACGCGCAGATCAGCATATTGCCGCATTCCTCAACGGGCATCTGATTCTCCGGGTTCACGCCGTCACTGTAGACCTGACCGTTGAGCAGCGGATAGCAGCCGGCATCGTGCGGTGCAAAGTCAAACGGCCACGCATCGGAAGCGGCATACCGGAAAATCGGCCGCAGCATCGCGTTGACCAGCTCCGGCTGGAACAGCAGGAAGAGCGGGATGGACGGGTAGGTGACGTCCACTGTCGCCGCACAGCCGTTCGAGAAGCATTCCTTGGAGACAAAAATCGGTGCGCCGTCCGCATCCAGACAGAGCTTGTGCGCGGCAATGGCCTGACGATAAGCGAGCACCGTCAGCTCCAGATATTGCTCACCGCCCGCAGACAGGCAGCGCTCTGCCAACGTATGCGAGAACGCATCGCAGCGGTGCAGAACCGCATGGCAATCGCGGAACGCGCCGACCAGCATCTCTTCGAACGATTCGCCGCTGGAACGCCAGTAGGCATCCACCGGTTCGCCGAAATATTCGAGGGAGTGGATATCGTCATATGCAAACGCAAACAGCACGGAGGAGCCGCAGGCGACGGGCGCGGAAACGGCAATGCCCTCCGCTTCGCAGGAGGCGGAAGCACCGGCGGCATCGGTGGCCAGCCAGAAGTAGCCCCAGTCAATCCGGAGATCGTCGCCGGAACGGTTCAGCGGATGCTGCTCTGTGTTGCCGACACGAACGGCGCAGACGGAATCCAGATTCCGAACCTCCGCGGCCGTCTCATGCTGCCCCTTGTGGTCGAGGCAGAGCTCATGATCGGCGAAAATGCGGAGCGACACCGTGTGCGGCTTGCCGTCTGTCGTCGAGGCCGTCACGGAGAGATAGGAAACCGGACGGGAGCAGAGCGCCAGATCGGTCAGAAGCAGCGGCGAGGTGAAGCGCAGCGTCAGCGCCACACCGGCTGCACAGTAGGTGTAGAACGTGGAAAGGTAGTCCATTTCAAAATTCGTCTGCGTCATGGCTTCGCCGGAGCCGCAGCCCATGAAATGATAGCTCTTGCCGTCAATGACGGCTTCACCGACCAGACGGTTTGGTTTTCCCGTCCAGTGGCAGGTGTCATGATCAACCAGTGTATCCGCGGTACACCAGACGGAAAAATAGGGATCAATCGTGATCAGCGGGGTGGCAGGTGGTCTCATTTTCATTGGAAGTACAATCCTTTCTGTTTGTTTCGTTTGTAGTAGCTTCAGATGCAACCGGCGCAGCAGCGTTGCGCCGGACCTTTGGAATCAGATTGCGGGCGATTTTGCCCTTGCCGCGTGTTTTGACGTAGAAATACCCGATGACGGAAAACACAACGGCGCCGATGAAGTTGACGAACAGATCCTTCATGGTGTCAATCAGACCGATGTCGAGATAGCCGCCAAGCGTCTCCGTCCAGTCCTCACCGTTGATGATGACGCTGTCCACCTGGACATGGTGGACGACGTTCAGCCCGTCTGGGTCGAGACTGACGCTGTTGATGGTGTGAATCACGGTGTCCTTCTGCATATCAATATGCAGAAGCTGATCGGCGGAGAATTCAAAAAACTCCCAGAGCACACCAATCGTCATGGAAAAGCAGAAGGCGACAACAGCCAGAAAGAACGGCGACAAATGAAAGGAAATCTGTTCATCACGGTTCAGAAGATCGACCAGAGAAAAACCGACCGCAGCCATGAGAAACCCGGTGGTGGTGTGCAGCATGGCATCCCAGAAGGGGACTTTTGTGAAAAACGAGGAAATTTCTCCGAGAATTTCTGCGGCAAAGATAAAGCAGAAGACGATATTCCGGAGAAGCGGCGGCAGATCCAGCCCAAGGCGATTCCCGAGAAAGCCCGGCACGGCAAACAACACGAGCGTCAGCAGCCCGATGAACACGTTTTCGTAGTTGCCGAGCCACAGCTGACGGAAAATGATGACGACAACAATGGCCGACAGGATGCTCCGGACGATCGAACGATCCTGCTGCTGATCCCACAGCAGATGAGCGCGCAACGATTTGCGCTGTCGTTTCATGGCTGTGTCCCTCCTTCCGGAATGCTTTCTGTACCGGAAATAATTATATCATCAATGCACCGGAAAAGCAAGAACAAACCGACAAAAGGTGACAAAACGCCTGCCGCTGACATGGAGAAAGCGGCAGGCGAAAAGCTCAGGCTTCAGTTGGATTCGTAGAAACGGTTTGCGCGGTGATGGTGATGCGGCCATCCTCTGCGGAGAGCACCACGGTATCTCCGGGCGAAATGGTGCGGTCGAGCAGCTGCTCGGAGAGCGGATCCTCCACCAGCGAACGGATGGTTCGCCGCAGCGGACGCGCCCCGTACACGGGATCGTACCCGGCGGTGGCCAGCAGCGCAACCGCCGCATCGTCCCACTGCAAACTGACCTGCAGCTCCTCCAGACGTCCAGCCAGCCCGGCCAGCATATGGACGGCGATTTGGCGGATATCCGCTTCGGTCAGCTTGGCGAAGACGATGATGTCATCGATGCGGTTCAGAAATTCGGGGCGGAAGGTGTGCTTCAGCTCCTCCATGACGATGTCACGCACGTTCCGGTTCTCATCGGAAACCGGCGCAAAGCCGAGCGGGTGATTCTGACGGACAATGCTGCCCGCGCCGACGTTGGAGGTCATTACAATGATCGCATTCCGGAAGCTGACATGACGCCCCTGACCATCCGTCAGAACGCCGTCCTCCATAATTTGCAGCAGGATGTTGAACACGTCCGGATGCGCCTTCTCGATCTCATCAAACAGAATCACGCTGTAGGGCTTCCGGCGGACGCGCTCCGTGAGCTGCCCGCCCTCTTCAAAGCCGACATACCCCGGCGGCGAGCCGACCATCCGGCTGACGGTGTGCTTTTCCATGTATTCGGACATATCAAAGCGAATCATAGCCGATTCGTCGCCGAAGAGACTCTCGGCCAGCGCCTTGCACAGCTCCGTTTTGCCAACACCGGTCGGCCCCAAAAAGAGGAACGAGCCGAGCGGACGCTTCGGATCCTTGAGTCCGGCACGGCCACGGCGAATGGCCTTGGCGACGGCGGTGACGGCTTCGTCCTGACCAATCACGCGGGCGTGCAGCGTGGATTCCATGTGCAGCAGCCGTTCGCCCTCCGTCTCCGTCAATCGGCGAACGGGAATCCCCGTCCATGCGGCGATGATTCCGGCGATATCGTCCGCACCAATGGAATCGGCGTGCTTCGTCGATGCACTCTGCCAGGTCGAACGGCGCGCCTCCAGCAGCTCCTTTTTGCGCGATTCTTCATCGCGCAGCGAAGCAGCCTTTTCAAAATCCTGGGCGCGGACGGCTTCCTCCTTCTCGACCGACAGCTGTGCAATTTCATCGGCCAGCTCCTTCAGATCGGACGGCGGCGTCAGGGTGGACAGCCGCGCTTTTGCGGCGGCCTCGTCGATCAGGTCGATGGCCTTGTCCGGCAAAAACCGGTCATTTAGATACCGCGCCGACAGGCGGACGGCGGCCTCAATCGCCTCATCCGGAATCTTGATCTTGTGGTGCGCCTCGTAGCGGTCGCGCAGCCCCTTCAGAATCAGGATGCTGTCGGCCTCCGACGGCTCACCGATCTGCACCGGCTGGAACCGGCGTTCCAGCGCCGCATCCTTTTCAATGTGCTTCTTGTATTCATTGAAGGTCGTCGCGCCGATCACCTGAATTTCGCCGCGTGCCAGAGCGGGCTTCAGAATGTTGGCCGCATCAATGGCACCCTCTGCGCCGCCCGCACCGATCAGCGTGTGGATTTCGTCGATGAAAAGAATGATGTTCCCGGCCTTTTTAACTTCGTCGAGAATGGCGCGGATGCGCTCCTCAAATTCTCCGCGGTATTTCGTTCCCGCGATGGTTCCGGCGAGATCGAGCGTAAAAATCTGCCGATCCTTCAGATTTTCGGGGATGTCGCCCAGAACAATTTTCTGCGCCAGCCCTTCCACAACGGCTGTTTTGCCGACACCGGGCTCACCGATGAGCACCGGGTTGTTCTTGGTTCGACGGGAAAGAATCTGAATCACACGGTTGATTTCCTCTGTCCGGCCGATGACCGGATCCAGACTGGAATCGGCGGCCATCGCGTTCAAATTGCGGGCGTATTCATGCAGCAGCTTCGGCTCGCCGCCGGACGATGGCCGACCGTTCCCGGAGGCGGTTCCGCCCTGCGCAGGTGCGGCCTCCGGCACACTGTCGTGCTCACCGCCGCCGACGGCCTTCAGTACGCATTCAGCGATTTTGCGCAGGTCGCCGCACAGCTCATAGAGAATGCGCGCACCGAGATTTTCCCGTTCGCGGATGATGCCGAGCAAAATGTGCTCCGTTCCGATGTAGTTGTGGCGCAGCCGCACCGCCTCGTCGGAGGCGTAGTTCAGAATCAGCTTCGAACGCGGCGTCAAATCCTGCGGTTTGTCTCCGGCGGTACCGAACCCGATATCCTCGCGGATGCGCTCCGCAACGTCGTTGGCCGTGACGCCAAGACCAGTCAGCACCCGTGCGGCGACGCCCTCCTGCTCCTGCAGCAGACCGAGCAGGAGATGCTCACTTCCGATATAGCTGTGTCCCATTTCAACCGCAGCGGCGTAAGCCAGACTGATGGCACGGTTGGCGCGCTGCGTAAAACGTTTGTCTGTCATATGAGCCCTCTTTTCTCCGCACGCATTCTGAACCGAACGGCGCGCCCGGCGGCGGACGGACGCCTCGCAATGCAGGGGTTACGCCAAACGCTCACGCAGCAGCGTGGCGCGGGCTTCGTCGCGCTGCTCCGCATTGGCGGGCAGCATGGCGTTCAGACAGAGGGTGGCGGGCTGAATATCAAAGAGCAGCGCGTTCACCGTCTGAATATCGCCGGGAATCAGGCCGAGCGAAATGCCAAACCGCTCATCGCTGAGCAGCGTCATGGCGTCATCGGCGGAAATCAGCCGCGCCGCCTTCAAAATGGCATGAGATCGGCAGACGCGATCTTCCAGCTGCAAACGGCTGCTTTCCAGAAGCGTCTGACGCGCCTCCCGCTCCTCCTGAATGATCTGCGCGACGATCTCCCGCAGATTGTCGCAGAGCTCCTGCTCGGTGCAGCCGAGCGACATCCGGTTGGAAATCTGATACAGATGGCCGGATTCGCGGCTGCCTTCGCCGTAATACCCACGAATGACCAGACCCAGATTGCCGGCCTCGTTCATCAGCGCCTTCAGACGGCCGTTGGCGGCCAGCAGCGGCAGATGCAGCATGACCGATACGCGCATCCCGCAGCCGAGATTGGTCGGGCAATGCGTTAGATATCCGAGCTTCTCGTCAAACGCATAGTGCAGGTCTTCGCGGTTCAGCCCCTCGTCCAGCACCTGATCCAGCGCCACGGCACAGGCGAGACATTCGTTGATGCAGAAGCCGGAGCCCATGACCTGCAGACGGAGGTGATCCTCTTCGTTGATCATAACGGAAATGCCCTCGTCGGCAGACAGACAGAGCGCACGGGGCAGGGTGCTCTTGGCAAATTCCGGCGAGATCAGATGGCGCTCGACCAGACTGACCCGCTCCGCATCGGAGAGCGACGCCGATTTCCGGAAGGCAAAGAGCCCGGACAATGCCGGATTTTCCATCAGCTGGTGATTGAATGCGGAGACGACCTTTTCGGCGTCCTCCGGATTCTGCCGGGCAGGAAACGGAATGCCGTCTAAGTTGCGAGCCAGACGGATGCGTGTGCTGACAACAATATCGCCGTCCGAACCGGAACGGTTGAGCCATTGATTCAGTTGAATGTTATTTTCCATAAACAGTCTTCATTCCCTTCGTGTTCTGACAATGCGCAAGGCTCATTCTGCCTGCGTCTTCGGTGCATCCCCGTTGGATGCTTCCGACTGCTTCAGCGCGTTGATCTGGTCGCGCAGCACGGCAGCCTGTTCGAAATTTTCGGTCTGGATGGCTTCCTGCAGTTCCTTCTTCAGCTGCTCCATCTGACGGCGCGCCTCCTCCGCCGGGTCGGGCACCTTCTGTGCCGACAGCGGAACCCGTCCACGGTGCGTCACATGGCCGTGCAGCTTGGCGATATAGGGCGCGAGCATCGCGTCAAATGTCTGGTAGCAGGCCGGACAACCGGCATACCCGGTCTTGGCGATATCTGCGGAGGTGGCACCGCAGAGCGGGCAGACGCGCCGCACCGGTGCAATGGCACTGCGCAGCGCACCGGTCAGCAGCGAACCAATGCTGCTGAGGGACTCCAACCCGTTGAAAACGCCGTGTGCCGATTCGGAGGCACAGACCGGACAGAGGTGCATCTCCGTCAGCTGTCCGTTCAGGTTCTGTTTATAATGATATGTGGCTGTATTCTTTTTGCAACGATCGCAAAGCATAATTCATCTCACCTTTCTGAATGCTGCGCACAAGCGAGCAGACACTGTTTCATAATGGAAGCGCGGACGGCGTCGCGTGATTCACGCGGCAGGTCGCGCAGCACGGCATCCGAAAAAGCCGCATGAATGACGGAGGCCGTTTGGAGGTCGAGTACACCGTCGGCCAGCAGATTCTGCAGGAAAGCGGTGGCCGACTGCGCGTCAATCACAGAGCCGATCGCGTTGATGACGTGCATCATCAACAGCGTCCGATCCATGTGGACGCGGGTAATCCGGATGTAACCACCGCCGCCGCGCCGACTGTCCACGGTATAGCCGTGCTCCGGCGTGAAGCGTGTGGTCAGGACATAATTGATCTGGCTGGGGACACAGTTGAAATGCTCGGCCAGCTCCCCGCGGGAGAGCTGCACAGAGCCGTCCTGCCGCTCCAGCTCCTGCTCGATATAATGGGCAATGAGGTCACTGATTCGCACGTAAACACCACCAATTTGACTTTGACTTTCTTTAACCTTGATTATATTATACACCGCCCGAAACGGGGAAGCAAGCGGAAAATCGACGAAGTCCAAGTTGAATAGCGCGAAAATTCACGACGGCGTGAAAATATCGGACGAACTCTCATGATTCCAATGAAATTCGCTGAATTGCTCCGATTTTCGAAGTTCGATCAAAATCTGACCTTTGCTCTGACGATGCGTGCGGACGGCGAAAACGGCTCTGATGGCGCAAAGAAGCGGGGAACAGGGAACCGTCCGGGGAGAGCCACTCCAAGCAGAGCGGCCGGGAAAGCTGCAGCGACAGTGCGTGACGACCGACGGAAACAGGATTCGCAGGTTTCATGAATATTCCTTTCGACAAAGTGTGCAACCGGCACAGATTTCAGCGGGTGGTATGCTTATTTTGCACAGCTCGGAGCGGGAGTATACAAATGATTTTCAGAAAGTTCCGAATTATCATGGCTGAGGGGGTTGATTTTTTAGAGATTCATGGTAAAATATAGGTATCACTCTGAGATAGGGGGCTTTTATCCATGGCTTACGTTATCGGTGAAGACTGCATTTCCTGCGGCGCTTGCGAAGCAGAATGCCCGGTCTCTGCGATTTCGCAGGGCGAAGACAGATATGTCATCGATCCGGAGGTCTGCGTCGAATGCGGCGCATGCGCCGGTGTCTGCCCGGTTGATGCACCGAAGCAGCAGTAATCAGCGCGACTTGCGGGGTTTACAGGGGCAGTGCGGCCAATGCCGCCTGCCCCGTCTCCGTATTCAGCCGGATTTTTTTGGCTCCCCGGAGGGATTTTTTTGGAAACGTTATGGAATGGCCTGACCTTTCGCAGCCCGGCCTCCTGCCAGAGCATTACAACGGATAGCGTCCTGCTGGCAGCCTTTGCCGCAGAAACGCTCGACGAAAAGCGCATCCGCGCCTGCGACCTCTGCTGCGGCAGTGGGCTGATCACATTGCTGATGGCCGCCCGATGTCCACGCGTGTCGTTTTGCGGGCTGGATGTCGATTCGCAGGCCTGCAAAGGCTATCGGCAGAACGCCGCCGACAACGGCCTGACCCATCGCATGGGGGCGATCTGCACCGACCTGGCCGATGTGCGCAACCGGCTGCAGCCGGGCAGCTTTCAGGCCGTCGTGACCAACCCACCGTATTTTGAACCGACTCGCGGTGCCGCCTCCCCAAACCCGGCCAGACAGCTGGCACGGCAGGGCTGCTCACTGAAAACGGTGCTGGCTGCGTCTGCCTATCTGCTCAATGGCCGCGGAACGCTCTTTCTGAGCTTTCCGACCTCCCGACTGGCCGAGCTGTTCTGCGCCATGTCAGCCGCCGGAATCGAACCGAAACGGTTGCGCCTCGTCGCGCATACGGCGGAAGCCGCGCCGTCTGTCGCACTCGTCAGCGGGACGCCCGGTGCCGCCGCCGGTCTGCACTGTGAACCGACGCTGATTCTGTATGACCGGAACGGGCAGATGACACCGGCCTGTGCCGCCGCCTATGGGCAAACCGGCCATGAAACATAAAAGGAGCTTGCAGCAAGATGTCCTGTTTATATCTTGTGCCGACGCCGATCGGCAACCTGGAAGATATCACCCTTCGAGCGCTGAATACCCTCAAAGCCGTCGATTTTATCGCGGCTGAGGATACCCGTGTGACGCAGAAGCTGCTCACACATTTTGACATTTCCAAGCCGCTTCTGAGCTGCTTTGAACACAATGAGCGGATGCGCAGCACGGAAATTGTTGCACGGATTGCGGGCGGGGAAACCTGTGCGCTGGTGACCGATGCCGGAACCCCGGCTGTCAGCGACCCGGGCGAGCTGCTCGTTGCGGCCTGCTATCAGGCCGGTATTCGCGTCATTCCGCTGCCCGGCCCCTGCGCCGCCGTGACGGCGCTGTCGGCGTGCGGTCTGCCAACCGGCCGCTTCTGCTTTGAAGGCTTCCTGGCGGTCAATAAAAAGAGCCGACGGGAGCGCCTGAACGCGCTGAAAACGGAAACCCGGACGATGATTTTCTACGAAGCGCCGCATAAGCTCCCCTATACGCTCCGCGATCTGGCCGAAGCCTTCGGCAATCGGCGTGTCACACTGTGCCGGGAGCTGACCAAAATCTATGAAGAGCTGATCCGCACCACACTGCCGGAAGCGGCGGAACGCTATGCGGAGGACGGCAGCTGCAAGGCGAAGGGCGAATTTGTCCTGATCGTCGAAGGGCTCGATGCGGAGCAGCTGTCTGCGCCGGGCGTGGAAACGCTGGACTTGACGCAGGATGTCCAGACGATTGTGTCCGAGGCGAAGCGCGCCGGCATTTCACGAAATGAGGCGTATCGGGCAGCACTGCGCGAAAAGAAACGACAGCAGGAAGCTCAGGAGTCCGATTGCTAAAGAAACGAGACGAAACGTGTCGAAAAAGGAGACTTTCAACCATGAAACTGCAACAATCGGCATTTTCTCAGGCCGGAACACTGCTGAAAGGCAATCTGCACACGCATACCACGCGCTCGGACGGCGCACTGTCCCCGGAAGAGACGATTCAAATCTATGAAGACAAGGGCTTCGACTTTCTCGCGCTGACCGATCATCGCCTGTACAACCGCCAGCCTGCACCGCAGGGGAGTCGGGTTCTGCTCCTGCCCGGTATGGAGCTGGACGCCACCGTCCCGGATGCGCCGGTACACTGCCTCCATCTGGTTTCCATCGGCTCTGATACACAGAATGGCTTTCAACAGGATCAGACCTTTCGCTCGGAGCGGGTCACGCAGCTCAGCGATGCGCAGCATTGGATCGACGAAATTCTGGCGGCCAACAATCTCCTGATCGTGTGCCATCCGGAATGGAGCGGGATGGGGTATTCGGAGGTCTCCGCGCTGCAGCGGTTTGGGCTCATGGAAATCTGGAATTCCGGGTGCGCGCTCGACTGTATGCTCGACCGCAATGCTGCCTACTGGGACGAACTGCTGAACGATGGCCGCATCGTCTACGGCGTCGCAACGGATGACTGCCACGCGGTTTCGCATATGGGCGTCGGTGCCGTGTATGTTCGCGCTGAAAAAACGACCGAATCCATTGTCGAAGCGCTGAGAACCGGCGCATTCTACGCCTCGTGCGGCCCGAAAATCGACGATTTCTATGTGGAAGACGGGGAAGCGCACATTCGATGCTCTGAGGCCGCCTGCATTCGCTTCCGGCATTTCCGCTGGCCCGCCCATGTCTGCACGGGAACCGGCCTGACAGAGGCGTCTGTCCGGCTGCCGGAATCGATTCGCTATATCCGCGCAGAGGTCTATGATGCTCAGGGGCGCTGCGCCTGGACGAACCCAATTTTCCTCGATCGCTGAACATCTCCCAAACAACATGAAAACCGCCGATGCACATGGCTTCCATGCACATCGGCGGTTGTTTTTTTGTTTCGAAAAGTTCGATTTGAAGGAATTTGCCGACTGCCTGAACGATTCAGAATGCTTCGGCCGCCTGCTGCGCCAGCAGCGCAAAACGGGTGGCGGCAATGCTGTCCGCAGTGGAAATCAGCGAGGGATACGACCAGTCGGCCATTTTGGCGAGTGCATCCTCCTCACAGGTGCAGGGCGGTTCAATCAGCTCCAGCAGACGCTCCGGCTCGGTATCCGTACAAAGTCGCACCGATGCATCGACCGTGGAGATGGACAGAAAGCCACGCGTCCCGGTGAGGAAAAACCGAACATCCCCGTGTGCGCGGTACGCATCCGGTGTCAGCCAGTTGACCTCGATGGAGGCCGTCCCACCGTGACTCATTTCAAACAGCGCAATGCCGTTGTCGCAAAAATCGGTCAGCTGCGGGAATCGGGCGTTGGAAACGTGCGCAGCCAGCACACGTCGCATTGCCCGCCCGCTGAAATAGCAGGCAAGATCAATGTCGTGTACGGCGAGATCGTTCAGAATGCCGCCATACTGTGCGCGGTGAAACATCCAGTCCGGGCGATTTTCCGGGCGGAGACGATGCGGGCGACAGAGATGCTGCTGCACGACCTCACCGATGGCACCGCGACCAATCCACTGCCGCGCCGTATAGATGGGCGGGCTGTAACGCTCCGTGAGCAGGAGAAAGAGCGGCGCACCGGTTGCGGCGGCAGCCGCTTCAATCTGCGCAAGCTCCTCTAATGTGACGGCCATCGGCTTATCCGTGATCACACCGAGACCGGCGGACAGCGCCCGCACGATATAATCGGCCTTGCAGCTGTTGACCGCCGCGGTCAGTAGCACGTCGGCGCCGGTCTGCAGGAGCGCATCAAAGGAATCCAGACAGGGAACACCGAACCGGTCGGCCGCAGCCACGGCACGGGCGCGGTCTTCCCCGTCAAAAAAGCCAACCGGCTCAACGCGCCCGGTTCGACACGCGTTTTCCAGAAAGGACAGGCCGTGCGGATGCGCAAGACCTGCGACAGCCATTCGAATCATCTTACAAAAGCATCAGCTTGTTGCGGACGACAGCTTCACCACAGCGCTCGTCGAGCAGCGTGAGCTTCTCTAACAGTGATTCCTCCGCGATCATCGGCGTGATCAGTGCGCCGTCGGCAGCGCCAACCTTCGCACTTTCCACCGGTGTAATCTCACCGAACAGCTCACGCGCCACGGAGAGCACCGATTCGATATCCTCTGCGTGGAAGCGGATGCAGTACTGATGCTCGACCAGACGGCAGTTGGCAATGCGTTCCGGCTCCGCGTCGGTCCAGTCCATCCACTTGCGGGCGCGGCTGTGCTTGGCCGCGTCAATGACATCGGCCACAATGGCGCTGGCCGTCGGCTGCTTACCGGCGCCACGGCCGTAGAACATGACCTCGTCTACCGAGTCGCCCTTGACAATGATGCCGTTGAACACATCGTCAATCGCGGAGAGCGGACACTCCGACGGAATCATATACGGTGCAACGGACAGATAAATCTGATCGTTTTCGAGCCGCTTGGCACGGCCGAGCAGCTTGATTTTCCGGCCGATGGCATCGCCAAACGCAATGTCCTCCGGCGCGATGTGCTGAATGCCCTCCACGCGCACCATTTCCGGATAGACGTGGAAGCCGAACGCCAGCGCACTCAGAATGCAGATCTTGCGGCAGGCGTCATGCCCTTCAATGTCGGCGGTCGGATTGGCCTCCGCATAGCCGAGGGACTGCGCCTCCTTCAGGGCTTCGTCAAAGGTAAGTCCGGCCTTGATCATGCGCGTGAGAATGTAGTTGGTGGTGCCGTTCAGAATGCCGTAGATTTCCGTGATGACGTTGGCCGCCAGACACTGGTTGATCGGACGGATGACGGGAATGCCGCCGCCAACGGAGGCTTCAAAGAGATAGTTGACGTTTTTGTCTGCGGCAATGGCGAAAAACTCCACCGCATGACGCGCAACCAGCTCCTTGTTGGAGGTGACAACGTTCTTCCCGGCGAGCAGCGCACGCTTCGTGAATTCGTAAGCAACGCCGCAACCGCCGATGGTTTCGACAACAGTTGTCACTTCGGGGTCATTTTCAATGACCGAAAAATCGTGAATCATTCGATCACGATAGGGACTGTCCGGAAAATCACGGACATCCAGAATGTATTTCAGAACAATATCCTGTCCGGCACGCGCCGAAATCATTTTCTGATGCTGAACGAGAATATCTGCAACGCCGCTGCCAACGACGCCATAACCCATAATTGCAACACCGGCCACTTTGGTTCACTCCTTAAAAAGATCAATCTGATATACAGGTCGGGCAGCTGCATCAACCGAAAGACAGCTGCATACTGTCTATTATACCATAACGAAAGAAATATCACAAGCCAAAAAACACCTTTTTTTGCAGACCTCTTTCCTTTTATTGGAAAATGCGGTATAATAAACGCATCTGAATGGAGGGAATGCAATGAAACTTCGCGAAGACTTCAAAAACATACAGCTCTGGCTCAGCACCATCGTGACGCTGATCTGGACGGTTGTGTGCGTGTTGGCGTCTGTTTTTCTGACAAGTGTGCTGCTGCCGCTGGCTTTTGGGGATGCTCTCGATCACGTTGCCTATCAGGGCGGCGGGAAAGCACAGGTGCAGCAGATTTTGGAGGGTGTCAGCTTCCTGCTGCTGTTTGTGTCGCTGGCCGTCTGCGCGTTTCTTCGGGGGAAACGGCGGACGAAACGCGTCAAACCCTCCAAGGAGATGTTCTTCCGCGGCGTCTGCATCGCCACGGCGGTTCTGATTCTCCCGGCACTGCTGCTGATGAATCTGACGGATCCGTCCGACAACAAAACGCTGCTGTTTCTCTATCTGCCATATGTCTGCCTGACGGAGGGGCTGGGCTTTACACAGCTCTCGCTTCTGGCGACAGCCTTTCTGACCGCCGGGGTTCAATATTACACCTATTGGCTCGGGACGGTTCTGCGCCGGCGGCGCGATGACGTCTGAGGGCAAAAAGGATTTGAAATCCGGGCAGGAGTATGATATAATAGAATAGGTGTGGCAGCGATATGCAGGAATCATCCGTCCCCGAGAGGCTTTCCATGTCGTTTCGGGAGGGATTTGATGTCACTGTCTCATGCGCTGCTTTTTGGCCTTATTCAGGGGCTGACGGAGTTTTTGCCGGTATCCAGCTCCGCCCATCTCGCCATTGCTGCACTGCTGATGCAAAGTCCCACGTCGCTGGCTTTTTCCGTCCTGCTGCACACGGCGACACTGCTCGTTGTCTGCATTGTATATCGACGCGATGTCGCCGCACTGCTGCGCGCCGGACTGCGTCTGCCATTCCGCCACACCTCGCAGGACGCGGCAGACAGGCGAATGCTGAGTCGATTGCTGCTGTCGCTTCTCCCGCTGCTTCCGGCGGTTCTTGTTCGAAATGCAATCGAAGCAGCCGCATCAAAGCCGTGGCTGATAGCGCTTGCTCTGTGCGGCACGGCGATGCTGCTCTGCCTGGCGGACAGGTGTTCAAAAGGCAGCAAAACCATCGCGGAGATGACGGTGCGCGATGCGCTGGTGATCGGCGCGGCGCAGCTGCTGGCGGTGGTGCCCGGCCTGTCGCGCTCCGGCGTGACGCTGACGGCCGCCCTGCTCTGCGGGCTCCGAGCGGACGATGCCGTTCGCTATTCCTTTCTCCTTAGCCTGCCGACCGTGCTGGCGGCGGCTGTCCTCGAATGCGGAAACCTGCTGCAAACCGGGGCAGAATCGGGCGTCGTCACGGCCTGTGTCGTCGGCTTTGCTGCTGCGGCAGCATCGGGTTTCCTCGCCATCCGGCTGCTGAACAAGGCTGTGCGGGTTGGCCGACTGAAGCTCTTTGCGCTGTATTGCGTGGCACTGGCGGCGGGGCTCTTTCTTTCCGAATGCATCTGATCACGTTTTTTGATCGTTCTCGTTTTTTTTCTCCATATTTTATCATACAAAGGTGGGAGCAGGCTGTGGCAGCTCAGAAAAAGAAATCCAATACAGGGGGCAGAAAAGCATCCCCGGTTCCGCACAAATCCGACGGCAACGGGACGGCTGTCGCCATTATCGTTTTGCTGGTTCTGTCCGTGCTGCTGCTGATCGGCTTTTTTGCGAGCGATGCCGCCGTGCTGGGTCTGATCTGCGACTGCTTCAAGTATCTGTTCGGCGCGGGCTTCTTCACCATTCCGTTCGTGCTGGTCGTTCTGGCGCTGGATTTGCTGATTCATTTCCGAAAACGCAAAAATTACCTGCGCGGCCTGGCGATTTGCCTCGTTCCGTTTTTTGTGGGCGCAGTGCTGCACGTCTTCCTTGCACCGGCGCGCTATGAATCTGTCGCGCTGCTCCTGCAGGCTGGCCTCGCTTATCGGAGTGGCGGCCTGCTGTCGGGCGGCGTTGCGGCGCTGCTGATTCGCGCTCTGTCCCGCGTCGGCGCTGCGCTGGTGCTGATTCTGCTCTTTTTGCTCGACATCCTGTATGTGCTGAATCTGCGCCTGACGCAGCTGGCGGCGATCGCGGGGGAACGATTGGAACAGGCCAAAGATAAAACGACTGAGCAGCACGCCTACCGCCGCGCTGAACGGAAACGGCAGCGCGCTGCGGAATCGGCGGCACGGCAGGCCGCAGCTGCGGAAGCACCTGCGCCGCAGCCGCGCCCATCCATCGATATCCCGCTGACCACCAAACGCCGGATTGATATCCCGCTGGATGATTACCCGGCGACGCCGTCCGGTGCATTTGCAAGGCCGTCCGCTTCGGAGGAAACGAAACCTGAACCCCTCCCGGTCAAAACGGAGGAACCGGTCGCAGTCGCCGCACCGCAGCCGATTCCCGTTCGCGAACCGGAACCGAAGCCGGAACCGAAGCCGGAACCGTCCGAGCCGATCGGCGAGGAGCCGACCACCCCGATCATTCGCGGCGTTGCACCGCCGCCGACGGTCGATCCCGCTGTGTTCGCCCCGGTGAATCCGCAGCCCTCCGCAAGAGAGCGCATGAAAACCACCATGACAGCCGACGAGCTGGAAGCTGAAATTGCACAGGTGGCCGATGCTGCGGCCAGCCCGACGGTGCATGAATACACACTCCCGCCCATCGAACTGCTGAAATCCGAACCGCCCACCAATCAGGAGAGCGCGGAGGCGGAAATGCGCCAGAACGCGGACAAACTGCTGTATACGCTGTCGAGCTTCAACGTCGATGCCAAAATCGTGGCGGTCACGCGTGGCCCAACGGTCACACGGTATGAGGTGCAGCTCTCCAGCGGGACACGCTCCTCCCGACTGACCGCACTGGCCGACGATATTGCGCTGGCGCTCGCGGCACAGTCCATCCGCATCGCACCGGTTCCGAACAAATCCGCCATCGGGATCGAGGTGCCGAACAAAATTGTTACCACCGTTTACCTGCGCGACGTTCTGGAATCCCGAGAGTTTCAGGAGAGCCGCTCCAGCGTGACGTTTGCATTGGGAAAGGACATTGCCGGCAATCCGATCGTTTCGGACATTGCCCGCCTGCCGCATATGCTGGTCGGCGGTACGACGAACTCCGGTAAATCCGTCTGCATCAACTCGCTGCTCATCAGCCTGATCTACAAATCGACGCCGGACGAGCTGCGTTTGATTCTGATTGACCCGAAAATGGTCGAATTTGCCTCCTACAACGGGATTCCGCACCTGCTCATCCCCGTCGTTACGGATGCGAAAAAGGCCGCTGGCGCTCTGCAATGGGCGGTCATGGAAATGATGCAGCGCTATAAGCAGTTCAATGAGCTGGGCGTCCGCAATTTTGCCGAATATAATGAAGAATGCGACCGCCTGAATGCAGCCATGGCCGAAGAGACACCGCCCTTTGCCATGAACGACGAAGAGGAAGACGCCGAAGCACCCGTGACGGAAAAACCGCGCTTCGAAAGGATGGCGCGGATCGTCATCGTCATTGACGAGCTGGCCGACCTGATGATTGTCTCGCCGGGCGAGGTCGAGGAATCCATCTGCCGCATCGCCCAGATGGCGCGTGCAGCGGGGATGCACCTGATCGTCGCGACGCAGCGGCCCTCAGCCGACGTCGTAACGGGTCTGATGAAGGCTAATATCCCGTCCAGAATTGCCTTCTCTGTCGCCAGTGGCATTGAATCGCGCATCATTCTCGACCAGATCGGCGCGGAGCGACTGATTGGCCGAGGCGATATGCTGTTTGCCCCGATCGGCGCCAACAAGCCGACACGAATTCAGGGCTGCCTCGTGACCAGCCCGGAAATCGATGCGGTGGTGCAGTACGTCAAAAACGAAAACACAGCCATCTATTCCGATGAGGTCATGGCGCAGATCGACAAAAACGCCCAGAGCACCGGCAACGGCAAGGGCAAAGGCCGCTCTGCATCCCATGCGGAAAGCGCGGGAGATGACGTGGACGAATTGTTCAACGATGCAGTGAGTATCGCCGTGGAAAGCGGCCGCGTCTCCACATCCATGCTGCAAACCCGGCTGAAGCTCGGCTATGCCCGTGCGGCGCGCATCGTCGAACAGATGGAAAGCTGCGGGATTATCGGCCCGTTTGAAGGGCAGAAGCCGCGGCAGATTCTGATCTCCAAAGAGGAATGGGCGGAAATGCGCTATCGGCGCGAAGACCGCGATGAATAACAAAAAGCAGTCAACTGTGTCAAAAAAGGAGAAATAGCCATGATGATGAATGAAACGCTGATGTGGAAGGAAATCAATGAATCTGCGGCCGGCTGCCGTGCGGCCAAAGTGAAAAATGCGCAGGTGCTGACGGAGCTTGTCCGTGCCATCCGGAAAAAGAAGGTGGCCGGTGTGGTCATTGCGGCGCGTGGAACCTCCGATCACGCCGGTGTCTTTGCCAAATACCTGATTGAAACATACTGCGGTGTGCCGGTTTCGCTGGCCGCGCCGTCGGTCTATACGATGTATGACGGCGCACTCTGCCTCAAAAATCAGCTGGTACTCGGCCTGTCGCAGAGCGGCCGTGCAGCCGATGCCATGGAGGTCATGAACCGCGCCAAGGCCTGTGGCGCAGTGACCGCTGCCATTACCAACGAACCGGAATCGCCCATGGCCTGCTGCGCGGAATACCATCTGGATTGCTCCATGGGACCGGAAAAATCGGTCGCAGCGACCAAAACCTTCATCGGTGAGCTCTACCTGGTGCTGGCTCTGGCCGCGAAATGGTCGGGCGATGCCACACTGCGCGATGAGCTGAAACGCGTTCCGCAGATTCTGGAAAAAACGTATAAGCAGGCTGAAATCGTCGAACAGGCGGCCGGACGGTATCGCTTCATTCAGGACAGCTTTGTGCTGGGTCGCGGCTTCGCCTACCCCATCGCACTGGAATTTGCATTGAAAACACAGGAAACGTGCTACATTCGCAGCCGCGGCTATGCGACCAGCGATTTCTATCACGGCCCTGTCGCACAGATCAACGACGGAACGCCGGTCTTCCAGTTTGCGCTGGGTGACCGCCTGACGGAGGACTCCGAAAAAATGATCGCGCGGATTCAGCAGGCGGGCGGCGACGTCTTCGCCTTCACGCCCAACCCGGCTATTCTGGCCAAAGCGGACTCCGGCATTCTCCTGCCGGAATGCGGAGAAATCTGCGCACTGTTCTCTGCAAGCGTCGCCATGCAGATGTTTGCCTGCGCACTGTCCACGCTCCGTGGCCTGAACCCGGATAATCCGCGTGGCCTTTCCAAAGTGACCATTACGAAGTAATTTGCCTGTTTCAGAGCTGCCGTCCGCTGCCGGCAGCTCTGAAACAATTCCATGCAGCGGAGAAATGGAGCGATTATGATTTACAGCATGACCGGCTATGGGCGTGCATCGGAACAGATCGGAAACAAAACCATCACAACGGAAGTGCGATCCGTCAATAATCGCTATCTGGATTGCACCGTCCGCGCACCGAGGCTCTACGCATTTCTGGAAGAGCCGGTGAAAGCCCGGCTGAAAGCGGCGGGCGTCACCCGTGGAAAAGTGGATATTTTCATCAACCTGGAATACACAGAGGGCGACAGCGAGCTGACCCTCAATCACTCTGCGGCAGACGCCTACGTCCGCGCACTGCGGGAGCTGTCGGCCACCTATGACATTCCGGACGGTGTCACGGCGATGGGCGTTGCAAGACTGCCGGACGTCTTCACCGTTCAAAAGGTCGAGGAAGACCGCGACCAGCTGACGGCAGAGGTCTGCGCGGTGTTTGATCAGGCGCTGGAAGCCTTCGTGACGATGCGCCGGACAGAAGGGGCAGCGCTTCGCCAGGACGTCCTGTCCAAGGCGGAGCATCTGGAAACGATGACGGAGGCCGTTCGTACCCGGATGCCGGAGATCGTCCGGGAATACCGCGAAAAGCTGCTGACGCGGATGCAGGAGCTGCTCGGCGACACCAAGATCGACGAGTCCCGCATCCTGACGGAAGCGGCGCTGGTGGCCGATCGCATCGCCACGGATGAAGAAACCGTTCGACTGGACAGCCATTTTTCACAACTGCGAGCGCTGCTGGAAGCGACTGAACCGGTCGGGCGCAAGCTGGATTTCCTGGTGCAGGAAATCAACCGCGAAATCAATACGATCGGCTCCAAGGCCTCTGATCTGGATGTGGCCAAGCTGATCCTGGATATGAAATCCGAACTGGAAAAAGTTCGCGAACAGATACAGAATATCGAGTAATACACCGGAAAGGGCAGGGGCTTATAAGTATGAACGTTTTGAAACTTGTCAATATCGGTTTTGGAAATATGGTGTCAGCCGGTCGGATTGTCTCCATCGTCAGCCCGGAATCTGCGCCGATCAAACGCATCATCCTCGAAGCAAGAGATCGCAGTATGCTGATTGACGCGACCTATGGCCGCCGCACGCGTGCCGTCATCGTGACGGACAGTGACCATGTGATTCTGTCCGCCATTCAACCGGAAACGATTGCGCACCGCGTCGAAGACCAGACAGATGATGAAGATGATGAAGAGGAGGAAACGCTCGAAAGCGAAGCGTAAATGCTCGTATGAACGCAGAAACGTCAGGCAGCGGTCTGCTGCTCGTCCTTTCCGGCCCGTCCGGCGTCGGCAAAGGCACCGTCCTGGAGGCGCTGAAAGCGCTCTGCCCGGAACGAATTGGCCGGGAAATCGCCATTTCCGTTTCCAAAACAACACGGACACCCCGCCCGGGCGAGGAAGAGGGCGTCCACTATTATTTCACCGATCGCACTCATTTCCTCGAAGGCGTCGAACAGAACGCCTTTCTGGAATATGCGGAATACGCCGGCAACCTGTACGGAACCCCGCGGGACATGATTGAACGCAAAACCGCGGAAGGGATGATCGTGGTGCTGGATATCGATACACAGGGCGCCTTTCAGGTGCGTCAGAAGATGCCGGAGGCGCTGCTGGTCTTCCTGCTCCCGCCCTCCATGGAGGAGCTGGAGCACCGCCTCAGAGGGCGCGGCACGGAACCCGAAGATGTCATTCAGCGCCGCCTGATGCTGGCCAAAACGGAATGTGACCTGGCTCCGGAGTATGACGCCACTGTCTACAACCGGACGGTTCAGGAAACTGCACAGGAAATCTGCAAGCTGATCGAACAGCGCCTGTGCGCCAAAGCGCGGAATTCAATTGGAATCTGAAATCATAAAAGGAGAACAAGGAACTTATGCTGTATCCAACAATGGAATCTCTCGTCAAAATGGTTGGAAATCGTTATCTGCTGGTGAATATCACCGCACACAGAGCCCGCGAAATCTCGGAAGAAGCCATGGAAAACGGCCAGAAGCTGCCGAAAAAACCGGTCACCATGGCAGTCGAACAGATTTATGAGGAAGGGCTCAAACAGCAGGCCGCAGAAGCCGAGAAGACAGAGGAATAAAGCATCAATTTCCGGCTGGGAAGGAGGGGCGGTACGACATGGTGAAAACGGTTCTGGTCGCGATTCGCGCAGAAAGCTATGTGTATGACCGCCCGTATTCCTACTGGGTGCCGGAGCAGCTGACCGTCGCGCCCGGTATGCGCGTACTGGTTCCGTTTGGCCGGGGCAACCGGATGGTACAGGCGCTGATTCTGAGCTGTCGGGACAATGACACGGCAGAAGGCAAAAAGGCCATCGACCAGCTTCTGGACGAGAAGCCGATTGTCTCCGATCGGGAAATCCGCCTGATTCTCTGGATGCGCGAGAAGTATTTCTGCACCTGCTATGATGCGTTTCGCCTGTGCATCCCCGCTGGAAGCGATATCCGACAGGAGATCTGGTACACCGAAAACCCCTCATACAGCGGCAAACCGATCACGGAAAAAAGTGCCGCATACCCGATGTACCTGTATATCCATATGCGCGGCGAGCCGGTTTCACTGGCTGAGCTGACGCGGGAATTCGGCGAAACCGGCCTGGATGACCGGATGAACGAGCTGATGCGGAAAAAGCTGCTGCTCAGCGAGCAGCACGCTCTGCTGCACACACAGGACAAAACGATTGCCTGTGCCCGCCTCTGCGAGAGCTATGTCCCAAAACGCCGCCTGACACGGCAGCAGGCCGCCGTGCTCGATTTCCTGCGGGGCGCGGGTGAAGCCTCGCTCAAAGAGATCACCTATTACTCCGGCTCCTCTGCCGCCACGGTAAAAACCATGGCGCGCAACGGAATGCTGGAATTGTTTGATCGGGAGGCGCTGCGTCTGACGATGCCGAAATCGGCATCCGAACAGCTCCCGGATCCTGTCCTGAACGAAGAACAGACCGCCGCGTTTGAACCGCTGCGCGAAAAAATGGAGCAGCGGACGCCGTCTGCGGCTCTGCTGCACGGCGTCACCGGGAGCGGGAAAACGCAGGTCTATATCCGCCTGATTCGTCATTGCCTGTCCATGAACCGCCAGGCGATGGTGCTTGTTCCGGAAATCGCCCTGACGCCGCAGCTGCTCAACCGCCTGTACGGACACTTTGGCAACCGGGTCGCCGTGCTGCATTCCGGCCTGAGCACCGGCGAACGCTATGACGAATGGAAGCGCATCGCATCCGGCCGCGCCGATGTCGTCGTCGGAACGCGCTCCGCCGTTTTTGCACCGCTGACCGATATCGGCCTGATCGTCATCGATGAGGAGCAGGAAAGCTCCTACCGGTCAGAGCAGTCTCCACGCTATCATGCGCGGGATATTGCAAAATTCCGCGCCGTCCAGCACGGCGCACTGCTGCTGATGGCGTCCGCCACACCGACGGTCGAAACGATGTATGCCGCCAAAACCGGGAAATACGCCTGCTACCGGATGGAGAAACGGTACGGCGGCATTCAGCTGCCGACGGTTTCGTTTGCCGATATGAAGGCCGAACTGAAGCAGGGCAATGAAACGCACCTCAGCACAGACCTGATCGATGCCATTCGCGAAACGATCGATGCAGGGGAGCAGTGTATGCTCTTTTTGAATCGGCGCGGCTCCAGCCGCTACACGATCTGCCGCAGCTGTGGCTACGTCCCGCACTGCGAGGCCTGCTCCGTTGCGCTGACCTATCACTCCGCCAACCATCGCCTGATGTGCCACTATTGCTCCCGCTCCATACCGGTATATGAGTACTGCCCGCAGTGCGGCAGCGCCTATATCAGCCGGGAGGGCATCGGCACCCAGCGGATTGCCGAGGAGCTGCAGGCGATGTTTCCGGGTGTCGGCATCATTCGGATGGATGCGGACACCATTGGCGGCACACAGACGCATGAAGCCGTTTTTCGTCGCTTTCAGGAGGAAAAGGTGCCGATTCTGCTCGGTACCCAGATGATTGCAAAGGGACTCGACTTTGACTCCGTGACACTGGTTGGGATTCTGGACGGAGATCAGGCGCTGAATGTCCCGGATTTCCGCGCCAATGAACGGGCCTTTTCCCAGCTGACGCAGGTGATTGGCCGATCCGGCCGTGGCGAAAAACCGGGGCGCGCCATCATTCAGACCTATTCGCCCGACCACCCCATCCTGCGACTGGCCGCCGCACAGGACTATGACCGGTTCTATGAATCGGAAATTGCGTTCAGACAGGCGATGCACTATCCGCCGTTCTGCGACCTCCTACGCTTGACACTGACTGGTATCGAAAACAGCCGGGTTTTTTCGGCGGCACGGATTCTGAAAGAAATGCTGACGACGGTTGTCCAGCCGACTGATGTGCTGTACGACCCGACGCCGTCGCCGGTCTTCAAGCTGAATAACAAATATCGCTATCAAATTGTTGCAAAAACCGTTGAAACACGAAAAATCCGCGAGGCGGCCGCAGATGTTCTGCGCCGTTTCCTGTCAGATCGCCGATTTACCGGGATTTCTGCGGCAGCGGAGTTCAACCCGCAGGATTGATGGCTACCCTGCAATTCCGACCGAATCCAACCGGGATGTCGGCCGGAATCAATTGATTGGATGGACGGAGGAACCCAAACCATGGCTATTTTGGAAATCTGCAAAAAAGGCGATGAATGCCTGCAAAAAAAGTGCCACGAGGTCACTGTATTTGACCGGCGGCTGAAGCTCCTGATTCGCGATATGAAGGACACGCTGGTCGAGGCACACGGAGTCGGCCTGGCCGCACCGCAGATCGGCATTCTGCGCCGCATTTTCATCATCGACAACGGCGAGCGGCTGAAGGCCTACATCAACCCGAAAATTCTGGAACGCCGCGGAGAACAGCGCCCGGTCGAGGGCTGCCTCAGTCTGCCCGGTGTCTGGGGGCGTGTGGTTCGCCCCATGTATGTCCGCATCGCCGCACAGGATGAAAACGGCTGCCCGTTTGAGGAAGAAGCAGAAGGGCTGATCGCCGAAGCGTTTGAGCATGAGTCCGATCATCTGGACGGCATTCTGTTTGACGAAAAAATCTACGAGTACGTCGATGTTGAGGAAGAAGAATCGTGAAAGGGAGAGCCCTGTGACAAGCGGAAAACAACTGAATCTTTTATATATGGGAACCCCGGCCTTTGCCGCGGTTTCTCTGCAATACCTGATCGATCAAGGCTACCACATCACTGGCGTCGTTTGCCGTGCGGACAAGCCGAAGGGTCGCGGAATGCAGGTGCTTCCACCGCCGGTGAAGGTGACGGCGGAGGCTGCCGGTCTGCCGGTCTATCAGCCGGAAACGCTGAAGGACGGCGCGCTTCAACCTGTTCTGGAAGCGACAAAGCCCGATCTCATTGTCGTGGTCGCCTACGGTAAAATTCTGCCGCCGGACGTCCTGAATGCACCGCGCCTCGGCTGCATCAACCTGCACGGTTCGCTGCTCCCGAAATATCGCGGTGCCGCGCCCATTCAGCGCGCTGTGATGGACGGCGAGAAAACAACCGGCCTGACCACCATGTACCTGTCGCAGGGCATGGATGAGGGCGATATGCTCCTGAAAACGGAGACGGAAATCGGCGCGGATGAAACCGCAGGCGAGCTGACCGAACGGCTGGCTCAGCTGGGCGCACCGCTGCTGGCCGAAACGATTGAACAGCTGGCCGACGGAACGGCCGTGCGCACGCCGCAGAATCACGCGGAAGCGACCTATGCGAAGATGCTCGAAAAGGCAGAGGGACGGCTCGATTTTTCACAGTCGGCCGAATCGCTCTACCGCATCTATCGCGCATTGACACCGGCACTCAGCGTCACCACCACGTTCCGCGGCAAGCTCGTCAAGGTGACGGAAATGGGCCTCTCGCCCGCAAAGCCCTGTAACGGACAAAACGGGGAAGTCGTCGCCTGCAGCAAACAGGGAATCGACGTCCGGTGCGGCGACGGGCACGTGTTGACATTGAAAGCGCTTGCGCCCGAAGGAAAACGCGCCATGTCCGCGGCGGACTTCATCAATGGCCGCGCCGTTCAACCGGGCGATTGCTTTGGCGCGTAAAGCGCGGAACTGAGGAATGATATGCTGGTAACTCTGCCGTCAACCGACCGGCTGGATCTGCTGTCCATGCGGCTGGATGAACTGGAACAACTGCTGAAGGAAATGGGCTTTGCCGCCTATCGCGCAAAGCAGGTCTTTCTGCGCCTGCACCGCCATACCTGGGAAAGCCTGGACGATTTTACGGAGCTTTCCCGCGCAGACCGACAGCGCCTGGCGGAGCGCTGCACAGTGCCGACGATTCAGATTGTCCGTCGGCAGCAATCGGCTCTGGATGGGACAATCAAATATCTCTTTCGCATGGCGGACGGCAACTGCGTGGAAAGCGTGCTGATGAAGTATAAGCACGGCAATACGCTCTGCATTTCGACACAGGTCGGCTGCAAAATGCACTGCGCGTTCTGCGCCTCCGGCCTGGACGGCTTTGTCCGCAGCCTGACAGCCGGTGAAATGCTGATGGAGGTCGCTGCCGCCACACGGGACAGCGGCGAACGCGTGGACGGCATCGTCATGATGGGGACGGGCGAACCGCTCGATAACCTTGATGCATCCGTCGATTTCATTGAGCTGGTCGGCGAAAAGGACGGATTCTGCATCGGCCAGCGCCACATTTCACTGTCCACAAGCGGCCTCGTGCCACAGATTGAACGGTTGGCGGAACGACACCTTGCCATCACGCTGTCTGTCTCCCTCCACGCAACGCGTGACGAAGCGCGGGATCAGCTGATGCCGGTCAATCGGAAGTACCCGATTGCCGAACTGGTCAACGCCGCCACAGCCTATCAGAAAACGACGGGACGGCGCGTCTCCTATGAATATGCCGTCATGGCCGGCGTGAATGACTCCGCGAGGGAAGTGCGGGAGCTGGCCGCACTGCTGCGCGGAACCGGTGCCCACCTGAACCTGATTCGCCTGAACGAAGTCCGTGAAACGAAGTTCAAAGCGACGGCGGAGCAGCGGCTGCAGCGCTTCGTGGCCGATCTGGAAGCCAAGGGGCTCCATGTGACGGTTCGACGGAGACTGGGCGCTGATATTGACGGCGCTTGTGGCCAATTGCGCCGTTCGACCATGCCGTTGTTGCAAAATTCACAGAATGATGATACAATAGATTCCAGCGAAAACGAATGCAGACCTTAGATGGGGGCGGTACCATATGATGGCAGTCGGCGCAACAGACAAAGGCAGACGCCGGAAAGATAATCAGGACAACTATTTCATGGACGTCCGCCATGACGACCGACAGGCGTTTCTGGTGGTGTGCGACGGCATGGGCGGTGCAAAATCCGGCAATGTCGCCAGCGATATGTCCATTCACCTGTTTGCGGCAGAAGTTCGGAAACGGCAAAAGCCGGGCATGACGGTTCCCTATATGCGCGGCATCATGGGCGATGCCCTTGTTGAGGCCAACCGCCTGACCTTTGAACGCTCCAATGAGGATATTGACTGCGCCGGGATGGGCTCCACCATGGTCGCCGTCATGATCGACGGCTCCGACGCCTGCTTTTTGAACGTCGGTGACAGCCGTGCCTACCACATCACAAAGAACGGCATCACCCAGGTGACCTGCGATCACTCCGTCGCACAGGAAATGATTCGCCGCGGTGAGCTGACGCCGGAACAGGCGCGCAGTCACCCGGCCAAAAACTACATCACACGCGCCGTAGGGACAGAACCGGAGGTGGAGCCGGAATTCTTTTCGCGACGGGTCGAACCGGGGGACATGATTCTGCTCTGCTCGGACGGCCTCTCCAATATGGTTCTGGACGAGGAGATTCTGTTTGAACTCCATGCAAACCCGGATCTGGCGAATTGCCCGCACCGACTGATTCAGTTGGCCAACGAACGGGGCGGCCCGGATAACATTACCGTGGTATTGCTCGCCGTCTGAGCGCAGACAGCCTGCTCAAAGAAAACGCAAAGAGAGGATATACGCCGGAACAGACACTCCGCGTGTGAATACGTCATATATGGATAGCATTATCGGAAAAGTCCTGGATGGCCGCTATGAGATCATTGAGGTGATCGGAACGGGTGGTATGGCCATCGTCTATAAGGCGCAGGATCTGAAATTAAATCGAATGGTCGCGGTCAAACTGCTGAAGCCGGAGCTGCGCGGCGATATGGATTTGCGCCGCCGCTTCCATGCGGAAAGCGAAGCGGTTGCACGGCTGAATCACCCGAATATCATCAACGTCTTTGACGTCTCTGCCAGCGATGCGGCGGAATATTTTGTCATGGAGCTGATCGATGGCATCACGCTGAAGCAGTATATGACACAGCGCGGCGTTCTGTCGGTCAAGGAAGCACTGCATTTCACGCTCCAGATTTTGAAGGGTCTGGAACACGCCCATGCGAAAAAAATCGTCCATCGCGATATCAAACCGCAGAATATCATGATTTTGCGCGACGGTACGGCGAAGGTCACTGATTTTGGCATTGCCCGCATTTTCGACAGCAAGGACATGACCACCAACCAGGCCAACGCGTTCGGCTCGGTTCACTACATTGCGCCGGAGCAGGCACGATGCGGCGAGACGGATGGCCGCGCCGACCTCTATTCCGTCGGTGTCATGCTCTATGAAATGCTGACGGGGCAGCTGCCCTATCAGGGCGATACGGCGGTCGTCGTCGCCATGCAGCATATCCGCTCCGCACCGCGTCCGCCCAGGGAGATCAATCCGGACATCCCGGAGGCCCTCCAGGCGATTACGCTCCATGCCATGTCCGCGTCGCTGGATACCCGGTACGCCACAGCCTCCGAAATGATGGACGATCTGGAAGCCTATCGGCAGGATCCGGAGCATTTTATGCCCGCCTTCGCCAGACAGCTGTATGACGATGACGGCGATACCAAACGCTTCACGCCGGTGTCAGAGCCGACACCGGAACCGCCGGTCAAACCGCAGCCGAACCGGATTGCACCCGCCGCAGCCGAACCGGAAAAGCGCAAACCCATCAACGTGATGCCGATTGTCGCAGCCGTCCTGAGCGTGCTGGTGGTTGCGGCCGTTGTCGCTGCCATCTGGATCAATATCCTCAGCCCGGAAACCGGCACCCGCGAAATTCCGGTTCCGAAGCTCATCGGCCGAACCTACCTGGACGTCTCCGGCGACTCGACCCTTTCGTTCGAGCTGGTGGTCAAAGAGGAAAAATACGACTCCACCTATGAGGAAGGCGTCATCATCGATCAGAACCAGCCCGTCGGCAAAATCGTCAAGGAAGGCTCCACCATCGAATTGACGCTGAGCAAGGGCAAACGAAGCGCAGAAATGCCGAATTATATCAACTGGAGCTACACCGAGGCCAACAACGACCTCCGCGCCCTGATGGAGAAAACCGTCAGCGTTGTGTATGACTTTGAACCGAGCGATACGGTTCAGGCCAACAAAATCATCCGCACCGACCCCATTGCCGGTCAAACAATCACCGAAGGGCAGGTCATCCGCTTCGTCATCAGCCAGGGCACAGAGTCGGATACACTGCCGATGCCGAACCTGCTGGGTCAGACGGAGGAACAGGCGCGCAGCACGCTGCTGGGCGTCGGACTCAATGTCGGAACCGTCGAATACTCGATCAGCGAGGATTACCCCACAGGCTGCGTGATTGACCAGAGCGTGCAGCAGGATGTCCCGGTACCGCGTGGCATGACCATCAACCTCGTGCTGAGCCGTGCGCCGGAGACGTCACCGCCTGCAACCGATGAGCCGACCACCCCGCCGGAATCGTCCACCCCGACCGATTCCGTGCCGGATCCGTCCTCCACCGCGACAACGCCGCCGGTGGTGGAACGCTCCGTGGACTGGACACTGCTGCTGCCACAGGGTGTTGACTATCCGGATCAGTTCCTGCTGGAAATTTACGTAGATGACGTCATTCAATACAGCGAAACCGTTGAAAAAACGACCGGCTCGATCACGCTGCGCCTGTATGGCACCGGGTCGGTTCGCGTTGATGCCTATATTGATACGTCGCTCTACAAATCGGAAACCATCTCCATTTCATAACACACAGAAAGGCGGGGCGCCATGCCGCAGGGAAAAATCATCAAAACCGCAAGCACCTTGTATACCGTTCGCCCCGCTGACGGCGCACCGGATTGCCCGTGCAGACCGCGTGGCCGCTTTCGCAAAACGGGCATGGCACCGCTGGCCGGTGACGAAGTCCTGTTCGAACCGCGTGCAGACGGCGTGGGCGTCCTGACGGAGATTCTGCCGCGCCGCAATTCTCTGGTGCGGCCGCCGGTGGCCAACGTTGACCGGCTGATTCTCGTCGTCTCGGAAGCGCCGCCGGTGACCAGCCGTCTCATGATCGACTCCCTGACGGCGCTGGCCGCCTTCAAACAGATGGAAGCGCTGATCTGCGTGAATAAGACCGACCTGTCTGACGGCAAAGCGCTGATCGAGCTGTATACATCGCTCGGCTATCGGGTGCTCCCACTGAGCGCAGCTGACGGCTCCGGCTTCGACGCACTGCGCGAGTGTCTCCGCGGCGCGTTCTGCGTCCTGACAGGGAATTCCGGTGTCGGCAAATCCAGCATCATGAACCGCCTGTACCCCGATTTCGGTGCGCGAACCGGCGACCTGAGCGAACGGATTGGCCGCGGCAAACAGACGACACGCCATGTGGAGCTCGTCGCCACGGAATGCGGCGGCTATCTCGCAGATACGCCCGGCTACTCCAGCTTTGATGCCGTCGAGATGGAGATGACCGATGCGGCGCGCCTGCCGTATTGCTTCCCTGAATTCGCCGACTATCTGGGTCAGTGCCGGTATTCCGACTGCTCCCACGTCCGCGATGACGGCTGCGCGATTCGTCAGGCTGTCGCGGAAGGCAAAATCGCAGCCTCCCGCCATGAGAGCTTTGTCCGGCTCCATGAATGCGTCAAGGATCTCCACAGCTGGCCATCGCGATCATAGCTCTCAATCAAAGCAATGCCCCGGAATGACCAAGGTCATTCCGGGGCATTTTGATGTCATAAGGCTCAATAGAGCGCATCCAGCGACGTATCTTCGCGGAAATACGGCTTCAGACGGAATGCGAACTGGAATTCGCGCTCGTTGAACCGGTATTTCTCAGCGACATACGGGCCACAGGACGCCGTACCGATGCCGTGCTGACGGTAATCGATATTCAGAACCGTTTCCTTGCGAGCGACCAGCTCGTGATCGTGTCTGGCGTTGTGGAAATCCGCCGTGGAATAATGGTGCGCGGAGAAGGAGAACTCCGGCTCACCGAGAATGGCCAGACCCAGACCGCGCCGGTCTGTCAGCCCGGCAAACCGCGTTTCGACATGGCTGCCGTTCTCCTGCGGGAAAATGTAATGCGTGGTCAGATCGGTCACGCGGGCGTGATACCGGCCAAACCGGGCAGCCAGACGCTTGTCAACGTAGCTTTCGCTCGGCCCTCTGCCGAACCACTCCACCTGCTCCATGCCTTCCGCCAGCATACATTCCAGACCGAAGCGCGGCAGATTGACGGCCTCGTCGCGTGTCTGACGGACAGACAGCGAGCAGGAGAGGAAGCCGTCCGCGTTGATCGTCCAGACGCCCTGAACGGCGCAAACCGGCAAAACCGAATAACCGGCCAGCACATAGGAGGCTTCCAGCCGCACCTGCTGATCGTTGGCATCCGCCAGCACCAGACTGGCCAGACGCGACTGAATCACCGGGAACCGTTCGCGCTCCCATTTCTGATAGTCCTGCCGGTCGTTGTCAATCCAGGCACGGTTCAGCCGGAACTCAAAGCCACTGGCGAGCAGCTCGGTGCCGTGGAACTGAATGGAAACCGGCAAGCCGTTGTCCTTGGAAAATGCATAGGAGAAGGCCGCACCGGAGATGACAATGTCGGAGCCCTCATCGTTCAGCGTCAGCGGAGCATCCGGCAGACGGGGCTTCCGCACCGGTGCGGTGTGACGCGGCGAGAGCAGGAATTGCGAGAAGGAAATCTCATAGCCCTTTTTCTCAAACCAGGTATCGCGGTTCAAAACGAAGGAGACGGTGAAATGGTATTCCGCCGGGTCGTCCTCCGCAGGCATCTGATAGCAGACGTCAAAATAGCGGGTCTGCTGCGGGCCGATGCTGGCCAGTGTACCAAATGCACCCTGCTGCACCAGAACGCCGTTCCGGGTGATTCGCCAGAACGCGTCGATATCGTCCAGCGTGTTGAAAAACCGGTAGTTCTTGATGGCGATGCGCCCTTTGTTCAGACGCACAGCGATGGCCTTCACCGGCTCATACGCCTTCTTGACCTCCAAAAGCCCACTCTTGGCCTCACGATCCGGCGTGACCAGACCGTCTACGCAGAAGTTGCCGTCGTTCGGCTGATCGCCGAAGTCGCCGCCGTAGACGAAGTACGGACGACCGTTCTCGTCGTACTGCCGAATGCCGTGATCCGCCCACTCCCAGATGCAGCCGCCCATGGATTCCGGATACGTATAGAAGGCGTTGACGTAGTCTTCGATATCACCGTTGGAGTTGCCCATGGCGTGCGAATATTCGCAGAGGAAGAACGGACGACCGGCATGGCGCATACACATCTCGCCGATTTCCTCGTAGCTGGTGTACATCCGGCTGACAATATCCAGACACAACGCATCGTATCCACCTTCGTAGTGAACCGGACGCGTGTCGTTTTCGTGCAGGTAGTCCGCCATGGCTACGTGGTTTTCGCCGAACTGGGACTCGTTGCCGAGCGACCAGACAACGACACACGGATGGTTCTTGTCGCGGTGATACATTCTGGCGCAGCGGTTCAGATAGGCCATTTTGTAGTCCGGCCGACTGGACGTGTTCAGCTTCTCGTTTTCGCCGCGGTACACATAGCAGCCGTGCGACTCGATGTCGCATTCGTCGATGACAAAAAAGCCGAGCCGATCGCAGAGATCCAAAAACCGCGGATCGTTGATGTAGTGGGAGGTGCGAATCGCCGTGATGTTGTGGCGGCGCATCTCCAGAAGATCGCGGTACATATCGTCCAGACTGACAGTGTGCCCGCTGTCCGGATTCGTGTCGTGTCGGTTCACGCCGCGAATTTTCACCGGAACGCCGTTCACGGTGAAAATGCCGTTCTCAATGCGAACGGTGCGGAAGCCGACCTGGAACGAGAACACCTCATCCACAATGTCGTGACAGCTGACCTCGACGATCAGCTGATACAGCCGTGGCTGCTCGTTGTTCCAGGACAGCACGTTGTCCAGATGGAATTCAATCGGAGCAGTGCCCTTGGAAACCTGCGAGGTGATATCCTCGCCGCGGGGACTGTACAGCGTCATCAGCATCGTGCAGTCGGAGCCGTCCACATTGGGCAGGAAGGAGGGCTCCACCTTCAAAAAGCCGCTGCCGTCGTCTGCGTTGTAATCGGCGGTGATCTTCACATCCCAAAGCGATTTTTCGACACGGGAGAGCAGATAGCAGTCACGCCAGAGCCCGGACAGACGCCACATATCCTGATCCTCCAGGTAGGTGCCGTCGCTGTATTTGATGACCATGACGGTCAAGCGGTTTTTCCCGGCGTGCAGGTAGTCCGTGATGTCGAATTCGCTCGGCAGGTGTGCGCCCTGCGAATAACCGGCCTTGTGCCCGTTGACATATACGTAGAAAACCGAATCGACGCCCTCAAACCGGATGTGCGTCCGGCGGGACGCAAAGGATTCCGGCAGGACGAAATCCCGTGCATATACGCCGGTCGGGTTCTCGTTCGGAACAAAGGGAATATCGACGGGAATCGGGTAATCGACGTTCGTATACACCGGAACATCGTATTTCCCGGACATCTGCCAGCAGGAGGGGACATCCTGTGTATCCCAACCGCTCAGATCGGAATCCTCTGCCAAATAGGAAGCATCCACGTGCTCCGGACGGCGGAACCAGCGGAATGCCCAACGACCGTTGAGGTTCCGATAGTAGTCCGAAGCGCCGCGCTCACCGGATTTGGCAGAAGCAATATCGTGAAACGGAATATAATACGCCCGTGCAGGAAGGCGGTTGAAGGAGAGCTTTTCCGGGTTCTCCCAGTCTCGCGGTAAAACGTATTCTTTCATAAATACCTCTGTCTCAGCAAAATGATAGGGTTCAGATGTCAAGCGCCAGATCGGTTTCACGCAGGAAACGGAGCGCCTCTGTGCAGTCCTCCACCGGACGATCACCGCATTCGCGCTCAATCGTCAGGAAGCCGCGATATCCGCAGTGCCAGAGCGTTTTCATCCAGAGCGGGAAATCAACGCCGCCCTGCCCAAGTGCCACCTCCGAACAGGAGCCGTCAGCCAGACGGACGCCGTCCTTTGCGTGCGTATGGGCAATATACGGCGCAATGATCTCGACACTGTCGGCACCGTTCTTCGAGAAGCCGCCCATCACGAGATTGGCGGGGTCGAAGTTGACGCCGATGCCGCCGTCCAGCTCATCCAGGAAGGAACGCATCAGCGCGGTGGATTCCGGACCGGTCTCAGTCGCAAAGGTCAGATTCCGCTCCTTCGCCATCTTGCCCAGAACCAGCATGGACTGGTACAGCGCCCGATACGCCGGTGCATCCTTGTCCTCCGGAATCGTACCGATGTGCCCGGTGACAACACGCGTTCCGATTTCATAGGCGAAGTTGAAGATGTTCTCCATTTGGCGGATGCGCTGCACGTTGGCATCCGCATCCGTAAAGGCACCGATGTCGCCGCAGACAGCGGAAACGGTCAGGTGGTGCGCTTCAATGGCGGAGCGCTTGTGCAGAAATTCGTCGCGGGGCATGGGATCCGGAGAGCAGAACCACATCTGAAACCCGTCTGCGCCGATTTCAACGGCCTGATCGAGGCTCCGGTCAAAGTCCAGACGCAGAGATTCCAACATGATACCGATGTTGAAATGCTTCATACAGCCAACCCTCCGTGCTTACAGACCGATGCTGCGCAGATAATGCAGGCTCTGTTCGGCAGCACCCCATGCATCGCCGTAGCAGTCGTCCTGCTCCACGATGAATGCGCCGCAGCCGGAGGCCACACCGGCACGAATGATGGCGGGGATATCCTGAATGCCCTGGCCGACCGGACGGAATGCAAACGTCTTGACCTCGGCTTCCTCGGCTGCAACGGCTTTGCCGTCTTTGTCGATCAGCGCATAGGCCGGCTTTTCGTTCTTGTGGCCGACAAAGTCCTTCAGGTGAATCACCGGCGTCCGGCCTTTGTAGGCGTTGATGTATTTGACCGGGTCATATCCGGCATATTTGACCCAGCAGGTGTCAAATTCCGGCATCAGATCGGGGATATCCTGATACAGCTTGTCGATAGGCAGCGTGCCGTCTTCCAGCGCGTTGAATTCGAAATCATGGTTGTGGTACAGCATCTGAATGCCGACAGCCTTCAGCGCAGCGGCGGATTTCTCAATCAGCTGCCGAGTCGCCTCGTACTGCTCACCGCCCGGGCAACGTTCGGCTGCCATCCAGGGAATGGCGACAAACGGCAGACCCAGCGCCTGGTGATACGCAACCGCATCCTCCACGGAGTTTTCGAAGTTGTCCAGCGAATAGTGGGTGGAGATGATGTCCAGACCCAGCTCAGCGCAGATGCGCTTCAGCTCATCCGCTGCGATTCCGTTGTAACCGGCGAATTCCACCGCATCATAGCCGAGGCGCTTGACACCTTCGAGCGTGCCGGGCAGATCCTTGTCGCCAAATTCGCGGAGTGTGTACATTTGAATCCCGATTTTAATGTTTTCTGACATGAAATGACCTCCTGAAAGAATAAAAATGGTACAGGGGCGCGGATCCCACGGAGGGCTTCAACCGTCCGTGGGGATCCGTGCCGCCGTGAAAGGGAACGTTGCAGGTTAGAAGGAAATCCGGAACGTTTTGATTTCGTAAGGCGTGAAGCTGAAGCGGAGCGTGGAACCGTCGAAATCGGCCGGAGCCGGATTCTCTTCCACCAGATCCACTTCAAAGGCAGATCGCAGGGTGCGGAGGAACGACAGCGAAGCATTCCCGCGGTTGCCGTGGCATTCGTAGAGACGCACGATCACGCCGCAGCCATCCTCGGCGCGCTTCACCGTATCGACAATGATGTTGTCATTGTCAACCGTGAGGAACGCCTGATTGTTCAGCGCTTTGGCTGTATCTACGTTCATCGGCAGCACCTGCACCGCGTTGTTGAATTCGTGACCTCTGCGGGCGGAATGCGCCGTGCGCCAGTCGCCGGTGTGCGGGTAAATGGCGTAATTGATCTCGTGAACGCCGTAGTCGGCCAGCTCATCCGGATGCGTGGTGCCGCGGAGCAGGGAAATCCCGATCGTGTTGTCAACGCAGTCGTGTGCATATTTGCAGTCATTCAGGACAGACACACCGTAATCGCCTTCGGAGAGGTCAACAAACTTGTGCGCACAGACCTCAAAGCGGGAGTGGTCAAACGACGTGTTGGCGATGGTCGGCCGCATGAAGGTACCGAAGCCGACTTCGCAGGCAACCGACTGGCTGCGGACGTTGGTCGGGAAGTAAACGCGCATGATGGTGTGGCGGATCTTCCAGTCGATCGTTGTTTTGAAGTCGATGACCGGGGAGTTCGCATAGACGATGATGTCCTGCGAAATCGAGCAGTTTTCAATTTCCTTGTCCACATGGACGACGGCACGGAACGGGCTGTTTTCGGTCAGCTTCAGCGTGACGTTCCAATCGCAGTCGACCGGACGGTTCTTGTAAATGTCGTAGAGGTTCCACGCATCCTCACCCTGCGGGCCGTCGCGGAAGAGGCGAATGTCGTTCGCCGGGGCGCGCAGCGCTTCACGGTTGGCCTGCTTGTCGAAAATACGGGAAACGAGGCCGAGCGGCGTCACGGTGACGATGTTCTGCGCGGTTTCCAGCGTGATGGCACCGTCAGCCTCTGTGACAACGGCGCAGGAGCCCTTGGCCGGTTCGGCCTTGCCGAAGGTGAAGAGCTTCATGCCGAACGGCGGGAGTGCCTTCGCTTCGAACACGACGCGCTTCTGGTTGTTGTCTGCCTCGCTGATCACGCAGGGAACGGCCTGACCGCAGTCATCCAGCAGCGTTTCCCCGTCCTGAATGGAATCGGCGGCGCAGGTGAATTCGCAGATGGCGTCCCGCGTCCAGGAGAGGAAGTTGCACGCGGCATACGCGCCGTGACCGGCAGAAGCGGTCAGCGCTTCGTGGAACCGGTGCAGCAGGTCAAAGACCTTGGCATAGCCCTCGACGCAGTCCTCGGCATAGACGGCATGAATCGAGCTGCCCGGCAGGACATCGTGGAACTGAAGCAGCAGGATTTCCTTCCAGCCCTCATGCAGCAGCGACCAGTCGGGCTTCAGGCCGAGCAGCTCCGCATACACGCCGAGCTTTTCGGCATTCTGGTACATGATCTCCGCCATGCGGTTGGCACGCTTGTTTTTGCCTTCGGAGGTCATGGTACCGCGGTGTGTTTCAATGTACAGCTCGCCGAACCAGATCGGCAGCTCCTCGCGTCTTTCGTTCAGACGTTCAAAATAGCTGTCGGCGCGCTCCATCCGCGTTCTCGGCAGACCCGGGAAATCGGCCAGACGCCGCGCGGATTCGATCATGTCACGGGTCGGGCCGCCGCCGCCATCCCCAAAGCCATACGGGAAGATGACATCGTCGAACTGGCCGTTCTGCAGGTTTCGGTCTTTTGCCACGCGCAGCTCCGAGGGCGTCGGATCGCCGTTGTAGCAGCCCGGGTTGTTGGCAATCGAAGCGACCACTTCACTGCCATCCAGACCCTGCCAGCGGCACATACCGTACGGGAAGCGGTTCTGATGCTGCCAGTGCAGCTTGTAGGTGTAGAAATAGTCGGTGCCGCTCTTTTTCAGAATCTGCGGCATATTGGCCTGGAAGCCGAAGGTGTCCGGCAGCCATGCAACGCGGCTGCGCGTTCCGAACTCCTCCTCTGAGAAGCGGACGCCGTACAGCACCTGACGGACGAGCGATTCACCGCTGACAACGTTGCAGTCGGATTCGACCCACATCGGTCCGACGATCTCCCAGCGGCCTTCCTTAACGCGCTCCTTGATCTGCGCATAGACCTCCGGATAATACTTCTTGGTGTAGTCCATCAGCTGCAGCTGGCTGCAGGAGAACGTGAAATCCGGGAATTCATCCATCAGACGGAGGACGTTCGGGAAGGTGTGACCGCATTTGCGGACGGTATCCTTGAACTGCCAGAGCCATGCGACGTCGATGTGCGTGTGGCCGATGAAATTCACCCAGCCGCGGACGTCGCCGTCATCAATGGCGGCCAGCTCCGTTTTCAGAACGTAAGCGGCCTTGCGAACAGACGCGTGCAGCGCTTCACCGGAGGCATCCACGTCCAGATCCCGGATGGAATCCTCAATCGCCTGATTCACACGCACACGGATGTGTGTGTTTTCCAGCTGACGGTCGCGATCCTCCATCATGTGGAAATCAACGGCAATCTTGTAGGAATAGTAGTAGTTTTCAACAACCTTGTCCACCCGCTCCACGCCGATGGCGTCGATGAAGCCGCGTTCGTGGCCAAAGCTCAGAATTTCCAGCGAGAGCGTCTGGCCGGCCCATTCAGCGCGCAGCGGAATGCGGGTGCGGTTGCGGTCATGTCCCTGGTAATGCTCACCGTTGATGATGACCTGCCCTTCCCGTTCAGGGATGGAAACACAGAGATAATCTTCATACTCTTCGTTTGCAGCCAAGTTTTCGGGGATGGAAACAGAGCCTTTGATAAAGACGGTGCCGGACGAAAGAACGGTATCTTTCATAACAGGCTGCCAGTCGCTGGTGAGCTCATACTGAGCTTCGCCCGTATGGTTGGCAGTGGCGTAAACCAGGTCGGTCGCCGGGCAGAATGCCACGCGGATTTTGCTGCGCAGGGCATCCTGAATGCCGTAAATCATCTGATTGTCCATAAATGGGAATCCTCCAGATTCAGTAAAGAGTGACAGCGTGAATCGCTCACATCTGTATACAATATGATTATACCTGTTTGCGCCCTGAAAAGCAAGATGCGCCGAAAAATATTTTTCGTTTCAGCTGGAAAAAACACGCCCTGTATGGTATAATGTTTTCGGTGCAAAAAAACTGCGCCTTTTTGTGGAGCCTGATTTCCTGAATGAAACAGTCTCCGAAAAATCCGGAATCAAAGGAGACTGCATTCACACATGAGTATATCCAACGCCGCAACCGGCGAGATCAAAAACTATTGGCGCGACCTTCAGGCCGCATGGACGGAATCGACAGAACAGGCGCTGGCCGGCATGACGGAGCTGCTGCTGGCGGCGTATCAGCGCGGTGCCACGGTATGGACAGCTGGCAGCGCCGCTGCGGACATGACGGAGGGCCTGCTGCACCAGTGCGCCGTGCTCGGCCGTGCGGGCGTTGCGTCGGTCTGCCTGCCCGCCTGCCCGGATGCGCGCATGAATACGCTGAAGGCCGCGGCGCATCGCGGCGACGTCCTGTGCATCTTTGCGGACAACGGCGCGTGTGACTCGACTGTCAGCATGGCGGAATCCGCAAAGGCCAACGGCCTGCAGGTCATCGGCTTCTTAGGCGGCGACGACGACCGCCTGCTCCCGCTCTGCGACTGCGCCGTCTGCTTTGCTGCTTCGAATGCACAGAGCGTTCGCGACCTGCATCGCGTTGGCGCTCACGCCGTCACGGCGTCGCTGGCCGAACAGCTGAAGGATGCCTGGGGCATGGAAGTGATCTTCCCGCCGGTTCCCGGCCGCGTCTTCCAGTTCGCTCTGTTCGACTTTGACGGAACGCTTTCGCTGATCCGTGAGGGCTGGCAGAAGGTCATGATTCCCTATTTCTGCGAGGAAATCTTCAAAACGCCGGTGGGCAAAACCGAGGATCCGCAGGCGGTGGAAGCCTGCGTGACGGAATTTGTCGATCTGTTGACCGGCAAACAAACCATATATCAATGCATCCGCCTGGCGGAAGAGGTGGAAAAGCGTGGCGGTACGCCGGAGGATCCGATGGCGTATAAGACGGAGTACCTGCGCCGCC
>CAYUXI010000011.1:0-78238 GCA_964448855.1 uncultured Oscillospiraceae bacterium | reverse complement strand
CGACCCGGAAGGGGCTCGAACCCTCGACCTCTAGCGTGACAGGCTAGCGTTCTAAACCAACTGAACTACCGGGCCAAATGAATGGGATGGGGCAAGTGGTGGGGACAACAGGACTCGAACCTGTGACCCCTTGCTTGTAAGGCAAGTGCTCTAACCAGCTGAGCTATACCCCCGCAATTTGAAGCCTAGCGCTTAGCGACTCAAGCACAAGCAACGTAGTATATTATACTACTTTCCCCTTTGATTGTCAAGCCCCTTTTCCAAAAAAAAACGAAATTTTTTTCTGGAAAATTTGCCCCATCCCCTGCTGTCAATTTTGGACAGATGCCAGCACTTCTGCGACGGGAATCTGATATTTTTTGTCGCAGAAATGGCAGACCACCTCAACCGATTCCCCTTCATCTTTCAAACGTTCCAGCTCTTCGCGGCCAAGGCTGATCAGCATTTCCCGAACGTGTTCTTCCGAGCAATGGCAGCGATATCCGGTGGGGTTGGTCTGAACAATGCTGCCGAAATCGCTTTTCAGAGCAGCGCGTGCGATATCCTCTGCGGACATCCCGGAGTCGAGCATTTGTGTGACCGGCGGCAATTCCGCGATATCCCGTTCGACGCGGGAAATGACCGCATCATCCGCACCGGGCATCAGCGACAGAATCAAGCCACCTGCTGCACGGACGGAGCAGTCTCGATCGACGAGGACACCCAAGGCGCAGACACCCGGCTGCTGTTCGCTGGTATACAGGTACTCCGTCAAATCCTCCGCGATTTCGCCGGATACAAGATCGATCATGCCGACGTACGGTTCTTTCATTTTCAAATCGCGAATGACCGTCAAGGTACCGGCACCGACTGCGCCGCCGACATCGAGCTTGCCCTTTTCGTTGAGCGGCAGTTCCACATCGGCGTGCTGGATGCAGCCGCGGCAATAGCCGTCCCCGTCAGCGACGGCAATGACCGTGCCACACGGACCGTCGCCGGAAAGGCGCAGAGTGACAGAGAACTGCTCGTCCTTCAAATCCGAGCCCATGATGGATGCACCAATGAGCAGTCGGCCTAAAACAGCCGTGGTGGTTGGCGTTAGTAGATGGTATTGACGCGCCTGTTCGACCGCGTCCCGCATATCTGCAACGGAAATACGAACCATTCCGTCTCCGCTGATTGCGTGAATGATATGATCACTCATCGTGTTTCCTCCTGTTTTGGACATTTTTCTGTGCGTGGGCGACGTCGAGCAACCAGAAACACCCGATCGGCATCCGGTGCCGGTGCTGATAACGTCAATTCGCCACAGACGGCTTCCAGCTGCATCTGACCCTTTTCCAGTGCCGTTTGCAGCTCCTGAAGCGTATGAGCGCGTTCCACATGGTGTTCAGTGCCTCTTGTATACGTATCGCCTGGATTGGCCATGAAGAAATCTAGATAATAATTCATCAGGCGCTGAGGCGCGTCATAATCGGCCTGCCAGACGCAAAAGCACTGCTCCGATTCCCGGACAAAGGCCTGCATATCGATGGCGCGGAATTTTGCGTCCGTATTGACGTCGAAAATAAACAGCCCATTGTCATTCAAAAAGAGCCCGACGCGCTGAAAAGCGGCTTCCAGCGCCGCCTGTGTGGTCAGGTAGTTGATGCTATCCAATGCGCAGACGACGGCGTCGACCGTCCCGTACAGATCGAGCTTTTCCATGCGTTGGCAGAGAAACAGCGGCCTCTGTTCGAGGTGAACGGTTTTCGCGGACGCTTCCGCCAGCATATCGGGCGACCCGTCCGTTCCGATCATGTCGTAGCCGGCTTCGGCCAGAATTTTCGTCAAGGAACCGGTACCGCAGGCCAGATCGAGAATGATGGAGGGCGAAGCATTGAATTTCTGAAAGAGCTGCTGTAAATAATCCGCCCAGGCCTGATACGGCACATCGTCCGTAAAGGAGTCATAGAACGGAGCCATGACAGAATAATTTGCCATTTCCTTATGCCTCTTCCTGTTGCCGGAGTCGATCGAGAACCAGATGATATCCGTCGGAGCCGTATTGCAGGCAGCGATTGACACGGCTGATGGTTGCAGTCGAAGCGCCGGTTGTCGCGACAATGTGGCTGTACTGTGCGCCACGATCGAGCATTTCGGCAACCTGAAGACGCTGCAGCATGGCCTTCATTTCATTCACCGTGCAGATATCCTCAAAAAAAGCGCGAACCTCGTCCTCTGTTTTCAAGAGCAGAATTGCCTGAAACAGCTCGTCAAAATGCATCTCTTTCATTTTATCATTCATCGCAGCCATATCTCCCCTATCTGGTTTCTGCATCCGCAGCAGCATTTTCTTCACCGAAAACAATTCTACTATATTATACACGCTTTTCTCTTTTTTTTCAAGTCATCCGCATCCGATGCAGAAGGCATATCTTCAGGCGTCACGGGGCAAACTATTCACCAAAGTGTGATGGAGGTGAACGCTGTGCTGATTTCATTGATTCGAACGATTCTACTGTATGGCATCGTCATCTTTGCGATGCGTTTGTTGGGAAAGCGTCAGATCGGCGAGCTGGAGCCCAGCGAATTGGCAATTACCATTCTGATCAGCGAGTTGGCTGCCATTCCCATGCAGGATTCCGCACAGCCACTGGCCACAGGGCTGGTGCCGATTTTGGTTTTGTTGGCATTGGGGCTGCTCACGTCCGTCATTTCCATTGCCAGCCCTGTTTTTCGACGGATTCTGTGCGGAAAGCCGAGTATCATCATTGAAAACGGACGACTGAATCAGCGGGAAATCCGCCGTTTGCGTCTCAGTGTCGATGAAATCGCAGAGGAGCTGCGGTTGAAGAATGTGACGAGCATCCAGACCGTGCGATTCGGGATCATTGAAACAAACGGTCAAATGAGCATCATTCTGAACGAGGGCGATCAGCCTTTGATTCGGCGTGATCTGCATATTGCGACTTGTGCGCCAAGCCCACTCACCTACACCGTGATTGCAAACGGGCATCTGATTCGCGCCAATATGCGGCGAATCGGTTGCAGTCGGACTGATCTCATGAAGGAGCTGGAGAAGCGAAACATTTGCCGCGTTGCTGATGTTTTTTACATGGCACAGGATACGGATGGCAATGTCCGTGTGATTCGGAATGAATAGGGGGAAAGCACTTATGAATCTTCGATATACGCTGATTGCGTTATTTCTGTTGTTGGTCACGCTGCTGGCGGCAATTTCGGTTCAGGGGTATATTTCCGATACCTGTCAGGAGTCCGCAGATGCGATTGCAGATATCCGGCTGCAGGCGAGGTGTGGGCAGTTTTCTGCGTGTGTCGATCGGCTTGAGGCCTTGACGGCGATGTTCAATGACCGGAAAATCGTTTTTGCCATTGCGCTCAATCATTCCTATCTGGACTCCATTTTGTCTTCACTGGGGAGCGCCACGATTTGTGCGCAGTTTGAAGATTTGCAGTCACTGGAAGCGGAGCTTGCTTCCGCCGCCTTCGCAGTCAACTCACTGGCTGCGCGAGATCGGCCAACACTGGGCAATATCTTTTGACCATTTTTTAGATGAGCTTCTGCAATCCGCAACCACGTGGCATCCTTTTCCGGAATTCATTCTTTTGAACGTCATGCCGCGATGCTAAAAAGAGACTGCAACGCTCGACCTTCCGTTGGAAAGATCGATCGCGTTCAAAGGCTTGGTCATCGCAAAACATGGCGGCGACACCACGTCACCGCCATGTTTTGCTGTTTTGGGCGTTTTGCTTATTTGGCTGAAAACTTTTGTCTGGCCTGATCGATTTTCTGCTGTTCGGCCTGTTGCGGCGGGAACCAGCCGCGTTGAGACATTTTCGTATAGATATCGTTCTGCATCTGGAGCGTGTCATTGAGCTTTTGATCGAACGCCTGATGGATATTGACGGTGGCCGATTCGATTGTCCCATGCAGATAGAGATCAGCGGCACCTTTCACGGTCGTCAGGATGTCTTCCATAATCAGTTGATCGTCCATATTGGTTCCTCCCCTTTTTACTTCAGCAGACCGTACAGGTCGCCAAAGTGCTGTTGATGACGGCTCGCCAATTGAAGAACAAAGGTCTTCAATTCCTGATCCTGCAAGCGGTTTGCAAGGTCGGTGCATTTTTGATGCATCATCTGCTCATGCGACAAGGCATCTTCCATATAGAGTAATTCTTTCGGGCTCATGCGGTCACAATCCTTTCTTTTGGCTGTACGATTATCATGCGCATTTTTCCCGATTTGATACGTCTGTATTCAATCAAAATACGCCGCAGGTACGATTCCTGCGGCGTATGCTTTAGTGTTGGTCTTTTGAGAGGGTTTCCGCGAGCATCATATCCTTGACCTTCATCAGGCGCGTGATATTGCCGCGTTCGTTCTCATCGAGTTTCATGGTGATAAAACGGATGGTATCGCGGTACTGCGGAATCAGAACGTGCTCCAGCGCATTAACGCGCCGACGTGTCCGCTCGATCTCCGCAGCCATCATAGAAGTCGCTTTTTCGACCTGAGCCAATGCGAGCAGATCCGGGAGCAGATCACAGGCGGCCTGCACCGCATCGTCCAATTCGCCGGATGTATTGACTGTGCCGTATGGAAAAATCGAACCCTCCGACGGCTCCGTTGTTTGAAAGTCATAGGTCGGGATGCGGACGCTCATGATATTCTTCTCAGTCACGTCAATGGAAACCGTCTGCTTCGGCAGAAGAAGTGCCTGACTCAGGTACTCCGGGCTCATCTCTGCGGACGCAATCGAAAAATGATCATGCAGTGCCTGAATCTTTTCCTCGACTGCTGCGCGAAGACGGAGATTGTCGCGGACGATATTCAGGAACTGTTTCATGAGTTCATCATTCTTGTCTTTGAGCAGTTTGTGCCCTCTGACAGCTGTTGCCAGACTTTTCTTCAGTTTTTTTAATTGCATCCGTGTCGGATTCACATTCATGACGGCCAAGTCTGTCGCCTCCGTTTATCTTATGCGTTTGCCTCATCGGTGGAGTGTGAATGATAGTAGCGTTCAATCAACTCCGGTTTGATGCGTTTCAGCTCTGATTTCGGCAGAATTTCCAGCAGTCGCCAGCCGAGCTCCAGCGTTTCTTCGATGGAGCGGTTGGTGTCATAGCCCTGCGCCAGGTATTGCTTGTCAAAGGCGTCAGCAAATTTGGCATAGAGTTTGTCCATTTCCGTCAGAGCGGCTTCACCGAGAATCGTCATCAGTTCCTTGGACTCCTTGCCGCGGGCATAGCAGGCAATGATCTGGTTCATCTGGTTGGCATGATCTTCCCGGGTCTTCCCTGCGCCGATGCCCTTGTCCTTCAGACGTGAAAGAGACGGCAGGACATCAACGGGCGGCTGGATATTCTTGCGGTACAGTTCGCGGGAAAGAATGATCTGTCCCTCGGTGATATATCCGGTCAAGTCGGGAATGGGGTGCGTTTTGTCATCCTCCGGCATGGAAAGAATCGGAATCAGTGTAATTGAGCCATCGCTGCTGATGCGGCGGCCTGCGCGTTCATACATGGTAGCGAGGTCGGTGTACAGGTAGCCCGGATAGCCGCGGCGGCCAGGAACCTCTTTGCGTGCTGCGGAGATTTCGCGGAGCGCTTCGGCGTAGTTTGTGATATCCGTCATAATGACAAGAACGTGCATATTCTTCTCAAATGCAAGATATTCGGCCGCAGAGAGCGCCATACGCGGCGTGGCAATTCGTTCGATGGCGGGGTCATTGGCCAGGTTGATAAAGAGAACCGTGCGGTTCAAAGCCCCGGTGCGTTTGAAGTCTGAAATGAAGAAATCGGCTTCCTCGAAGGTGATTCCGATTGCGGCAAAGACAACCGCGAATTTCGCATCCGAATTCAGGACTTTCGCCTGACGGGCAATCTGCGCGGCCAGTTGCGCATGGGGCAAGCCGCTTCCGGAGAAAATCGGCAGTTTTTGGCCGCGAACCAGCGTATTCAGGCCGTCAATGCTGGAAATACCGGTCTGAATGAACTCGGACGGATAATTTCGAGCCGTCGGGTTCATCGGCACGCCGTTGATATCCAGGTATTTTTCGGCCAGCAGCTCCGGGCCGCCATCGGCCGGGCGTCCCATCCCGTCAAAGACACGCCCCAGCATATCTTCAGAGACGGGCATTTCAAGACTATGCCCCAGGAACCGAACCTTGCTGTCTGCGAGGTTGATTCCGGCGCTGTTTTCAAACAGCTGCACCAGCACGTTGGTTCCATCGACTTCGAGCACCTTGCAGCGGCGCTTTTCGCCGTTTTGCAGAACAATCTCTGCCAGTTCGTTATACGCAGCACCCTGAACATTCTGAACCAGCATTAACGGCCCTGCGACTTCACTGATCGTTCTGTATTCTTTGATCATCGTCCAATCAATCCTTTCCGTCAGAACCGTTACAGAGTGTCGTCATCCGGGATCAGGCAGCGGATGTCATGTGTCATGGATGTCGCAATTTCTGTATAGCGGCGTTCAAAATCCTGTTCGCCAATGTCTTTCGCCCGGCCAATCTGTTCCATGGCGGGCAGCTGCAGCAGCTGATCAATCTCAGCTCCCTTCTGGACGGCTGCTGATGCGGTGGTATGGAAGGTCAAAATCAATTTGAGCAGCTCAAACTGTTTATCAGGCGACGTATAGCTGTCTGTATCGGAAAAAGCATTCTGCTGCAGGAAGTCTTCACGAATCATCCGGGCGGTTTCCATGGTCAGACGATCCTGTGCGGACAAGGCATCGACACCGACCAGTCGGACGATTTCGTCGAGTTCGGATTCCAATTGCAGCAGCTGCATTGCCGTATCGCGGTTGTCCCGGAAATTGGGGTTGACGTGTGAATTCATCCACGGCATCACGCGATCCAGGTAGAGCGAGTAGCTGTTTAGCCAGTTGATGGCTGGGAAATGGCGTCGATAGGCCAGCTGATCATCCAATCCCCAGAAGACCTTGACAATTCGAAGGGTGGCCTGAGAAACCGGTTCAGAGATGTCGCCGCCTGCCGGGGAAACGGCGCCAATGGCGCTCAAGGTGGCTTCGCGGCGATCCTGCCCCATGCAGACGACATGGCCAGCCCGTTCATAGAACTGGGCGATACGGGATGTCAGATAAGCCGGATAGCCTTCTTCGCCCGGCATTTCCTCCAGGCGTCCGGACATTTCACGCAGTGCTTCTGCCCATCTGGAGGTAGAGTCTGCAATGATAGCGACATCGTATCCCATGTCGCGGAAATATTCGCCGATGGTAATCCCGGTATAGATCGATGCTTCACGGGCAGCAACGGGCATATCGGACGTATTTGCAATCAGGACGGTTCGTTTCATGAGGCTTTCGCCGGTTTTTGGATCCTTCAGCTCCGGGAATTCCCGCAGAACATCGGTCATCTCGTTGCCGCGCTCACCGCAGCCGACGTAGACGACGATATCCACGTCCGACCATTTGGCCAGCTGATGCTGAACGACCGTCTTGCCGCTTCCGAACGGGCCGGGAATCGCGGCAGCACCGCCTTTGGCCAGCGGGAACATCGTATCAATGACGCGTTGGCCGGTGATCATCGGTGCTTCCGGCGGCAGCTTTTCGCGATAGGGGCGGCTCCGGCGCACCGGCCAATCGGAGAGCATCTTCAAATCCTGTTCGGTGCCGTCTGCACAGCGAATGCGTGCAACCGGTTCGACGATGGTAAATTCGCCCTCAGAAATCGACAGAATTTCGCCTTCAACGCCGTTGGGAACCATAATTTTATGAGAAATGACAGAGGTTTCCTGAACTTCACCGATGAAATCCCCGGCTGTAACGTGTGCGCCCGGTTGAACCAGCGGACGAAAATCCCATTTTTTTGCACGATCCAGTGCGGAGACCTCTACGCCGCGTTGAATGGTATCGCCGCTCAAACGGCGCAGGACATCCAGCGGACGCTGAATACCGTCAAACATCTGCTCCAGCATCCCCGGAGCCAGCTCAACCGAAAGCGGTTTGCCAGTCGAGCAGACCTCTGCACCCGGCGTCAGGCCGGAAGTTTCCTCATAAACCTGAATGGAAGCGCGATCGCCACGCATCTCGATAATTTCGCCGATCAGTCGATCCTTCCCAACGTGAACGACATCAAACATATTGGCGCCGGACATACCCTCCGCAACGACAAGCGGGCCGGCGATTTTTACGACTCGTCCAATTTCCATTTGGAACGCACCTTTCGTCCTTATAATTCGTTCTTTGATTCTGGCAGTCCGCTGATGATATCTGCGCCAACCGCCCGCTCTATGCTTTGTTGAACGGCTTTTTTCCCGATGCCAAGTGAACCGTCTTTTCCCGGAATGAGAATCACAGCCGGTATCAGGCGGTCGCGGAATTTGGCAACCTCGTCCATCGCAAGGCTCGCCGCCTGTTCCGTAATGTAAATCACGGCATATGAACCGTCTGACAGTTTTTTCAATGCGGCTCGCACTTCTGCGGCCGTCTCAGCCGGTACGGCTTCAAATCCAACGGCGCGGAAGCCGAGAACAGAATCCGAATCGCCAATGATGGCTGCTTGATATGACATTGTTCACACACTCCTGCTTCTCTCAATCATGCAAAAGCACGCATCTTTTTGGCCATGAAAATTCGAAGGGTTTTGAATTCCTGTTCTCTCCGAACGATGTACTGGATCAGCAATTCCGGCCCAGCCGTCAGGTACTTGCTGTCTGCAAACAGTTGAGTTTCTGCCGCTTCGCAGACCGTTTCCAGTGCGGCTGTCGTAGCTTTGCCCTGCAGGACATCTGCGCCGATCTGTGCGGCCTGTTCGAAGGCTGTCCCCTTGTAAGGATCCAGGAAAGCGTCAATCTCCAAGGCATGAATCAGCTTAGGAACTTCCACGCTCCCCTGTCCAGACAGTGCCGGAGCCAGGGATGCGGGCTCGACCGCAGCGCGCAGCAATCGGACACACGTGCGCAGATTGGCGCTGTCGGCCAACCGTTTGGCATAGGAGCAGAGACATTCCACCCCGGACTCCGCGGCCAACCGCGCCTGTTCATCGAGCATGGCGCGATCGAGGACAAAATCAGCCCGTTGGCCGTCCATGCTTCTTTCCAAAATCTGTCTGGCTTCCGTGGCAGCGTCCGCAAAGCAGCCCGGCAATTTTTCGTTGGAGGCGGCGGAAAGCATCCGGACAATTACGTCCTTTGCAAGGGTTCCACCGTTTAGAAGGAGCGTATTGTCCTCTTTCTGGAGTGCCTTGCCTTTCAGAATGACTTTGATATTGTGGCAGTCGATTTTGACACGAAAGAAGTCAGCGATTGCATGGGTTTCCGCGACGCTGTCTGCAAAGCGATACAGCTCCTCACGGGCACGAGAAATGAGCGCGGAAAAAATCCGCATTCCCTCTGCGCCGGTTTGATTCACCCGGACTTCGGAAATATCGTACCCGCACTCCTGCAGAATGCGGTAGACCTCCCCCGGCGTTTTGGCGGCTTCAATTCGCGCACGGCGCTCTGCGTTCACAAGCTGGTTCTCCCGCATCCGGACAACGCCGGAGGCAGCCAGATAGTCCAGCGGCATCTTTTCACTTTTCATGAAAACAACACCTTTGCGACATCGTTGATCAGTTCCGTCCGCATCTGCGTCAGAAGTGCGGAATAGGAGCAGTCGGTTTCAATTCTACCGCGTTGCAGGACAAAACCGCCGTCGATGCTTCGGCAGTCGTCCGACAGCACCAATTGCGCCGGCAAGCCTGCTGCGGACAGTGCCTGATTCATAGCCGTAATCGCTTCTCTGCCGAAGGTATCGTGGTCATTCTGGTTCAGAAAAACAATTTCGTCACCGCAGCAGTCGGCTTTTTTCAGGATTTTGAGGTCAAAGCTGATCTTTTCAGCCGGAGTCTGATTCATCAGTTTGCAGCGCGCACGTTCGAATGCGGCGTTCAGCATCGCGTGCTTCGCGGCCAGTACATTTTTGGAACGTTCGAGTTGGTCGGTTCCGCCCGCGCGCTGCTGATCCTGTTGGATTTGCTCTTTGGCCTGTTCCAGGATTTTTGCGGCAGCTGTCTCACCCTTGACGCGGTAATCATTTCGAATGGCTTCCGCCTGCTGTTCGACGCCGGAAAGGCGTTCAGCGCATACGGCATCTGCTTTTTCGTCAATTTTCTGAATCAGCTTTTCAATTCCGTTCATAGTTGCCCTCCGTTTCCGCAGCGGTTAGCCAACCTGAATGCCGGAAACAAGCAGGAACGAAATCAGAAGTGCGAAAACAGCGTAGGTCTCGACCAGACCGGCATAGATCATACCCTTTGAAGATTCTTCCGGACATTTTGCAACGATCTGCAGGGATGCCGCAGCGACCTTCGCCTGTGCAATGGCGGAGAAATAGCCAACAAAGGCCATGGGCAGTGCTGCGAAGAACAGCGCCGCACCCTGTGCAATGGTCACGGCTTCAAATGCGACTTCGCCGCCAAAAATACCGATTTTCATCATGATCATAAATGCGATAATCAGGCCGTAAATGCCCTGTGTGCCAGGCAGTGCCTGCAGGATCAGCGTTCTGACAAATTTGGAGGGATCTTCAGAAACGACCCCGGCAGACATTTCGCCGACGATGCCGACGCCGCGTGCAGACCCGATACCGGCCATCAACAAAGCCAGTGCCGCACCTGCCAGTGCAAGGTTTCCGCCCTGAAAAATTGCTCTCAAAAAATCTGTGAATTCTGCCATGTGATTCGTCCTCCCTGATATTATCAAGTTTATTTCGCCCGTATTTGTGCGTTGAACCGACCGAAAACGACAAACGATTGCAGTCGATTCGAGTGTACCGGATTGCGCTGAGGATGGGTGTCAGCGGCGATCGATCTTGCAGCTGACCGATGGAATTTTGCGTCAGTCGTTGTCCCTGACGACGTCGACATACTTGGTCGACAGGGTCAGCGGGCGGAACGTTCTACCGCCGCCTTCATAGAATCGGCCGAAGTATTCAATGTATTGCAGTCGGCTCGTGTGGACATATGCACCGAGGAGATTCAATGCGAGGTTAAAGACATGGCCGATGATGAATACAATGATGAACAGGATGGTACCGCTGACGCCGAAGCCCTTCAGAGATCCCATGGTATTCACCACGTTGGCAACAACGGCCGTGGAGAGGCACAGCGCCAGGAGGCGCGAATAGGACAGGATATCGGAGAAATACCCCGTGATATTGTACAGTGCCAGGAAGCTGCCGACAATTTTGGAAAGGCCCTTCCGGTTCAGCGTACCGCCATACATGACCATCAGTAGGCCGACGATCACGACATATTTCGAGATGGGGGAATCGACCAGGAAGAGCATCAGAACGCCGACAAACAAAACGTACCACGAATAGATGCCAAAGACCGCTCCCTGCCAGTCTTTTCGTTTCAGGCGCCGATATGCTTCCAAGAACATCGCGGTCATGACCTGAATCGCGCCGAAAATATAGGACAGAGCCATCATTTTGATTGGTTCGTTGATCGGATCAATCAAAGTAGGCGGGGTGATTTCCTTTCCAAACAGACCAGCCGAAACGACGGAAACCGCGTTGCCGAACCAGCTGCCGAAAATCGAACCCCAAATGACGGTTGAAATACCGCCAAAGAAAAAGAGCGACAGCATATTGCGCATGGAGCCGGACGGTTTCATTTTCTTCAGCAGGAACAGACAGCCAATGGACAGCAGGATGCCGTACGCCGCATCGGAAAGCATGATGCCGAAGGCCAGGAAATAGAAAATTGCCATGGTGGGGTTTGGATCCACAAAGGAGCGGTACGCAGGCATCCCGTACATCTGCGTGATTTCTCCAAACGGCTGCACCAGCTTGCTGTTATCCAGTCGAACCGGCACATCGTCCTCTTCATCCGGGTCTTCTATCGAGTAAGAGGTTTCGAATTGATCCAGCAATCGCACAACCGACTGTTCCGATGCTTCCGGTAGCCAGCCTTCAAGGAAAAAGACGGTATCGGTGCGGAGCAGATTGGACTTGATGCGTTCGCGCTCTGCGCAATTGGCCAGTGCGTCGCTCGTCTGTCGGAGAAAATGGATCTCCTTCTGCGCCGCTGTAATCTTGTCGAGTGCTTCCTGCTTTTGCTGAGTCAGCTCCGTTTTCCGCGCGGTGGCCTCCGACAACGCATCAGCAGCCAGCCCGGTCATTCCTTTGAAGGACTGCTCGGGAAACGAGAGCGCACGCAGAACGCGAAGGGCTTCCTGATCTTCGGTTTTAGCCGTCAGGATGGAGAGATAATGAGCGTTTTTGTCTTCCGATATGACCCAGAACTCTGTACAGGGTGCCTTTTCCGCAAGCTCTGCCCGCAGCTGATCGAGATTGGTTCGCGCCGGAACGGTGCCGCAGCGCTGGACAAAGGACTGTCCGCCGCGAAATTCGACCGGCGTTTTCAGGTTCTGCCAGGGCGTCAGGAGCTCGACGCTGGTGGTAGCTGTCTGAAGGGCTTCAGCCAGTTGATCAATCTGCTCACCGGCCTGCAGCAGCGTTTCAGCCATGCGAACGGCACGTGCCGATTCGTCCTGATTGAAAAGAGAGCGTTCGGGGACAACCGGCTTTTTGGGAAATAACCCGGTTTTCTGCGGCGCATAGCGGTTCAGCAGTGCGACCGCTTCTTCGATTTTTTCGCGTTGTTCGAGGATTCCATCGACGTCGCCCGTTTCAATCCGAACGGCACCCTGAGCCACCAGGTCTGTGCATTCCTCCGAACGTGACGGCAACGATTCAACCTCGATACAACCCAGACGCATGATACCGGCAATCAATGCTTCGCAGCTCTCGACCGGGGCGGCCAGCGTCAGTTTCTTCATGACTGCAATTGACATATCAGCTGTTCACGATCCTTTCGCAGATCAGCGCCGCAGCGACATCCAGCCGAGGGGCAGCATCATTCTTTATGGTCACGCAATCCTGAGCGGCTGCTTCGGCCGCAGCTTTTGAGGCTTGCTTCTGTGCTTCAGCTGCCGTTCGCCGAATCTCAGCGGCAGCAGCCTCCGCATCTCTCACAAGGTGATCGTATATTTTCTGTCCTTCTGCTTCTGCTTCCTCCAGAATTCGCACGGCTGCAGCGGCAGCATTGCTCTGACGTTCTTCTGCTTTTTTCTCAGCATCCAGAATTCTTCGGATATCATCTGCCTCCATCGGCGTTCAACCCCTTTTCTGCCACTTCGTTTAAACTGGGCGATCTGCGATCAAACGAATCGCTTTTTCGCTATTGTACCAAATTTTGAGAAATCTGTCAAGATGTTTTTCAACTTTTTTCAGCCGACTCCGACAAAAAGTACGGTTTTTTTGCTGGGATCCCGGTTTGTGTGATGTCTTCCTCAATTTCCCGTGCTTCCCTTTCGTTTGTGAAACGAAAAATGGGCGAACAAAATCACTGGATCTGTTACGGAAATTTGCCGTCATTTACGCAGGTTCGTACCGGAGAATCCGCACGTTCGTACCACGTGCAGACTTGTTATTTCGGGCAAAATATGCTATCATATAGCCATACTTTTTTGTGCGGAGGTTTTCCAATGCAAGTTGAATTGCTTGAACAAGGTCTGATTTATCCGATTGAGCTGGCCGAGACTCCGGCCTGCCACGCGTCTACGATTGTCAAAATGTCTGACGGCCGTTTCGCTGCCGCATGGTTTGGCGGCTCCAACGAATCCAATCCGGATGTCTGCATCTGGTTTTCGATCAAAAATCCAAGCGGATGGAGCGAGCCGTGCTGCATTACCCCCGATAACAACATCGCACACTGGAACCCGGTTTTGTATCAGGATAACCACAACGGCCTCCTGCGGCTTTTCTATAAGGAAGGGCGTTCTCCGCGCTGCTGGTATACCATGACCACTACCTCTTCGGACTGCGGAGCCACGTGGTCTGAGCCGACTGCACTCGTGGATGGGGATTCTGCGCCACGCGGCCCGGTGAAAAACAAAATGATCACGTTGTCGGATGGCTCCTGGCTTGCGCCTTCGTCTGAGGAAGATGATCTGTCGCGCTGGATGCTCTTTCTCGACCGTTCGGAAGACCACGGGAGCACCTGGGTGCGTTCTGACTATGTGCCGCTGCATCTGGACGGGATGGATCATGCGGCGCACGCCATTTCTGAATTGCCCGCAAAAGCAGGCGGGTTGATTCAGCCCACACTCTGGGAGGAGCAGAATCATCCGGGGCACGTTCATCTGCTGGCCCGTTCCAGCTTTGGCAAAATCTACCGCGCTGACAGCACCGACTTCGGAAAAACCTGGGGCTGCGCCTACCCGACCGATCTCCCCAACAACAACAGTGGTCTGGATGTTGTACAGACTGCGGACGGAATTCTGCCTCTGATTTACAACCCTGTGGCCTCCAACTGGGGAGAGCGCACACCGATTTCCGTGATTTTCTCGGAGGATCAGGGGGCAACCTGGGGCAATCGGATCGACCTGGAAACGAATCCCGGCGAATATTCTTATCCTGCGATCATTGCCGATGGCGACTGTCTCTACATCACCTATACCCACCAGCGTCAGTCCATTGCGTATGCCACTCTCCGTCTGCATCGCTGAGTTTTCAGGAAAGAAGGTACTACTGTGTTTTTAGGCAACAACTGCGAAACGGCCGATCTCTCACTGGCACCCAGCGGCCATCGGAAAATCGAATGGGTCAAATCGTCCATGCCCGTGCTTTCATCCATCCATCAGCGGTTTACCAATGAAAAGCCGCTGGCCGGGCTGGACATCTCGATCTCCATCCATCTGGAGGCCAAGACTGCCTATTTTGCGCAGGTTTTGGCCGCAGGCGGTGCAAACGTCCGTGTAACCGGCTGCAATCCCCTCTCCACGCAGGACGATGTAGCCGCTGCGCTGGCAGAGGATGGGTTCTGTGTCCATGCGATTCACGGCGCATCCCCGGAGGACTACCATCGTCACTTGACGCAGACGCTGGAAAATGTACCGCACGTCATCGTCGATGACGGCGGTGATCTCGTGCAGATTCTGCATGAGGAACGACCGGATCTCGCTGCCCGGCTGATCGGCGGCTGCGAGGAGACGACCACCGGCGTCCATCGGCTCCGCGCCAGAGCAGAGGCCGGACAGCTCCGTTTCCCGATGATTGCCGTCAACGATGCCGGCAGCAAGCATCTGTTTGACAATCGCTACGGCACTGGTCAAAGCGTATGGGACGCCATCATGCATACGACCAACCGTATGATTACCGGAAAAACGGTCGTCGTTGCCGGATACGGCTTCTGTGGCCGCGGCATTGCGAAAAATGCACGCGGGCTGGGTGCAAACGTCATCGTCACGGAAGTTGCACCTCATGCGGCGCTGGAAGCCGTTATGGACGGGAACCGCGTCATGACCATGCAGGAAGCCGCACCGCTCGGCGATATTTTTGTCACGGCAACCGGTTGCCGTGATGTCATTACGAAGGAGCATTTTGCACAGATGAAGCACGATGTCCTCCTCTGCAATGCCGGTCATTTTGACGTCGAAGTCTCTGTGCGGGAGCTGCGGAAAATGGCCGTCTCTGTGACGGAACGCCGGGACAATATTACCGGGTATCAGATGGCAGACGGCCGAATCCTCAACGTTCTGGGCGAAGGGCGTCTGGTGAATCTTGCAGCCGGGAACGGACATCCAGCCGAAATCATGGACATGAGCTTTGGGCTTCAGGCGCTGTGCGTGGAGTATACCGTGAAGCACCGTGACGCGCTGCCCGCCGGGCAGGTCATTGATGTTCCCTTTGAGCTGGATGAGCAGGTAGCGAAATTGAAGCTGGCAGCGTTAGGCGCTTCCATTGACACGCTGACGGATGCGCAGGTATCCTATCTGCACGGTTGGCATGTCGAATAAAGCATTGCATACAGATTCTGGTGAAAGGCGGTGAAATGCACTTGGCTTTCAAGAAAAGGCGGCGATTTTGGCCATTTCTGCTCGTTCTACTCATTTTAGCTGTGCTGATTGGCTCCGCTTTCTGGCAGCGTTTGACCATTTCACGCTTTACGGTTTCGTCCGCCAAGCTGCCCGAAGCGTTTGACGGTTTTCGAATCGTCCAGATTACCGACCTGCACTGCACATGGTTTGGCGAGCAGCAGGAGCAGCTCTGCCGGAAAATTGAATCCTTGGAGCCCGATCTGATTGTATTGACCGGGGATATGAACGATCAGCATCGCCTCGATCTGGAACCGACACGCGCATTTTGCGCTGCATTTTCCGGGCGGGTTCCCATGTACGCTGTGACGGGAAATCACGATCTCTGGGTCAGTTCGTCGGAATTTCAAAAGCTGCGGGCGCTCTACGAGGAATACGGTGTCGTGCTTCTGCGTGGAGACACGGTGGCTCTCTCGCAGGGGGATGCGGTCATTTATCTGCACGGAGAAGACGACCCGGCGCACTGGGGAAACAATACCGTCGGATATCTTTCCGAGCACCCTCTCTCTGTGACGCCGGAGCCCGGTGCATTCAACATCCTGCTCTACCACCGCGCCAATGCATTTCCCGTCACTTCGACGTTGGGCTTTGATCTGGTGATTTCTGGTCATATGCATGGTGGCCAGGTTCGTCTGCCGTTTGTCGGCGGTCTCGTTTCTCCGACGCAGGAGTTCCTTCCGGATTACACGGCCGGGATGTATCAGGAGAACAGCACAACCATGATTGTTGGCCGTGGGCTTGGCAACGCCGTGTCCATTCCGCGCATCTGGAATCCGCCGGAAATCGTCTGCATCACGCTGAAACGGAGCGCAGAATGAAATCCGATACACTCCCCTATCGTTTGATTCGATCGGCCAGAAAGTCGGTCGGTTTATCCGTTGACGCGTCTGGCGCTTTGATCGTCCGCGCACCGAAAACGCTTCCCTTGCACGTCATCGAGGCGGTGATTCGTTCGCACCGGGACTGGATTCACGCGCAGCAAGCGCGCATTTCCGCTGCATTCGCGTTTTCGCTCTGTGACGGCGCACTGCTTCCGCTTTATGGCGTCGAGCATCGCGTCGAATATGCTGACTGCACGTTTATTCATACGGAGGGAGGCAGACTGCTGCTCCCGTTCGGAACGACTGAACCGGAACTGGTCGCATGGCTGAAAGCACAGCTTTTGAAGACGATTACGGAGCGGATCGATTGGTATGCGCCGCAGATGCAGGTTCAGCCCACCGGGATCCGTGTGACCGATGCGCGTTCCCGCTGGGGTTCCTGTTCGCCGCTAAACCGTCTGTGTTTTTCCGTACATCTGGTATTTTGCGCAGCGGAGGCCATCGACTACGTCGTTGTGCACGAGCTGGCGCACATCGTTCAGAAAAACCACAGCGCCGCCTTTCACGAGCTGGTTCGTTCCGTCTTCCCAGAGGAGAAGCAGTGGCGTGCCTATCTTCGCGACCATGCGCAGGTGTTGCAGCTGCTGTAAAATTTGCCCTTTCCTATTCAAATTCAAAAAGCTTCCGTCTGATTGCACATGGCATCAAGCGGAAGCTTTTTTTATGAATTTGGCAGTTCGTTTTCGATGAAGTGCGTCAGGCGTTTATACACCTTCGCATCGACGTCCATCGCGCTGTAATAGGCGTAATTCATCTGATCGACATCTGTCGAGTTCAATTCAGACATCAGGTACTGTGTTGCGCTTCGCAGCTGGCGGACAGCGGTGCGGGCGTGATCAGCCAGCTTTTGCAGGGCTTCCTGCGAGTAGGTCTGATCCAGGACGGCCTGTGAATAGGTCTGCACCGCCTGAATGGCCGTTGCGCGCAAGCCGTCATACTGTTCATGGATGCGTCCGCCCAGATCGCAGCGTTCCATGGAGCCGGCCGAAAATTGCAGAGCCGCCGGATCGGTGTCGGAAGGGTCCTCTTCCGCATCCGGGACAATCTCTAAAATGGAAGCGGTCAGATCATTGATGGCAAAGATATCCTTTCGAATTTCGCTTCCATAGACCTGGCGCATGGTGTGTGCCTGCATGGCAAACATCACACATAAAATGGCGGCGGTGATCGCAAACATGCAGACCACAACAACGCCCGGATTAAGTTTCTTCCTCATAGGTTTCTCCGTTTCGGTTCAGATTGGTCTGTTTTTGAGCTTGTGGGCGATTGAAATGGCTGAGTGGGTTTGCATCGGCAGCACGGCGCAGTGTATCGGAATGCACGTGTGTATAAATCTGCGTGGTATTCAGCTGTTCATGCCCCAGAATTTCTTTCAAGGCCAGGACGTCTACGCCGTTCTGATACATCAATGTGGCGGCTGTGTGGCGCAGCTTATGCGCCGAGTACCGTTCGGTGTCGAGACCGGCTTCGCCCAGCCTTTTTTTGACGAGCCACTTTACAGTGGATGGAGAGACGCGTGTTTTCCGGCGTGTGAGAAACAGTGCCGGTTCCTGTGACGACGCATACTTTGCGCGCTCCGGCAAATAGGCGCGGATGGCTTCCTGGCAGGCATCATTCAGGTATACCGTGCGCTGCTTGTTGCCTTTTCCGGTCACGATCAGCGTATCCCCGTCGCGGAGATCGGTCAGGTTGATGCCACAGACTTCCGAAACACGCAAACCGCAATTCAGGAAAAGCGTCAGAATGCAGAAATCGCGTTCCGCGTTTTCGCCCTCCACATGGGTCAGCAGATCAATGCTCTCCGATTCCGTCAGGTGAACCGGCAGGCTCTTTTTGATTTTCGCCGTATCGAGCATAGCAGCGGGATTGTCATCGAGCATCATTTCCTGTTTGGTCAGGTATTTGAAAAACATCCGGAGTGAGACGGCTTTTCGGGCGCGTGCCGCATTGCCGATGCCCGGTTTGGCATCTTTTGGATGCTCCGGTTGACGCACTCTGGAAAGGAAGCTCATGTATTCATACAAATCCATCAGGGTGACGGATTTCAGAAGGGATGCATCGATATCGCGAATATCAATCTCTTCCAGCGGTTGATCCGGTGCATTCAGAATTTTGGTGCGTTTGAGCCAGCGCAGGAACATTCGAAGGTCGAGATAATATTCATCCGCTGTTTTGGCAGACTTCCCCTGAATGGTTTCAACATAGGTTAAGAACCGGCGCAGCACATCCGGGGCATCATTGTATTGTTTCATTGGGAGGGTCTCCTGATTTTTCCTCCCCTGTACCTGCGGTTTGGCAGATACAGGGGAGGAGAATGGTCACAATCAGTTCAGTTCAGAGAAGGCGTCCGGGGTATTCAGATACGGCAAAATCTTGAAGCCGAAGCATTGCTGTCTGGCAGACAGAGCATCACGCTCCGGTTCTGTCTGGGCAATGACCGAGTTCTCGCTGATGCCGGAAATCCGGTAATCCAGGCGGACAATCGTCTCCGGCCGCGGAACCAGTTCAAAATGATGCGGGGTGTCGCGCAGCTGCTCTGAGGTGAAACGAGAAATATTGAAGCAGAGCTCCGAATCCGGCAGCGGTGCAAAGAACAGACCCTGTCCCTCTGCATTTTCCACTTCAGCCCACAGCGTGCCGTAATGAGAGCCGTTTTCCTGCGGACGGATATACGGGGTCGGGTTGTCATCGGCCGTCGTCTCATAGAGGCCGACCTTTGTGGAGCGGTGACGGTCGGAATACGCTTCAATCGGGCCATGTCCGTAATACCGTGCCTGATCCATCGTCTGGTCGAGGTGGAGTTCCAGGCCGAGCAGCGGGAGGCGCGGAATGATTTCCTTGATCGTTCCATCGAAGCGGAGCTCGACGGAGCCATCATACCGGAAGGTATAGCAGGCTTCCGCCGTCACAGCCGGCAGAGAGGACGGTGCGCCGATTGCCAGCGAAACCATCACATCGACAGCGCCGTCTGCGCGTTCAACCAGTTTGGTGCCGTAGGTTTTCTGTTTAGCCTGAGCCAGGAACAGCTTTTTCCAGAGGTCGGCACCGGAGCCGTTATAGGTCGGTGCGTGCCAGACGGAGAAGGTCACCGGCGCTTTCAGCAGTTCACGGCCACCGCAGCGGATTTGAGCAATCCAGCCGTGGAGCATATCAAATGTGTACTCAGTTTTCTCAGTTTCAATCAGCAGCGAGTTACCGGATTCCACGGTGCGGACGGTGCCGGTTTTGCGCACCGGAGCCGTTGCCGGTTCGGATTGGAGAATGAACTGTTCAAAGCCGGTTTCGAAGCCCGGATCTGCCCAGACGGTCTTGCGGTTCTGGACAAAGGAGAGCGTCAGGATGGCATGGCCATAGGCTTCGGACGCATCGAACAGGACATAGCGCTGTTCACCCTGCGGTGCGATGTCCAGAGAGGCGATCCGACCCTGATGCAGGATCTTTCCGTCGCATTCCAGTTTCCAGACAAGATCCATGTCGGACAGGTCGGAATAGAATCGACGACTTTCGACCGTCACTGCACCGTTTTCATAGGTTGCAGAGGCCTGACGGTAAACCTGCTTCATGTCATAGTAGCCGGGGCGCGGACGTCTATCCGGAAAAACCAGACCGTCGATACAGCCTGTATCGTGGTAGTCACAGTCGCCGAAGTCGCCACCGTAGTAGAATTTGCCTTTTTCGACTTCGTAGGCGTGGTCGCAGTATTCCCAGATGCAGCCGCCGCAGAAGCCCTTGTGCTCCAGCACCTGATTCCACTGAGCAAACACGTTACCTGTCGACATGGAGCAGACATATTCGCAGAGGAAGAACGGCTTATCGGACAGTTTTTCATTGAAATACCGGTCGATGTAATCGATATTGGCGTACATCCGGCTTTCGACGTCGGAAATGTCGGCGAAGCATTCGCCTTCCGGAACGGCTTTGAATTCCAGATGAGCATTTTCATAATGAATCAGTGCCTTCGGGTCACGCGCTTTGATGTATTCACGCATGGCGCGATGATTGACGCCGCAGCCCGACTCATTGCCGAGCGACCACATAATCACGCAGCCACGGTTTTTATCGCGTTCATACAGTCTGGCCGCGCGATCGACATAGGCGTTTTTCCAGTCCGGCGAATTGGAGAGCATCGACCAACGAGTCCAGTCCCATTTGCCTTCCCAATCATAGCCCATGCCGTGTGTTTCGAGATCGGCTTCATCGACCAGCATCATGCCCAGTTCATCGCAGTATTCCGGGAAGCGGGGATCGTTGGGATAGTGAGAGGTGCGGATGGTATTGCAGTTGGCCTGTTTCAGCAGGTACAGATCCTTCAGCATATGAGCTTCCGGTGTTGCATGGCCAAGGGTGCCGTGAGAATCATGGCGGTTGATGCCGCGCAGCTTCAGCGGGCAGTTATTCAGGAGCAGGACGCCGTCTTCGATGACGAGGCGGCGCAGAGCGATCCGCTCGCGAATCCATTCGCCGTTTGCTTCAATCAGCAGTGTGTACAGTGCAGGCTGTTCGTCATTCCAGAGGATGGGCGAATCAACGGTGAAGGACACTGAGTCGCTTCCCTCTGCCTGTGCGATCGAAATGCCGTCCGGGGAAATCAGTTCGCAGGAAGCCATCACGCTGCCGACCATGGTGAAATCGACGCGGATATTCGCCTGGGAGAGATCCTTTTCAATTGTCTGGCAAACCTGATAGTCCTGAATGTGTGCCTGCGGGCGACGCAGCAGGTAGACTTCACGGAAGATGCCGGAGAGGCGGAAATAGTCCTGATCCTCAAGGTAGCTGCCGTCAGACCATTTGACAACGAGAACCGCGATGCGGTTGGTGCCCTTTGCCAGGAAATCGGTGACTTCGAATTCGCTGGAGCAGTGGCTGACCTGGCTGTATCCGATGAACTGGCCATTGAGCCAGACATAGAACGCGCTATCGACGCCTTCAAAGTTCAGGTAGAAGGATTCATCCTGACCCGGTTCCGCTTCGAACGTTCTGGTGTACAGGCCGCAGGGGTTGTCATCCGGGACAAACGGCGGGTCGACCGGGAACGGGTATTCCAGGTTGGTATAGTGCGGTTTATCATACGGGCGATCAAAATACGTCTGCCAGTTGCGCGGGACAGAGATTCGATCCCAGCCGTCTGTCCGGTAGATATCGGACTCGCGGAAATCGCCGAAAGAAGCGTACCATCGAAAGCTCCACTCGCCGGAAAGCTGTTGAAAGGAAACGGACTCATTCCGTTTTTCATTCATCGCGCTGTATTTGGTCGAAAACGGGATAAAGTAGGCTCGCGGTGCTTCGCAGCCAACATGAAGCGTCTCCGTCGACTGATGATACATTTGAAAGACCATAAACTTCCTCATTTCTATGTGGTGCAAAAAACAGTACACCAACTCATATGATATCATAGTATATTATATCTGATTCAGGCGGTCAGGTCAAGAGCAGAGCGGATTCTTTTCTCAGCTTTTTTCAATGCGCTCTTCCCTGCTCTCCGCTCAGGCAACAAGAAACGGCACAGACAACCATCTGTGCCGTTTCTCTGAAGCTGTCACTCGAGGCGAGCGGCAGTTATTTCATCATTATTTCGACTTCTTCTGCGAAGTTGTCTTCACGTTTTTCGATGCCTTCGCCGCATTCATAGCGCGTATAGGCAACGACCTTGATTTCGCCGCCCAGGCGCTTTGCCAGGTCGTTTGCATAGGAGCTCACGCTGATCTTCATGTCGCGGATGTACGGCTGATCAACGAGGCAGACTTCTTCATAGAACTTGCCGAGACGGCCGTTGACAATCTTATCAGCGACGGCGGCCGGCTTGCCTTCGTTCATGGCCTGAACCTTCAGAATCTCGCGTTCGCTTTCGAGACGTTCTGCCGGGACATCGTCTCTGGAGACGAATTCCGGACGGTTGGCTGCAACGCCCATGCAGATGTCGTGGCCGAAGCTTTCGACTTCTTCATTGCCCAACAGGTTCGCGGAAACAGCCAGTTTGGCAATGACGGCAACTTTACCGGCGTTGTGGTGGTTGTAGATCGAGTAAATGCAGTTGTCTTCTGCACCATAGCGGACGAAGCGGCGAATCTTGATGTTTTCGCCAATCGTCAGAATCTTGTTGTTCAGTTCCTGTTCAACGGACAGGCCGGATTCCGGATAGGTCAGCTTCAGCAGTGCGTCCACATCGGCCGGATTTTCCTTGGCAATGATCTTTGCGAGATCCTTGACAAAGTCAGCAAATTTTTCATTCTTTGCGGCAAAGTCGGTTTCGGAGTTGACTTCAATCAGAACAGCAACACCGCATTTTTCGCAGAGGAACGGGAAAACCATACCTTCTGCTGCAACTCTGCTGGCCTTTTTGGCAGCAGCAGCAATGCCGCGTTCACGGAGCAGAACAATCGCCTGTTCCACATCGCCGTTTGCTTCGGTCAATGCTTTCTTGCATTCCATCATACCAACGCCTGTTTTATCACGAAGCGCTTTAATATCAGCAGCTGTAATCGCCATATTTTTTCTCCTTTCAAAATCAATCCGTCAGATTATGCCTCGACCGGTGCAGCAGCTTCTTCAGCGTTGGCTGCATCGCCAGCGGTCTCGCCTTCTGCAAAGCTCTCGCCCTGCTTGCCTTCGAGAACGGCGTTGGCCATGGTCTGGCTGATCAGTTTGATTGCGCGGATTGCGTCATCGTTACCCGGAATGACGAAATCGATTTCGTCCGGATCGCAGTTGGTATCGACGATTGCGACGATCGGGATGCCCAGCTTTCTGGCCTCGGCAATGACAATCCGCTCTTTGCGCGGGTCAACAACGAACACTGCACCCGGCAGCTTCTTCATATCCTTGATACCGCCCAGGTATTTTTCCAGGCGTTCAATTTCATTGCGGAGCTTGATAACTTCTTTTTTCGGGAGCAGATCAAAGGTGCCGTCCGATTCCATGGTCTGGAGCTGAACCAGACGTTCAATCCGTTTCTGGATGGTTTTGAAGTTGGTCATCATACCGCCGAGCCATCTGGTGTTGACATAGAACTGGCCGCAGCGTTCTGCTTCCGTCTTGATGGCGTCCTGTGCCTGCTTCTTGGTGCCGACGAACAGGATGCTTTCGCCGTTGGCGGCGATGTCGCGGACGAAGTTGTACGCTTCATCCAACTTCTTTACGGTTTTCTGAAGGTCAATGATGTAGATCCCGTTGCGCTCGGTGAAGATGTAACGAGCCATTTTCGGGTTCCAGCGACGGGTGTGGTGACCAAAGTGGACACCGGCCTCCAGAAGATTTTTCATTGATACGACTGCCATTGTGTTTCCTCCTTATTTGTTCAGACCGCCACATTGCTTCCGTCTGAAACGAACCTTTCGGCACATCGCGCAGACAACAATGTGTGAGTAGAATACGGTGCCGGAGGCAATCCGGACAACCTTACATATTTTATCACAATCGGTTTTGGAATGCAAGCGTTTTTCGAAGATTTTTGAAAAAAATTCAGATTCCCCTGCCCGGATACGGCGGAACATAGGGTTGAACGCTGCCACCGGCCGCCAGAGTGGCCTTCATGTCAATCAGGCGCTGATTGGATGAGCCGCGAAACAGCAGGCGCAAATCCTTCAGTTCCTCCTGGAATGCACCGTCTACGAGCACATCAATCTGTTGCAGCAGTCCGGCGGTCACCTCCGTGCAGTAGGCACCACCGGGCATCAGGTCGGATTCCAGCGTACAGCCGGTGTAGCACCAGATGTCCTTTTCCGGTAGCTGCTTGCGGACTCGCGTGGTCAGGCGAAAAAGCTCCGGCTGGTTTTCCGGCTCCATCGGTTCCCCGCCCAGCAGCGTCAGGCCGTTGATGAAGGACGGTGCAAGCGCCTGAAGCAGAAGCTGTTCCGTTTCCTCCGTATATTTTGTGCCGTTGGTAAAGCTCCAGGTTTCCGGATTGAAGCAGCCCTTGCAGTGACGGCGGCATCCGGAAACAAACAGCGTCACACGCACACCGACGCCGTTTGCAATGTCCGTTTTTTTGATAGCGCTGTAATACATATGGTTTCAGCCCCTTTGCATTACAGATGGAGCACGCGATCTTTGATTTCCTGGGTGCGACCCTGATTCCAGTACTGCGTCCCGATGTAGCCACAGGTGCGCCGGGCGACGTTCATGGTATCCTGATCCTGATTGCCGCATTGCGGGCACGTCCAGACCAGTTTGCCTTCCTGCTCGCGAATTTCAATTTCGCCGTCCCATCCGCATTTCTGGCAGTAGTCGCTCTTGGTGTTCAGCTCTGCGTACAGAATATTGTCGTAGATAAAGCGCATCAGTTTCATGACGGCTTCGATGTTATTCTGCATATCCGGGACTTCGACGTAGCTGATGGCACCGCCCGGAGACAGTGGCTGGAACTGCGCTTCAAAGCCCAGCTTTTCAAATGCGTCGATCTCCTCCGTCACATGGACGTGATAGGAATTGGTGATATAGCCCTTGTCCGTGATGCCCGGAATGACGCCGAAGCGCTTTTGCAGGCATTTTGCGAACTTATAGGTGGTGGATTCCAGCGGTGTGCCGTAGACCGAATAATCGATATTTTCTGCGGCCTTCCATTCCTTGCATTTGTCATTCAACCGCTGCATGACTTTCAGTGCAAACGGTGTGGCAGTCGGGTCGGTATGGCTGTGGCCGGTCATATATTTCACACATTCGTACAGACCGGCGTAGCCGAGCGAAATCGTGGAATAGCCGTTATAGAGCAGCGCATCGATCGTTTCGCCTTTTTTCAGTCGTGCGCAGGCACCGTACTGCCAGAGAATTGGCGCAGCATCCGACAGCGTTCCCTTCAGGCGGTTGTGACGGCATTGGAGCGCACGGTGGCACAGCTCGAGCCGTTCATCGAGAATCTGCCAGAATTTGTCAACATTGCCGCCGGAAGACAGTGCAACGTCCGGCAGGCTGATCGTCACGACGCCCTGATTGAACCGGCCATAATACTTATGGCGTCCCGGTTCGTAGTTCTGGGCGTTGGCCACGTTGCCGACACCGGCATCCGTAAAGCGATCCGGCGTCAGGAAGGAGCGGCAGCCCATGCAGGGATAGACGTCGCCTTTCAGCTCCTGCATTTTTTTGGCAGAGATGTAGTCGGGCACCATGCGGCGAGCCGTACACTTGGCGGCCAGCTCTGTCAGGTAATAATATGGTGCGTCCGGCGTGATATTGTCTTCTTCCAGGACATAGATGAGCTTCGGGAAGGCAGGCGTAATCCAGACGCCCTGTTCATTTTTCACGCCCTGATAGCGCTGCTGCAGCGTTTCTTCAATAATCAAGGCAAGATCCTTCTTTTCCTGTTCCCCGTTTGCTTCGCCCAGATAGAGGAAAACCGTCACGAACGGCGCCTGACCGTTCGTTGTCAGAAGTGTGACCACCTGATACTGGATGGTCTGGACGCCGCGTCGGACTTCTTCGCGCAGACGTTCCTCGACAATCCGGCAAATCTGGTCTTCGCTCGGCTGGCCATTCAGCGTGGCCAGTTCTGCTTCCACCTGTTTGCGAATCTTCTTTCGGGAGACATCGACAAACGGTGCCAGATGGGTCAGCGAAATCGACTGGCCGCCGTACTGGTTGGACGCGACCTGCGCAATGATCTGGGTTGCGATGTTGCAGGCGGTCGAAAAGCTGTGCGGCCGTTCGATCAGCGTGCCGGTGATAACCGTGCCGTTTTGCAGCATATCTTCCAGATTGACCAGGTCGCAGTTATGCATATGCTGCGCGAAATAGTCGGCATCATGAAAATGGATGATGCCCTCGTTGTGTGCATCGACAATTTCTTTCGGGAGCAGGATGCGGTTGGTGATATCGCGTGAAACTTCACCGGCCATATAATCGCGCTGCGTTGAATTGACGACCGGATTCTTATTGGAGTTCTCCTGCTTGGCCTCTTCGTTGTTGCATTCGATCAGGCTGAGGATTTTGTCATCTGTTGTGTTGGATTGACGAACCAGTGCGCGGACATACCGATACGTGATGTAATTTTTGGCGACCTCGTATGCGCCGTGCGCCATGATCTGCTTTTCGACCAGATCCTGCACTTCCTCGACGTTGGGCGAGCGCCCCAGCTTTTCGCAGGCCAGCACGACATTTTCTGCAATGCGCTGAATCTGCACAGGTGTCATGCGGATGGATTCGTCGACCGTGTCATTGGCGCGACTGACCGCAGATAGAATTTTGGTGAGATCAAAGTCATTCTCTGCGCCATTGCGTTTGATGATTTTCATATTGCTTCTTCCTTTCGAATCGTCCCTGACCGGCTGGCCGGAAGGTACGCCCTGTCCCCGTTTCATGTTGATTTGGATATGAGATCGCGTGCCTGCACCCGCTTGGATTGCATGGTCGGCAGATCAGCAGCTGGGGTAAATCCCCGATTTTTCTGCGAATCAGCCCAAGGAACAAGCGAACGCTGTCACGTTTATTTTCAGTTCGGTTGATATTATACCACAGCCGAAGGACTGTGTCAACATCTTGTGTGATAGAAACATAACTGCCACAAGATATTGTGTTTTGGTGCATTTGTGCAAGTCCACTTTTGCCGAATCTCGATCGGACAGATCATAGCTGATTTCGCACAAAAACAGACGACACCCAACGGAAGTTGAATGTCGTTTGTTTGGAAGTGTATCTTGGGTGATTTGGATCGATTGCGTCCGAGCGAATCAGTCGATCTCGCTGGCTGCATACAGGCAAGCCAGCTTCAGAATGTCTTCGCAGTCCTGCCACGACACAACGGAGGCCGGTGCATGGAGGTAGCGAACCGGTGCTGAAATGCCTGCGCACGGGATACCCGCACGCGAAACCGTGATGCTCCCCGCGTCGGTACCGCCTGCAACGATCATTTTTGTCTGTGTCGGAATGCTCTGCTCAGAGGCCAGCCGCATGAGCTTGCGGAACAGGACGGGGCTGTAAATGGTAGAGCGATCCATATAGCTGATGACCGGACCCTTTCCGGCACAGCAGACGCGTTTCTCCCCTTCAATTCCGACAATGTCAGCTGCCGTCGTTCCTTCCAGAACGAGAGCTTCCGTCGGGTTCAGGGCAAAGCTGGCCGCCTTGGCACCGGCACCACCAACCTCTTCACGCGTGGTAAAAACAAACCAGGTATCATATTTGCACGGTGCTTGGGTGCGCAGCATTTCAATCATGACGGCACAGCCAAGCCGGTCATCAATGGCTTTGGCCTTCAGCATTCCCTCGCCGAAATCCGCCGGTTCCGTCACAAACGATGCAAAATCGCCGACCGAAGCAACCGCTTCGGCTTCTTCCCGGCTGGTGGCACCGATATCCAGATACAGCTGCTTCGGCGTCGTCCGACGGTCGGACTCTTCCGTCAGGTGAATCGGTGTCACACCGGTCACGCCGTACACCGTACCGTTTTGGCCGTGAATCCGGAGGGTTCGGCCGAGTGCGACGCGGAGGTCGATTCCGCCGACCGGTTCAATGCGCAGATAGCCCTGATCGTCGATATGGGTCACGATGAAGCCGACCTCATCCATATGGGCGCAAATCATGCGGACGAACTCGCCGCTGCACTGGCCGCGGCGCAGCACACAGAGATTGCCCTGCCGATCTTCGCGCAGCTCATCCGCCCAAGGCTCCACCATGGTTCGGATGCAGGCGCGAACGGCCGATTCATCGCCGGAGACGCCGTCTGTCCGGCACAAGGTTTTCAGAATGGATTTCATAACAGATCACCGCCTTTCAGATTGGTCAGGAGGTCATGCATCAGTTGAACCGCATGATCCGCCGTTTTCAAGGAAACCATTTCAACCGGCGTATGCATATTGCGAACCGGGATGGACAGCACGGCAACCGGCACACCGGCGCGTGAAATCTGGATATCGCTGCCGTTGGTTCCGGTCGAGCGCGGGCAGACCTCCGAACGCAGCGGGATATTCAGCGCTTCGGCGGTGCGCCGAATTTGCGCGGTCAGCGGTCGGTCGCATTCCGGGCCGACGCATACGGTCAATTCGTCCATGGGAATGGTGCGCTCAGAAGGAACGCCCTTTGCATCGGCAAATGTCACATCCAGAACAATGGCCGCATCCGGTTCCAGCCCAAAGGCAGCCGTCCGGGCACCTCTGCCGCCGACCTCTTCCATCGTGGTAGCGGCCATGACGATATCATAATCGAGCGCGGCGTCCTTCAGCTGCTGCATCACGCACGTCAGAACGGCCATGGAAATCCGGTTGTCCAGCGCTTTGGAGACAAACCGCTGGTTCAGAAGCTCAGACGGATGATGGCAGAAAACGACCGGGGTACCCGGCTGAATGCGGTTTCGAGCCGTTTCGGCAGAAAAACCGCAGTCGATGGCCAAATCGGTCAGTTTGGGGAAGGATTTCATTTCATCCGAAGACTGCACATGGGGCGGCAGGCAGCAGACCACACCGGCCAGCGGCGGATCACAGAGGACGGATACCTCTCTGTCCGGCAGGGTGCGGACATCAACGCCGCCCAGTGCGCCGAAATGCACAAAGCCCTGTTCGTCGATATGGGTGACAATCAGGCCAATTTCGTCCATATGGGCATCCAGCATCAGAAAGGGTGCGTTGGCGACGCCGCATTTGCGAAGAGCCAGCAAGGAACCGAGCCGATCCCGGCGGAGCTCACATCCGGCTTCTGTCAGTGCGGCAGACAGTGACGCTTCTGCCGGGGTTTCGAATCCGGCAGGAGCCGAAGCGTCTACCAGCTCCTGCAAAATCGTTTGTAAAGTCATGGCAGCCTCCCATTCGGCTGAGCTTTCAGTTGTCAGCCGATTATTCTTTGAGTCTCTTTTCCTATTATACCACGTTCCCTCGCCTTTCGCAAGTAGACAGCCGATCTGTCTATTCTCTGTTTTTTCTCGTTTTTTCTTGACATTTGCCCGTTGACATGCTATCATACAACCAGCGATTTCCGGAATCCAGCAGTTCGACGCGAACCGTCCGGATGCAGGAAAACGGAATGCATTTTCACACAATCAGGAGGTTGATTGGATGTCAGCACCCAAAAAAATCAGGCTTTTTAACGGGAGCGATCTAAGCGATTGGACGGCGCGGGACGGGTCTTCGCCCGTAGGCTGGTCCGTTCAGGACGGCATTCTGACGGTCGTCCCTGGAGCCGGTGATATCATGACGCGAACGGTTTTCGGCGACGCGTTCATTCATTTGGAGCTTCGAATTCCGGATATGCCGGAAGCGCACGGACAAAACAAGGGAAACAGCGGTGTTTTCCTGCAGGGACGGTATGAAATTCAGGTACTGGATTCGTTCGGACGGGACAGTGGCCGTGGCGACTGTGCTGCCATCTACGACAAATATGCGCCGCTCTTCAATCAGTGTCTCCCGGCCGGTGCCTGGCAGACCTATGAAATCGTCTTCCGTGCGCCGCGTTTTGCCGAGGATGGCTCCGTGACAGAAAAGCCGCGTCTGACGCTCCTGCACAACGGTTTGCCGGTTCATAACAATCTGATTCTCGAATCGCTTACCGGGGCGCCGCTTACCGATGAAATGACGCCGGTTGGCCCGCTGCTTCTGCAGGATCACGGCTGCCCGGTCAGCTATCGCAATATCTGGATGTGCCATCTTCCGGCCGTCGGTGCAGATCATTATTGATGCCCGTTTGGTGATGCAGGCAGCAGCACCGGGGCGTGAATCCACCAAAAAATCAGCCTGTATGTTGTCACAAGCAGCATACAGGCTGATCTGATCATTTGTTTCAGATGGAGCAGATTTGTCCGGATGCTGCGCTCCGAAGCGCCGCATCCATCACGCGCTGGATATATGCGCCTTCAGCGAACGAAGGACTGCCTGGTTCGCCATGGTAGACATGGTCGACAAAGGTGTACACGCTGTGGCAGTGGGCGCGAATCCAGCCGACCCCGTTTTTCTGGGACGGAAAGACGTTGCCCGGCGGTGCATAGCGTGCTGTACATTCAATCGCCGTAAAGCCGCGTTCGCCGCCATAGACGGCTTCCGGCCGGGTCTGGTCGTAGAAAAACAGCGTATTCGGCTGCATCAGGTTGAAGCGGATTGCGCCCTTTGTGCCGTGAATTTCGACACGCAGCTCGTCATCAATTCCTGTCGCGATTTTGGAGGCTTCCACCGTTCCGCTGGCTCCGTTTGGCAGCGTCAGAATCATGGAGACATGGTCTTCCGCCGTAATCGGATGCATTTGTCCGTCTTTCCCTGGTCGATTCGGATACAGGACACGGCGCGTACAGAATACGGAGTCGAACCCGCCAACGATGGAATAGAGCAGATCGAGCACGTGAGAGCCGAGATCTCTCAGCACGCCGCCCGATTCCCCCTGCTTCCAGCCCATCGGCTTATCCGGATCGACAGAACCCGAATGCAGATATTCCGCACGGAAGCACAGAATGTCTCCCAGGCGTCCCTCCTCCGCCAGCTGTCTGGCGCGCATGGTGGACGGGAAAAAGCGGTTTTGGAATGCAACCTGCGCCGTCAGGCCGCTTTCCTTTGCGAGCGCTGCCAGTTGCTCGGCCTCTTCGACCGTCACCGTCAGCGGTTTGTCGCAGTATACGTGTTTTCCGGCGCGCAGGGCTTTGGCCGCCTGTGCAAAGTGGCTTTCATTGGGTGTGCAGATATGGATCAGCTGAATCCGCGGATCGTTCAGGAGCACATTTTCATCGGTGGTGGCATATTCAAAATGCAGTGCATCCCGTGCAGCTTCTGCCGCCGCTGGCGAGCGATTGCACGCGCCGATCAGGCGGGTTCTGTACGGGAGACCCGGATAATAAAACGGCAGAACCGTATGGGCAAAGGTATGCGTTTTCCCCATGAACCCCATACCGATGACGCCGACGCCAAATTCTGTCATTCAGAGCACCTCTTTCTTCGCATTGATATTTGTTCACACGATACATCATAGCATATTTTTCCAGGCGATTCAAGTCCCGGAGCACGAATTGTCTGAAATTGCTTTTCTTTTTTTGAAAGGAATGATCATTTTGAAGCTCCTTGTGGCTCCCGACTCATTTAAGGGAACGCTGTCCGCTGTTCAGGCGGCCACGATCATCGCAGAAGCGTTTCGAAAGGTTCTGCCGATTGAGTCCGCAGTGCTTCTGCCGCTCGGCGACGGCGGCGAAGGAACGGCGGAGGCGCTGATTGGTGCCGGTGGTCAGGCGGTCATTTGTCCCACAACCGATGGGTACGGCGAACCGGTGGATGTCCGATACTGCATCCTGAATCAAACGGCCATCATCGATTCCGCCTCGGTTGTCCCCATGCACGCAAAGCAGCGGCGGCCGGAAATTGCATCCACCTACGGTCTGGGTGCACCCATCCTGGATGCGCTTCAGCGCGGTTGTCGGCGAATTCTGCTGGGGCTCGGCGGTACCGGCTCCAACGATGGTGGATGCGGCTTGGCCGCATCGCTCGGCGTTCGGTTTTTCGATTCAGACGGTGTGGCCTTTGTCCCCTTTGGAGAGACGCTTGGACAGATTCAGGACTATGATACAGCCGGTGCCGAGGCGATTCTGCGTGGAATTTCGATTCAGGGCTTGTGCGATGTCAAGAATCCGTTTTTCGGTGCCAGCGGCGCTGCCCATGTATTTGCGCCGCAAAAGGGTGCTGCGCCGGAAACCGTCCGGCTGCTGGATCAGGGCATGGAAGCGCTCGCCGGTGTGATTGTTCGAACGTCCGGCATGGATCTTCAGCTGCTCCCCGGGTCGGGTGCTGCCGGTGGTCTGGGCGGTGGAATCGCCGCATGGCTGAACGGCACGCTTACCTCCGGGATTCAGGCCGTTTTGGAGCTGCTTTCCTTCCGTACCCGTGCGGCTGAAGCAGATTTGATCATCACGGGAGAGGGCTGTTCGGATGAGCAGACGCTGATGGGAAAGGCCGTCTCCGGCGTTTTGCAGGCAGCCGGTTCGACGCCGGTGCTTGTCCTCAGCGGCATGGTTCGAGCGGTAGACGAAGCACTTCGCGCTCACGGTGCCGCAGCCGTCTGCGGCGTCAACCGCGTGGAAGCCGATTTTCAATCCGTCGCCCGGACGGCTGCCGCGGTACTGGCAGATGAAGCGGCCAACGCAGCGCGACTGCTTGCGCTTGGGCAGAAGCTGGGTTCGGCGGGGCGTCTGTGTTCGACTGAATCAGCCGATTCATAAAAAAGCGCGGCAAAATCTTGCTTTTTTCTCACCGGTATGATATAATTGAAGGTACGAAAAAGTGCATCATTTCATGTCTGGCAATCTTGTGCAGCCAGGCGCTGCCGCGCCGCAGCGGCAGAATCAACAACAGGAGACGTTATCATGACAACCAAGTTGACGGAAATCAAAGCCGACTTTGAGAGTCGACTCGCGTCATTGCAGGATACGGACGCGTTGGAGCAAATGCGGATTGCATTTCTCGGCAAAAAGGGCTCTGTAACCGAATTGCTCAAAGAACTCAAACACTACTCCGGCGATGAAAAGCGCGAAGTGGGACAGGCCATTAACAGCCTGAAAAAAGATATTGAAGAAAAGCTGACGTCTGCCGCCGGGCAGCTGCGTGCCTTGGAGCTGGCACGGCTGGTGGACCGTGCGGAGGCCTATGACGTCACGCTGCCGCCCGATCTGACACAGGGCTCCTACCACCCGATTACGCTGGTTCGCCGGGAGCTGGAACAGATTTTCCGTTCCATGGGATTTGTCATTGCGGATTATTCAGAAGTCGTTGACGACTACAACTGCTTTGAGGCGCTGAACATTCCGAAAAACCATCCGGCACGGGATATGCAGGACACGTTTTATCTGGACAACGGTCAGCTGCTGAAAACACACACGTCTGCTGCGCAGAACAGCATCATGAAGAAATACGGGGTTCCGGTTCGTGCCATTTTCCCGGGGCGCTGCTTCCGGAATGAATCCATTGACGCCTGCCATGAAAACACCTTTTTCCAGATGGAAGGCGTGATGATTGACCGCGATATTTCCATTTCCAATCTGATTTATTTCATGAAGACCATGCTTTCCGAGGTCTTCCAGAAGGACATTCACGTTCGCCTTCGTCCCGGCTTTTTCCCGTTTGTTGAGCCAGGCTTTGAGCTGGACATCAGCTGCCTGATCTGCGGCGGTGCCGGATGCCCCTCCTGTAAGAATTCCGGCTGGCTGGAGCTTTGCCCCTGCGGCATGATTCATCCGAACGTGCTGACCGCCGGCGGCATTGACCCAGATCAATACACCGGGTTTGCTTTCGGCCTTGGTTTGACACGTCTGGCCATGATGAAGTATGGCATTCGGGATATCCGTGATTTGAACAGCGGGAACCTGAAGGCTCTGGCACAGTTCCACAATTAACGAAAGGCGGACGAAACAATGCTCGTATCAATGAATTGGATCAACGAATATGTTGATCTTTCCGGTCTGGATTATGACGCGCTGATCCGGCAATTTACCCTTTCGACCGCTGAGGTCGAAGAGGTTTACACAAAGGGTCAGGATTTGGATCAGGTTGTGACGGCGCGGATTCTCTCTGTCGAAGCCCATCCAAATTCGAAAAAGCTGCACCTCTTGAAGGTGGACACCGGCTCCGGCGTGGTGGACTGTGTCTGCGGTGCACCCAACGTGGTCGAAGGTATGACCGTTGCCTTTGCAAAGGACGGCGGTAAGGTTGGCGGCACACCCATTTGCACCGCGACAGTGGGCGGCTATCCTTCTCAGGGGATGTGTTGTTCGGAAGCGGAGCTCGGCATCAGCGCGGATCATTCCGGCCTGATGGTTTTGTCGGACGATCTTCCGCTCGGCGTGGACATCAAAAAGCTGTTCCAGATCGAAGATATCGTGTTTGAAGTCGATAACAAGTCCCTGACCAACCGTCCGGACCTGTGGGGACACTACGGGATTGCCCGGGAGTTTTCGGCTCTGACTGGCCGCCCGCTGCGTCCGGTTCCCGTCGCCGACGTTCAGACTTATGCATCGCTGCCGTCTGTGGAGATTCACGCCGACGACAAAGAGCTTTTGTACCGCTATACCTCCGTCAAAATTCAGAACATTCAGCAGAAGGTTTCGCCGGTCAATATGCGGATTCGCCTGTTCTACTGCGGTGTGCGCGCCATCAATCTGCTGACCGACCTGACCAACTATATTATGCTGGAGCTGGGGCAGCCCATGCACGCATTCGATCTGCGCCGTGTCTCCTCGGTTTGCGTTCGCCGCTTTGAGCAGCCGTTCGAATTCCAGACGCTGGACGGCGCGATGCGTTCGATCGACCCCGCTACCCTGATGATCTGCACCGGCGATACGCCGGTTGCCATTGCCGGTGTCATGGGCGGTTTGGATTCCGAGATTGAAGACGACACCGATGCCTGTCTGATTGAATCCGCCAACTTTGACGGCGTCAGCGTCCGCAAGACCTCCAGCCGTTTGGGGCTGCGCACCGACGCCAGTATGCGCTATGAAAAGATTCTGGATCCGGAGCTGACCATGCTCGCCATTGCCCGGTTCATCCGCCTTGTGACGGAAATCGACAGTGGTGCGGAAGTGATTTCATCGGTCACTGACTGCTATGTCCGTCATTACGAACCGGTCACCATTGAATTCGACAAGGCGTTTGTGGATCGGTATACCGGGATCGATCTCTCGACCGAGCAGATTGAAAAGACGCTTGTTTCGCTCGGCTTTACGGTTTCGCTCTGTGATCAGCATTTTTCGGTCGCTGTTCCGACATGGCGTGCAACGAAGGATGTCACCATCCGCGCCGACATCATCGAGGAAATCACCCGGATTTACGGCTACGACAACTTTGAGATTTCCAGCACAAAGGCTGTCCTCTCCCCGGTTCGCACCCGGACAGCTTTGACGGATGAAGAGGCGGCCAGAGATCTGTTGGTTGAGAAATTCGGGCTGCACGAGACGCATTCGTATATCTGGTGCGACGCCAAGCGCTGGAAGGAAATCGGCATGGAGGTGGAGCCGAACGTCCGGATTATCAATTCCATCAATCCGGAGCAGGTGGTCCTCCGCAATTCCATGATTCCGACTCTGCTGGCCTGTGTCAACGACAACAAGCTCTATGCATCCAGCTTCGGCATTTTTGAAATCGCAAAAGTCATTGACGGTCTGCGCGAAGACGGAACCTGCAATGAACGCAAGCGGCTCGGAATTGCGCTGTTCTCCCGAACGGAGAGCGAAAAGGCGCTGTTCTTCCGGATGCGGGATCTGCTGGTTTTCCTCGGACGGACACTGCGCCATGCGTCGTTCTCGTTCGAACGGACGAATGCGACACACGCCTGGCAGCATCCGAAAAATACGATTGCCATTTCCTATTGTGGCGAACAGCTGGGGACAATGGGCACGCTGCACCCGCTGAACAACAACGCCATCGACAAGAAAGCGGCGATCGTATTCGCAGAAATCGACATGGACACACTGAGCCAGCTGGGCGGTTCGGAAATCGCCTACCGCGCACCCGGCAAATTCCCGGGCATCGACATCGACCTGACCTTTACGGCCGAGAAAAACGTCACCTACGGTACGTTGGCTGGTGTCTGGGAGGGCATCGACTGTTCTTATCTGACCGATGTCCGTTTGATCGACCTGTATGAAAGCGAGCATGCAAACAGCATCACGGTGCGCTTCACCTTCGCATCGGACGAAAAAACGCTGACGCGTTCCGAAATTTTGCCGTATATTGATGCAGTTGTCGCTGCCCTGGATCGACAGGGAATCTCCGTGAAAAACCAATAGGTTCGGATTCGTTGTTGTTTTGGACAGTTCTTTCAAAAGACTTGCATTTTCCCAGGATTCGTGGTATACTAACATCAGACAATTGATTCTGCTTCCGGGCTGTACCGGGAGCATTGAAATGCAAACGGAGGAGTTCTTATGAAAATCACAAAGGATACGCTGATTGGCGACGCGCTTGAAATGGACGTGGAGCTGGCTCAGTTCTTCTTTGAAATCGGTATGCACTGCCTTGGATGCCCGGCATCCCGCGGTGAATCGATCGAGCAGGCCTGCGCTGTCCACAATACAGATTGTGATGCGCTGATCGAAAAGCTGAACGCATTCCTTGACAGCAAGGCAAAAGCGGAGTAAGCTTTTCAGTCTGTGATGGAATTCAAAATTTCCAAACGGCTGCTGACCGTGGCGGCGCTTGTCCCAAGCTGCGATACGCTTGCGGACATTGGCTCCGACCACGGTCTTTTGCCGCTTTATTTATTACAGAGCGGTCGGATTCGGCAGGCATACTGCTGTGATATTCGCCCCGGACCGCTGAACACCGCGAAAAAGAACATTGCCGCCTGTGGACTGGAGAGCGTTGCCCATCCCCTGCTCGGAAACGGTCTGGAGCCCATGCGTGCCATTCCGCACCACTGTGTTGTCATTGCCGGAATGGGCGGTGAAACCATTGCGGATATTTTGACCGGCGATCAGATTGCAGCGGATGACACCCGCTGGTTTGTTTTGCAGCCGATGACCAGAGCCAACCTTTTGCGGCGTTATCTGGCAGAGGCCGGTTTCGAGATCGTCCGATTTGCCGTCTGCGAAGACGGCGGACGCCTGTATGAATGCATGGCCGTAAAAAAGGGTGAGGTCGTTGAAACGGATCCGTTGTTCCTCGAAATCAACCGGCCGTTGGATGCCGACCCGGCGTTGTATCACCGATATTTGCTGCATGAGCACGCCCACCTGCGAGCCATGCTGGTCGGGATGCAGCAATCTGCCTCGCCGGATTCGTCGGCGATTGCGCGTCTGTCGTCGTTGCTGTCTTCGATTGAGCGGTTGCCGGAATTCAATGGAGACTGACCGTTTATTCTAACTGCACATCAGGGAAAGGAAACGTTTCATGCCGTTTTGCCCGTTTGTTTTTTCTGCGGTTGCCGATGAGCTCAGGCATCGAGTGATCGGCGCCAAGGTGGATAAAATTGCCCAACCAGAAAAGGATCGCCTCATCCTCACGTTGCGAGGCGGCGGTTCCTCGACCCGGCCGCAGACCCAACGCCTGCTCATCTGCGCCAGAGCCGGTGCGGCGCGCATCCATTTGACCGCGCAGAGCTTTGAAAATCCGGCCGAGCCGCCGATGTTTTGTATGCTGCTGCGAAAGTATCTCAACGGTGCGCGTCTGACCGATGTTCGCCAGCCGGATTTTGAGCGGTTGTGCATTCTTGAATTTCTGGCGTCGGATGAGCTTGGATACGAGCGTTGCGTCCGTTTGATTTTCGAATCGGCCGGACGGGTGCCGAATCTGATTTTGACCGACGGTGAGAACCGCATCCTCGACTGTCTGAAACGAGCCGATCTGGATGCCAACGCCGTTCGCCCGCTTTTGCCCGGGCTGTATTATCAGCTGCCGCCGGTTCAGGCCGGAAAGCTCAGCCCGTCTGCGACAACGGCTGAAGAGGCGGAGCAGGTCTTTGCTTCGGATGCGGAGCAGGATCCGTTTTTGCTATTGCAGAAGCACTTTTTCGGGCTGTGTCCGCTGGTTTGCCGTTCGATTGCCGCTGCGGTTCAGCCCGGACAGCCTCAACAGCTGGCGAAAGCCCTGGCGGACACCGTGCGCGATGCGCAGCAAGGCATTTTTGTGCCTGCCATCATTGAGGAGCCCACACGGAAATCGCCGGATTTCACGGTCATTCCGTCGCCCTTTCCGGTCACGGAGTCCTTTGATTCCCCTTCCGATCTACTGGACACCTTCTTTTCCGGGCGTGAAAAAGAGGAGCAGCTGGCCAGCTATGCCAACAAGCTGCAAAAGCCCCTGAAAACGATTCGTCAGCGTCTGGAACGCAAAATCAATTTGCAGCGCGAAGAATTGAAAAAGACCTTTTCCCGCGACGAATACCGGAAAAAAGGCGACATTCTCAATGCCAATCTGTATCAGATTCCCCGCGGTGTTTCCTCTGTGCGGCTGCCGGATTATTACGACGAAGCAGGCGGGGAAATTGAGATTGCGCTCGATATCCGTCTGACCCCGCAGCAGAATGCGCAAAAATACTATGCGGAGTATGCGAAGCTCAAGTCGGCTCGCAATCATCTGGAGGCTTTGCTGGCTGAGGGTGAACAGGAGCTGGCGTTTTTAGACAATGTGCTGTACGAGATTTCCGTAGCTGACCGTCTTACGTTGACGCGGCTGGAAGCGGAGCTGACGGAGCTTGGCTATCTGAAGCAGCGTCAGGAGCATTCCCGCAAGAAGGCAAAGGTGCGCTCCCTGCCAGCGCTTGCGCCGCTCTCCTACACAGTTGACGGCGGTTATACCGTATTGGTCGGGCGAACCAGCAAGCAGAATGAAGAGCTGACCTTTCATACGGCTACCAAGTATGATTTGTGGTTTCACGTCAAAAACGCACCCGGCAGCCATGTCATTTTGGTCTGTCACGGCGAGGAACCGTCGGCGCTTGCCTATACGCAGGCGGCGACGCTGGCGGCCAAGCATTCATCTGTGAGCGGTGGCGGCAAGATTGAAGTCGATTACTGTCGCGTCCGATATGTTCGAAAAATTCCGGGAGCGATGCCCGGAATGGTTCTGTACGATCATTACAATACGGCTGTCGTCAGTTGATCACACAGAAACAGCTTGCGTATGACGTTCAAATGTGATATAATGCTGGTATCTCCAGGAACACTGGCAATTCCAAATTCATACGAAGGAGTGTTATTATGGCAATCGGAGATGAAGTCCTGTCCAAGTTCACGCAGGACAAACATGAAGACGTTGCCCCCAAAAGCGACCGCCGCCTGAGAGTCGGTATCATCGGCACCGGCGGCATTGCAAATGCGCATATCAACAGCTATCTGCGGATGCCCGACGTGGACATCGTCGCAGGCGCCGACCTGATTCCGGGAAAGGCCGAAGCGTTTTTCAAACGTCACGGCGTGGAAGGCGTCCATCTGTATACCAACCACAAGGAAATGCTCGAAAATGAGGAGCTGGACGCCGTCAGCGTCTGCACCTACAACAGAACGCACGCGGAATGCACCATTGACGCCCTGAACAAGGGCATCAACGTCCTGCTCGAAAAACCGATGTGTGTCACGACCGAAGAGGCCGTTGAAATTTGCAGAGCCGAAAAGAAGAGTGGCAAGGTTCTCTCCATCGGCTTCCAGCCGCGCTTTGACGCCAATATGCAGATGATCAAGAAGATTGTCCAGTCCGGCGCTCGGCGAAATCTACTACATCCAGACCGGTGGCGGACGCCGTCGCGGCATCCCGAACTCCACCTTCATTGAGCAGCGTACCGCTGGTATCGGTGCTCTCGGTGATATCGGCTGCTATTCCCTCGATATGGTGCTGAACGCCATCGGCTATCCGAAGCCGCTGACCGTTTCCGGTTACACCTCCAACTTCTTCGGCACCAGCCTGGAATATTCCGCTCCGGAGAACGCCTGCCGCTTCAACGTCGATGACTTCGCTGCGGCTTTCGTGCGTCTCGAAGGCGGCATCATTCTGGACTTCCGGATTGCATGGGCCATGCATCTGGATACGCCGGGTGACACCATCATTCTGGGTAAAAAGGCTGGTCTGCGTATTCCGTCGACCGACTGCTGGAACGGCTCTGTCGGCGGCCCGATGACGATCTATCACGATGTCGCGGGAACGCAGTGCCAGACAACCATCCCGATTCTGGAAAACAGAGGTCCGGGGCTCTTCGACAGAAAGATCCGCTCCTTCCTCGATGCGATTCTGACCGGCGGCGAATCCCCTGTTCCGTCCAGCCAGATTCTCTACAATCAGGCCATCATCGACGGCATCGGCAAATCCGCTGCGGTCGGCCATGAAATCCAGATTGAAATCCCCGAAATCTGAGGTTGCTTTTCAAAGAGTTCTGCAGGTCATCCGTGGCCTGCAGAACTTTTTTCCGATAGTTGCCAAACATCGCTTGAATTGCCATGGTATTTATGATATAATGCATATGCTGTATTCGATCAGCTTACAGTCTGTCGAAGCTCCCTCGGAGCTTCCATCATCAAACCAATCAAGGAGTGGATTATCATGGCAATCGGAGATGAAGTCCTGTCCAAGTTCACGCAGGACAAACATGAAGACGTTGCCCCCAAAAGCGACCGCCGCCTGAGAGTCGGTATCATCGGCACCGGCGGCATTGCAAATGCGCATATCAACAGCTATCTGCGGATGCCCGACGTGGACATCGTCGCAGGCGCCGACCTGATTCCGGGAAAGGCCGAAGCGTTTTTCAAACGTCACGGCGTGGAAGGCGTCCATCTGTATACCAACCACAAGGAAATGCTCGAAAATGAGGAGCTGGACGCCGTCAGCGTCTGCACCTACAACAGAACGCACGCGGAATGCACCATTGACGCCCTGAACAAGGGCATCAACGTCCTGCTCGAAAAACCGATGTGTGTCACGACCGAAGAGGCCGTTGAAATTTGCAGAGCCGAAAAGAAGAGTGGCAAGGTTCTCTCCATCGGCTTCCAGCCGCGCTTTGACGCCAATATGCAGATGATCAAGAAGATTGTCCAGTCCGGCGCTCGGCGAAATCTACTACATCCAGACCGGTGGCGGACGCCGTCGCGGCATCCCGAACTCCACCTTCATTGAGCAGCGTACCGCTGGTATCGGTGCTCTCGGTGATATCGGCTGCTATTCCCTCGATATGGTGCTGAACGCCATCGGCTATCCGAAGCCGCTGACCGTTTCCGGTTACACCTCCAACTTCTTCGGCACCAGCCTGGAATATTCCGCTCCGGAGAACGCCTGCCGCTTCAACGTCGATGACTTCGCTGCGGCTTTCGTGCGTCTCGAAGGCGGCATCATTCTGGACTTCCGGATTGCATGGGCCATGCATCTGGATACGCCGGGTGACACCATCATTCTGGGTAAAAAGGCTGGTCTGCGTATTCCGTCGACCGACTGCTGGAACGGCTCTGTCGGCGGCCCGATGACGATCTATCACGATGTCGCGGGAACGCAGTGCCAGACAACCATCCCGATTCTGGAAAACAGAGGTCCGGGGCTCTTCGACAGAAAGATCCGCTCCTTCCTCGATGCGATTCTGACCGGCGGCGAATCCCCTGTTCCGTCCAGCCAGATTCTCTACAATCAGGCCATCATCGACGGCATCTGCAAGTCCGCAGCAGTCGGTCATGAAATCCAGATTGAAATCCCCGAAATCTAAGCTTCGTTTCAAAAAAAGCTCCGCAAACCATTTCCTGGTTTGCGGAGCTTTTTTGTAGTATTTAGGGTATTAGCCCATGCTTTGAACGGAAATTGAGTCGTAAATATCGCAATACTGAATGGTGTAGGTTTTGGCCAATGCGAGCAGTTGCTCCGAGAAAATGGTCTCATAGTATGCGTCCAGCAACGTTTCGGCGTTATCCGTCACGTATTCGGTTTCAATCGGCAGGCGTTTGATGAGATAAAACGCGCCATCTCCGCGAATCACGCCACTAACTTCATCGACGTTCAGCGCGTAGCAGGCTTCTTCGAAGACGGAGTCCTTGGTCATGCCGCGAGAAAAATAGAGGCCATCCGGGTTTCCCTGCATTCCGCTTTCCTCCGTGTAGGTATTGACGGCTTCCGTGAAATCGAGTCCGTCGCGGATTTCCTGCAGAATCTGCTCTGCGTAGGACTTCTTTTCCGCTTCATTTTCCTCGGTGAATGCGATTTTGATATACCGCACCCGAACATAGTCGTGGTTGACGACCGACAGCAATTGATCGTCCGTCAGCGCGTATCGACCGGATTCACCGAACATCGCTTCATACAGGTTGTACTGGATGTAATCGGTTTCCAACAGATACAGCAGCTGCGATTCGGTCATGAAGCTCGCTTTCAGAATCGCATTGAATTCGTCATCGTCGGGGTATTCCGCACGAACCGTCGCCAGTTGTTCGGCTGCATAGGCCGCTGACGCCTCGCCGCGTGAAATTCCATACTGCTCAGCCGTCTCTTCAACGGCCACCATCAATGCCAGATACTCAGCCACACGCACCTTGAAGGCCGCCTGTGTCTCTTCATCCCACGTTTCTGTTTCCTCTTCAGATTGCATTTCCGCTTTCAGCGTCATGAACTGGTAGCGGTACGCATCGGCGCTGATCGGATGATCCTGAATCGTCAGCACGGCATCCACGGCGACATTTTTGCCGTTCAGAAGCAGACTGCCGGACGTAACCGTTTGTTCCGAGCTACAGGCGCAGAGTAAAAGTGCAATCAGAAGAATGGCCACAAGAATCGGGCAAGTGCGTTTTCTTTGCATGGGTGCTTCCTTTCGTATATGGGTTTCCAGATTTTGAGGGATTCCATTTTTTCAGAATCTGTTGTATAATTGGCTAATCCGATTTCATATAGATCAGCTGGAATTCTTTTGAAAATCGGACACCATTCCAGCAATGAGAGGATGTTCTTCATGCGAAAACTGATCTTTGACAGGCACAACGTCGTCATTTTCTTAGAAGAAGCCGAATTATACTTATTGGATGCGGTGCAGGACGGCATCCTGCCGTCTGCGGCCGCACAGGTCATTTTGGAGCTTGCAGAGGTGCATCTCCCGGACGAGCAGCTACAGATCGAGTGCTTCGTGAACGGAAGTCAGCGAATCCTGTTCGTATCCGGCGGCGAAATTCTGTACCGTTTTGACAACGCGGATCATCTGATGGATGCCATCCGCTCCATCCGGCAGGAAGGAACCGACACCGAGCATTCCGAGCTGTACGTCTTGCAGGGGAAATACTACCTTCTGCTGACGCCACCCTACCCGATTCGGACACAGCAGCTGCGCGAATTTGCCGACTGCATCGCCAATCCCGATGCAGTTTGTGCGCATCTCCGTGAGCACGGGCAGCTTCTGGCTGCACCAGCTGCATGGACTGAGCTGACTGCTCGCTTTTGATGCGCAGCGCTTGTAGCGCGTTATTCGACGCGACCGGTCTGTATGACACGTTCGGCCTCGGACAGCTTCGGACGGGCAGAAGCGCCCCCAATCCGTGCGACGCTGAGAGAGCCGCAGGCGTTGCCATAGCAGAGAGCTTCCTCGATAGATTTTCCTGCAAGGAAGCCGTACAGGAATCCCGCGTTGAACGAGTCCCCTGCGCCGGTTGTATCCCGGACGGGCGTGGAATACGCTTTGGCGCGGTAGAGCTGACCGGCAGAGGCTGCAATCGCGCCGTCTCCGCCGCATTTGACCGTGCAGATTCGGCAGGACTGCGACAGCTTGTGTGCAGCCGCTTCGACGTCCGTCAGGCCGGTAATCGCCGTGGCCTCAGATTCATTGGGGAGAAACACATCCGTTTCCTCCAGCACGTCGCGCAGGCCATAATCCCAGTTGCCCGTATCGTCCCAGCCCGCATCCAGCGATGTGGTGACGCCCATCTGTCTGGCGGTGCGGAAGAGTTTTGCCAGACCTGGGCGCAGAGCACTTTGCAGGAAGAACGAGCCGACATGAATATGGCGCGTCTCTGCCAGAAGCTCGACCGGCACTTCGTCTGCACGGAGCGCATCAATCGCGCCGAGATACGTGACGAGAGCGCGGTCGCGGTTGTCCTTAGAGGACATTGAAACGGTAATGCCGGTTTGAATGGCTTCATCTACGACCAGATGGCGCAGATCGACGCCAAAGCCCGTCAACGAATCGGCGGCCAGGCGGCCGTAGTCATCCGCGCCGACCTTGCCGAAAAAGGCTGTTTTTAGCCCGAGTCCAGCCATCCCGGCTGCGCAAATCGCAGTGGAGCTGCCCATTGTCAAAGTGCAGGTTTCGGCAATCAGCTCACGTCCCGGCTGTGGGAGTGAGCTCATGCCGGTCAAAATCAGATCGACGTTCAGTTCGCCGATGGCCAGAATGTCATAGGATTTCATGGCAGCCACTCACAGTTTAATCCATGCATCCAGCCCGGTCGGTGCATCCGGGTTGACGCCGCGAACCAGTGCCTTATAATACGAGGCCATCTGGCAAATGACGATCAGCGCAAGGCCACGGCCGATCAGATCGAGGGGGCGGCCAAACGAGATATTGGCATACACCTTGGGCAGTTCAACCGGTTCATCCGAGAAGGTCACAACGGTCGCGTATTTTTTGGTCAGGTCTGCGACGAGCTTGCATTCCTGTTCCCCTGCACCGCAGATGCTGGCGATGACCAGCGTTGTCTTGCCGATCATGACCATCGGGCCGTGACGGCTGTCCAGCAGGCCATAGTAATTGGAGGGCAGCTGGCAGATTTCCTTGAAGGCCAGTGCGCCTTCCTCCGCGATGCCGCCGATTTCGCCATCGGCCAGCACAACGGCATGATCCCATTTTTCCTTGGCCAGCTGAAGGAAAAGCGGTTCGATTTTGTTGGCATAGCCTTCCAGCTGTTCCAGTGTGGCTTCTGCCGCATCAATCACATCGGTGCGTTCGGCGATACCGGCTGCGAGGATGGAACCGGCCAGGTAGAGGTTGGAGACGGTTCGCGTTTGGCAGACGCTTTCATCGAACGCCCACGGCATGGTGAACGTGACATCGGAGAGTTCGTTGATGGGTGCATCTTCGACGCAGGTCAAAGCGATCACGCGAATCGGCGTCAGGGCGCGGATGGCCTCAATGGCCTTCAGAACCTCACTGGTGCTGCCGGAGCGTGTGACGGCGACGAGGACAGCATTTTCCAGCGCCTTCTGATAATTTTCCGTATGGAGCATCAGATCACCGGCGGCCAGGCTCATGGACGATTTGCCGGACAGATTGCGGTAAATTGATTCGAGTGATTTGGAAACGGAATAGCTGGAGCCGCAGCCTAAAAATGCGATGCCGGAATACGGCTTTTCATCCAGAAAACGCTTCAGAACATTCAGCCGATTTCGAATATATACGGATGTTTCACGCAGTGCAGAGAATTGCCCTTTCATTTCTGTGTATGTTTTGCTCATTCGTATCTTACCTCACATTGATCTGTATTTTTACCATTGACCGATCAGTTTTTCGATGTTGCGGGTATAAATCTTTTCCAGGACATCGTCCGGCAAATCCACGCCGTAAATCCGCCATCTGCCCTGTTTCCCATTTTCGGTTGCATCATAGCGGAAATATTCGTCCTGGGTTTCCAGGAAACGGAAATAAATCAGATGGCGAATCATATCGGTGGTCGGCGTCATGTCGGTGCCGAACAGGATTCGGTCTGCATACTTCGTCAGGAAGCGGCGGGCTGTATAGGGTTGACGCCCCAGCTCGGAAATCCGTTCTGCGATGTCCACATACAGATTCGGCAGTTCGTCCAGCCATTTTCCGACGGCTGCCAGATTTTCGGAATATCCGGCCACATGAGCCAGAATGAAGGTGGTTTTCGGGTTAGAGGCCACCAGATGGTACTGCATCTCCATCAGCTGCTGGAAGCTGTACAGCTCCGGTGCGTTAAACGCCCAGTCCGGGTGCGCATTCAATTCCTCGTAGCGTTCGTTTTTGGAATCAATCTGTTTGAAAAATGCAACCGGATCGGCAATATGGAACAGAACCGGCAGGTTCTCCTCCGCAGCGCACTGCCAGATGCAGGACAGGCGTTCATCATCCGGGCGAATGTAACGGCCATCCGAGAATCGATAGAGCAGGCCGATGACTTTCCAGAATTTCAAGCCGGAGACACCCTTGGCTTTTGCATCCCGAATGGTGCGGTAGACCATGGTTTCAAAGCTGCGCTCTTCGACGCGGGTGACATCGACACTGGAAAAGGTGCGGATGAAGCCGTCGGACTCCTCCGTTTTGGCCAGCATTTTGTCCAGCTCATCTCCCCAGAACCCATCGACATTGATGATGCCCTTGAGGCCGACGGACTTCAGCGCGTCAACCACGGCACGCGTATCATAGGCGGTATTGTAGTTATCGCCGAGCAAGAGCTTGCCCCAGTGTGAATGGGCGTCAATCACGGGCAAACGGGCGTGCCGGATATCCGTTTCGTGGACAACCAGTTCACTGATTGGTGTATATTCTTCCAGCTGCATAGAACTCCCCTTTTCACAGACGGACGAATTGAATCCATCCATTTTATGCCATGTTCATTATATCACAAAGTCGTGCAAAAGAAAAGAGCCGGGGTGAAAAGATTCCGCTGTCGCACGGCTTTTGATGCAGAAAGACAGGCGCACTTCTCAAAGTGGAATGCGCCTGTCCTCTTTATTTCACCAGTGATGTCAAGATTTGAGCGTAGATACGGTGCAGATAATCATTGGGATGGTTGACATTATTGCCGGTCATATCCATGTAACGTTTCCGTGTGAGCAGCTCCTGATGCATGGCCGTCATGTCGGCGAACGCAATCCCCTCTCCGCAGAGCTCGCGCAGGACGGGTGCAAATTCCTCCTGATTGCCATACAGGCAGGCTTCGGGGTTTGCGCAAATCGAAGAAACCAGGAGAAATTCCGTATCCGACCGTGCTGCGCGGACGGTTTCAATGATGGACTGCATATTGCGCTGGAAATCTTCCGGCGCATGATGGCAGCTACCGTCGTTCATGCCAAAGGCCAGGACGACAAAGTCCGGTGCGTAGGCGGTCACGCGTTCCGTTGCATTCTGTGCGCCCCATTCGGAGGTTGTTCCGCCCAGTGCGGTATTGATGACGTCCACCTGAACTGGATACGACTGCATCAGGTTGGCTGCAAACAGCTCACCAAACGGCAGCAGGAGCGGTGCGACGCCGCTGCGCTCCGTTGCATTGGCGCCCTCCGCAATGGAATCGCCGTAAATCACGAGGCGGAAATTGCGCTGTTCGTTCAACGCCTGACGGAAGCGCGGCAGGTTTTCAGACGACTGTGTCGGCAATGTGCCCTGCCATGCATCTGCATGACGGTAGGTGACAGCCAGCTGGCGTTCATGGAGGAACGCGCCTTCGCCATACAGGACGAACGGAACGCCGTTGCGGCCGCCATAGGTATGGTCGGTTTGGTCAACTGGATGCTGCTCCGTCCACGAGACGGTGCGGATGCGAGTGTCGGGCAGCAGGCGGATTCCGCCATTTTCCAGGCAGAAATCACGGCCGGGCTGATATGTCGTCTTCCGGTCGGACGTTTGCAGGCAGAGGATTTCGTCTGCATGATAATAGAGCGGCATCCAGACCTCGCCCGCCTGATTTTCCAGCGGAGCAACCGATTCGCACCACGCCGTACCGTAATCGTCCCATACCGGGCGAAGCTCTTCTGATAATGAAGTCATACAATTCATCCTTTCTCAAACAGCTATCCGGCGATTGGCTTCACCGAGTTGCCGGTATAGCCGGTTCGACGCTGCGCACCTCGCAGTGTGCCGTCCCCTTTTCGAAGCGAATGGACAGTGCATCGCCGGGCTGAAGCGTATCCGCCGAACGCACCGCCTCCTGCGAATCGTTCAGTGCAATGGCATAGCCGCGCCCCAGAACCTTCAGCGGGCTCATCGCATCCAGTCTGGCCGCGGCATGGCCGAGGCGATGCTGCTGGGCGGTCAGGCATTTTTCGCTGACAGCGCGGAAGCGCTCAGCCAGATAGTCGAGCGCCATGCGTTTTTCGTCCAGGTACCCCATCGGCGATTGATACACGCGCTTTTCGGCGATGCGGTTCAGCTGCTGCCGTTCCAAATCAATGCGTGTCAGCATCTGTCGCGTCAAAGCAGCTCGGCGTTCATCGAGTCGAATGACCAGTTCGGCGGCATCCGGTGTCGTCAGTTCCGCGCCATTGGACGGTGTCGCAGCGCGAAGGTCTGCGACAAAGTCCGAAATCGTGACATCCGGCTCATGCCCCACAGCGGAAACGACGGGAATCTCAGAGGCTGCAATCGCCCGCGCAACCACTTCCTCGTTGAATGCCCAGAGATCTTCGATCGAACCGCCGCCGCGTCCAACGATCATCACGTCGATGTAGCGCTTCGTGTTCAGGTATGTAATGGCGGCGGCAATTTCTTCCGCCGCGCCCGCACCCTGCACTTTAACCGGAACGACAAGAACCCGCGCAATCGGGTACCGTTTTTTCAAAATCCGGAGCATATCGCGGACAGCGGCACCCGTCGGTGAGGTCACAACGGCAATCAGGCGCGGATAGCGCGGAATCGGTTTTTTCAGCGCCGGGTCATACAGCCCTTCGGCGCCGAGCCGACGCTTCAGCTGTTCAAATGCGGCGTACAAATCACCGACACCGTCCGGGGTCAAGGCAGTCAGATAAAGCTGATACTGTCCGTCCCGGACGAAGGAGGACACGTCACCGACGGCAATCACTTTCATCCCGTTTTCCGGTGTGAACCGGAGCTTTTGTGCCAGCGCACGAAACATGACGCATCGAATGGCGCCGTTTTCGTCTTTCAGGGTGAAATACAGATGGCCGGACGAATTCGGGCGATAATTAGAAATTTCCCCCTTGACAGCGACTTTTTTCAGGATTGGGTCGCTGTCAAGAAGGGATTTGATGTAGCTATTTAATTCTGTAACGGTAATGACGGAGCGCTCCGGTTCTGTCATATCACGCGTTTCCTTTCTGTCGTTGGTGCTTGAGGGCGGCCAGAATGGCACTGCCGGAAGCATTGTCCGCGGAGTATACGGCCGGTGCAAAGGCTGCCGCAAAGGATTTGGTCATAGCAGCGCGAATCAGCGTATTGCACATGACGCCACCTGCGCAGAGAACCGGCATGGAGCCGAAATGTTCCAGCGCACAGGCTGTGACCCGTGAGACGCAGGAGAGGACGGATTCGAGTACGAAGCGGGCAATCCGTTCCGGCTGTTCCCCGGCCTGTACCAGCTGTTGGGTTTTATTTTCAAGGCCGGAGAGGCTCATCTCCATCCCCTTGACGGCCAATTTGGCCGGTGAAAGCGGCGAATGCGTCTGCAGTGAAAGCGCATCCAGTGCGCGACCGCACGGAAATTGCAGGCCGAGCAGCACGCCCGCCCGGTCAATCGCCTGACCGGCTGCCAGGTCGGAGGTTCCGCCGATGCGTTCGCAGCGAATGATGCGCTCGTCATCCGGTTGGACAAGCAGAAGCTCGCTCGTCCCGCCAGAAAGATGCCAGGCCAGGAATGGAGCGTTGAGTAGTTCCGGCTTCCCAGCGCCGTATGCGGCGGCGGCAATGTGGTTGGCCTGATGGGAAAACCGATAGAGCGGGACACGCAGGACACTGGCCGCAGCCGTTGCCGCCGACACCCCGGCCAGAAAGCACGGCATATACGAGCCTTCCACGTCCCGCGGACGATCGGATACGCCGACCGCGATCAGTTCGCCGTCAAACTGCGCGACAGCTGCCGGAAGCACCTCCGGCAGATTCTTGATGTGCGCAAAAACGGCGTCGCTCTGACGCAGTCCCCGTCCGCTTGTGACCTCCAGCAGGCGTCCGACAGCAATCGGAGCCGTCTGCTCTGATGTATAAACCGCAGCAGAGGTCGTATAATTACTGGTATCGACTCCGAGCGTTCCTGTCATCATATGGCCTGTTCTGCCTTCTGGCGCAGATAGCGCCCTAAAATGCCGTTGATATAGGCGGGGGCTTTTTCCTGATCATACCGTTTGGCCAGCTCCACAGCTTCATTGACGGCTACAGACGCGGGAACGTCCTTTTCATACTGAATTTCTGCCATGGCCAAGCAGAGAATGGCTCGCGTCATCCTTGCAATTCGCGCACTGTTCCAGGATTCCGACAGTGCATCGACCGCCGAAAAATATTGATCGGCATTCATGGCCGCTGCAACGACGACCCGTGTGATATATGCCACGTCTTTTTCCGTCAATTCTTCCCGGAAAACCGGTGCTTCTTCTTCAAGGTTCTTGATGCCCTCCGAATGGATGCGCTCGGAAAGAATCTCTTCCGGCGCCTCTCTGCGGGCAAAGCATTCAAAAATACAGCCCAACGCGATCTCTCGCGCTTGTGATCTCGTCATATGCGGTTCAACTGTCTCCGTTTCTGTTTATTTTGCCTGCTTTTGCGGCGCATCTTTTGCAAAGGCAATTCCCGTACAATGGACATTGACCGCGTCAACGTGCAGCCCGGTCATCGATTCAACGCAGTCCTGGACGTTATCCTGGACGGCCTGCCCCACTTCGGGAATGACATATCCATATTTGACGGTCACATAAATATCGATGGTGACAGAGGTCTGTGTAAAGGACAGACGGACATATTTATTGGCCTTTTTGGAGATGGAAGCCGGTTTTTTCCCGGTGACGAGACGAACGCCCTCGATTTCACCGGCTGCGACGGCTGCGACAGATGCAACGACATCTTCTGAAATCTTCACCATGCCGACGGGATACTCACGCGTTTCCTGCCCCTGTTTTTTATTTGTCATATCAAAACCTCCATTTGTTCAATGAAACTGCGACCGTGCCGAGTTTCATCTATCCTCATTCGATTCTGTTGTTTGACGATGAATTCGTCTGCGCCGGTGCCATCCGTTATGCGGCAAAAAGAGAGCTCTCCGCATGGATTTGCGCCGCATTCACCAAGCCATTCTGCACGGAATTGCCGGCTTTTCTGCACCCGGGCGGTTGTACGGTATGGATGATACGCGCACCTATCTTATTTATTATATCACATTTTTTTCCCGTATTCCACTGCTTCCCGTACCTCCCCGCAAAAAAAGCGGGAAACATCGTAAACTTTTTTTGCTTTGGGTCTTGACATCACGCAGAAAGCGTGTATAATATACGCATGAACAATTATTCATATGAGGGTGTGTTTGTTTATGGGTGATGAATTGATTCCTGTCTGTGGCGAAGAATGTGTACACGAAGAAATCGTTGAGCAGGTTGATCGGGAGCTACCCTGCGACGAGATTCTGTATGATCTGGCGGAGCTCTTTAAGATTTTCGGCGATACCACGCGAATCAAGATTCTGTATGTGCTGGCTGAAAATGAGCTGTGCGTCTGTGACATTGCGGTGGTGCTCGGCATGAATCAATCCGCAATTTCGCACCAGCTGCGGATATTGAAGCAATCCCGTCTGGTGAAATTCCGTCGGGAAGGAAAAAGCGTCATCTATTCCCTGGCTGACAATCATGTCCACACCATGATTGCGCAGGGTATGGAGCATCTCAGCGAATAAATCTGACAGAAAAACAGCAAATAGAGGAGTTTTTGAAATGATAAAAGCATGGAAACTGACTGGTTTTGACTGCGGCGTTTGTGCGGCAAAGGCCGAACGCGCCATCCGCAAAATTGACGGCGTGCAGAATGCGTCGATCAATCTGATCACGGAGCGACTGTCTCTCGAGTTTGACGGCGACGAAAGCCGGATTCTGGAAGAGGTGGCGCAGGCTTGTCGGAAGGTCGAGCCGGGTTGCACGCTGTTCTGCTGACGATTTGAGGAGAGCGAACGATCATGTCTTCCAAACAGAAAAAAACGTTGATTCTCATTCTCTGCACGGTCGGATGCTTTGCAGCCGCCGTCTGCCTGGATCATTGGAACCTCCTGCCGGAGTCCGGCCGCTCTTGGTGGGTTCTGGCCGCTTATCTTGTCCCCTTTCTGCTGGTCGGTGCAGAGGTCATCGTTCAGGCCGTTGTCAATATTCTGCACGGTGAAGTGTTTGATGAATGCTTTCTGATGGCGCTGGCTTCTGTCACGGCCTTTGCGCTTGGCAACTGTGCCGAAGCGGTCATCGTGATGCTATTTTATCAGATCGGGGAATTGTTCCAGAGCTGCGCCGTTTCGCGTTCCCGGAAATCCATTGCCGAGCTGATGAATATTCGTCCGGACTCGGCCAATCTGGAAATCAACGGTGAGCTGACAGTGGTCGATCCGTCAGACGTGGCGGTCGGCGCTGAAATTCTCGTCAAGCCGGGTGAACGGATTCCGCTGGATGGCACGGTGATCGACGGTGTGTCGCTGATTGACACGTCCGCATTGACCGGCGAATCCGTGCCGCAGTCGGTTTCTGCCGGTTCTTCCGTCACAAGTGGCTGCATCAACCAGACCGGTTTGCTGCGCATCCGTGTCACACGCCCCTTTGCGGAATCCACAGTTGTACGGATTTTGGAGCTGGTGGAAAGTGCATCCGACCGAAAGTCCAAAGCGGAAAATTTCATCACCGTATTTGCCCGTTACTATACGCCGTCCGTTGTCGGGCTGGCTGTTCTGCTCGCCGTCCTGCCGCCGCTCTTCCTGCACGGCGACTGGACAGACTGGGTCATGCGTGCTCTGAACTTTCTCGTTGTCTCCTGCCCCTGTGCGCTTGTCATTTCGGTTCCGCTGACATTCTTCGGTGGCATCGGTGGTGCCTCCAAGCGCGGCATTCTGATCAAAGGCGGGAATTACATGGATGTTCTCGCCAAAACAGATACGGTCGTTTTTGACAAAACCGGGACGCTGACAAAGGGCGTTTTTCATGTCACGCACGTTTTTCCAAACGACGTGACGGCTGACGCACTCTTGCTGGAAGCGGCCGCCGCCGAACTGTATTCCGATCACCCGATTGCCCATTCCATTCAACGCGCCGCAGCCAATACAACACTGGGACTCCCCGACGCCGACCGTCTCTCCGATGCGCAGGCCGTTGCCGGGTACGGGGTGTCCGTCCTGTTGGACGGTGAGCGCATTTGTGCGGGAAACCGGAGGTTCATGGAATCGCTGGGGCTTTCACCGGATGTGCCGGATACGATCGGCACGGTTGTCTATCTCGCACGCAACGGCGTCTACCACGGCTGCATCGTCATTGCAGATGAGCAAAAGCCGGGCGCTGCCGATGCAATTGCCGGGCTGCGCGCATCGGGGATCCGTCAGACCGTCATGCTGACCGGCGACACGGCCGAGGTTGCGGAGCACCTTGCTGATTCGTTGGGGATGGATCGTGTACTGGCCGGGCTCCTTCCGGACGGGAAGGTCCATGAGCTGGAAGCGCTGCTTACACAGGAACCAAAGGGCAAGCGTCTTGCCTTTGTCGGGGACGGCATCAACGATGCGCCCGCTCTTGCGTTGGCCGATGTCGGCATCGCCATGGGCGCTTTAGGCAGCGATGCCGCTATTGAGGCCTCCGATGTGGTTTTGACCGATGATCACCCCGAAAAGGTTGTGACCGCCATTCGAATTGCACGGAAAACGATGCGCATTGCGTACCAGAACATTGCCTTTTCCCTTTTCGTAAAGGCTGCCATTCTGGTTTTGAGTCTGCTCGGCCATTCCAGTATGTGGCTCGCGGTGTTTGCCGACGTCGGCGTCTGCATTCTCAGCGTGCTGAATGCACTGCGTGCCATGCAGACCGACCGGCTGTAGCGCCACAGACTGCAAAAAGCCCGACCAACCGCAGGCATACGGTTGGCCGGGCTTTTATAGTTTGTCCAGTTAGTCAGCGACGCGAACCTTCATCACCATTTTCACGGATTCGCAGGGTTCCACACCGTTATTGCGGCACGGCATATGAGCGTCTTCCGGGAAGAAAATGGCAAAATAGCCTTTTTTCACGCAGAGCATAGTGCCTTTTCCGGCATACCAGGCGATATCGCCGTCGGCGTCATATTCCTTGCGGATCTTCAGATCATGCAGGTTGGCCCAGCCCATATATTCGGTTCCGTCCAGCACGCACTGAATATCCGCGAATTTGACATGAGCCTCATAGTCATTGTCGTCCGGGGCGCGGTCGCATTTGACGTTGGAGATGCCGTACCGGAGGTCGCGGCCTTCCAGCTCCACGCTCTTCTTTTCGAGCGGTTCCGATGCGCATTTCATCATTTCCTTCAGGCCGCGCTCAAAGCGCTCACCCAGGCCAAAATACAGCGGGGCATTCTCAATTCGATCAATAATCATATGGATCCTTCTCTCATTTATCATTCAGCCTTTCGGCTGTTTTTTACTTTCGGGTCACGCGAATGATCGTCTCGCGGAGACGGTCGGTCTGTTCCGCACCAAACGCCAGCTGAGACGCCCAGATCAGAGCGCCCGCCGCCGGAGGGTTTGTCAACGGAATCAGGTGAATCTGCTTGCCGGTCAGGCGTTCTGTCTCCTTGCGGCAGGTGTCGAGCATGACCGGAGACTGTGCTTTCAGGGAGGCCGAGCCGATCAGCACGACGTCAACGGTGTCATCGAACTGCAGGCGGTTGATGCATCCGGCAATGGACGCGGCAAACTGGCTGCCAAACGACCGCAGCAGCTGAAGTGCGACCGAATCCCCCGCATTGGCGGCAGCGTACAGCACCTGGTTATGGATGTCGCGGTTGGTGACGCGTTCGGTGAAGACCTGATCGTAGACCGCCTCCGTGAACTGCTCCGGCCGCTCGATGCCGAGCAGACGGAAAAAGGAGGTGGTCATGGAGGTTTCCGGGCCGCAGCGGTAAAACATACTGTAAACCGCGCAGATCACAGCGTTGGTCATGCCCTCTGCGCCGTTCAAATCGCCGAACGCTTCGCCGGTACCGCCGACCTGAAGCCATTGGCCGGTTTTGTCAATGCCGCCGACCGAGTTGCCCGTGCCATTGACGAAGCTGATGCCATAGCCCTTCGGGCATCCGGCTTTGACGCCCAGAAAAGCGTCGTTGACAACAATGGGATTTTGGAAGCCTTCCGCTTGCAAAAACGCGGTCATTCGCTGCTGCTGTGACGGGACATCAATCCCGGCCATGCCAAATACGGACGCAGACAGTTCCTGCGGCTTCAGGCCGGCCTGTTGCAGCGCTTCCCCGACGATTTTCTGAAACGTGACCGTCATTTCGGGGAAGCCGCCCTCATATTGCTCATGATTCGTTGCGCCGCCGCTCGCGGATGCAACGAGCGAGCCGTCTTCTGCCAGAATGAGGCAGTCCGTTTTGGTGCCACCGCCATCCAGTCCGAGAATGTACTTCATGCGTCCCTTCCCTTTCGCCGTTTTACTGGTGTGAAAACTGCGGCAGGTAGCTGCGGTGAGCTTCCAGCAGTTCATCGAAGCAGGCGATGGCCGCATCCGCATCGCCGATCAACGGATGAATCATCATGGCGCGAATGGCCTCATCGCGATCACCCGTCAGAGCGGCACGCGCCGCGTGCTTTTCATAGGCTTTGACCGTCCGCATCAGCTCGCAGATATGCGGATTATCGAAGCCGCGAACCGGAATTGGGAGCAGATCTTTGCGATTGACCAGCGTTTTCACCTCAACGACATCGTCGTCGGCCATCCAGGGCAGTGCCCCGTTGTTCTTGACGTTGACAACATGGATTTCGTTCAGGTCGTTTTCAATCGCATTCAGAAGAGAAACAGCCGCTTCGCTGTACAGTGCGCCGCCGCGCTGGTTCAGCTCCTCCGGCTTGGTATAGAGGGTTGTATCGGAGAACATTTTCAGGAGCTTTTCTTCGATCTCCATACAGACCTCGCCGCGTGTCTTAGTTTTTGCATCCTCCTGGAGCTCAGCCAGACGCGTCCGCGGGCGATAGAAATAGTTCAGATAGCCGCACGGAATGCCGCGGCAATAGCGCAGGTAGCGGTTGGGAACATCGCTGTTCTCATAGGTATCGAGGTGCTCCGGCAGAATGTCCCTGCCGTCTTTCTCAATGGCGGTAATCCAGCTGAGGTGGTTCAGCCCGACATAGGAGATTTCGATATCCTCTCCGAACTGGCGGCGCGCCTCCGTGAACATATTGATTGCGTTGTTGCAGAGACCGACCATGCGAATCTTGGAATGGTTCTGCACCGCTTCGGCGACCAGGCCGGAGGGGTTGGAAAAGTTGATCAGCGTCGCATTCGGGCAGAGCTCTTCCATGCGTCTGGCAATGTTCAGAATTTCCGGAATGGTTCGCAGCGCCTTGAAAAAGCCGCCAATGCCGGTGGTTTCCTGACCAATGAGGCCGTATTTCAGCGGAATCCGTTCATCGAGCACACGAGCCGGCAGCCGTCCGACACGAATCTGCGCCAGGACATAATTTGCGCCATCCAGCGCCGTATCCAGGTCGGTGGTTCGAATGATTTCCGCATCCATGCCGGCTGCCCTGACCATGCGTTCAATCAAACCGCCGACGATCTGTAATTTGGTTTCGTCAATGTCCATCAGGGCAATCTTTTTCACGGACAGACTGTCGCGGCGTTTGATGATTCCCTCAAAGATTTCCGGCGAATAGGTGGAACCGGAACCAATGACAGCAATTTTCAAGTCCCTCATGCAAATCTCCTTTTTCTCAGTGATCATTTGGATGGAATCGGATTCTTCAGGACACCCGGCATCCTCATGGAAAGGATGCCGGGTGTCCTGAGGTCTGGTATAGCCAGTCTGGCTATGGTTGGTTGCACAAATGATGATCAGTCGTCAGATCAGAGGAAGGTGATCAATCGGCTTCAATAATTCCGTAGCCGCCGTCCTCGCGGCCGTATACCACGCAGATGCGGTTGTTGGCATCGGAATTTTTGAAGAGATAGAACTGATGGTTCAGCAGATCCATTTGCAGAGCTGCTTCCTCTTCCGTCATTGGTTTCAGGTCAAAGCGTTTCCGACGAACGAGCTCCTGATTTTCCGGTTCGGCAGATTCAATGACGCGTTCAAACGCACCGTCCTTCAGGCGTTTTTCCAGGCGCGTCTTATGCTTCCGAATTTGCCGGACAATGGCTTCTACTGCATTGTCCACTGCGGCATATTCATCTCCCGAACGATCCTCCGCCCGGAAAACCATATGCGCGCTGCGCACCGTGATTTCTGCGACCGTCTGGCCGCGGACCTCGCTGAATTTGACAACCGCAACAGCATCTTCGTTAAAAAAGCGATCCAGTTTGGCCAGCTTTTTTTCTGCCGCCGCTGCCGTCTGTTCTGAAACCGAGCCCTTCCGTGTGTCAAAATTGATCTTCATGAGTCCGCAACTTCCTTTCATTTTGGTCTGTCTATATTATACTACATTCCGTCGTTCATTTCCAGTCCTTTTTTTGAATTGTATGTGAAATAATCAATCATCTCTAATGTGTATTCCGTCAGTTTTCTCGTCGTTTTCTTTCTATTACTCGTTTGGATTAGCCAATAACGCACAGGATGCCCGGCTTTTATAACAAAGTCGGGCATCCTGTTTTTTCGGAAAATACACAAGTTTTTTAGTCGGCGAAGTCGATGACAAAGGCGCGGCCATCCGGGTAGGAATACCAGGTATAGCTCCAGGGCACGCCACGTTCAGTGAGCCATTGTGTAAGCAGGTCGCTCAGAGAATCGCGGATTGTTTGAAACAGCTCCGCAGTCTCCACCTTCAGGTAAACACGATTGGAGCCTTCCGCATCGGCGTGTTCGATGGCATCGCCAATCACTTCGATCGGATTGGCGTCGCCGCGGTAATAGACGCCGGCCTGTTCATGGAAGCTGTTTTCCATGCTGGTACAGGGTGGAAGATTCAATTCGAGGTAAACCGGATCGATGCTTCGCGAGTCGGCGATGCTGTTCTCATCGACATTCAGGAAGCTGTAGGAAATGGGATAAAATTCGTTGAAGTCATCAAACGTCGTATCGACATACGCCCAGATACCATTGACCTGCACCAGGTTCCAGACATGGCGCGAGTAGATGGAGTTGCCGGGATCGGTCGACTCCCCAGTGATGGAAATACACGGAATATCCAGCTCCCACATGGCCCACATGAAGGTCTTTGCATAGCCTTCGCAGCGGGCTTTCCGATCGACGATCACGCCATAGCAGGATCCCGCATACGTTGCAGTGTCCTGATAAGTCGCAGCTTGAATAATCCATTCATAGACGAATCGTTCTTTTTCCAAATCCGACCGACCGGCCAGCCGGTGCTTCCATTCGTCAAACTGCGCCTCCACCTGCTGCAGGGCGTCATCGTACTCGTCGGCGTTCATGAGGTAGGTAAAGGTCACATCGGTGCAGCGGCCGGTATCGTCGTAGCTGTAGTAGTACTCCCCGCTGATCTGCATCAGCTCCGGGCAGGTATAGTTGAGGAGGAGCATCAGATCAAAGAGTTCACCCACAGTGACCGGTTCCGGCAATTCCGCAGTGGGTTCAAACGCCATGGCCGCCTGATACAGTGTGCAGAAGGTGGTCAGGCGCTCTTCATCCAGATGAACCAGGAGGTACCGTTTTTCAAAGGACGGGATGATGCGTGCAGCCAGCTCGTGGACAGCAGGCAGCGGTTGGATGGCCGCCGTCCACGATGTGGTATCCGGCGCCGACGTTTCTTCCGGTGCAGAGGTCTGCTGCGAAGGCCAACCGGTCTGAGGCAGCACAACGCTTGTCCGTGGCGGTTCTGTCGTTGAGGTCGTTGTCTGTTGTTTGGGCAGCGCGACAACACGACACGCCGACAGGAGCAGCATGGATGCACAGATGATGGCAAGAAGTCCGCGTTCGCGCCATCGGCGATGCCTCGCCTGTCGCTCAGAGAACGTAGCCATCCTTACTCTCCCCGTGCGTTGTTGACGATCTTTTCGCCGTCAAAGAGAATCAGGCCTTTTCCGCCGCCGTTGCCGCGGCCGGAGCAGAGCCATTCCGCATAGGCACGGCGCAGCGCCGTATCGCGCGGCAGCTGGTCAAAGGACAGCTTGTGATAGCGGCCAAAGATGCGCCAGGATGCGCTCGGATTGCTGCTTTCATGCGACTCATACAAGTCGAAATCGTGCAGAAAATCGACGATATTGGAGTTTTGATTCAGGAATTCATCGTGTGCCGGGAAGAGCAGCCAGGAATCACAGCGAATCGGGAGATACTTCCCGCAGCGGATGTCCGGGAAGAATTGATAGGCGCGGCGATAGGAATCATAGCGGAGCTCCCGCGGAAAGGGACCGGCAGACGGGATGTGCATATTCAGCACGGGGTCGTCTGCATGAACGGTGATATCGTTCCAATGGTAGTCCACCTTACCCAGTGTACGGCGTTCGAATTGCAGGCGTCCCAGCGCAAAGCGGTCGAGGCGGAAAAATCCATCCGGCCAAGTACCTGTATCGTTGCCCCAGATGCCGAACACCTCGCGGCATTCCAGCAGTTTGTACAGCATATCGTCCATGGAGCGGACATACACATCGTGGTTGATGCCGCGTTCACGGTAGAGTGCGTCCAGATCTGCCGCGCAGTTCATATAAAACAGCTGTGCAAAGGAGCGATCAGGCACCTGGATTTCGGCGGCAATGGCTTTGACGCGAGTCAATGCATCGTTCCCTGTCATCTCGCCTGACATAAACGCAGATTCCAGCTGATCCAGCTCTTCTGCATAGGGGCCAGAGAGGAAATACGACTGTTCCAGCAGTTTGAAGTAGGCAATACAATCGACCGGCCAGCGGCGCTGTTCCATCCAGTTCAGTGCAAATGCGACTCGTTCCTTGTTTTTCATGGTATGAATCTCCTTTTCTGCAAATGATTTCCAAGTGGCTGTACAATCAGCCACTGTTTATTTTTCTCGTGCGTTATTGACGATCTTTTCGCCGTCAAACAGAATCATGCCGCGGCCGTAGCCGCAGGTATGGCCGGTGAGCAGCCAGTCCGCATAGGCGCGGCGAAGTGACGTATCACGCGGCAGGTGTTCAGGTGGGTTTGTGCAATGCTTTCCGAAAATCCGCCAGGGCGGAACAGGGCGTTCGTCATAGGATGCAAAGATATCAAAATCGTGGATAAAATCAAGGATATTGGAGGTTGGCGGAAGAAATTCCTCATGCTTTTTGTACAGGAGCCACGAGATGCAGTTGATTGGCAGATAACGGCCGCCCACCCAGTGAAAATCCGAATAGAACTGGTAGGCGCGGCGATAGGCATCATAACGCGACGCCCGCGGAAAGGAACCGCCGGACGGAATGTGGACATTCAGGACGGGATCCTGCGTTCGGATGGTGAGCCCATTCCAATGGTAGTCCGGTTCCTCGAAGGGAATGATTTCAAATTGCAGACGCCCGAGACCGAACCGTTCCAGTCGAAAGAAGCCATCCGGCCACGAGCCGGTATCATTGCCCCAGATGCCGTGCATTTCGCGGCATTCGAGCATTTTGCAGCGCAGATCGTCCATGGACCGGAGAAAGATGTCAGGGTCAATGTTGCGTTCGCGGTACACTTTTTCGAGATCGTATGCGCAGTTCAGATAGAAAAGCTCCGACAGGGATCGATCCGGTACGCCGATCGCGGCGGCAATCTCTTTCAGGCGAAGAATGGCCTGATCGCCTGTCAGCTGTCGCGTCATAAATGATGTTTCCAGTCGATCGAGTTCCTCTGCGTAGTCCTCTGTCAGGAAATAGGAACGTTCCAAAAGAGACAGATAGCCGATGCTGTCGGTTGGAAAATGCAGCTGCTCCATCAGTCGGAGAGCGCGGCCAACCCGTTCTGTATGTTTCATAAAACCCTCTCTTTTTCGGTCTGTAGCATTCGCTTATACAGGGTCGTGCGGAGCAATCCATGGGGAGGAGACATAGAAATGGCCGAACCCGCGCTGCTGTCGTTCCGGATAGGCCAGCAGATACAAACTATCCGTGCGTTCTTCGAGGTCGGCGAGCATTTTGGCCGAGGCGTCCAGCTTTTTGATTGCGGACGGTTTGGCAATCACCGGCAGTCGGGCGGTTTGCTTCATTTCATGGAGCAGCGCTGTGCCGCGCCGGGATGCGGCCAGCAGATGCAGATAGGCCGGGTGCTGTTTCTGTTCCGCTTCGGTCAGGCCAATGTAGGCGGACATCAGAATGCGGCGCAGCCGCGCACAGGTATAGCGTTTGGTCTTCAGCCGTTCCAGCAAGTCGGAGACGGAAACGGCCTGCTTGGCGGCGGATGCAATCCGATATTCGAGTCCCTCCGTGACCTCCGGGAGCTGTGCCAGCGTTTCCGGATTCATTCTCCGCAATGTGGCCAGCATGGGCAGCGCCGATGCTTCCTCAAAGACCGGAGCGCGGCCGGCAGCCTGTTCCCTTTGCAGGATTTCAGTAGAAGACGGCGGCAGCCACGCAGAAATCTCCATCTGGTCGCGCATTCGGTTGCGCAGAGCGGATGCGCTCGGATAGCTTCCGGAGGCATCCAGCTGGTTATGGCCCGCACCCTGCCGTTTGACGGCACAGACAGCGGCATTCGGAAGGAACTGCCGGGCGGCGCGCAGATATTCAATGGCCAGCAGATCATTGGGCGCGGCCAGAATTGAACGAATTTCCGGATGGGACGCTTCCGCGCAGGCAGCGGCATAGGAGCGTCCGGCACGGAGGCTGGCTGTGAAGCGTTCCGCATGGAACGTGTCGTCTGCGGCAGCACGCTGTAGAGCCGCTGCATCGCCGCATTCACTGCCAAAGGACAGCGCATCCACCACGCCCGTCGCCGCGAGCAGCTCGACGGAGCGCGAGGCAAAGATCGGTGCCGGTGCGCAGGCAAATGCGGTCGGCAGTTCGAAGACGAGATCGGCTCCGCTCTGCACCGCAGCGGCTGCGCGGGCGAATTTATGCAGGATGGCAAAGCTGCCGCGCTGCACGACATTGCCACTCATGACGCAGACGATTGCCCGATCCGGGAAACGGGCGGCTGTCTGTGTCAGATGAAACATATGGCCGTTATGAAACGGGTTATATTCCGCAACCACACCAACTGCCGTCATATTGCCAGACCTTTCTGCTGTTCAGCGGATTCTTTTGCCTTTTTCGCTCTTGCAAAATCATCCAAAAAAGAGTATCATATAAGTGTCGAATTATATTTTACACCTTGCGGCTTCAAATTGCAAGCCACAGGGAAGAAATCATGAAGGGGTCATTGTCAGATGCTTATTCTTGTCATCAACGCCGGCAGCTCCTCTCTGAAATATCAGCTCTTTGATATGTCGGAGAATCGGGTTCTTGCAAAAGGACTTTGCGAGCGCATCGGTATCGCCGGCAGCAAAAACACGCACACGCTCACGGATGGCACCAAGCTCGTCACCGAAGTGGAAATGAAAACACACGCCGACGCCATCCGCATTTTGACGGATCGGCTGACGGATGCCGAGACCGGTGTTATCCGTTCGATGTCTGAAATCGATGCCGTTGGACACAGAGTCCTGCACGGCGGTCAGAAGTTCTCCGAATCCGTTCTCGTGGACGACAAGGTCATTGCCGCCATTGAGGAATGCATTCCGCTCGGCCCGCTGCACAACCCGGCCAACCTGATGGGCATTCGTGCCTGCCGCGAGGTCATGGGTGACGTGCCCCAGGTCGCTGTGTTTGACACGGCTTTCCATCAGACCATGCCGGAAAAGGCATTTATGTACGCCATTCCCTACGAATACTACCGCAAATACGCCATTCGCCGTTACGGCTTCCACGGGACAAGCCATCGCTATGTTTCCGCCAAGGCCGCCGAAATGCTGGGGCGTCCGGCTTCCGAGCTGAAGATCGTCACCTGCCATCTGGGCAACGGTTCGTCGATTGCCGCAGTTGACGGCGGCAAATGCGTAGACACATCCATGGGTCTGACGCCGTTGGAGGGTTTGCCCATGGGCACACGTTCCGGCAATCTGGATCCGGCCATTCTCGGCTTTTTGAGCGAGCATGAGGGCATGGACACGCCGGCGCTTGTCGAAATGCTGAACAAGAAGTCCGGCGTTTTGGGCGTTTCTGAGCTATCCAGCGACTTCCGCGACCTGGCCACGGCGCGTGATCAGGGCAATCATCAGGCCACGCTGGCGCTGGAAATGTTTGACTACAGCGTCAAAAAGTACATCGGCGCATACGCCGCTGCGATGGGTGGCATTGATGCGGTGGTCTTCACCGGCGGAATTGGCGAAAACAACAAGGTTGCGCGTAATGTTGCTCTGGCCGGTCTGGAATTCATGGGCATCAAGCTGGATCCGGAAAAGTCGCAGCAGTCGCTGAAGAATGTTGACATTGCGGCTGACGATTCCCGTGTGCGTGTTCTGGTCATCGAGACGGATGAAGAATTCGTGATTGCATCCGACACGCTGACACTGGTCAACGCCGCTGCAAAGGCGTAACGTTTTTCTTCTCCTGTACCTTTCAAAATTTCATAACAGGCAAGAGGTGTCCTTCCCCGTTTTTCGGGTGCAAGGCTGAAAAGGGAACGGGGTGCAAACCCCCGACGGTCCCGCCGCTGTAACGATGGAGTGTCCTTTCATTTGTGTCACTGGGAAACCGGGAAGGCCGACTGGGCATGATGAGATCGGAGTCAGAAGACCTGCCCTTGCCGGTGTTTGTTTCAGTCTGCGATGTACAGATTTGCAACGCCGAAAGAGAGCGGTTTCAGGCCCTCTTTTTGGTGGTGCCTTCAAGTCCGCAGCAGATGAGTTTTTTGCTGCGGACTTTTTCTTTTCTTAATCAATCGTCCTGTCTCACGACAGATGATATACGACTGTGATTCAGTCAGAAAGAAGGTTTTTTTATGAAAACGAATTCGCGTTCCCGTTTCAGACTGCTGGCCTGTTTACTGGCTCTGCTGCTGGCAGTCATGCCCCTGCAGGTGTTTGCAGATGATGTAACCACCGAAGACCTGCCGCTTCTGATTTCACCGGCTCCGTCCGCTTCGCTCAGCGCAGTGGATTATTACCGTGCTCATAAGACGCTGTCCGACTGGTGGCAAGTGCTTGCACTGACCGCTGCCGGTGTCGATGTGGAGGCGGAAGGCTTCGTTCTGCCGGAGCTGAATGCGGAAAGCGTCCTCTCCTCCGGTTCTTCGACCGTTCTGGCCAAAGCCATTCTGTCGCTCAGTGCCATCGGTCAGAATCCGCGTCTGGCTTTTGGCGACGACGTCTCCTGCGATCCGGTTCGCACGCTGGCCGCTCTGCAGCAGGAAAACGGCGCATTCGGTTCGTATCTGAACGAACAGATTTACGCGATGATCGCCCTGGAATGCACCGATGCTTCCGCCTATGACCAGGAGAGCGCACTGGCCTATCTCTGCTCCTGCCGTTTGGCTGACGGTGGCTTTGCCTACTTCGGCGATACCGGCGATGTCGACCTGACGGCGATGACGCTGCTTGCGCTGCAGTACTTCCGCGGCAACGAAGCTGCCGAAGCTGCCATTTCGTCCGCGGTTCAGTTCCTGGCTGACAGCATGACCGAAGCCGGCACCTATCCGTCGCTCTGGGAGCCCGGTGTGGAGCCCAGCGAATCCATCTCCACCGCCATTTCCGGTCTGGTCGCCGTCGGCGTGGACATGACCGCTGAACCCTTCTCGAAGCTCCCGACCAAGCTCGCCGAATACCAGACAACAGATGGCGGCTATGCCCACGCACTCGGCGTCGATCTTTCTGATGCCTACGCAACATATCAGGCGCTCCTCGCCGTCAGTGAGCTGCAGTCCGGCGTTTCCGCTTACACTTCCTTTGCATATGACTGCTCCTCTGCGGCTACCATCTTCACGGATGCTGAATGGGATGACGCGCAGGGTGCTGCGTTTGCCACGATGTACAATGAAGGTTTGATCGTTGGCCGTCCGTCCCGTGTGGCTGCTGCGGACGAAGCGCTGACCGTTGGCGAACTCCTTGTCCTGCTGGATCGGATGACCGGTGAAACAGAGAACGGTGCAGACGGCGTCTGGTATGCCGGTGCTTCGAATCGTATCGGTGCCAAGGCTGGCTTTGATGTCGAGGGGCTGGATGTCCGCGCTGTCGTTTCCGCGTCCGAATTCAGCACCGCTGTCAGCGGCGTTCTGAACGCCACTGTGACCGGTGAATTCGCCGATGAAGCCGCTGTGACCCGTGGCGAAGCCGTCCTGTTCCTGGCGTCGCTTCTGAACCGCTAATCGATGAAGCGCACCCGTTTCTTCTGGCTGCTGCTGAGTCTGTGCCTGCTGGTCACCTGCTCGGCTTGCAGCGCCGCAAACGGTACAGCACCGCTTGCCACATTCGTTTCATCCTCCTCCGCTTCCCTTTCCGAGTCGCTCGTCTCTGACGCACAGCCGACCGACGCGCTGACGGATGGGACAGAGCCGGTGGAAACCTCGACCGTTCCGACGGAGGCCACCGATTCAACCGTTGAAACGTCGGAAGCCTCTTCCACGACGGACATCCCCGCAACGTCCGCAGCTACACCGGTTGCTACCACTTCCTCTACCACCGTCGCGACCACCCGCTCGCCATCGACGACGACCACCGCACCGGCCACTTCCGCTCCGGTCGAAACGACGACCGAAACGCCCGTCAGCCATGCGGCGTATTTCACGATCATCGGTCAAGGCGGTGAGCAGCTGGTTGCGCGCACGGCCGTTTCGACGGATGACTGTCGGAGTGTGTATGACGCGCTGCGGAAATTCTGCACGGAGCAGAACGTTCCCATGGAAGCCACCGGTTCCGGTGCATTCACCTATGTTCGCTCGCTCTGCGGACTTCGGGAGTTCGACGGCGGCCCGCTCTCCGGATGGGTCTACGTCGTCAACGGCGTCTACGCCTCCGTTGGGGTGGGCGGTATGGCCATTTGTCCGGGGGATGAGGTCGTATTCTATTACACACTCGATCTCGGAAAAGACGTGCAGGCCGGTTTGGCCTCCTGAAATATTTGTCGAAACAGACGGTAAAATCGTATTTCCATACGGTTTTACCGTCTTTCGTTGTAAATTCCACTTCCGTTTCTTCTTGACAGCGCATCCGAAATCTGCTACAATAGTATCTGTAAAATGGAAACAAAAACGAGACATATACACGAGCCCAATTTCTGTTCATGCGCTTCGTTTCGCCCGTTGCGGATGCGTCGAACAAACCGAGGTGACCTGACATGTACGGCAGCTACGACACTTTTGACTACACCTACCAGAACCGGATGTTTTCTCAGACCCGGCGTGTGTCCAACCGTCTGGGGGCACATTTGACGAATCCACAGACCGATTCCTGGCATTTTGCCGTATATGCGCCCTCCTGCCGCTCTGCATCGCTTGTCGGCAGCTTCAACGACTGGGATCCAGCTGCACATCCCATGACCCGCTCGGAGCGTGGCGTATGGTCGATTGACGTTTCCGGCCTTGCCTGCGGTACGTCCTATAAATTCTGTTTTACGACGGAGGACGGCCGCACCCTGTACCGTGCAGACCCCTGCGCACATTATGCGGAGCTTCGTCCGGGGACGGCTTCGCGGTTATGGCACGATGGCTACCGTTGGCACGACAGCCGTTGGCGCACGCAGCAGCTGGAAGCGCGGCAAAAGTCTGCGCCCATGGCGATCTATGAGGTTCACCTCGGCTCCTGGCGCGCCTTTGACGGTGCCGAATCCATCTACCGTGCCGCTGCCGTGCCGCTGGCGGAATATGTGGCGGACAACGGCTTTACGCATATTGAGCTGATGCCGATTCTCGAGCACCCGTTTGACGGCTCCTGGGGATATCAGGTGACCGGGTATTTTGCGCCGACTGCCCGGTACGGCACACCGGAGGATTTCAAATACTTCATTGACACCATGCACCGCTACCACATCGGTGTTATTCTCGACTGGGTTCCGGCACATTTTCCACGCGATGAGCAGGGGCTTCGCCAATTTGACGGCGCACCGCTTTTTGAACACGCAGACCCCAAAATCGCCGAACATACGCAGTGGGGTACGCTCCGTTTCAACTGCGACAGCGATGTGGTCAAGGACTTTCTGATTTCCAGTGCACTTTTCTGGCTCGGTGAATATCATCTGGACGGGCTGCGGATGGATGCCGTTTCGTCCATGCTGTATCTCGACTATGAGCGGGATTTTCCGCTTCGGAACCGGTTTGGCGGCCGCGAAAACCTCGGGGCAATCGCCCTGTTTCGCGCCATGAACCGTGAAATTGCTGCCCGGTTCCCCGCCGCGCTCACCATTGCGGAGGAGGCGACCGATTTTCCGGATGTGACGGCGCCTGTCGCCTGCGGCGGTCTGGGCTTCTCCTTCAAATGGAACATGGGGTGGATGAACGACACGCTGCGCTATATGGAGACAGACCCGCTCTTTCGTTCCGGCTGTCACACGCTGATGACGTTTTCCATGGTGTATGCGTTTTCCGAGCATTACATTCTGCCGCTTTCGCACGATGAATGTGTCCACGGCAAAAAGAGTCTGCTCGACAAGATGCCCGGTGATTACGCCGGGAAGTTTGCCGCGCTGCGAACCTATCTGACCTATATGTTTACGCACCCCGGCAAGAAGCTGCTCTTTATGGGGACGGAGTTTGGGCCATTTTTAGAATGGCGCTACTATGAGCCTTTGGAGTGGCATATGAAGCAATATGACGCCCATCGGCAGCTCTCCGACTATGTCCGCACGCTGGTTCGTTTTTACCGCGCAAACCGGGCGCTCTGGTACAATGATACCGACTGGAGCGGTTTCAAATGGTCGAACGCGGACGATGCGGTGTTTGAGGTCTACTCTTATTTTCGAATGGGGACGCCCGGCGACATTCTGCTCTGCATTTTGAACATGACGCCGGTTGCCCGCCCGAATTACCTGATTGGCACACCCTATCCCGGAACCTATCAGCTCGTTTTGAATTCGGACTGCGCCTGCTATTTCGGCAGCGATGCAACGGTTCAGGATGTGCTGGTCACCGAGAAAAAGCGGCAGGGGGATTATCCCTATCTCCTTACAGCAGATTTACCTCCGCAAAGCGCGCTCATATACCGGTTTATTTCAAACGATACAGAACAGGAGTGATCACAAATGCGGCACAGTGACTGTGTGGCCATGATTCTTGCCGGCGGGCAGGGATCCAGACTCGGCGCTCTGACGCACAGGCTTGCAAAGCCTGCGGTGCCATTCGGCGGGAAGTACAGGATTATCGACTTTGCCTTATCCAATTGCGCAAATTCCGGTATTTCCACCGTCGGCGTTCTCACGCAATATCAACCACTGGAGTTGAACACCTACATCGGCAGCGGCCAGCCCTGGGATTTGGACCGTGTCAACGGCGGTGTCTTTGTGCTGCCGCCCTATCTCCGCGGCAGCACCGGTGAATGGTACAAGGGAACGGCCAACGCCATCTATCAGAATGAGCGGTTTATTGAGCAGTTCTCCCCGGACAGCGTGTTGATCTTAAGCGGTGATCACATCTACAAAATGGACTATCTGCGGATGCTGGATTTTCACCGGCAAAGCGGTGCGGCGCTGACCATCGCCGTTTTCAGCGTTCCGCTTTCGGAAGCGCCGCGCTACGGCATTCTCAGCGCGGACGAAAACGGCCGGATTTACGATTTTACGGAAAAGCCGACCAATCCGACCAGCACACTGGCCAGCATGGGCGTTTACATTTTTGACTGGAACGCGCTCCGCACCTATCTGGATGCGGACGAAGCCAATCCGACCAGCTCCAACGACTTTGGGAATGACATCATCCCGGCCATGCTGCGCGACGGCTGTCCGATCTATGCGTACTCCTTCAGCGGGTATTGGAAGGATGTCGGAACGATCAAAAGCCTCTATGATGCCAACATGGATTTGCTCGGCGACCCTCCGGCGCTCGATTTGAATGACAGCTCCTGGAAGATTTACTGTCGCCATATGAACTTCCCGCCGCAGTATCTCTCTGCGACGGCCTCCGTGAAAAACAGCTGCATTACCGAGGGCTGCACCATTGACGGCCATGTCGAAAATTCGGTGCTTTTTTCCGGTGTTTCCGTCGATGCCGGAGCTACGGTTCGCGATTCCATCCTCTTCCCCGGTGTCCATGTCGGGAAAAACGCGGTCATTGATCGCGCCATGCTGGCACAGAATGTCACGATCGGAAGCGGTGCCGTGATCGGCTCCGACAGCGCTGTGACCGCAGCACTTCCGACCAGTGCGCTCTGCAGCGACGGCATCACGCTTGTTGCGGAAAACGTCTGCATCGGCAGCGGCACCGTCATCGGGCGAAATGTCGTAGTTTCTGAAAACATACTCGGATCCGTCGGCACGGACAAATCTATGCTGAGAGGTTGATTTCGATGAATGACACATTGGGCATTATTCTCGCAGGCGTTGAAGACGCATCCCAGCTGGGAGAGCTGACGCGGGTACGCTCCGTCGCTGCGCTGCCGGTTGGCGGCCGTTACCGGCTGATCGATTTTCTGCTGTCCTCCATGGTCAATTCCGGGATTACCAACGTTGGTGTCCCCACATTGACGGCTTACCGTTCGCTGATGGATCATCTGGGCAGCGGTAAGGAATGGGATTTGAACCGCAAGCTGTACGGTCTGTTTGTTTTGCCGCCGGATGTCAATGTCAAGCACATGGACTCGTTCCGCGGCGATTTGGATGTTCTGGACGGCATTTCCGGCTATCTCTCTGCATCCAAGCAGGATTATGTTCTGCTCTGCGGGTGCAACGCGCTGTTCCACACGACGTTTTATCAGCTCCGCGAGCAGCACATCCGCTCCGGCGCGGACGTGACAGTCATGTGCTGCCCTGTTCCACCCACCGGTACCGGAGATGCATCCCGTCTCGTCGGCATGACGGCGGACGAATCCGGGCGTGTCACCGATATGCGTGCGCGGAGTGGAATTCGTCCGGGTGAGCTGCGCTCCATGGATGTCTGGTTTATGAAAAAGAGCTTTTTGGAGCAGCAGATTGCGCGCTGCACGTCTCACGGAATGCATGATTTTCTGGTAGACGCCGTCATCCGCAATCTGGATCGGCTGAAAATTCACGCGTATCGCTATGACGGCCACGTCGGCTTTTTCGACTCGGCGCTCTCCTACTATCGGGAGAATATGCGGTTTCTGGATCCGTCTGTCTGTGCGGAGCTCTTCCCGGCTGACAATCCGGTGTATACCAAAATCAAGGATCAGGTTCCGACCTTCTACGGCGAACACGCGCACGTTGCCAACTCCATGGTCGGCGACGGCTGCGTGATTCAGGGCAGTGTTGAAAACTGTGTCATTTTCCGCGGCGTCACGATTGAAGAAGGTGCCCGCGTTCGCAACTCCATCATCATGCAGAACTCGCACATTGCCTCCGGCGCCGATCTGGAATGCGCCATTCTGGACAAAAACGTAACGATTCGTGTTGGAAAGCGTCTGATCGGGCAGCCGGACTTCCCGGTTGTGGTCGGCAAAAACACAGTGATTTAAGCGATTTTTCTCATCTTATTTGCAAAGCGGCGGTGATCTTTTCGTGAAGATTCTTTTTGCAGTCTCGGAGGCTGCTCCATTTGCCAAGGTCGGTGGCCTTGGCGATATTGCCGGGGCATTGCCCGGTGCGCTGTGTGCGCTCGGTCATGACGTCCGTCTGATCATGCCAAAATACGGCGTCATCCCCGAAAAATATGTCCGTTCCTTCGAGTTTGTCACAGATTTTACGGTGCTGATCGGTTCGGCCTACAAGTATGTCGGGCTGTTTCGAACGGTGTATCAGGGCGTTACCGTTTACCTGATTGACAACGAAGAGTACTTTGGCGGCAGTGTCTACGGGTATAGCGGCAGCGGCGAAATTGAACGAACGGTTTTCTTTTGCCGCGCCATTCTGGAAGCTCTGCCTCATTTGGACTTTGCACCGGAGCTCATTCACGTCAATGACTGGCAGACTGCATTGATTCCGGTTTTGCTCCGGTATCAGTATCCGGCATTGAACCTGAAAACGGTGTTGACGATTCATAATCTCCGTTATCAGGGCATTTTCGGGATTTCCGATTTGCGCGACTTAACGGGGCTTCCGGCCTCTCTTTTCACGATGGAAGGGCTGGAGTTTTACGGCGCTGCAAACATCTTGAAGGGCGGCATCCTCCATTCGGACAAGGTCAACACGGTCAGCCCGCGCTATGCGGTTGAAACGCTGACGCCGGAATATGGTGAACAGCTGGACGGTGTTCTGCGCAGCCGTTCCGGGGATTATTCCGGGATTCTGAACGGCATCGACTACGGCGTATTTCATCCGCGAACCGACCCGAAAATCGCCGCCGCTTATGGGCCGCGGAATTTGGCCGGCAAGCAGATCTGCAAGCAATCACTTGCCGATGAGCTTTCGCTGGACGGCGAGAAGATGATCATTTCGGTGATTTCACGGCTGGTTGATCAGAAGGGGCTGGATATTCTGTCCGAATGCGCCGAATCGCTCTTGCAGGAAAACCGCTTTTCGCTCGTTGTCCTCGGAACCGGAGAGGCGCAATACGAATCCCTGTTTGCCTCCCTCTCGGCGCGATATGACAATATGCGGGCGATTCTACGCTATGACGGCGATCTGGCGCAGCGCATCTATGCCGGTTCCGATCTTCTGCTCGTCCCCAGTCGGTTTGAGCCCTGCGGTCTGACGCAGCTGATTGCCATGAAATACGGCACGCTGCCGCTTGTCCGTGAAACGGGCGGTCTGTACGATACGGTGCGGCCATACAATGAACAGGACGGCAGTGGCTACGGATTTACCTTTGCGCCATACGCCGCGCACGATCTCGCCTTCACGATTCGCCGTGCGCTTTCATTTTATGAGAATGACCCGAAGCTCTGGAAGAAGCTCATGCAGCGCGCCATGACACAGGATTTCTCCTGGAAGCAGTCGGCTTCCGCTTATGTGGCGCTGTATGCACAGGCGCTCGGTCAGGCGATTCCGGAATCAATCTAAATGGAAATTCGAGGAAAATCAATGGATATCACGGGTGAAAAGAAACGAATTCAGCTTAGCGTTTCAGAAAAGCTGAAGCGCCAGTTTGGGAAAGATATCAAGAGCGCCTCAACGCTTCAGCGGTATCAGGCCGTTGCCATGACGGTGCGCGACGAGATCATGGAGGATTGGCTGACCTCGGTCAATCGCGTGACAGGAGAGCGGAAAAAGGTACTCTACTACCTCTCCATGGAATTTTTGACCGGCAAATTTCTCGGTGCCAACTTAACTGCGCTGGGCAAATATGCGCTCTATCGGGATGCTTTATCCGAGCTCGACATTGAGCTCACCGACCTGGAGGACGCCGAACGGGAGCCGGGTCTGGGCAACGGCGGACTCGGTCGATTGGCCGCCTGTTTTCTGGATTCTCTGGCGACGCTTTCCCTGCCCGCGGTCGGCTGCGGCATCCGCTATGAGCTGGGGCTGTTCCGGCAAAAAATCGTAGAGGGTGAGCAGGTGGAGCTGCCGGATCGCTGGCTCTTTGACGGCTGTGAATGGGAGGTTGCGCGGCCGGAGGAATCGGTTGAGGTCTGCTTCAACGGCACAGTGCGGGAATACACGGATGAAACCGGGCGGCTCTGCTTTGAGCTGGAAAACCCGGATCGTGTGATTGCTGTTCCCTATGACATTCCGGTTTGCGGGTATGAGAACCACTTCTGCAACACGCTTCGCATTTGGAGCGCACGTTCGCCGGAGATCATCGATATGCGTTCCTTTTCCGAAGGCGACTATGTCAAGGCGAGTGCGGAGCGGGAGCTGGCGGAGACGATTTCCCGGATTCTCTATCCGAATGACAGCCACAACGCAGGAAAGAGCCTGCGGCTGCGTCAGCAGTATTTCTTCACTTCGGCCACGCTGCAGTACCTGCTGAAGCGCCACAAAGCGCAGGGGCTGCCGCTCAGTCAGCTGCCGGATTATGTGGCGATTCAGATCAACGATACACATCCGTCCATCGCAATTGCCGAGTTGATGCGACTGTTGGTGGATCAGGAGCGTATGTCCTGGGACGACGCCGATCGAATCTGTCGTGCGGTTTTCTCCTATACCAACCACACCATCATGAGCGAAGCTCTGGAGACCTGGCCGTGCTATCTGGTTCAGAATCTCTTGCCGCGGATTTACATGATTCTCTGTGAAATGGATCGCCGCGCACGGCTGGACACCGCAGCACGCTTCGGTTCGGAGGTTGCTGAGCACACCGCTGTGATCGGGTATCACTCAGTCCGGATGGCCAACCTCTGTATGAATGTCTGCCACAAGGTCAACGGCGTTTCCGAGCTGCATACCGATATTTTGAAGTCCAGTCTGTTTGCCGATTTTCATCGGATGCACCCCGATCAGATCATCGCCATCACAAACGGTGTCACGCCGCGCCGCTGGCTGTTGCAGGCGAACCCACCCCTGTGCGATTTGATCGCGGACACGCTGGGAAGCCGCGCCTTTACGCAGGATCTCACGCATCTTTCCGAGCTGGAAGCGTATGCAAACGATGCAGCATTTCTGGAACGGCTGGCTGCTGTCAAACGCGCCAACAAGCTGCGCCTGATCGAAGCGGTCAACCGTGTACAATCCGTTCGGCTGGATCCCGATTCCATTTTTGACATTCAGGTCAAGCGGCTGCACGAATACAAGCGGCAGCTGTTGAATGCGCTGCACATTCTGTATCTGTATTTCGACATCGTCGAAAACGGCGTCATGCCCGCCGTTCCGCGCACGTTCTTCTTCGGCGCCAAGGCGTCCCCCGGCTACACACGTGCCAAGCAGATCATCTCGCTGATTCACGCCATTGCCAATCTCGTCAACAACGACCCGGCGGTTCACGGGATGCTGCGCGTTGTTTTCATTGAAAACTACAACGTCACAAAGGCGTCCCTGATCATCCCCGCTGCGGATGTCAGCGAACAGATTTCTCTCGCGGGGAAAGAGGCGTCCGGCACCGGCAACATGAAATTTATGCTGAACGGCGCGCTCACCATCGGTACGCTGGACGGTGCGAACGTGGAAATGAACCGCCTGCTGGACGGGAAGGATATTTTCCTCTTTGGGCTTCACGCCGACCAGGTGGACAATGTATTTCGCTATGGCCGCACACCGCCGGAAAAGCTGTGTGCGCAGAACGAACTGCTTGCCCGCGTGGTCAACGCGCTGGCCGACGGCACATTGCCCGCAAATGTCGCGTCGCTCAAAAACTACCTGTTGAACGGAGACGGCGGGATCGCGGATCCCTACCTCTGTCTGACGGATTTTGCAGATTACGCAGCTGCACAGGAGCGCATTGCGGCGCACTACACCGATGCATCCGCTTGGAATGCTTCGTCTGCCCGCAACATTGCGCGTTCCGGCTTTTTCTCGTCCGATCGTTCGATTGCAGAATACAATGAAAAGGTCTGGCATCTCAGCGTATGATGGCTCCGATTTCGTCTGCCGCCTCCCGGCGGCCTCTGGACGCACTGGCCTATCACAATCTGTTTTCCGGCGTGTACCGTCTCCCCTTTGGGGCAGTTCCGACCGGTCAGACGGTCTATCTGCGTGTTTACGTCCAACCGTCTTTGGCACCTGAAGCCGTCTGCCTGCGCGTTTGGGCAGATCAGGCGGTCTCGTATCTGCCCATGCATCGCTGCGGCAGTCTGTGGGAGGTCGCCTATTCGGTTCCACTCACGCCCCAGCTCGTCTGGTATCGTTTTGATATCCATCTGCCGGACGGTTCGACGGCCTATTGTCGGCCGGTGGGTTCGCTGTCGGAGGGCGTCTTCTGCACGGAATGCGACGACTACGCCAGCTTCCAGCTGACGGTTTTTGACCGGCAGCTCTCGGTTCCGGACTGGGTCATGGATGGCGTGCTCTACCAGATTTTCCCTGACCGATTCTATCGGAGTCCAAATGGCGAGACGCAGGTCACTGGCCGGAAGCTGCACAGCGTGTGGAATGAGCCGGTCGATTATCTGCCGGATCCCTCAAAAGGGTATTACGCCGCAGACGATTTTTTCGGCGGGAATCTGCGTGGAATCGAAGAAAAGCTGCCTGAGCTGAAGAAGCTCGGCATCACCGTTTTGTACCTCAACCCAATTTTTCAGGCGTACTCCAATCACCGGTATGACACCGGCGACTACACGCGGATTGATCCGCTGCTCGGAACCAATGAGGATTTCCGGCGGCTCTGTGATTCGGCCAAGGCGCTCCATATTCGTGTGATTTGTGACGGCGTCTTTTCTCATACGGGTTCGGACAGCATCTATTTCAATCGGGAGGGCACCTACCCGCCAAACGGTGCGTGTGACTCGGTCGATTCACCGTATTACAAATGGTACCGGTTTGAAACCTATCCGACGAAGTACGAGTGCTGGTGGGATGTCTGGTCGCTTCCGGATGTCGATGAAACGGAGCCCTCGTATCTCGAATTCATCACCGGCCGTGACGGGATTGCCCGTCGGTGGCTGACTGCGGGTGCTTCCGGCTGGCGTCTGGATGTCGCCGATGAGCTGCCCGATCTGTTCTTAGAGCAGTTCCGGCAATCCGTCAAGGCGGCCAATCCGGATGCATGGATTGTCGGCGAAGTCTGGGAGGACGCCTCCAACAAGGTCAGCTACGGCAATTTGCGGCAGTTTTTGCTCGGCAGACAGCTCGACTCCGTCATGAACTATCCCCTCCGCGAACGGATTCTCCGCCTTCTGCGCCGGGAGATGGATGCGTCTGCATTTTGTCAGGAGATGGCGCTGCTCGCCTCCAACTATCCGTCGCCGTCATTTTTCTCCTGCATGAATTTTCTGTCCACGCACGATGTCTGTCGAATCACGACGCTTTTGGGTGCCTCAGAGGATCCGACGGCGCTCACCCGTGAGGAGCAGGCACATTTCGCGCTCTCTTCGGAGGCACGCAGGCAGGCGCTCACGCTTCACAAAACGGCGGCGCTGCTGCTGTTTGCATGGCCGGGCATCCCGTCGATTTACTACGGGGACGAAATGGGGCTGGAGGGCTGCATGGACCCGTTCAATCGTGCAACCTTCCCATGGGATGAAGTTGGCCATTCCGATGCAGACTCGCTGCACGCGTTCTATTCGGAACTGGCTGCCCTCCGGACAAGGTCCGATGCGCTGCGACGCGGGCAGCTCCTGCTCCAGGCGCAGGACGGGCTGCTTATGATTCGGCGGCAATCGACCGCCGAAACGCGGTGGATTGTGATCAACCCAACCGACCAACCAGCTCCCCTGCCCGACTTCTGCGCCAGTCCGCTGATTGCGAGCTGTCCCTGCATCCATGGGACACTGCCGCCGTCTGGCGGAGCCATCTTTTAGATCCTTCCTTTTCATGATGACGCCGAATTTCAAGCAAGCAGTTCGGCGTCAGTTTGTTGTGGCTTCGAATTCGTTTTTGATCAATCTTTGTCGATCTTGAAAAAATTTACATCATGTTCACCTTTTTTCAGTCGATTTATGTTATGATACATTTTGTATATGGATGATTCCCACTTCCTTTCGGAAAGGAGATTATTTATGGCAGAACTCAACAAATATTCCGAAATTACACCTGCAGTCGCAGCACTTGCCAAACAGGCGGTAGACTGTTCGGCCATTGACCCGGAGCTTTACAGGCTTTATGATGTCAAGCGTGGTCTCCGTGATCTAAACGGCAACGGTGTTCTGACCGGTCTGACGAAGATTTCAGATATTCGTGCATTCAACATGGTGGACGGTGAAAAATGCCCGGCAGACGGCGAATTGTTTTACCGCGGCTATCGAATCGAAGACCTCGTGAACGGATTTCTCGCGGATGGGCGGTTTGGGTTTGAAGAAGTCGCCTATCTGCTGCTCTTTGGCCATTTGCCGGATCGTTCGGCGCTGGAACAGTTTCAGTCCATTCTGGCCGGATATCGGACATTGCCCACCAGCTTTGTGCGCGACATCATTATGAAGGCGCCCAGCCGTGACATGATGAACACGCTGGCACGCAGCGTGCTGACGCTGTATTCGTATGATACGAACGCAGATGACGTTTCTCCGGAAAACGTGCTGCGCCAGTGCTTGCAGCTGATTGCACTGTTCCCGCTGCTCTCGGTCTATGGCTATCAGGCGTTCCGGCATTATCACGACGGCCAGAGCCTGTTCATTCACGTCCCGCACGAGGGGCTTTCGACGGCGGAGAACATTCTCATGCTGCTCCGGGACGACTGCAAATACTCGTCGCTGGAGGCACACGTTCTGGATTTGGCGCTGGTGCTGCACGCAGAGCATGGCGGCGGCAACAACTCGACCTTCACCACGCACGTTGTCTCCTCTTCCGGTACGGATACCTATTCCGTTATGGCCGCAGCGCTCGGTTCTCTGAAGGGACCGAAGCACGGCGGTGCCAACATCAAGGTTGTCCGGATGTTCGAGGATATGAAGCAGTGCATCCGCGATGAGCAGGACGATGAAGAGATTGCCGCCTACCTGCGGGCGTTGCTGCACAAAGAAGCCTTTGATCACGCCGGGCTGATTTACGGGATGGGGCACGCCGTCTATTCCCTCTCCGACCCGCGCGCCACCATTTTGCGCAGCTTCGTTGAGAAGCTGGCTGTGGAGAAGCACCGCGAAAAGGACTATGCGCTGTACGCCCGTGTGGAGCGTCTGGCTCCGCAGATCATCGCACAGGAGCGGAAGATCTATAAGGGTGTCAGTGCCAACATTGACTTTTACAGCGGTTTTGCCTACAATATGCTGGATTTGCCGCTTGAGCTCTACACGCCGATCTTCGCCATAGCGCGAATTGCGGGGTGGAGTGCGCACCGTTTAGAGGAATTGACCAATGCGGGCAAGATTATCCGCCCGGCCTATAAAAATATTGCGTCGGAGCAGGTGTACACGCCGCTTGACCAGCGTTGAATTTCGCGATTTTTTCAAAAAAATCGTTTTCCCTCTTGACAAATCCCCTTGCGTCTGATATAATATACGAGTGTTTTGACGGAGCATAAGCAGAGATGACCACTGTTTGTGTGTCAGGACACTTGATACGGAGAAGTATCGAAGTGGTCATAACGAGCACGATTGGAAATCGTGTTGTCGCGATGAGCGGCACGTGGGTTCAAATCCCACCTTCTCCGCCAAAAAGAACGGACATACCTATGAAAGGTATGTCCGTTTTGCGTCAAGAAGCGCGGATTGCGATTGGAGATCAGCCCAACTATAAAGGCTGAGCGTAACAGATACGGAGCTGTGCCCCATGCTGGACGATACAACTTTCGGATTGACACCATGACGCATCATGAAAGAGGCGAAGGAGTGCCCTTACGGTATAATTACGACAAACCGGAAAAGCCCCGTATTTCAAGGGTTTT
>CAYUXI010000010.1:0-80455 GCA_964448855.1 uncultured Oscillospiraceae bacterium | reverse complement strand
GTCAGCTGCGCTGCCAGCTCCCTCGTCAGAGGGAGCCTGGGAGGATACGGCGATGTGGGCACCTACGGTCGCAAGTGAGCGCACGGAAACAGTCTTCTCTCCTCAGGCGCGGAGTACCTGCTCCGTTCGGCGTATCTTTCGCATTTCGCAGGGACGCTTATCATTGAAAAAAGCACCTTTGTCGATTGACAAAGGTGCTTTTTTCTGGCGGAGAAGGAGAGATTCGAACTCTCGCGCCGGTCACCCGACCTACTCCCTTAGCAGGGGAGCCCCTTCACCACTTGGGTACTTCTCCACGGTGAATATAAATCTTTGATATTGGCGGCGGAACGGCCGGAGAAAGCAAACTGGCGGAGAGAGTGGGATTCGAACCCACGGCTCTTTCGAGTCACCGGTTTTCAAGACCGGCTCCTTAAACCGCTCGGACATCTCTCCATATAAGGCAGCCGCCCACTAAATTTCCAACGATATGTATTATATCACATCTGATGCTCTTTGTCAATCGGTCTGATGATTTTTTTCTTGGAACCGGCGAAAAGATCTCTGTCTTTCCGCCGGTTCCCGGAATTCTATGATTTTTCGCCCGGTTTTGCGACGAGTGCAATCAGGTATCCAAGGAAAACCGCCGCCGTCACACCGGCCGAGGTGGCTGTGAGGCCGCCCGTGATGGCACCGAGGAAGCCTCTGGCCGCAACGGCCTCCCGCACGCCCTTGGCGAGTGCATACCCAAACCCGACGATCGGGACGGTTGCACCCGCTCCGGCAAATTCAACCACAGCGTCATACACGCCGACGGCGGTCAGCGCCGTTCCGGCCACGACAAACAGCACAAGCACCCGCGCCGGTGTCAGCTTTGTCCGATCGAGAAGAAGCTGTCCGACCGCACAAATGGCTCCGCCGACCAAAAAGACCCATACAAGCCTGATCATTTCATCGCCCTCTCCTTCGTATTGGACAGAATGACCGCGTGGCAGATGCTGGGGATGCTTTCGCCCTGCTGGGTTGACAGCGGTGACAGTAGGGCTCCCGTCCCGGCGAACACGATGCGCTGCCACTTCCCGCTCCGCATTCCGTTCAGCACTTCCCCGCACAGCACCGCAGCTGAGCATCCGCAGCCCGACCCGCCCATGTGGACATCCTGCGCTTCCGCGTCATACAGCATCTCGCCGCAGTCTTGGTAGCGTTCTCCAAGATCGACGCCATCGGCCAAGAAAAAGTCGCGCACGACGCCGCTGCCCAGCCGTGCCAGGTCGCCCGTCAGGATCAGGTCAAACGTCTCCGGGCCGGTTCCGGTCTCCGCAAAGAGCGCTTTCAGCGTTTCATAGGCCGCCGGTGCCATGGCTGCGCCCATATTGTTTGCGTCCTTGACACCGGCATCGACAATGCGACCGGTTGTCACATGAGTGACATAGGGCCCGGCTCCCTCTGCCGACAGCAGGACGCACCCGGCGGCTGTCGCCGTCCACTGCGCCGTCGGCGTCCGTTGGCCGCCGTATTCCAGCGGCATCCGGTACTGTCGCTCCGCCGAGCAGAAATGCGAGCTGGTGATGGCTGCGGTATGCGCCGCAAAGCCGCCGTCGATCATCAGCGCCGACAGTCCGAGTCCCTCGGCCATCGTCGAGCACGCGCCGTACAGCCCTAAAAACGGAAAGCCCATGTCCCGCAGGGCAAAGTTGGAGCCCACGCACTGGTTCAGCAGGTCGCCTGCAAAGACATAGTCGAGCGATTGCGTCGTCAGTGCGGCCTTTTGCATGGCGGCGTCGAGTGCCAGCGCCTGCATCCGGCTCTCCGCCTTTTCCCAGCTCTGTTCGCCGAATTTGGAATCGTTTCCGATCAGGTCAAAGCTGTCCTTCAGCGGGCCTTCTCCCTCCTTTTTGCCAACCACGCAGGCCGCTGCGCAGATGGTTGGCGGGTTTGCCAATCGAACCGTATTGCATCCAAGCCGTTTTTCTGCACCCATTTTGTCCGGTTTCCTTTCTTCCGTTTCAGCGAAAAATCAACAGCAGCAGGCCGTAAATGACCGACGAGACCACGCCATACACGAGCACCGGTCCGGCTACCTGAAACATTTTGGCGGCCAGGCCGAGAATCATCCCTTCGCTTTTGAATTCCATGGCCGGGGAAACGATCGAGTTGGCAAAGCCCGTAATCGGCACAACAATGCCCGCTCCAACGTGCTTGGCCAGGTCGTCATACACGTGCAGGCCGGTCAGCAAAGCCGCAACGGCGATCAGCGTGATGGTCGCGAAGGTGGACGCATCCGACTTTGCAAGGCCGAGCGATGTATACAGCATGGACAGCAGCTCCCCCACGACGCAGACGCACCCGCCGAAGCCAAACGCCATGGAGACGTTTTTCAGGCTGTTTGTCTTTGGTGAGCGTTCGCCGATGTATTTGGCATACGCTTCCTTTGTCATTTTCATGCATGGATTCCCCCTCTTTCGGTTCAAAAAAGCCTGCGCCGATAGTATGCTTCGGCGCAGGCTTTGTTATACATGGGGTTTTGAAGCCGCAGGAAAAAGTAGTTCAGCACGATTCCAAAACGTCTATCTGGCAGGCTTTCATGGCTTCCAGTGCGCGTTGGTGGCTCTCCGGCGTGACGCCGGCGCAGCAGGAGGCATCGACAACGATGGGCACCTCCGGCAGGAATGCGCGCAGCAGCATCGCATTGGACAGCACGCAGATATCTGTGCAGAGGCCGATCAACGTGACCCGCTCCACCGCTCTGTCGCGCAGCATTTCCGCAAGCTCCACGCTGCCGAATGTCGGCTTTTCGATGGCCGGTTCCGTGCGCAGCGCTTCGATGGCCGGATGGAGCTGCCAGCCGGTCGTTCCGCGGATGCAATGCGGTACCGGCAGCTTGCGCCCCTCCTGCGTTTCCAGGTAGTTGGCATCGTGTGTATCCTGTGTGAAGCGCACCTGACCCGGAAACCGGCGAATCCGCTCTGCGACAGCCGGAACGATCGCCTCTGCTTCAGCCGTCCCCAGGCTGCCGGTGATGAAGTCGTTCTGCATATCAACGACGATCAGAAATTCGTTTGTCTGCATTCGGAGCCATCCTTTCTTGCGTGTTTTCTGTTCAGAACGCCCAGTTGCCCTGTTCGAACACAGGGACAACGTCGCCGTTCCGGCAGATCGCCTCGATCTTCATGGTGTCGCAGCCGATCATGAAGTCCACGTGAATCATCGAGTCGTTCACGCCGAGCGCCTTGCATTCCTCGTTGGTTTTCTGGTGATAGTCCCGGATGGTATCATTGAAGCCGGCACCCAGCGCGAGGTGGCAGACGGCATTTTCATCGAACAGCGTCTCATAGAACAGGACGTTGGACTGGTTGATCGGGCTGGTCTGCGGAACGAGTGCGCATTCGCCCAGATAGGCAGCACCCTCATCCATGGCAATCATCTGCTTCAGCAGCGCCTCGCCCTTTTCGGCACCCACCTCGACTGCTTTGCCGTCCGCGAAGCGAACCCAGAAGTTCTCGATCAGCTGTCCCTGATAGGAGAGCGGCTTTGTGGCATAGACGATGCCTTCCGCCTTGCCGCGGAGCGGTGAAATGAAGCATTCCTCCGTCGGGATATTGGGCTGGAAGAACACGCCGGATTGCGTGGTTTCCCCGCCGCCGCAGAACTGCGCTTCCGGAATCATGCCGACGGTCAGGTCAGTGCCGTTGTCCGCCGTATAATGCAGCGATTCGATGTTCAGCTGGTTCAGATAGGCGCAGCGGCCGGCCAGGTCGGCCTGATGATCGCGCCAGGCCTGGACAGAATCCTCGCAGACGCGGGAGGTTGTGAGGATGGCCTCCCACAGCTTTTCGATCGCCGTGCTGGTACGAAGTCCCGGAAAGACCTTTTTCGCCCAGGCCGCACCGGGAACCGCCGCGATGCACCACTGCTGCTTGCCCTCCAGCGCATCGGAATAGGGCTTCACGATCGGGTAGCGCATCTGCCGGGCTTTTGCCATTTTGGCGATGTTGATGCCCTTCAGGCCGTCCGGATCCTCGGAAACCAGATGAATCCGTGCCGGGATTTCATCGCAGTAATATTGCAGGCGCGCCTTTTGCCATTCCTGGACGGTGCCCAGATTTTTCTGAGAGACGTAGCGATAATGCAGCTTGGCCAGCGGCTGATAGTCCCATTCGACGCGAACCTCTTTGGCACCGGCCTTATACGCTTCCTCCACGACCATCCGGACAAATTCCGGCTGATCGAGCTCTGCGTACACGAGTACGAGCTGACCCTTTTGAACATTGACGCCGCAGCGCGCAATTAAGCGGGCATATTCCCGCAACAGGCTTTTTTTCATCCATTCCACCTCATCTGTCTGTTTGGATCCGTCCGTCCGAATTTTGGAGACGGATCAACGGCCATCGGCGGCCTGTTTGTCGCGGAAGGCCGCTCGCAGGATTTCATCGCCCGCACCGTCATCCGCGTTCAAGTGCGGCGGGATCGTCTGATGCAGCGCACGCTCCGCCGCATCGTACAGGGTATCTGAATCTGCCACGCGATATCCAACACACGCATCGCTGTTCGCATCGGCCATAAACGACGCGATTTTGACATCGTAGGCAATGCCGACAAAGGGCACGCGTGCCAGCTCCGCCGCAATCAGCGCGTGCAGGCGCATGGAAATCACGAGCTCCGCCTTTTGAATGACGGCGAACGCATCGGCGAAGGACGCGACCGGCTGCAAGACCGTGCAGGGAATTTGCAGGCGCGCTGCAAGCGTTTCCGCGACGGACAAGTCCTTCGGGGACTCCATAGGCAAAAGCACCGGGCGCAGGCCGCGTTCCCGCCACAGCCGTTCGGCCGCCTCGGCGAGCACCGGCAGGAAGGCTGCGTCATCCGTCCAGGGGCGGATGGCATACACGGCGTATTTGCCGGGAATGCTCGGCAGCTCCGTTTGGCAGGAGAGCGCCTCCGGGCGCAGTGCAAACGCCGCATCGCGCATTCGGCAGATTTGCGGGCGGCGTACACGCAGGGCTGCCAATTCCTTTTCCGATGCGCTGTCGCGCACGGCAATCATATTCGCGCAGCCGTTCAGCACTGCGGCGGCTTTTTTTCGGTCGCGCTTGCCTGTAATCGGGCCAATGCCGCAGCTGTACAGCAGAACACGCACGTCAAAGCAGTGCGCCAGGCGAATCACCGTCAGGTAATAGCGCAGGGAGCGGGAGCTGGTCAGGTTGGTCACGAGTGTGCCGCCCCCGCTGATCAGCAGGCCAGTGCGCGGGAGCAGGCGGAGCAGCCGATGCAGTGCAAAGGTATGGATGGCATCGACGCAGTGGTTCAGCCGCGTTTCCTCCGGGCGGTGTGAGAGCACGATCACGCGGCGATCCGGTGCGACGCGGCGCAGCGTGGACAGAATCGACGACAGCATCGCCTCATCTCCCAGATTGCCGAGGCCGTAGGAGCCGCTGATCACGACGCATTTTTGTGGTGTACTTCTCTGCTTCCGGCGCACTGCTGTTTCGACCGCCTGCAAGGCGTCTGTTTCCGGGAACAGGCGAAACGGGTCTGCCCCGGCCTGCAGCGCGGATTGGCGCTGTGCGGCGTCGCGGTACAGGACAAGATCAAACCGGCTCCAATCCGGTTGGGCTGCTCCCTCCATCGGCTGGTAAACCGCCAGCACCGGCGGAGACGTTTTTCTATGTCGGAAGGACTGTAACACAAAAAGGCCGGCTTGAACACCGGCCTTTCCGATACAGATCACACATCCGGCATCATCCAGCTGATTGTTGAGATTGTCTGTTGCTTCGAATCGGCGGTCGAACGGGAGGTTCCACCGCGCAAGGATCGCTTCTGTTCCTGTGCCACCGGAAATACAGACCAGTTTCATGCTGTTTACGCCTGACTTTTTTCAAGAATCAAAGCCCCGCGATAAGGCCGTGTCCGCCGAAAATAACCTGCACAGAATCGTCCAGGTGGGCAACCTGTCCTCTGTTTCACCGCTTCCAACTTCCACCCGCAACAGGCAGGCGGGAGGCCTGCGAACCACAGAGGAACGCGGAATCCCTTTTCTTTGTTTTGTGGGTTAAAAACAAACGGATCACGCACCACGCAGGGCGTTTTATACCCGCGGGTTTTGGAAAACTTACGCTTCGTCGTCGCTGAAATCGACGTCTTCCTCGGCGGCACCGTCCTCGGCTTCCAGGCGCTCGACAAACATTTCAAAAATTTTGTCCAGCAGCGCATCGTCATCCAGCGTGACGAGCATATCCTCGCCGTTTTCCGGTTCGACCTTCAGAATGATGAGTTCGGCAGAATCCTCCTCCAGCACTTCCTCCGGCGTGTCTGTGGCCTGGACAAAGGCCATATAGGTTTCGCCCTCGTATTCCAGCGTATCCAGATGCTCCAGCTCAACCTCGTTGCCTTCTTCATCTGTCAGCGTGATGAAATCATTTCCGTATTCTTCGCTCATTTGTATCCTCCTGTTGACTGTCAGCCAGTCGATTCTTCAAAAAATTTCACGGGCAGCGTGCCCTCAGGAATCTGTCTCTATTATACCATATTTTCCGCATGATTTCAAACCCGGTCGGCTGAAAACTGTTCGACACATCCTGCCTTCTTTTTCCGCCGCACATCCGGCGCGTCGTCTGCATAGGATGAAGCGGCCGGTATCCGCCCCCCCGCACGGTTCGCATGGGCGTTTTCATGACGCGGTACGGAGCGGTGCCGTTTCGATAGACGCCGCAGAACCGCGCCGAACGGTCTGCGGCGTTCACTGTGTCATTCGAGAATTTCCTTCAGGCGCGCCGCGTGGCTTCTGCTGTCCACGGCGTCGAGCATATGCGCATCGGTGCCGAAATGGAACACCGCGCCGACCTCCCGGCCGATGTGCCACAGCCGCCGGAAAAAGGCCGGGTCGCCGTAAACGGCGCCGGAATTGAGTTCCCAGGCGGTATGCGTTTTCGAGGCGAGCTCCGACAAATCGCCCAGCTCCGTATCCGTGATGGCCTCGGTCACGGCCGTTGCCTCCATGGTTTTGACAAAGCGGCCAATCAGCGGGTGTGCGATGCAGTCGGCGCAGCCGTCCTCCATCAGGCGGCGAATGGCCTGCATCTGGAAAACGGCATAGCCGCGAGCCGTCCGTTCAGCCGGATGCTCCCAGAAATCGAGATGAAAGTGGTTGCAGGTATAGAGGCGATAATCGAGTGCCGCAGCTGTTTCCGCAGTTTCCAGATGCTTGCCGATGCCATAATTGGATAATTCAGCGGAGAACAGAATTTTTGGCTTTCGTTCCAGCCGTTCGGCACGGCTTTTCAGGTACCGAACCTGTGCGAGGTAGCAGTCGTCGAATTCGGGAAAATTGTAATGGTCGGTCAGGGCGATCATTTCGACGCCGGCCGCCACGGCGCGTTCGACAATGGCCTGCAGGGTCATTTCCGACTTTGCGCAGTGGGAAAAGGACGTATGGATATGCAGGTTTCGCCGGGTCAGCTCATCGAGGTCATAGACGGGTGTTTCATACAGCGCCATAGCGGTTCATCCCTTCTGCCCCCGATTGTCGTTCATGGGGCTGTGAACAGTATAACAAACAAAGAACATTCTGTCAAGTCGCGGATTTCCAAAATATATTTTTTTCGCTACCGCTTGACAAGGCCGCTTTTCTGTGATATACTATTTGCCAATATCGGATTTTTGTGAAACGCGACGACGGAGATGTCGGCAAACAGGGGAACCCTCCCGCAGAGAGCCTTTGGTTGGTGTGAAAAGGCACGGGGTTTTTGTTTTCCGCGCTCACTCCTGAGCGGCACTGCTGAGAATCGGCCACGGTCGGTGCGTAAGTGGTGACGGGTTAATGCACGTTACGGCATTCAATGAGGTGGCTTCGGCCACAAAGTCAGGGTGGTACCGCGCAGGTGAATTTTGCGCCCCTTTTGCCTTTTGGCAAAAGGGGCTTTTTCTTTTGCCATCCGATGGAATCAAAATTCAAGCGGGGTTGAACAATGAAAAACGACATGTATGCAATTATGAAAGACGGCTTTCTCGACATTACCATCGGCAACTGGCTGCGCCGCGTCTCTGAATTTTATCCGGATCAGGATGCGTTGGTCAACGTCGACCGCGGTGTGCGGTTGAGCTGGACGCAGCTGGAGCGCCGTGCCATCGAGGTGGCCAAGGGGCTGCACGCGATGGGCATTCGCCGTGGGGACAAGGTTGCCATCTGGGCGACGAACTATCCGGAATGGCTCTACCTGCTCTTCGGCTGCTCCAAGATCGGTGCGATTCTCGTCACAGTCAACACCAACTACAAAATTTTCGAATTGGAATATCTGCTCCGCCAATCCGACACGAAGGCGCTCTTCTACATCAGCGGCACGAAGGATGCGGACTACACGTCCATCGTCAAGCCGCTGCTGCCGGAAATTGACGAAGCCGGTCGTTCGGTCGGTCTGCATTCCGAGAAGCTCCCGTTTTTGGAGGACGTCATTTACATTCCGTACGACGCAAACGACGCAGCACCGGAAAACATTCATACCTGGCAGGATATGCTGAACGGCGGCGCAGACGTGAACGACAGCGTCATTGACGAAATCGGGGCGCAGCTGTCTCCGCACGACGTCATCAATATGCAGTATACCTCCGGCACGACCGGGTTCCCCAAGGGCGTTATGCTGACGCACTACAACATTTTGAACAACGGCTACTACATCGGCGAAAATATGCGCTTCTCCCCTGTTGACCGCCTCTGCATCACCGTTCCGCTCTTCCACTGCTTCGGTCTGGTGCTTGCGACGATGGCCAGTCTGACGCACGCAACGACCATGGTTCTGGTGGACTACTTCAGCCCGACCAAGGTGCTCGTTTCGATTGAAAAGGAGCATTGCACGGCCGTCCACGGTGTCCCGACGATGTACATTTTCATGCTCGATCATCCGGATTTTGAGAAGTTTGACCTCTCCAGCCTCCGCACGGGGATTATGGCCGGTTCGCCCTGCCCGATCAACGTCATGCGTCAGGTCGTGGATCGCATGGGCATGAAGGAAATCACCATCACCTACGGTCAGACGGAAGCCTCCCCGGCCACCACGATGACCAACACCGACGACCCGTTGGAGCTGCGTGTTTCGACCGTTGGGCGCAGTATGCCGTTTGTCGAGACCAAGATTGTCGATCCGGAAACTGGCGAGGAGCTGCCGGACGGCCAGACCGGCGAGTTCTGCAGCCGCGGCTACAACACGATGCGCGGCTATTATAAGATGGAAGAAGCGACCCGCGCCGCCATCGATGCGGACGGCTGGCTGCACTCCGGCGATCTGGCGGTTCGCGATCCGAACGGCTATTACCGGATTACAGGGCGCATCAAGGACATGATCATTCGCGGCGGTGAGAACATCTACCCCCGCGAAATCGAAGAATTGATTTACACCCACCCGGCCGTTCAGGATGTGCAGGTGGTCGGTGTGCCGTCCAAGAAATTTGGCGAAGAGGTTATGGCGTTTGTCATCCTCAAGCAGGGGCAGACCGCCACGGAAGACAGCATCAAGGAGTTTGTCCGGCAGAATATGTCCCGTCACAAGGTGCCGTCCTACATTCGCTTCATTGATGCGTTCCCGATGAATGCCGCCGGGAAGATTTTGAAGTACAAGCTCCGCTCCATGGCAGACGAGATGGTCAACGGCGTTGAGCAGCCGACCACCTGAGTCTCTGGCATTCGTTTGGACAGATGAATCCCCCGCTATCCACCGAACTGTGTTCGACGGATAGCGGGGGATTTTTCGTGCGGGGCGTGGGTGCGGGAAGTCCATGAGCAATCGGCAGAACTCACGATCAAAACGAAAAAACTGCTGCAACGGCTTGCACCCTGTGGCGGAGCTCCTGAAGAAGACGGCTTAGCCATTGAACTGGCTGCCTCTTCGAAATGCTCAAACCAACACGCGGAATCCGTTCGAACAGCTTGCACCCCATGTATCTGTACACCAATCGGGTTTCGAATCCAACCAGCTTGCACATCCCATTCATGCAGACAAAGTACGTCAGAAACGTTCTTGCAATCAGGCGAACGGGTCTTCGTCCGACATCTGATCGATGTCGGAAAACATATAGCCAGCGCAATTTGCCTTGAGCTATATGCTTTGGCTATATGCCAGAGGCTCTAAAATCGGTTCGGAAGCGAGAAGCAACTGGCCGTCGTATCGAATCTTCATGCAAAACGTACCACGCTTTCCGAAGGCAGATGACTTCATGCCCACTTACAGGCTCGCGAGCGTTTCCGCTTCAGCAAGTCATTCGCGCCATGCGTGTGGCTGCATTGCGTTCGTGCAGTGCAGTTCCGTTCGAACGACCCGGATTCGTTTTCGCTGCGAAGAGGCATCCAGGCCAAAAGAAAAAGGTATTGTCCCAATGCCGGAAGCTTGGGACAATACCCTTTCAATCAATTTGTGCGGGTCAGATCAGCTCGATAATGGCCATTTCTGCCGCGTCGCCGCGCCGCATACCCGTGCGGATGATGCGGGTGTAGCCGCCATTCCGTTCCGCATATTTCGGGGCAATTTCGTTGATCAGCTTATAGACAACTTCCTCTTTCGTGATGAAAGAGAGCAGCTGGCGTTTGTTGGCCAACGTCGGGTTTTTCGCGAGCGTAATCATTTTTTCGGTGATCGGGCGAACTTCCTTCGCTCTCGTCACAGTGGTCTCGATTTTACCGCTTTCCAGCAGATACGTGACCATCGCGCGAAGCATCGCCTTGCGGTGATCGGTCGGTCTGCCAAGTTTACGGGTCCCGGGCATAGCGTTATTTCCTCCTTATTCGGTTCTCAATCAGTTTTCGTCGTCGCTTTTGAGGGTGAAGCCCATTGCATGGAGCTTGTTGATGACCTCTTCAAGCGATTTCTTACCGAGATTGCGAACCTTCATCATGTCTTCTTCCGAACGGTTGACCAGGTCTTCAACCGTATTGATTCCGGCGCGTTTCAGGCAATTGAAAGAACGGACAGAGAAGTCCAGCTCTTCAATCGTCATATCAAGCTGCGCGCTCTTGTTCTCGTTCGGCTTGTCGATGACGGCCGACGAATTTGCAAGATCTTTGGACAGCCCGATAAAAAGCGACAGATGTTCTGTCAGAATTTTCGCAGACCACGATACTGCTTCTGCCGCAGTCAACGTTTTATTCGTCCAGACTTCCAGTGTCAGCTTATCATGGTCAACCGCGTCGCCGACACGCGTATCCTCGACGGTGTAATTGACCTTCGTCACCGGCGTGTAGATCGAGTCGATCGGAATCAGGCCGATCGGCATCTGTGCCGGCTTGTTTTTCTCCGCAGAAACATAGCCTCTGCCGCTGTTAAAGGTCAGCTCCATCGAGAGGCGGGCATCCTCCGCGAGCGAAGCGATATGATGCTCCGGATTGAGAATCTCCACTTCGCTGTCGCCGATGATATCTCCGGCTACGATTTCCGTTTTGCCGGATGCCTCGATATACATCACCTTCGGACCCGCTGCATGCAGTTTTGCAATGACCGATTTCAGGTTCAGAACAATCTGCGTGACATCTTCCTTCACGCCCGGAATCGTCGAAAACTCATGCTGCACGCCTGCGATTTTCACCGCAGTAATCGCGGAACCTTCCAGCGACGAAAGCAGGACACGACGCATGGAATTGCCAAGCGTCATACCATAGCCGCGCTGCAACGGTTCTACAACAAACTTGCCATAGGAGCCGTCGCCCGTCATGTCGATGGTTTCTATCGTCGGTTTCACAAATTCAATCATAGTTACCCTCCACTTGTTACCGGTTGAACCGGCATTCGATGTCGTGTGCCAACTTTGAGGGCCGGTTTGAACATTGCCGTCAGGCAACGTCCAATTCGACGCCGCATCCTACGGCCTGCCGCCGAAGGATGCACGCGCACAGACGCTTACTTGGAGTACAGCTCGACGATGAGATGTTCCTCAACCGGCAGGTCGATGTCTGCACGATCGGGTACGGCAATGACTTTTGCTGCAAAGTTTGCCGCATCTTTTTCAAGCCACTTCGGATACGGCTTGGATGCGTTCGCTTCGATCACGTCCTTGAACTTGTCGTATGCTCTGCTCTTTTCACGCAGTGCAACAACGTCGCCCGGCTTCACGCGGAAGGACGGGATATTGACCTTGTGACCATTCACCGTGAAGTGAGAATGGTTGACCAGCTGACGCGCTTCCGGTCTCGACATTGCGTAACCCATGCGGTACACAACGTTGTCCAGGCGCGTTTCGAGAATGGACAGCAGGTTTTCACCGGTGACGCCACTCTTCTTTTCGGCCAGTGCAAAATATTTCTCCATCTGGCTCTCGGAGATTCCGTAGAACCGTTTGGCCTTCTGCTTTTCTCTGAGCTGCAGGGTGTATTCACTTGCTTTTCTGCTGCGCTGCTGGCCATGCTGACCCGGCGCATAAGCGCGTTTGTCTAACGGGCATTTCCCACCATAACATTTATCGCCTTTCAGGAAAAGCTTCTGATTTTCTCTGCGGCAAAGGCGGCAAACCGCCTCCGTATATCTTGCCATACGCTTGTATTACACCTCCATAATTTGGGCTGTGCCTTAGACGCGCCTTCTCTTCGGCGGACGGCAGCCATTGTGCGGGATCGGCGTGACGTCTTTAATCATGCAGATTTCAAGACCAGCCGCCTGCAGCGAACGAATCGCAGCTTCTCTGCCGGGGCCAGGACCCTTGACAAAGACTTCAACCGTCTTCATTCCATGTTCCATTGCCGCTTTCGCTGCGGTTTCGGCCGCGGACTGTGCAGCAAACGGTGTGCTCTTTCTCGAACCCTTAAAGCCCAGACCGCCCGCGGATGCCCATGCAACTGCGTTGCCGTTCAGGTCTGTAATGGTTACGATTGTGTTATTGAAGGAGGAACGGATGTGCGCAGCGCCCTTTTCAATGTTTTTTCTTTCGCGGCGTCTGCGGACAACGGCACCCTTCTTAGCCTGTACTTTTGCCATTTTCAGGTTCCCTCCTACTTACTGCTTTTTGTTCGCAATGGTCTTTCTCGGACCTTTGCGTGTGCGTGCGTTTGTTTTCGAACGCTGGCCTCTGACGGGCAGGCCTCTTCTGTGTCTCTGACCACGGTAGCTGCCGATTTCGATCAGGCGCTTGATATCAAGCGCGACATCTCTTCTCAGGTCACCTTCCACGCGGTAGCCCTTGTCGATTTCCTCACGCAGTTTGGAAATCTCGTCGTCCGTCAAATCTTTGACCCGTGTATCGGGATTGATGCCGCTTGCTTTCAGAATGTCATTTGACAATTTTCTACCAATACCGTAGATATAGGTGAGTCCGATTTCGACTCTCTTCTCTCTCGGCAGGTCTACGCCGGCTATACGTGCCATTTATAAACGCACCTCCTAATTTTAACCCTGTCTTTGTTTATGCTTCGGATCGCTGGGGCAAATTACCATGACCTTGCCCTTGCGCTTGATCACTTTGCACTTATCGCACATTGGTCTGACCGATGGCCTTACTTTCATAATTCTTTGCTCCTTTTGCCGGTTATCCGGCCTTACTTACACGTTTTGCTTTCGCTTTTACTTCGTTCGCCACGTAATCCGGCCTTTTGTCAGGTCATACGGGGAAATTTCCACCGTGACCTTATCGCCAGGCAGGATCTTGATGTAGTTCATCCGCAGTTTGCCCGAAATATGGGCGAGGATTTTATGACCGTTCTGCAGCTCGACTCGAAACATCGCGTTCGGCAAAGCCTCTGACACGATGCCTTCCAGTTCGATGACATCATCTTTCGCCATAAACTTTCTCAGCCTCCGTTCAATCTATCCGTCGTTGTTGATACTCCATCCGGCTATCTCGTCAGTATTTCCGGTTCGCCGTCTGTGATCAGCACCGTATGCTCATAGTGTGCGCTCAGCTTTTTATCGATCGTCACAACTGTCCATTTATCGCTCAAAACCTTGACTGCGCAGGTCCCTGCGTTCAGCATGGGTTCGATTGCGATGGTCATGCCTGGCACCAGACGGGGGTTCACATAATCCTCGTCACGGTGGCGTTCGACATAATTCGGAACACTTGGATCTTCATGCATTTCCGTACCAATTCCATGGCCGGTAAACGCCTTTACGACTGAAAAGCCGTGCCCTTCCGCATACGTCTGTACTGCGCGGGATATATCAGAAATCCGTTTGCCTTTGACGCACACCTTCATGGCTTCAAAGAAGCTCTCCCGTGTCACGTCAATCAGCTTCTGCGCCGATTCCGGAATTCCACCTGCATGAAAGGTTGCCGCAGTATCGCCGTGATAGCCGTGAAGCTTCGCGCCGACATCGATCTTGACCAGATCGCCCCTGTGGATCACCCGTTTTCTGCTCGGAATTCCGTGTATCACCTCTTCGTTGAGGGAGACACAGACCGCAGCCGGATAGCCATGGTAATTCAGGAAGCTCGGCTCTGCGCCAAACTGTTTCAATGTGTCGCGGACGACCGTGTCAATTTCCGCTGTTGTCACGCCCGGCGCCACGGCGGCTCCCGCAGCCTCACGGGCTGCGGAGGCCGCGCGGCCTGCCTGGCGCATACATTCTATTGCCTGAGGGGATTTGATACTGATTGTCATACGTTTTTCAGTCCCAAAGCCTGAAAGATCAGCTGCGTTGTCCCGTCAACCGTACCGTTTCCGTCGATCCGGACAAGCTTGCCTGATTTTTCATAAAAAGCCTTGACAGGTTCTGTCTGTGCGTGATAGACGTTCAGACGTTCCCTTACGGTTTCCGCCCGGTCATCGACCCGCTGAACGAGTGCTGCGCCGCATTTGTCGCAGACACCGTCTTTTGCAGGCGGGTTGAATTTCAGGTGGAACGATTCGCCGCAGGTCGGGCAAACGCGTCGCCCGGACATCCGTTCTTCAATCGCTCCGTCATCCACTTCCAGCGAGATCACACGGTCAATGGTGACGCCCATTGTTTCCAGTGTTTCTGCCTGCGGGATGGTTCTCGGAAACCCATCCAAAATATATCCGTCGGCGCAATCGCTTTGGGCAATGCGGTCGGAGAGCATTGCAACGACGATTTCGTCGGGCACCAGCGCACCCTTTTCGGTGTACTGTTTGGCCTTCAGGCCGGCTTCTGTGCCCTTGGCAATCGCTTCGCGGATGATATTACCCGTAGACACGGTGGGAATATGCAGTGCTTCGCTGATCGCGGAAGCCTGCGTTCCTTTTCCGGCGCCGGGGGCGCCGAAGAGAATCAGTTTCATGTTATACGCTCCGTTCTGTTTCGCTCAGTTCAGGAATCCTTTATAATGACGCATGATCATCTGGGATTCGAGCTGCTGAACGGTTTCCAGCGCAACACCGACAACGATCAGCAGTGTTGTACCGCCCATGGCCAGGCTGCCCAGGCTCTCTGAGCAGGCGCTGATGATAATTGGTACGATTGCGATAAAGGACAGGAACAACGCACCAAGAACCGTCAGGTTTTTCAGCACGCGGCTGATGTATTCAGCCGTCGGACGACCCGGACGAAGACCCGGCAGGAATCCGCCGTTGTTCTTCATGTTGTTTGCAACTTCAACCGGGTTGAACTGCGCATATGCATAGAAGAAACTAAACGCAACAATCAAAACGAAGTAAAGAATCATGTACACCGGGCTCGGTGCCTGTGTGCACTTCAGGAAGTAGTACCAGAAGCTGCCCTGTGCCGGTGCATCGAAGAATGCAGCGATCATGGACGGCAGGCTGACGATGCTGGAGGCGAAGATGATCGGCATAACGCCTGTCATATTCACCTTGATCGGCAGGTAGCTGGACTGACCACCATACACTTTTTTCCCGATGACACGTTTGGCATACTGAACCTGCAATCTGCGTTCCGCATCGCTGACCCAGACCACCAGGCCAAAGACCGCAACTGTCGCAACTGCAAGCAGCAGCAGGACAAAGATGGAAAGGGTTCCAGCCTTGACAGAGGCAATTGCGGAGGAAACATATGCCGGGAAGCGGGACAGAATACCGGCAAAGAGGATCATGGAAATCCCGTTGCCAATGCCCTTGCTATTGATCTGTTCGCCCAGCCACATAACCAGCGCCGTACCTGCGGTGAACGTCAGGATGATGACGATTGCAACCAGCACTTTATCAACGGATTCGTTCGATGTGAAGACGTTTGTCTTCAGGATGGAAGAACCGTCCGACATCTTATTGCGGAGCAACGTGATGTAGTAGGTAAAGCCTTCCAGAAGACCCAGACCGATCGTTGTGTAGCGTGTAATCATGGACTGCTTTTTGCGGCCTTCTTCGCCGCCTTCTTTCACCATACGTTCCATTGCCGGAATCGCCATCGTCAAGAGCTGAACGATAATCGACGCGGTAATGTATGGCGAGATAGACAGGGCGAAGATTGTCGCCGCTGTGAAGGAACCACCTGTCAGCATATTCAGATAGCCATAGAACGCATTTTCGCCCTGTGCAGAGAACATACTTTTCAAGGCAGTGGCATCAATAAAGGGAATCGGGATGGTATTGCCAAAACGATAGATGACCAGAATCAAGACGGTGAACAGAAGCTTCTTGCGGAGCTCCGGGATCTTCCACGCGTTGATTATCGTTTTGAACATCTTAAATCACCTCGACACTTCCGCCTTTGGCCTGAATTTTCTCCTTGGCGGATGCAGAGAATGCAGTCGCCTTGACAGTGATTTTCTTTTCAAGCTCTCCGTTGCCCAGCACTTTGACGCCGTCAAAGAGTTTGCTGACCAGACCGGCTTCCATCATTTCCTTGAGACCGACAACTGCGCCATCTTCGAAACGGTTCAGATCCGAGACGTTGACAATCGCATAGCGGGTTCTGAAAATGTTGGTGAAGCCGCGCTTCGGCAGACGGAGGTGCAGCGGCATCTGGCCGCCTTCGAAACCGGGACGGACACCGCCGCCGGAGCGGGCGTTCTGTCCTTTATGACCTCTGCCGCCCGTCTTGCCGTTGCCGGTACCGATGCCGCGGCCTTTTCTCTTGGCCTCTTTGACGGAACCAACGGCCGGGGACAAATCATTCAATTTCATTCTCCCGTACCTCCTGCTTAAACGTTTTCAACCTTGACAAGGTAGCGGATCTGGGAAATCTTTCCCCGGGTCGCTTCGTTGTCCGGCTGAACGGTGGAATCATCAATCTTGCGGAGACCGAGCGAATTCGCCGTAGCGATATGCTTCTCATGTCTGCCGTTCAGGCTCTTGATCAGCGTAATCTGAAGTTTTGTTTCGTTCATCTCAGTTACGCCCCCTTAACCCTGAATTTCATCGACTGTCTTGCCGCGGGTGCGGGCAACGTCTTCGGCGCATCTCAGCGATTTCAGACCTTCAACAGTCGCAGTGACAACGTTCTGCTGGTTGTTCGAACGCAGCGATTTCGTACGGATATCGCGAATACCCGCTGCTTCCATGACCTGGCGAACCGGGCCGCCGGCGATAACACCGGTTCCTTTGGGAGCCGGTTTCAGCAGGATTTCTGCTGCGCCGAATTTGCCGATTACTTCGTGCGGGATTGTTGTTCCGACGGTGGAAACTTTGAAGAGGTTCTTCTTCGCATCGGCGATTGCCTTGCGAATCGCGTCCGGCGTTTCGCTTGCTTTACCGATACCGAAGCCGATCAGGCCATTGCCGTCGCCGACAACGACCAGTGCGCTCCATTTCATGATACGGCCGCCCTTGACCGTTTTGGAAACGCGGCGCATACCGACCAGGCGCTCTTGCAGTTCCATATTAGAGGTATCTATTTTTAAAGGCATTTGGTTGTCCTCCCGTTAAAACTCAAGGCCGCTCTCGCGGGCGCCCTCAGCAAGCTCCTGAACACGACCATGATACAGGTAACCGCCGCGATCAAATACGACCGCACCGATGCCGGCTGCTTTTGCACGTTCGCCGACCAGTTTGCCTACTTTGCGGGCAGCTTCCTTGTTTCCGCCGGTCATGCCGAAATCCTTTTCCGTGGACGAGGCCGTAACCAACGTGACACCCTTCACATCGTCAATGATCTGAGCGTAGATGTGGTTCGTGCTTCTGTAGACGTTCAGACGCGGGCGTTCCGCCGTTCCGGAGATCTTTCCGCGAACTCTGCGGTGCCTTTTCAGGCGCTGGATGTTCTTATCCATCTTGGAAACCATTCCTGTGAACCCCCCTGATTACTTCTTCTTCGCCGCGGTCTTGCCCTCTTTACGGCGAATGACCTCAGTCGTATACTTAATACCCTTGCCGAGGTACGGCTCAGGCGGACGAATCCCGCGGATTTCGGCGGCCATCTGACCCACCGCCTGCTTATCCGGACCAGCAACGACAATCTTGTTCGGAGCCGGAACATCGATGGTAAGCTCATCGCGTTCGTCAACGAAAACCTGGTGCGAATAACCGACATTCAGCACGAGCTGCTTGCCCTGTTTTGCGGCACGGTAGCCGACACCATTGATTTCGAGTTCTTTTGTGTAGCCGGTCGTGACGCCAACGACCATGTTGTGGATCAGCGTTCTGGAAAGACCGTGGAGGGAGTGGCCTTCATTGCTTTCCTCTTTGCAGACGACATTGATGACGTCGCCGTTGATCTCAACGCCCACGCGGGAGTCGATTTTCTGGCTCAGCGTGTATTTTGCGCCTTTGACTGTGACTACCTGATCGTCTCCGACTGTGACTGTGACGCCGGCCGGAATCGTGATCGGCAGTTTACCAATTCTTGACATATTCTGTTTCCTCCCTTACCAGACAAATGCCAGAACTTCGCCGCCGACGTGAAGTGCTCTCGCCTTCTTGTCAGTGACAATGCCCTTGGAAGTGGAGATGATTGCAATGCCAAGACCTTTTAAAACCTTCGGCATATCTTCGACGCCCGCATAGACGCGCAGACCCGGTTTGGAAACACGGCGCAGACCGGTAATTGCGGATTCCTTGTTCTGGCCATATTTCAGCGTGATGCGGATAATGCCCTGCGAACCGTCATCAATCACCTGGAGGTTTTTGATATATCCTTCACTGAGGAGAATCTCAGCGATGGTCTTCTTTGCGTTGGACGCGGGAATATCAACCGATTCGTGGTGATAAGAACTCGCATTCCGGATTCTTGTCAGCATATCGGCGATAGGATCTGTTGTGTGCATTTCGCAGCCTCCTTACAAATACTATAGCGTTGTCTTACCAGCTTGCCTTGCGGACGCCGGGAATCTGGCCCTTGTACGCAAGTTCGCGGAAGCAGATACGACAAATGCCGTAGTCACGGAGATAGGCATGCGGTCTGCCGCAGATCTTGCACCGGTTCATCGCACGGGTTGAAAACTTAGGCGTTCTTTGCTGTTTCAGAATCATTGATTTCTTAGCCATGACTTGTTTCCCCCTTTACGCCCTTGCAAACGGCGCGCCCATCAGTTCCAGAAGCGATTTGGCTTCTTCGTCCGTGTTCGCGGTTGTGCAGATGACAACGTTCATGCCCCGGATTTTGTCAATCTTATCAAAGCTGATTTCCGGGAAGATGAGCTGTTCCTTCAGACCAAGGGAGTAGTTGCCACGGCCGTCAAACGCGTTCGCGTTGATTCCGCGGAAGTCGCGGACTCTCGGCAGTGCCACGTTGAACAGTCTGTCCAGGAACTCATACATCCGATCTGCGCGCAGTGTAACCTTTGCGCCAATCGGCATCCCTTCTCTGAGCTTGAAGTTTGCAACAGAGTGCTTTGCTTTTGTGATCACGGGCTTCTGACCGGTGATCTGAGCAAGATCCGCGCAGACGAAATCAAGTGCCTTCGAGTTTTCCTTGGCCTCGCCGCAACCGACGTTGACAATGATCTTGTCGATCTTCGGGATCTGCATGGTGCTCTTGTAGTTGTATTTCTTCATCAGAGCTGGGGCAACTTCGTTCAAATATTTATCTTTCAGTCTCGCCATACGTCTCTATTTGCCTCCTTGCCCTTATATTTCCGCGCCGCATTTTTTGCACACAGTCAGCTTTTTGCCGTCTGCGCCAATCTGATGGGCGGGGCGTGTCGTCTTGCTGCATTTCGGGCAAACGCGGATCACTTTGCAGGCTTTCATAGCGCCTTCGACCTTCACGATCTCGCTCTCTTCGCCCTGTTTCCGTGCCTTCTTATGCTTGGTCATAATGTTGAGGCCTTCGATCACAACCAGACCCTTCTGCGGATCGGCCTTCAGGATCTTGCCTCTCTTGCCTTTTTCCTTACCGGACAGAACCTCGACGGTATCGCCGGTTTTCACATGCATCGTATTCATTTCAGCCTCTCCCCCTTACAGAACCTCAGGAGCGAGCGAAAGGATCTTCATGTAATCTTTTTCGCGAAGCTCTCTGGCGACAGGCCCGAAAATACGGGTTCCGCGCGGGTTTTTGTCTTCCTTGATGATGACTGCTGCGTTTTCGTCGAAGCGGATGTGCGTACCGTCTGCGCGGCGGACGCCCTTTGCGGAGCGAACGATGACTGCGCGGACAACATCACCCTTCTTGACTGCGCCGCCCGGCTGTGCTTTACGAACCGACGCGACAATGACATCGCCAATGTTCCCGTATTTACGGACCGAACCGCCGAGAACCTGGATGCATTTCAGCTCTTTGGCGCCGCTGTTATCAGCAACCTTGAGCATTGTCTCTGCCTGAATCACGGTGATTTGCCTCCTTTACTTCGCCTTTTCAATAATCTCGACAAGACGCCATCTCTTATCCTTCGAAAGCGGTCTTGTTTCCATCACTTTGACGCGATCGCCGACTTTGCACTCGTTGTTTTCATCGTGTGCCTTCAGCTTATAGGTACGTCTGACCGTCTTCTTGTACAGCGGATGTGCATACGTCTCGAGCACGGCCACAACGATGGTCTTATCCATTTTGTCGGATACGACTTTACCGACTCTGGTCTTTCGGAATGCTCTTTTTTCTTCAGCCATTTTTATCCTCCTACAACTACCGCTGCGACTGCGCGCTGATTTCCGCCTGACGAAGCACGGTAGAGGCGCGAGCGATGTCTTTTTTGACCTCAACGATCCGCATCGGATTGCTCAGCTGGTTTGTCGCGTGCTGAAACCGCAGATTAAAAAGCTCCGCTTTGAGCTCAGCGATCTTCGCTGTCAGCTCTTTTTCCGTCATCCCTTTAAATTCTTTCGCCTTCATTACGCTTCACCGCCTGTTTCGCTTTCTGTGTCGCTCTTCTTGACAAACTTGGTCTTGATCGGCAGTTTATGACCCGCAAGGCGCATGGCTTCTTTTGCGGTCGTTTCGTCAATGCCGCCAATTTCAAACATCACGCGGCCCGGCTTGACAACGGCCACCCAGTATTCGGGCGAGCCTTTACCGGAACCCATTCGTGTTTCTGCCGGCTTTTCCGTTACCGGCTTGTCGGGGAAGATCTTGATCCAGACCTGACCGCCACGCTTAATATAACGAGTCATGGCGATACGCGCTGCTTCAATCTGGTTGCTCGTGATCCATGCCGGTTCAAGAGCCATCAGACCGTAATCACCGTAGGTCACTTTGTTTCCGCGAAGAGCACGGCCCTTCATGCGGCCTCTGTGAACTCTTCTATATTTTACACGTTTTGGCAGAAGCATTACTTATTGCCTCCTTCTCTTCTCGGCGGACGTTTGTCGCCGAACGAACGGCGGTCACCATCGCGGCGGTCTCTTCTGTCGCGGCGCTGCGGTCTCTGACGTTCGGCTGCCGCTTTCTTTTCTTCATTGAGTCTGTGCTCACGCGGGCTGCCCGTCAGGACTTCGCCCTTATAGATCCAAACCTTGACGCCGATCCGGCCGTACGTCGTCTTCGCTTCGGCGAAGCCGTAATCGATGTCGGCGCGGAGCGTCTGCAGCGGAATGGTTCCTTCATGATAATGCTCGGTACGTGCAATTTCTGCACCGCCCAGACGGCCGGAGCAGCAGGTTTTGATACCCTTTGCGCCGTTCTTCATAGCGCGCATCATGGCCTGCTTCATTGCGCGGCGGAAAGAGGTTCTCTTTTCCAGCTGGAGTGCAATGTTCTCAGCGACGAGCTGCGCATTGGTGTCCGGGCTGTTGACCTGCAGAACATTCAGCGGGGCCACGGATTTGCCAATCATCTGTTCAACGGCCAGACGATATTTTTCAATATCGGCGCCGCCCTTCCCGATGACGAAGCCCGGGCGTGCGCAGTGAATCGTGATGCGAACCTTGGACGGGTCGCGTTCGATTTCGATCTTGGAAACGCCGGCATCATACAGGGTGTTCTTCAGATATTTACGGATATTGTAGTCTTCGACAAGCAGATCGCCGAACACATTGCTTTTCGCGTACCAACGCGAATCCCAGTCATTGATCACGCCAACGCGCAGACCGTGCGGGTTAACTTTCTGTCCCATATACTATGTTCAGCCTCCTCGTTATTCTTTTTCCGCGACCGCAATGGTCACATGAGAGGTTCTCTTCATGATGCGGAATGCCCGACCTTTGGAAACCGGACGAACACGTTTCAGCGTCTGACCAGGCGTCACGAAGCACTGGCTGATATAGAGTTTTTCGACATCCATTTCCGCATTGTTTTCCGCATTTGCCACAACGCTCTTCACGAGTTTCAGCAGCGGTTCTGCTGCAACCTTCGGCGTTGTCATCAGGATTGCGACTGCATCGCCGACCGCTTTGCCGCGGAGCTGATCGCAGACAATCTTGACTTTGCGGGGAGACATGCGGAGATCTTTGATATACGCTTTAACTTCCATTTTATCTTCTCCTTCTCCGCATTACTTGCCGTTGTTCGAGGTTTTCGAGCCGGCGTGGCCACGGAATACACGAGTCGGCGCGAACTCGCCGAGCTTGTGACCGACCATATCCTCTGTGATATAGACCGGAACATGTTTCCGACCGTCATGGACAGCGATTGTATGGCCGACAAATTCCGGGAAGATCGTCGAGGCTCTCGACCAGGTTTTCACGACTTTTTTATCGCCAGTCTCATTCATCGAGACAATTCGCTTGTACAGCTCAGGAGCAACGAACGGCCCCTTTTTCACGCTTCTACCCATAAGTTCTTAAAAGCCTCCTTCAAACTACTTGGCGTTGCGACGTTTGACAATGAACTTGTTCGTGCGGTTCTTTGCCTTTCTCGTCTTATAACCGAGTGTCGGCTTGCCCCACGGGGTAACCGGGCCGGGACGACCGATCGGGCTCTTACCTTCACCACCGCCGTGCGGGTGGTCAACCGGGTTCATAACAGAACCACGAACCGTCGGGCGCACGCCCATGTGACGCTTCCGACCGGCTTTACCGATCTGTGCGTTGGAATGATCCAGATTACCAACCTGGCCGATGGTGGCCTTGCAGTTCATACGAATCATACGTGTTTCGCCGGAAGGCAGTCTGACCTGAGCCATCTCGCCTTCTTTGGCCATCAGCTGAGCCATGGTGCCTGCGGCACGAACCAGCTGTGCGCCTCTGCCCGGATACAGTTCAATGTTGTGGATGAACGTACCGACCGGGATTGCAGAAATCGGCAGGGTGTTGCCCGGCTTGATATCTGCTTTTTCGCTCGAGAGCACCTGATCGCCGACCTTCAGATCCTGCGGGGCGATGATGTAGCTCTTTTTGCCGTCTTCGTACTGAATCAGTGCGATGTTGGCTGTGCGATTCGGATCGTATTCGAGGGTCAGAACCGTGGCGACATCGTCCAGACGATTCCGTTTGAAGTCGATGATACGATATTTCTGTTTATTGCCGCCGCCCTGATGACGAACGGTAATTCTGCCGGCGTTGTTGCGACCAGCGTGCTTCTTGCCCTTGGACAGAAGCGACTTTTCCGGCTTCACTTTTGACAGCTCGGATTTTGCAACCGTCATATGACGAACCGCCGCCGACGTGGGGTTGAACGTTTTGATTGCCACTTCTATTTCACTCCTTCATTCTCGCGGCTCTTCGTTACATCAAACTGTCGAAGAACTCAATCGTCTTGGAATCAGGTGTCAGTTTGACAACCGCTTTTTTCCACGCAGCAACCGTTCCTTCCGGGCGGCCCATGGAGAGTCTCTTCTTTTTGGAATGGACATTCGATGTGGTCACGTTTTCGACTTTCACGCCAAAGACGGATTCGACCGCACGGCGGATGTCGATCTTCGTAGCAGAGCGGGCCACCTCAAAGGTGTACTTGCGGTCTGCAATGTTGCTCATCGTTTTCTCTGAAACGATCGGTCTGATAATGACGTCATGTGCCGTCTTCATTACGCAAAGACCTCCTCAATCACTGTGAGCGACGCCTTGTCGACGACAAGCGTATCGTACTTCAAGATGTCATAGGTATTGATCATATTGGCCATCGTTGTTTTGACGCCCGGCAGGTTGCGGCCGCTGAGTGCGACGTTCTTGTCCGGTGTGGCCGTGACGACCAGGGATTTTGCGCTCGCATTGACCGCATTCATGAACGCCGAGAACGCTTTCGTTTTCGGCGCGTCAAAGTGGATTGCATCAATCACAATCAGCTTCTGAGCAGAGGCCTTTGTGGAGAGCGCACTCTTGACAGCCAGCTTGCGAACCTTTTTGTTGACCGTGTAGCGGTAGGAACGCGGCTTCGGGGCGAATGCGACGCCGCCGTGTGTCCACTGCGGAGCTCTTGTGGAGCCCTGACGTGCGCGGCCGGTGCCCTTCTGGCGATACGGTTTTGCGCCGCCGCCGCTGACTTCGGAACGGGTCAGTGCGGACTGCGTGCCCTGGCGCTGATTGGCAAGATAGTTTTTCACGACGGTGTGCATGACAGAGACGTTCGGTTCAACTGCGAAGATCGCATCGTTGAGTTCGACTTCACCGACTGCATTGCCGTTCATATCGTAAACTGTTGTTTTCATCTGTTATATCCTCCTCCCCGCGTTACCGCGTTTTCGATGTGTTCTTCAGGAACACAATGCCGCCCTTGGGACCGGGGATTGCGCCGCGGACAGCGATGAGATTCAGTTCGGTGTCAACCTTGACAACGTCCAGATTCATGATCGTGCGCTGTGCAACACCGAGATGACCAGCCAGTTTTTTGCCCGGCATGACGCGGGACGGATCCGTGGTGGAGCCCATGGAGCCCGGCGAGCGGTGAACAGGGCCGACACCGTGTGTGTGCTGCTGCTGTCTCTGACCCCAGCGCTTGACAACGCCGGCGTAACCTTTACCTTTGGTGATACCGGTTACATCCACGCGGTCGCCTTCTGCGAAGACGTCAGCCTTCAGAACATCGCCGACGGAAAGAGATGCTGTATCTTCCAGGCGGAATTCTTTCAGAACCTTTTTGGGGGCAACGCCCGCCTTTTTCAGATGACCCAGCTCGCCTTTGCTGAGCTTTCTTTCCTGGACATCGTCAAAAGCAAGCTGGACAGAGTCATAACCCTCTCCCTCAGCTGTCTTCTTCTGAACGACAACACAGGGGCCAGCCTCGATCACTGTCACAGGGATGACCTTGCCGTTTTCGTCGAAGATCTGCGCCATGCCGACTTTCTTGCCGATGATCGCTTTCTTCATTCCTGATTTTCCTTCTTTCATATATAAGGTTATTGGTTGACGCGGGTGCCGCGCCAACTTGACCCGTTCCGTGCCCGGCACGGAACCGGAAACAAGCGTTTAGAGTGGGGACGGTGCTTACAGTCTGGTTTCGATTTCCACGCCGGAGGGCAGCTCGAAGGATTTGATCGCTTCGATCGTCTTCGGGGTCGGGTTCAGGATATCAATCAGACGTTTGTGCGTTCTGCGTTCGAACTGTTCGCGGCTGTCTTTGTTGACGTGCGGGGAACGCAGGATGGTGATGATTTCCTTTTCGGTCGGGAGCGGAATCGGGCCGGAAACCTTTGCGCCTGTGCGCTTGGCGGTTTCAACAATGCGTTCCGCGGTCTGGTCGATCAGCTGGTGGTCAAATGCTTTCAGTCTGATCCGGATTTTTTCTGCTTTTGCCATGTGTATTTCCTCCTGTTTCGTACGTTCGGACGGGTCGATTCAGTCGCCACCGATTGACCGCATGGCTGCGGCCCCCGCCCGTTGAGTTACCCAAGGTGACCCTTAGGCCGCGTACGGAGAGCATTTTTCCCAACTACCGTGCCGCGTGTTTCGCGGATGGGCATAAGAAAAACCGGTACAGTTGACGCAGGCTTTTTGACCTGCCTCATGCAAACCGGCTGGCACGGCGCACTGGCGGGATATCCACAGCCTTCACTGCAAGGGGTTATGCCGTGTTCGGCACACTTCCCAGCCTACGGAAGAATGAAAATCCACAGTCGCGCACATACACCTACTGAGAAAAATTCTCAACCGCCCGATTGCAAAGAACGTTTGCGGCAATCCGCAACCCAGTTCTTTCGGACATACTCCGCGGAAAAACCCGCCTGTCTGGCGGCAACCTCCCGCATCATCGCTGCTCCATGGTGGCGCTTGATTATGATATCAGAAAACGAGGCGTTTGTCAAGTGGTTTTCTGCATTTTCTCAAAATTTTCTCTGTTTTTTTCGCGCATCCCCCTCTCTGGATTTGACAAGGAACACGGATACTGGTATAATGTTTCTTGTTTCCTGCACGGCACGTTTTCCGTGCAGTTTCATTCCATAGAAAGCAGGTTTCCGTCATGACCGATACCATTGCCGCAATTGCCACGCCGCCCGCCACCGGCGCCATCGGCATCATTCGTCTGTCCGGCCCCGCGGCCCGTTCGGTCGCCGACCGCGTATTTTTTCCAGGGATGCAGGATCGCAGGGTTCTGCTCTCATCGCTTTCGCCCCGCTGTGCGCACTATGGTCGGATTTTGGATGCGGACGGTCACCTGCTGGACAAGGCGCTTGCGCTGCTGTTTCCCGCGCCGCACAGCTACACAGGCGAGGATTGTGTGGAGCTGCAATGTCATGGCGGCCTTCGCCTGCTGCACCGTGTGCTGTCGCTCTGCATCGATGCCGGTGCCCGGCAGGCGCTTCCCGGTGAATTTACAAAGCGCGCTTTTCTGAACGGGCAGCTCGATCTGGCTGAGGCGGAGGCCGTTGCGGATCTGATTCACGCCGAAACGCTGGAGGGTGTCCGGAATGCCGCCGGGCAGCTGTCCGGGCAGCTGTCTGACACATTATCTTCCATATATGATGCGCTGATGGACGTCACCGCGCACTTCACCGCGTACATCGATTATACCGACGAAGGTGTGGAACCGCCGGACTGCAGTGCGGCGGAGGATACCTGCCGGTCGGCTGCCGATCGGCTGCACCGTCTGGCTGACACCTTCCGCGACGGCCGACTGTTTACCGAGGGCGTTCGCTGCGCCATCATCGGCCGACCCAACGCCGGGAAGTCTTCCCTTTTGAACGCACTCTGCGGCTTTGACCGTTCCATTGTGACGCCGCTCGCCGGAACCACACGCGACACCGTGGAGGAGACGGCGCAGGCCGGTTCCGTTCTGCTGCGGCTGATCGACACGGCCGGGCTCCGCTCCGAAGCGGACGAGGTGGAGCAGCTCGGTATCGAGCGCTCCCGCGCCGCTGCGACGGCGGCTGGGCTGATTCTGGCCGTTTTTGACGGCTCTGAGCCGTTGACAGACGAGGATCGCGAGGTGCTGCAGATGATGGAGCAGGCCGAGGTGCCGGTCATTGCGTTGATCAACAAATCCGACCTGCCCCAGCGGCTGCACCCAACGGATTCGCCGCTGCTTGCGAACGCCATTTCCATATCGGCTGCGAGTGGGCTGGGGCTGGATGCGCTGCGCGACGTCATCCAGGCACAATACCACGCCGGTGCTCTGCGGCCGGATGGCGGCATGATCACCAACCGCCGCCAGGCCGATGCGCTCCGCCGGGCTGCCGAGTCTGCCGCACACGCGGCGGAGGCGCTGCACGCCGGGTTCACGCCGGACATCGCCTGGGTCGATGCCGAAGCGGCGCTGACCGCCATCGGTGAAGTCACCGGGAAAACGGTCAGTGACGAAATTCTCTCCCGCGTTTTTGAGCGCTTCTGCGTCGGGAAGTAGGCCGACGCATTCCCCCTTTTTGGAACGATCTTTTCATGAAACGGATGATGACCCATGGATTTTCACGCCGGAACCTATGAGGTCTGCGTCATTGGCGCAGGCCACGCAGGCATCGAAGCAGCATTGGCTGCCGCACGGCTCGGCTGCCGTACCATTTGTTTTACCATCAATCTGGACGCCATCGGCAATATGCCCTGCAACCCGGCCATCGGCGGCACCGGCAAAAGTCAGCTGGTTTCCGAGCTGGATGCGCTGGGCGGCGAAATGGCTCGCGCTGCGGATGCCTGCTGCATCCAGTACCGCACGCTGAACGCGAGCAAGGGGCCGGCTGTCCGTTCCATCCGCGCACAGAGTGACCGGATGCGCTACCGGGCTTATATGAAGCACGCGCTGGAAGCCTGTCCCAATCTCGATCTGGTGCAGGCTGAAATTACCGATGTATTTTTCGACGGCCCCGGCGGTTCCGTCTCCGGCGTCCGCACCGGGCGCGGGGCGGTGTATTCCGTTTCCGCAGTCGTCATTGCCAGCGGCACCTTTCTGGGCGGCCGCATCATCATCGGCGACTACACCTGTGAAGGCGGGCCGGACGGGATGTTCGGCGCGTACCATCTGACGGAGGTGCTGACCGCGCACGGTGTCGCCATGCGCCGGTTCAAGACGGGGACGCCGCCACGCATCAATGCGCGTTCCCTCGACTTTTCTCAAATGACGCCGCAGCCCGGCGAACCCGGCACGCCGCCCTTTTCGTTCGATACGGAATCTCCGCGGGAAAACCGCGCCATCTGCCATCTCGTCTACACCAACGAGGCGACTCATGCGGTCATCCGCGCCAATCTGTCGCGCTCTCCGCTTTTTTCGGGGACGATTAAGGGTGTTGGCCCGCGGTACTGTCCGTCGATTGAGGACAAAATCGTCCGCTTTGCGGACAAGCCGCGCCACCAGCTGTTTGTTGAGCCGTGCGGTCTGGACACGGAGGAAGTCTATTTGCAGGGCTTCTCCTCGTCCCTGCCGGAGGAGGTGCAGCTGGAAATGCTGCACACCCTGCCCGGCTTTGAGCACGCACACGTCTGCCGCCCGGCCTACGCTATCGAATATGACTGCGTGGATCCGACTGAGCTGTATGCCACGCTGGAATTCAAAAAACTGCCCGGCCTGTATGGGGCGGGGCAGTTCAACGGGACTTCGGGATATGAGGAAGCAGCGGCACAGGGCTTTGTCGCCGGTGTCAATGCGGCGCTGAAGCTGCAAAAGCGGGAACCGTTCACGCTGTCGCGCAGTGAATCCTACATCGGCACACTGATCGACGACCTCGTGACCAAGGGGACAGATGAGCCGTACCGCATGATGACCTCGCGCAGCGAATACCGACTGTCGCTCCGGCAGGACAACGCCGACCGGCGGTTGGCCGAAAAGGGCTGGCAGCTCGGCCTCAGGAGCCGCGCATTCTACGAGCGGACGCTGGAAAAATATGCGCAGGTGGATGCGGAAATAGAGCGCACAGAGCACGTCTATCTGTCGCCCTCGGCTGAATTGAACGCATACCTGACCGAAAAGGGTGAAACGCCCGTTTCCAGCGGCGTTTCACTCGCCGATCTGCTCCGGCGACCCGTGATCGGCTATGAGCTGGTCGAGCGATTTGACCCCGCCTGTCCCCCGCTCCCGGCGGCGATTCGCGAGCAGGTCGTCACCGGGCTGAAATATGCCGGGTACATCCGGCGTGAAGCGGAGAAAATCGAACAGATCGCCCGAATTGACGCCATGCCACTGCCCGCCGACCTGGATTATGCGCAGATTCCCGTCCTCCGGCTGGAGGCACGGCAGAAGTTCAACCGCATTCGCCCCACCTCGCTCGGGCAGGCCGGGCGAATTTCCGGTGTCAGCCCCGCCGACATCACCGCGCTGATCGTCTGGCTGGACGCCAACGGCTATCACAAATCCTGACCGCTTTACAGTTCGACGTAGGGGCGGTCAATCGCAATCACGGCGCGGCAGTCCGGGCGGATGGCTTCCACCAGCTGATTGACGGCTGCGCGGATTTCGTCATCGGTCTTCGGGTTGTCATACGGGACAACGACATCGAAAATCAGGTTGCGGTGTGTCGGCCCGACCACGCATCGGAAATCGTGCAGCGTGACGCCCTCGCCGATGGTTTTCAGCTGCTCCGCAACGGCGCGGCGCAGCGCATCCGTCTCCCCGTCGCCGACGCGAATCGGATCCATGTGAATCACGGTATGGCAGTCCAGCTTTTTTTGCAGCTCCTGCTCGATGTTATCGACCGTGTCGTGGATGGTTTCAAAATCGGAGTCCGCCGCCACCTCGGCGTGGAGGCTGACCATGCGTCGGCCGGGGCCGTAATCGTGGACGATCAGGTCATGGATGCCCAGAATTTCCGGATGGGCGCAGACGTGCGCCTCGATCTCGTGAACCAGCTCCTTGGAGGGCGGCTGGCCGAGCAGCGGCGCGATGGTCGTTTTGGCCGAATCAAAGCCCGCATAGAGAATGAACAGGGCGACCAGCAGACCGCACCAGCCGTCGATTTTCAGGCCGGTCAGGCTGCCGATCACCGTGGACACCATGACGACAAACGTCGCAATGCAGTCGTTCAGGCTGTCGGCTGCCGTGGCCTGCATAGCATCTGAGTCGAGTTTTTTGGCATATTTGCGATTATAGCAGACCATATAGAGCTTTACAAGCACGGAAACGCCCAGAATCACGAAGCTCAGCAGGCTGAACGCGACAGGCTCCGGCGTCACGATTTTTGCCACCGCGCTTTTCAGCAGCTCGAACCCCATCAGCAGGATCAGGATGGACACCATCAGGCCGGACAGGTATTCGATGCGTCCGTGGCCAAACGGATGATGCGGATCCGGCTTCTGGGCGGCCATGCGGAAGCCGAGCAGCGTAATCAATGAGGAGCCTGCGTCGCTCAGGTTGTTGAACGCGTCGGAGGTAATCGCGATGGAGCCGCTCAACGTCCCCGCGACCAGCTTTCCGGCGAACAGCAGGAGATTCAGCAGAATGCCGACCGCGCCGCACAGCATTCCATAGGCTTCGCGCACTTCCTGTCCCTCCGTCCGGTTTCGAAGCAGGAGCTTTGCCAGAAGTGCAATCATTTCAACCATCCCTTTCTCACAGTTCTTCTTTCGGATTGATACATGATACTACTTTTCCCATGAAAAATCAACCTTCTTTTTCCATGAAACGGAGTTGACTCGCCATGAACCACGCAATATTCTGTTCTCTGCTGGAGGCTTTGCAGCTTCCGGTCATTTCCGCAGCGGGCTTTGAACGGCTGACCCGGTATGCCGCGATGCTGTGCGAAAAAAACAAAGTGATGAATCTGACCGCCATCCGCGATGAGGAGGAGGTCTTCGTCCGGCATTTTGCGGACAGTCTCGCCGTCTATGCGGCGCACCCGGTCATGCCCACCCGGATGATCGACGTGGGCTGCGGTGCCGGGTTCCCCGGTCTGCCGTTGAAAATCTACCTGGATGACCTTTCCGGACACAGCCGCACCGCGCTGACGCTGCTGGATGCGACGCGCAAAAAGATCGATTTTCTCGCCGAGGTCTGTTCGGCGCTTGCGCTGGAAAACGTTCAGCCGATGTCCGCACGCGCTGAGGATGTGGCAGCCGACCCGCTCCACCGGGAGCAATACGACCTGGTAGTCAGCCGCGCCGTGGCCGATCTGCGCATTTTGTCGGAGCTCTGTCTGCCGTTTGCGAAAGTCGGCGGCACGTTTGCGCCGCACAAATCGGATCGTTCCGACGATGAGATTGCCGGTGCCGACCGCGCCTTCCGTCTGACCGGCGGCACCTTTGCCCGGCAGTTTGTCTATGTCGCCGCGCAAGATGCGCCGAAAAGCCGCATTTTGCTGATCAACAAGACCGCCCATACGCCGCCCGCCTATCCGCGCCCGTATGCCAAAATCAAATCCCGGCCACTCTGAGTCACAATTCCTTCTCAAAAAAATACCGGCAGCATCTGCTGTTGGCATTTTTGAATCAGTCTTGCAAAAAACAATGAACTGCTATGAACACATCCCCGTTCCGACGATCCGTTGGTTGATAGACCGGTACTCGATCATACATTTCACGGTTCCACGTTTTTTGTGCGCCCAGTTTCAATATTGTTCAATAAAAAAGACCTCCGAAGAGGTCAATCTTATACACACGCTGTGTAATCGGCATCGCCGACGATTTGAGAATTCTTTTATTTGAACTCGTAGTGTAATTGATAAGGGATATCAATTATCTGATAGTATAACACTGGAAGGAGCTTTTGTCAATATGAAAACCGAAAATTATTATGTTGGACTCGACATAGGCACTGATTCCATCGGATACGCCGTAACAAATGACGCTTACGACTTATGTAAATTCAAGGGAGAGCCGATGTGGGGCGTTACTCTGTTTGAAGAAGCGCATCCTGCCTCAGAACGTAGGTCATTTCGCGCTATGCGCAGAAGATTTGATCGGAGACAGCAGCGTGTGCAATTGATCATGGATCTGTTTGCCAAAGAAATTGGTAAAAGCGATCCTGGATTCTTCCGGAGAATCAAAGAAAGTTATCTTTATCCCGAAACTGCAGACGACAAAGTGCGCCTTTTCGATACATATGAAAAGCAGAAACAATATCAGACCAAATATCCTACCATCCATCACCTCATCGTCGAACTGATGAACAGTCGAGAACCACACGATGCTAGACTTGTGTATCTTGCGTGTGCCTGGCTTGTAGCACACAGAGGACATTTTCTCAATGAGGTGGACAAGCAGAATATCGATGATGTTACCGATTTTCAGTGCGTTTACAATAAACTGGTGGACTTTATCCAGCGCAACAATGAACATATTCTACCTTGGAAAAATAACGTAGAACTTAATGCTGTCGCCAGTGCATTAAAGAGCAAACTCGGAATTACCAAGAAGTCGAAAGCGTTGACCGAGGCGTTATTTGGAACAGAAAAAGCACCAAAAATCGTGAATGAGCAATATGAATATAACTATGAGCTTGTGATCAAGCTATTATGTGGTGGGAATGTCGAGCTGAAAAAACTTTTTGATAAAGAAGAGTATGCAGATTTGACTAAAAGATCGGTTGCTTTGCATATGGATGATGGCGAGCTTGCCGACATTATGCAGAGCATTGGTGACGATGCAGAGCTCATCTCGGTACTGAAATCGGTATATGATTGGTCTGTGTTGGCTGACGTGCTGAAAGGCAATCGGACGATTTCTGAAGCAAAAATCGGCGTTTATGAGCAGCATAAAGAAGATCTTGCTCTGCTGAAGCATTTGATTCGAAAATATGCGCGTGAAAAATACAATGATATATTCCGTTCCGATGCTGTCAAAAACAATTATGTCGCCTATATAGGCAGTCATAAAACTTCCGGCAAGAAACAATCCGTACCCAAATCCGTAAATCAGGAAGATTTCTGCAAATATGTTTTCAAGATCGTCGAGAAAATCTCTCCCGATGAAACGGACGCAGATGCATATGATCAAATGATTTCCCGCCTTGGCCGCGAGATTCATGATTTTATGCCGAAGCAGGTTGACCGTGATAATCGTGTGATTCCGTATCAACTTTATTGGTTTGAACTCCATAAAATTCTTGAGAATGCAAAAGAATATCTGCTTTTTTTAAAAGAACCCGACGATGACGGAATTACGGGTGCAGAAAAAGTGCTTTCTGTGTTTGAATTTAGAGTACCATACTATGTAGGCCCATTGAAAGAAAAGAGCAATCCAAAATGGAACCATTGGATGGTACGCAAGGCTGAAGGCAGGATTTATCCATGGAATTTTGATCAGATGGTGGATTTAGATGCCAGTGAAAATGCCTTTATCGCAAGAATGACAAACTCATGTACTTACCTCCCTGGGGAAGACGTTTTGCCGAAAAACTCGTTGATTTACTGCGCTTTTGAGGTTCTGAATGAAATCAACAATATCAAAATCAACGGTAACGAAATTCCTGTCCATGTCAAGCAGGAAATATACTCAGAAGTGTTTATGGAGCATCAAAAGGTCACACCGAAGCGAATTCGTGATCATCTTGTATCCAACAATTATATACATAAAGATGATGTTATCAACGGTCTCGACACGTCCGTAAAATCCTCATTGAAACCATTTATCCTGTTTCAGAATCTTGTAAAAAGCGGTCTGATTCGCTATTCCGATGTCGAAAAGATCATCAACCGTGCTGCGTATTCTGAGGATCAATCCAGATTTTTCAACTGGCTGAAATCAGAATATCCTGATTTGCCCGAAAGTGAAATCAAATACATCGCCAGTCTGAAATTGAAAGATTTCGGCAGATTGTCAAAACGGCTATTATGCGATATCGAAGGAGTGGATACAGAAACGGGTGCAGTCTACCCATCTATCATTCGAGCAATGTGGGAGACCAACCGCAATTTGATGCAACTTCTGTCTGGCAAATTTACTTTTCGAGAAAAAGTGGACGAAATCGTCAGAGAATACTACGACCTAAATCCAAAAAGCATTTCATCCTGTCTGGATGAAATGCATATTCCCAATTCGGTTCAGCGCTCGATCATACGCACGTTTGATATTATGAAAGATGTCGTCAAAGTTCAGGGGCACGCTCCCAAACGAATCTTTGTTGAAATGGCACGCGGTGCAAATGAGGAGCAAAAAGGACAACGAACAAAAACCAGGCGTTCGCAGCTTGACGAATTATACAAAAAAGTCAAAGATGAGGACATTCATCATCTGACCAAACAGCTGTATGATTTGGGAGCAGATGCGGACAACAAGCTCCGGAGTGATAAACTTTTTCTCTATTTCATTCAGCTTGGCAAATGCTTGTACACGGGAAAGTCAATTGATATTGACGCGGTGATTGCTGGGGATGGCACATACAACATCGAGCATATTTATCCGCGTAGTTTTGTGAAAGACGACAGCATAATCAACAACAAAATACTGGTCGATTCCAGAGCAAACGGCGATAAAGGTGACAGTTACCCCATTGATCCAACCATTCAGAAGAATATGCGTGGATATTGGACAGCCCTGAATCAAATTGGGCTGATCAGCGACGAAAAATATAAACGGTTGACCAGAACAACGCATTTTACCGATGAAGAAAAGTTTAATTTTATCAACCGACAACTCGTGGAAACCCGACAATCCACGAAAGCGGTCGCAACCCTGCTGGAAGAGCTGTATCCCGATACGGAAATTGTTTTTGTAAAAGCCAGCTTGGTTTCTGAATTCAGACAGCAATTCAATCTGCCGAAATCGCGATCGATTAACGATCTGCACCACGCAAAGGATGCATATTTGAATATTGTGGTTGGAAACATATGGCACTGCAAATTCAGCAGACAGTTTTGGCGTGCAGAAGAACCACATAACGCAAAGGTCGAGGTTGTTTTCACGCGCCCTGTTGTATGCAACGGCAAAACAGTTTGGAATGGTACAGCAGATAAAGACCGTGTGGTCAAAATCGCAAGAAAAAATACGGCGCATTTGACTAAATACGCTTTTTTCAGGAAGGGTGGATTTTTCGATCAAAAACCTGTTTCGGCAGCAAAGGGATTGACACCGCTAAAAAAAGGTCGTCCCACAGAAATCTACGGCGGCTATCAGAAATCCACGGCATCGTTCTTTGTTTTGGTCAAGTATAAAATTGCTCAAAAGCAAGACATCATGGTCATGCCAGTCGAATTGCTGTATGGCAATCAATTTGTGCAGGATGAATGCTTCGCTTTTGAATATGCCAAACGCACAATTGCGGATATTACGGGCAAACCCGTAGAATCTGTGGAGTTTTTGCTGAATAAACGGCTGATCAAGGTCAATACCGTGCTGTCTTTGAATGGATTCAGAGTGTGTATCAGTGGAAAAGCCAACGGTGGAAGAGTCATTGGTACATCAAGTTTATCTCCGTTCAAAACTTCTCCCGAAAACGAAATCTATATCAAACGGCTGGAATCGTTCGACAAGAGAAGGCAGAAAAACAGCAGTATTGTGTTCGATGAACAACATGATGGAATATCGGCGGAGAAAAATTTGTCTTTGTATGACTGTTACATAGATAAGTGGCAAGATTCTCCGTTTCAATACCGTCCTAGCCATCCGCTTGAGAAACTTAAAAAATACAGAGAAAACTTTGCAGCGCTTTCTCCCCAACAACAAGTTTCCGTACTGTTGTCGATTCAGGGATTGTTCGGCAGAGCAATTCAGGCAGATCTTTCTTTGATTGGCGCTGGAACTAATGTCGGCGCGGCTACACTATCTTCCTCAATTTCCAACTGGAAAAAGGAATACACTGACGTTCGTATCATTGACCAATCCGCTTCGGGACTTTTTGAAAAGGCTTCCGATAACCTTCTTGCATTATTATGAGTTGGCGAACAGTTGTCATAGCGTCACGCTGCAAGCTGGATTATAAGATGGGCTTTATGGTTGTTCGCGGCGAGGAAACGAAAAAAATTTTCCTTGACGAAATCGCTGTATTGCTGATCGAAAATCCTGCGGTTGCCCTGACGGGATGTTTGTTGGAAGCCCTGGTTGAAAAGAAGATCCGTGTGATTTTCTGTGATGCCAAACGAACCCCGAATGCCGAGCTTGTTCCGTATTACAGTTCCTACGATTGCTCCCGAAAAATCAAAATTCAATTTGCTTGGAATGCTGATATAAAAGGAGCAGTTTGGGCAGATATCGTCGCAGAGAAGATACGAAAACAAGCGGACTTTCTGAGTGAATTGCAGAAAGACAAAGAGGCATCACTGCTGCGTTCGTATCTTTCTCAAATTGAACCGCACGATGCAACAAACCGTGAGGGACATGCCGCAAAGGTCTATTTCAATGCGCTGTTCGGAATGGATTTTACCAGAAGCGAAGAAAATACAACGAATGCAGCATTGAATTACGGATACAGCATTCTTTTGTCTGCATTCAATCGCGAAATTGTGGCACACGGATATTTGACGCAACTCGGTATTTTTCACGATAATATGTTCAACCATTTCAACTTGAGTTGTGATTTGATGGAACCGTTTCGCATTCTGGTTGACCGTAAAGTGCAGGCTATGAAGATTTCCAATTTCACGAGCGATGAAAAACACGCAATCGTTGACATATTGAATGCTACCGTTGTGATCAATCAGACAAAACAGACCGTACTCAATGCCGTCAGGTATTATTGCAGAAGCGTTTTTGACGCATTAAACGAGGGCGACCTTTCGCTGATTCAGTTTTATTCACTATGAGTTATCGATTTATGAGAGTATTGGTATTTTTTGATCTTCCCACGGAAACCCTCGAAAACAAACGGGAATATCGAAAATTTCATAAGCTATTGATTCAAAACGGATTTTTGATGATGCAGGAATCCGTTTATTGCCGTATGCTGATCACACCAAGCGCAGGAAACGCGGTGTTAGACGTGATACGAAAGCATCGCCCCTCCGATGGTATTGTGCAGGTCATGACGGTGACTGAAAAGCAATTTTCAGGAATCGAATATATCACAGGTGAGCATCACAGCGAGGTGATAGAGAGCGACGAAAGGCTGATCATACTATGAAATTGGTATACAGGGATATGGAACATATTCTTCGTTTCGACGAAGGCTGCGTCAATGAGCTGGTGGTGGAAAATAAGAAATTATTTTTTGAAATGGCAAGCAGTATAGCCATGCAGGTTGACGGATTGCATGGGGATTTTGTTTTGTCCATTGCAGACAAGCCGGTGGAATTCGGCAAATATGCAGACCTGACCGTGCAGTTTGCACCGTTTCAGGTGAACCGAAAAAGTCTTCTCACAAAGTTGTACACCGAATTGGAGAAAAAAGCGCTCATTCCGGAAAACCATGTAAAGACGGGAGAACTACTTGGTGAGCTGGAAGCATATATCCTGCAGCTTTCCGAGGATTTTCCTTTTGAAATTAACTGTCAGAAGCTCGCGATAGGCCCGGTGATCCGAGCACTATTGCCTGAAATCGATGAAAGCGATAAAAGCCCTCTTGAAAAAATTTTTGCCTATATGGAGTTTGTACGTGAGCTTGGCAGTGACAAACTTTTTGTTATGATCAATATGCGGTCGTATTTTTCGGATGAAGAAATGGAATATTTTACCGAAAGTGTCTGTCTGCATGATTTCAAAGTGCTTTTGTTGGAAAATTGTGCGTCATCTCCATTGAACCACATCCGAAGATTTGTGATCGATGCTGATTTATGTGAATTCTGAGTTGACTTTGGTACTGTTTTTATGCTATAATACCAATGCACATATCCCTTGGCACTACTTTCTGCAATTCGTAGTATTGTTTCTCAAATATTGATTTGAGGTTTGAGAGTAGTGTAATTGTATAAGGGACTCAAACCATACCGCCTTCGCGATAACCTTTCATATAGTTTGAGAGTAGTGTAATTGTATAAGGGACTCAAACCTTAAAACAACGGCGTACGTCGGCGGAGAGGTTTGAGAGTAGTGTAATTGTATAAGGGACTCAAACGAAAGATGTGAAATGAAATTTACTACATACGTTTGAGAGTAGTGTAATTGTATAAGGGACTCAAACGAAGGTGATGCGGTACGCTTAAAGGCAGATGTTTGAGAGTAGTGTAATTGTATAAGGGACTCAAACACTTGTTCCAGTTGAATCACTTGAAACAATGTTTGAGAGTAGTGTAATTGTATAAGGGACTCAAACTTTCACCGATCTCTATCATCTTAACAGATACGTTTGAGAGTAGTGTAATTGTATAAGGGACTCAAACCGTACCCTTGCGGGTTTCCGTCATCATCTTGTTTGAGAGTAGTGTAATTGTATAAGGGACTCAAACCATCAATGCAACGGACATTGTGCAGGAATAGTTTGAGAGTAGTGTAATTGTATAAGGGACTCAAACACCACATTTTCACCTTTGAATATCACGCATAGTTTGAGAGTAGTGTAATTGTATAAGGGACTCAAACATCAATCTTGCGGAAGGGGAAGGGCTGGTTGTTTGAGAGTAGTGTAATTGTATAAGGGACTCAAATGGAATAAGCACGGCGATGCTTGCTCCTTTTTTCATGCAAATCAATCGAATCTGCCCGGTTGCAATGGTTGCAACCGGGCAGAAATGTCAACCCCGATGCAAAGCAAGTCACTGACCTGCTTGTGTCGGTTTTTTTCTGTTCAGATTTGGCTGCAAAAACACGTTTCAGCCTGTTGCTATTTAAAAACCGTTCGACGCGAAGCTGCACGTTTCCCCATTGTTTGCAGATTTCGTCACGTTTTGACCGGTGATCCATCGGTTTCGCGGGTGGTTTTCCTGTTTTTCTGTCGATCGGTTTCGCTTTACAGGTGAATCCGGATCCTTTATAATACACCTGAGAGTGGCCATTGGCCGACGAGATCAAAGGAGGCGCATCCATGAAAGGATTCGGTGTCGCACAGAAGCTCATAGGGAGAGACACGTGCAGCGATCGGAGTTGCTACACCGGGGAGCAGATTCTGCATCTGGCCATCCACGACATTTTCCCGGATCCCCTGCAGGCGCGGCGGATTTTTGAGTTGGACAAGCTGCGCGAGCTGGCGGACAGCATCGCCGAATGCGGCATTCTGTCGCCGCTGATCGTCCGGCGGGTGGAGGGCGGCTACCAGCTGATTGCCGGGGAGCGGCGACTGCGTGCGGCGTCGATGGCCGGATTCACGCACGTCCCATGTCTGCTCAAGCGCACCAGCGGAGAGCAGGCCGCCTATCTGGCGCTTGTCGAAAATTTGCAGCGCTGTGACCTCGACTGCTTCGAAGAGGCCGCCGGGCTGGCGCGACTGATTGCGGACTACGGCATCACGCAGGAGGAGGTCGCACGGCGCATCGGAAAAAGTCCGTCTGCCGTCGCCAACAAGCTGCGGCTGCTGCGCTTCGATGGAGACATCATCTCCCGAATGCGCGCCGCCGGGCTGAGCGAACGGCACGCCCGCGCTCTGCTGCGGCTCAAAGAGAACGATGCCATCCGCGCCGCGATTGACCGGATTGCGGCGAACCATCTCTCCGTTGCGGAGACGGAAGCCTATGTGGCCGCCTGTCTCGCGCCGCCGCCGACGCGTACCCGGAAAGCGACGCCTCTGATTCGCGATGTCCGGCTCTTTCTCAACACCGTGCAGAATGCGTTGAAGACCATGACAGCCAGCGGCCTGAGTGCAGAGGTGGAACAGACAGAGTCGGAGGACGGCATCACGCTCGTCATTCGTCTGCCCAAAAACCGATAAAAGAGAAAAAAAGAAGGCTTAGGAAAACGCGTCCTAAGCCTGTGTGCACCCTTTGGCACAAAGAAAAAAATAGAAAGGAGGGGGTAAGAGTTCAAGCATTCATCACTGCCATGTCCTCTACGTCTCTATGATACCATACGAATGTAAACGAAACACGCAGTCATTTGTAAACTTTTATTCCACGCGGTTCTGCGCGTCATACCAGGCCAGCATCAGATCGACCATCCGGCCGTAGCTCCGGACGCCGTCCGGTTCGCCCTGCACGATCAGGTAGGTATTGTTGACCGTTTCGGAGATTTCGGAAATCCGGCCTTCGTACTGCTTCCAGTGGTTGGAATAATCGGACAAATCCCGCCGAACCAGCTCACTATAGGACGCGTACAGCTCGGCAAACGCGTCATAATCACTGGCGTACAGCGCATTCTGGCAGTAGAGAACGGCTGACAGCACGGCGCTATAGGACAGGAGCGGGTCGGACGCATCCTCCAGAATGTAGAAGGCGTAGAAGTTGGCCTCATCCTCCGGGGCGATGGCGTAGCGATGGGACATTTCATGCGCCATGACAAACGGCAGATCGGCCGGGGTGTTATCGCTGTTGACGTTGGCTTCGCCGGTATACGGGATGAAAATCCCCGTGGTGCGCGTGTAGGAAATCCATTTGGACGTCAGCAGCTCCTTGACCGGTGCTTCGCTGCGGCCGGTGGTTTTCGAGAACTCATCGGCCACCCGTTCGGCCACGTCCCGGAAATCGATCGGGCTGGCGCTCCCGGTCGATTGGCGCGGAAGCTGCGGAGCCAAAGCGTTGGCGCGATCGATCAGATAGCGGTTCAGCGTCTTCAATTCCTCTGGGCTGCGCGCCTGAACCGTCAGACCCATGGTCTCGGCCAGCGGCTGTGCCCGATAATTCAGACCCCAGATGGCCTCAAAGAGGAACATCAGCATAGCGGCGTGAAAGAGCATCCACGCGACGAAGCGGAGCAGATACGCCAGGCGGCGCGGGCCACTGATGAGCACCCAGAGCAATCGCAGCAGCGCAATCAGCAGGGACAGGACGGCCAGTCCGATGGCCACCTCCGCCACCGAAACAGGAAGCCAGCCGGTCACGCGGGAGAGGACATGAATCACCGCCCGCGAAGCGTCGCGGTACAGCCCGTCTGTAAAGCCCGGCAGCCATGCAGCTGCCGCAAGCAGCAGCAGCGTCAGCAGAACCGGGACAGCCGCAGCCGTCAGAATTTTCAGCGTGGATCGTCTGTGTATGTTTTGCAGCTTTTCATTGCCGCGCATCCGCCATGCCTCCTGTCGCCCGGAACGGGCTTTTTACGCTTCTTCGACCAGTTTTTCCAGCAGCGCCTTGGCAGCGAGGATATCCTTCGTCTGCTGGTCGCCGCTGATTTCGCGTTCGATGGTCAGCGGGCCGTCATAGCCGATGGCCTTCATTTTCCGGATAATCTGCGGCCAGTCCGCCTTGCCCTGACCCAGTGGCATTTCATGACCCAGTTCGCGGCCATCTGTCGGATACACGCCGTCCTTGCAGTGGAAATCGCGGACGTATTTGCCGAAGACGTCGATGGCGTCTGCGGGGTTGCCCTTGCCGTACAGGATCAGGTTACCCGTATCAAAATTGATGCCGACGTTTTCGCCGCCGAGGTCTTCGATGGTGCGGAGGAGCGTGGCAGGCGTTTCCTGACCGGTTTCAAAGAGGAAATACATATCGCGGCGTTTGCATTCGCGCACCAGCATTTTCAGCGCGATCAGCGTACCGGCGTATTTCGGGTCGTTCATATCCTCCGGGATGAAGCCGACATGGGTGGCCACCTGATGGATGCCGCACTGATCGGCAAACTGGATGCCCTTCAGGAGTGCCTTGGTCCGCTCAAAGCGGAAGGCCTCCGGCACCAGTCCCAGCGTCAGCGGGCCGTCATAAAAGGTCCAGGATGCGGGGCCCGGCCAGCCGCACCAGAACGTGCGCACTTCCACGCCGGTATCCGCGATGGCAGACCGAACCTCTGCCGCCAGCTCGTCCGTAAAGGAATCAATTTCCCAGGAACAGATTTGTGCGTAATCGATGCCGAAGCTTTTCACGCGCTCCAGATTGGCGCGAATATCTCTCAGGCCGACAACAACGCCTGGTTTCATCATAAGAATGCCTCCTCATTGTTTTGCTTTCATTATACCATATTCGCCCCGCTCAATGCAAGGGCGAAGCCGTTTCAGAATTGAATGACGCCCAGATGCTCCAGCAGGATTTTCAGCCCCATCAGCACCAGAATGATGCCGCCGATCAGCTCGGCCTTGGAGCGGAACCGGTCGCCGAACAACTTGCCAATCCAGACGCCGAGCATTGACAGCACGAGTGTGATGACGCCGATGAAGAGGACGGCCGGGACGATCTGCACCTTCAGGAAGGCGAAGGAAACGCCGACCATCAGCGCGTCAATGCTCGTTGCAATGGCCAGCGGCAGCATCGTTCGGAAGGAGACATCACTGCCGTCTGTCGGTTCGTCTTCCTCGTGGCTCAGGCTTTCGGAGATCATTTTTCCGCCGATGAGCCCCAGCAGAACGAATGCAATCCAGTGATCAAAGCGCTCGATGTACTGCGCAAAGGTGCCGCCAATGAAATACCCGATCAACGGCATCAGCGCCTGAAAGACGCCAAAATACAGGCCAATGATCAGTGCATTTCGAAAAGACATCCGCCGCATATTGAGCCCGCGGCAGACGGCCACCGCAAACGCGTCCATGGACAGTCCGATGGCAATGACGAAAAGTTCGATGAGTTTCATGCTGTTCGACCCCGTTTCCAACTTGGTTCCCTGTTGAATGATTTATTATACTCTGTTTCTGTTTTGAAGTCAAGGTCAGGCATTCCGCAGCTGCAAAAAAGAGAGGGTATGTGCAAAAAATGCGCATATCCTCTCTTTGAGCCGATGCGTTTTTTTCATCGGGTTCCGGCGCACAGTGTGGGGATCGCCCCGTTCGGAGCCGGTTTCCGGCAACGGACGAATATCCATCTCATCTGCCCGGCACATTGTGCAGCCCTTTTCTGTGCGCCGGTCATGCAGCTCCGTTTCGGTTGCAGGCTTCTGCAATCGCACTGTTTCTTCCGGATGGCGGACAACCGTCTGATTCAGCCTTCGTTTGTCCGTTTACAGTGTATGCAGTCTCCGTGCGAATCATACATCCCTTTTCTGCATATTCTATGAACAGTACAACAAGCAGAAGGGAGCATTGCAAAATGCCACAATATCATCGGGAGCGGGTTCTGCTCCGTCAGCCCAGACTTTCGGCGGCGGATGCCGCGCTATTCGCAGACTGGCAGGCGGCGGAGCGCCAGTATGCCGCCGCGCAGTCGCAGTTTGAAGCGGCTGTAGCCTTTGAGGACGTGGACGAAGCCATCGTCGCTCTTCAGACGGCAGAGGCGCGTCGGGCGTTCATCCGGGCGCAGCTGCATCACGCGTCCGGCCGGTAAGCGCCGTCCGCTTCGTCCCGGTCATGCGGGTTATGCGCGGTCGTTCAGGAAATCCTTCCGGTATGCGACGCCGAACGCTTCGGCCAGCTCGCGCAGCTGATCATCCCGGATGGTATTCAAGCGCGGCAGGTGCGCCGTCAGCATATAAATCTGCGCCGCTTTTTCAACGGTTTCGATCAGGCCGAAGGCCTCGTCCATGGTTTTTCCGACGCCGTAAATCCCGTGCATTCCCCAGACCACCAGGCGGAATTCCTTCATTTTTTCTGCCGTGGCCTCGCCGATGCTGTTGGTGCCGCAGAGCATCCACGGCAGCACGCCGATGCCGTCCGGGAAGACGACGATGCATTCGGTGCACATTTCCCACAGCGTATGGGTCAGCTGCTTTTCATCCAGCACATGGACATAGTTCATGGCCAGCGTGTAGGTCGGATGGCAGTGCATGACCACCCGGTTGGACGGATCCACCGACAGACGCGCCATGTGGCTCATCAGGTGCGCCGGGAATTCCGATGTGAACCGTCCGCCGTCTGCAAAGCCCCACAAAAGCTCCGCATCCGCGCCGTTCGCGGCAATGCGGACGAGACCGAGGTTGGTTTCCGGATCCGCATCGACATTCTTGAAGTACTTGCCGGTGCCTGTGACGATGAAATATTTGCCCGCCAGCGCAGTCGCATCAAAGCCGAGCGGAATCGTCCGGAGGACGTGCTGCAGATCCAGGTATTCGCCGACCTCCGATTCATCCAGCAGATAGCTGATGTTGCCGCCGTTGCGCTCGTCCCAGCCGAGGCGATACATATTGGCGGTTGTTTTCCGCATTTCTTCTACAAACGGTGCAGTCAGTATATTTTTCATGTGATTGACCCTCTTTTATTCGATATTTCCGTTCTGACAGTTTCTGGTCTCTCAGCGGTACATCCAGCTTTCCAGTTCCTCTGCCACCTGCTCCGGCGGGCAGGCTTTGACGAAGTAGGTATGGCGGCCATCCTCCGCAAAGCGCCAGGTATTTGCGCCGTTGGCCTCGATGCCCATCCAGCCCGGCTTGCTCGTTTCAAAGAGCGGCGTATCCGGGAAAACAGCGTAGTAAACGGCGGTTTCATCGAAGCTGCAGCGGCCGCCCGGCGCATACAGTGCGAAGGCGAGTGCGACCGGGTGCAGGCGTCCGAGTTTGCGGGACATCTCCTTGCCGGTTTTGACGTCTTCGCCGGTTGTATAAACGGAGAAGCAGATCTCCGTCGGCCACATGGCCAGCACGTCCGCCGTGGCAGACGTTTCGACGTAGAAATTGAATTCGCGGCGGTCGCCCTCCAGCTGGCCGCCCATGCTGATCATCTTCGGGCATTTTTCCCGCGCCAGCTCCAGACCGGTTTTCGGGCTGATATCGTCCGGGCCGCTCTTCAGGAAGTCAGCGATGTTGCCGAGCGGGCCGATGGAAATCAGCGTGACCTCTTCGTTGTCTGCGAAGGCCTGCCGCAGCACGCGCACGGCGTCCGGCGCTTCCTCGCCGTTGGAAAAGCGGTTCGGGAAGAGGCCACAGACCGCTTCATTGTAGCGGCCGTCCTCAAAATTGCAGAGTACGCCGCCGCGTTTCAGGGTACCGATCGGGATATCGTCGCGCCCTTCTGCGCGGCAGATCGCATCTGCGCAGCCGCAGCCGAACGGGCTGGATGTGCAGTGGGTGATGGCGGCAATGCGGCAAAGCCCCGCCTTTTCCATTTTCAGCAGCATCAGAAGCGCACCGGCATCGTCACAGTCCGGGCCAATATCTGTATCCAGAATGATGGTTTTTACTTTTGTCTCCGACATATTGCATACCGTTCCTTTCAATTCAAGCCTCTACCGACCGGTTCGAACCGGTTTCTGTTATGATACCACACTTTGCGTCCGGATGCAAGCGATGCGTTCGCCTTTTGGGAAACTTCTGCATAGGATGAAGCAAAAAATTCCTCTTTGTCACCTCGCACGGCAGTTGGCAAAGAACCAGAAAGGTGGAATTTGTCTGCGAACGCCCTTCAAGCGCACATTGGCCGCCTGCTGCTTTGCCTATATCACGCAGGCGGCTGTTGTCTGTCTGCCGCCCCTGCTCTTTATGCCGCTGTACCGGCTGTACGATGTCTCGCTGTCCATGCTCGGTACGCTGATTTTTGTCAATTTTATCACGCAGGTGCTCTGCGACCTGCTGTTTGCGCGCTGGCTCGACCGATACGGCTGTCGGCCGTTTGTGCTGTGCGGTGCGTTTCTTGTCGCCGTCGGCTTCGGCTGCTACGCCTTGACGCCGCTGGTGATGCCGCACCATGTATTTGCCGGGCTGTTCGGCTCCACCGTCCTGTTTTCCGGCGCAGGCGGGCTGCTGGAAATCACGCTCAGCCCGATTGTGGATCGGCTGACGGAAACGTCCAGAGGCACCGTCATGAGCTTTCTGCATTCCTTTTATGCATGGGGACAGGTGCTCGTGGTCGGCGTGACAGCCGGGTTGCTGGCGCTGTTTGGGAATCCATGCTGGCAATGGATTGTGGCCGGGTGGACGCTGCTCCCGCTGATCACCTGGCTCCTGTTTACCGGGGTGCCGCTGGGTGCCGTGGCGTCCGTGCCGTCCGGGTACAGTCTGCGTCAGCTGCTGCGGGAGCCCTTTTTTCGCGCTGCGCTCGGCGGAATCGCCTTCGGCTCCGCCGCGGAGCTCTGTGTGGAGCAGTGGTCGTCAGTCTTCATGGAGCAGAGTGTCGGGCTGTCCAAGCTGAGCAGTGATCTGCTCGGCACCGCCTGCTTTGCCGGGATGCTCGGTGTGGGGCGGCTGCTGTATGGGCTGTTCGGGGCGCGGTTCCGGCTGGAGCGGATTCTGCCGTTTGCGTGTCTGACGGCGGCGGGGTGCTGTCTGGCACTGGCGCTCTGTCCGCTGCCCTGGGCCTCCGCCATGGCCTGCGGCTGGATGGGGCTGGCCACCAGTCTGATCTGGCCGGGTACGTTTGTCCTGGCCGGTGCGCACTTCCCGGCGGCGGGCGCACGGCTGTTTGCGCTGCTGTCCTGCGCCGGGGATTTCGGCGGGGCGGTCGGCCCCTGGCTGATCGGGATTCTGGCCGACCGCATGGCGGGAAGTCCGTCCGCCGGTTTTCGCATTTCCATGCGGATTGGTACCGTTTTCGCGCTGATTGCCTGTCTCTGTTTTCTCCGGATGCGCCACAGCGAAAAAAATCGGCAGGATTTCCGGGATTTTCAGGTGTGAACCATTGTTTCCATTCTCGCTTTGTGGTATAATGAAACAGAATGTACAGCTTTGTCGAACCGGTTCCCGGCATCAGCCGGCCGGGGTTCACGATCTATTTGAGGTGAAATCATGCAGCCGCTGAAAGGGAAAATCAAAGAAGTTTACGATTTTATCGAGTTGACGATCAACCGGGATGGGATTCCGCCGTCTGTCCGTGAAATCTGCAGGGGCGTGCATCTGCAATCCCCCTCTTCGGTACACGGTTATCTGAACCGGCTGCAGGAGCTTGGATATATCAGCAAAAATCCCGGGAAAATGCGCACGCTGATGCTGACGTGCAACAAGGGCATCACGCGGGTTCCGGTCATCGGCCGTGTGACGGCCGGACAGCCGATTCTGGCCTTTGAGGAAATCACCGGCTATCTCTGCTATAATACGGATGCTCCGGGCGATTATTTTGCACTGAACGTCACGGGGGATTCCATGATCGAAGCGGGCATTTTGGATGGTGACATTGTCATTGTCCGCCGTCAGAGCACCGCGCAGAACGGCGAAATCGTCATTGCCATGATCAACGGCGAAGCCACCGTGAAGCGTTTGAAGCAGGATGGGCGACAAATCTGGCTCATGCCGGCCAACCCGGCCTATCAACCGATTGACGGAACGGACTGCACCATTTTGGGTCGCGTCTGTTCGCTGTCCCGCAGCTATTGACGTGCCTGCCGGACATTCGTCGTGGAAAGCAAATCGTGAGGCTTTTGGATATGAATCTTCATTTGACAAACAGACAGTTCCGCCTGCTGCTCGACCTCGTCTACACAGGCAACTGGGTCATCAATTCCATCCGTGGGGATGACCGAATCAGCGAATATGACGAGGTGGAGAGCGCCGTTTTCTCGAATTGCCGCAGCTGCGGGCTGGATGCTCTGGTGGACGGCGCGGAGTCTGTCCCGTCGCTTCAGTATGTGGACGGCGGGATTCATGAGGCCATTTTAGACTATGAGGACATGGTTTTTTACGGCATCCTGGCGGAGGAGCTTGCGCGCCGCGATTTGAAGGATCGCGATGTGGACGGCACAGACAGCGATCTGCTCGCCCGGAAAATTGACGCATACATGGCTGAATTTCAGCAGAACGGCGTGGAAAACGTCGCGGTATCCGGGCTGTAGGAAGCCGTATTTTTTCGACCTGGTGGTGATCACGTTTGATGGAAAACAGCTGCACACCTGCGGATGGCTCTCCGGAGACATCCGCTGACGCCTTATTTCTGGCTCGCGCCGTCCCGGTCATGCGGATTGGGCGGCTGATTGCCCCGCTGATCTGGACTGCCGTCGCACTGACGCAGCTTTTATCGCGCAGCATTCCGACGGCCGTCTTTTGCCTTGCGGCTGCGCTGCTCAGTACCGTCGCTGTTTTCTGGACGGAGCACGCGGCTGCTGCGCATCTTGGGATCGACCGCCGCACGCTGACGGCGCTGGAATTCCGCGTCTATTTCGGCTCCGGGCGGACAAACGGGCTGCATCTCCCCCCGCTGCTCCGGATTCTTCCGGCGGTGTTTGGCGTCGGTGCGGCCATTCTGCTCCTTGCGTTTGGCGTCGGTCAACTGTTTACGGAGACGGACGGGCTGGCCGCCTGTCTCTGCGCATCGCTGGTTTCCGGCGTTTCCGTTGCCGCGCCGCTCGCTGCGGTTCACGCGGCAGAGGTGCTGCGCCGCCGCGATATCACCGTTGAGCAGTTTCTCTCCCTGCCGCAGCTGTCCCGCATTCGGACGCTGCTGGCCGATCAGACCGTTTTTTACGGCACAAAAAGTGCGGAGCTTCGCGCTTTCTTTGCGGACGGGATGCTTCGTCCGGTCGCGGAGCTCGATTTTGAAGAACATCTGCCGCTGGTGCTCGGCTTTTGCCGCTGCGATGACGGTTCGCTGGCCGCGGCCTGCGGGCTGCGTCAGAGCTTTTCGGATGCGCTGCTCCACGCCATGCGCAAAACGCCGATGGAGTACCGGTCGTATTTGACGCCAATACCCACGGTTTTCACCCCCTGGCACCGCGAAACCGGTGTGGTGGCTGCATCGCTCACCCTGCCGGACGGCTCCGCCCTCGCCTATCGCGCCGGAAAGCCGGATGCGATTCTGCCGCAGGCAACCCGGATCATGGATCACGGGATGGCGCGTCCGATCAACGACACCGACCGGAACCGCATAGCCGCCGCGATGCATCGGGCGCATGAGCTTGGCCGGCAGGCAGTCGCGCTGGCCTCCTCGTCCGACGGCCTGGTCTGGACGATGGTCGGGCTGCTGATTCTGCACATTGCACCGGATCCGGAAGCATCGTCCGCCGTCCGGTCGCTGCGCCAGAACGGGATTCAGGTAGTCTATGTCAGCCGGGAGGAAGAGACGTGTGCCTTTTTCCGCGCCTCGGAGCTCGGCATTACGAACGATATGAGCCGGGTGATTACCGGTGCGCGGATGGATCGGTTTCATCCGGAAAATCTGGAACGGGTCGCCGGGCGCGCCCGCGTCGCCGCCGATATGGACGATGCGCACCGTCAGGCCTTCTTCCCGCTGCTGACCCATCAGGGCGGTGTGATTGCCGCCGCATCGGATGACCCGGATGACCCGCTCTTTGACGGGGCCGACATTCGTTTTTCCTCCGGCTCCGGCCATTCCGGGCAGCCGGACGTTTCATCACGCGGCTGTCGAATCGTCGATATTGCGGAGACCTGTCGGGTCTGCCGCGCCGCCTGTGATGCGGCAGCACGCGCCATGTATGCGATGCTGGCGGTTCCGCTGGCCATCGCTCTGTTTGTCTTTCTGGCATCCTTTTCCGCATCGCTCCCGCCGTTTTCCGTCCCGGCTGCTGTTCTGCTTTCCTGCCTGCTGCCGCTGCCCTTTGGCTTTTTGACGGCGCGGTACGGTGCGCCGCTGGCGGCACCAGCTTCGCCGCTCGCGCTCACACCCAGCCGCACATCGTTGGAATCGGCCGGGCGCAGGCTGTCCGGGCGGTTTTTCCCCGGATTCTGCCTCACGGTATCCGGATGCACCGCGCTGTATACCGCAAGGCTGTATGCCCGCCTCTCGCCGGTCACAAATGTTGGGGCGCTGGCGGCCTCCTCCGCCGCTTTTCTGACGCTTCTGACCGCATCGGTCGTCCTGCTGATGATCGCCTATCACTGGGGCAACACGCTGTTTTCACTTTGGGAACGGCGCCACCGGCCGATCTTCTGTCTGGCCGTTCTGGTTTGTGCGGCGGCGTATGCGCTGTCGCGCTGGGAGCCGTTCAACACGCTGTTCGGTTTTTCAACCCTGTCGCTGCGCGTGCTGCCACAAACCGTTTTGCCGGCACTGGCGGCTGCGGTCGTTTATGAGCTCGGCCTGATCGTTGCCCGGCTGCTGAAGCATCCGACACAGGCCGCTTCGGGAGGTTATTCTCTTGACTGAAACTGAAATCAAACTCTCCTGTGAGAGTCTGACCCGTTTGCAGGATGCATGGAACGATGTGCGTACCCGCTATCCCGTGCTTGCCCCTGCAAAAGAGTTCCGGATGCATTCTGTCTATTTCGACACGGCGGACGAGCGGCTGCATACAGCCGGCTGCGCCATCCGCTTTCGCGCCGAAAATGACAGCGGCTGCATCACGCTGAAGACCGGTGCGGCCGATTCCGCCGTCCCCGGTCTTCACGTCCGCGGGGAGTTCGAGTGCCCCGCGCAATCGCTGGACGAGGGGCTGCCCCGCCTGATGGCACTGCTGCCGCCGCCGCTTGCATCGCTGTTGTCCGATGTTTCGGCGCATTTGCAGCCGATTGCCGAGGTGAGCTTTTGCCGCAGCGAATTTCTCGCCGACGTTTCCGGCGCGGAAATTGCATTTGCACTCGATCACGGCTGCTTCAACCACTGTCCCTCCGCCGAATTTTTCGAGCTGGAGGCCGAGCTGAAGCAGGGCTCAGCGGATACGCTGTCCGCCCTCTGCGCCGCCCTCGCAGCATCCTACGCGCTCTCCCCTGTTTCCGACTCCAAGCTGCACCGCGCACGGCTCCACCTTGCGTCGATGCCATCCTAATCTTCCATCAGAAAGGACCTCACCGTATGTCACCTTCTCCCAAAATCAGCATTCCAAAGGGAACCAAAGACGTTTTGCCGTCCGCATCCCATGACTGGCAGTATCTTGAGCAGGTTTTGCGTCGCTGTGCGGCAGATTTTGGTTTTTCTGAAATCCGTTTCCCGGCCTTTGAGCACACCGAGCTGTTCCTACGCGGTGTCGGCGATACCACGGATATCGTGCAGAAAGAAATGTACACCTTCACAGACAAGGGCGGCCGTTCCATCACGCTGCGCCCGGAGGGAACGGCATCGGTCGTTCGCAGTCTGATCGAAAACGGCCTGTATGCCGGGACGCTTCCGCTGAAGGTCTTCTACATCGCACCGAACTTCCGCTATGAAAAGCCGCAGGCCGGCCGTCTGCGGGAGCACCATCAATTCGGCGTCGAGATGTTCGGCGCGCCCGGTGCCGATGCCGATGCGGAGGTTATTGCGCTCGCCGACACCTTCCTGCGCCGCCTGGGCATCCATTCTCTGACCGTTTCCATCAACTCCATCGGCTGTCCGGTCTGTCGAAAGGCGTATCACGATGCGCTGACGGCCTATTTCAGCACCTATCGGAACGAGCTCTGCCCGCTCTGTCTGGATCGTCTGGAGCGGAACCCGCTCCGTCTGCTGGACTGCAAGGAAGCGCATTGCCATGAGCTGGCCGCCGACGCACCCCGCACGATTGACTATCTCTGCGCCGACTGCGCCGACCATTTCAACACGCTGAAGCAGCGGTTGGAGCTGCTCGACATTCCCTATCGCGTCGACCCGCGCATCGTCCGCGGTCTGGATTATTACACCCGCACCGTCTTTGAATTCGTCGCCGGGAACATCGGCGCACAGTCCACCGTCTGCGGCGGCGGCCGCTATGACCGGCTGGTGGAATCGCTCGGCGGGCCGTCTCTGCCCGGCCTCGGCTTTGGCTGCGGGCTGGAGCGGCTGCTCCTCGTTTTGCAGGAGAGCGGTGTCCAGCTGCCGGAGGCGCCCGGCCCGGATATCTTCCTCGCCTCGGCCGACGCTTCGGCTGTGGAAAAGGTCGCTCAGCTCGTTCTGGCGCTGCGCCGTCTCGGTATCGCCGTGGAGCACGACGTCACCGGCCGTTCCCTGAAGGCACAGCTCAAGTATGCGGACAAGCTGCACACGCACACGCTCCTCATTCTGGGCGGCAATGAGCTGGAATCCGGCAGCGGGATGCTGAAGGATATGTCCACCGGCACCTCCGTCCCCGTCCCGCTCACTGCGGAGTCCATTCTGGCATCGCTCGCTGCGCGCTGAATCCGTTTTTGCGGCGGTTTCGCCCATTCATTTACAAAACCGCTACATATTTTTCACGTTGTGTGATATAATGGACTTATCGTATCTTTAACGGATTCTGCCGGATGCTTTTCAACTGGTTTCTGTCCGGTTTTTCGAATCCGATCACCCATGAAATCCTCAATAATAAGGAAGGAAGCAGACTTCTATGATCGAGGTTACCAATCTGGTCAAGCACTACGGCGACAAGAAAGCCGTTGACGACATCACCTTTTCCATCAACGAAGGGGAGCTCGTCGGATTTCTTGGCCCAAACGGCGCCGGAAAGTCCACCACAATGAACGTTCTGACGGGATATCTTTCCGCCACGTCCGGCTCCGCGAAAATCAACGGCATCGACATTCTGGAAAATCCCATCGCCGCCAAACGGCACATCGGCTATCTCCCGGAGCAGCCGCCACTCTATATGGACATGGCGGTCTGCGAATATCTCGACTTCATCTGTGATCTCAAGGGCGTGAAGGAGCATCGGAAGGAGCACATTTCCGCCATTTGCGAGCTGGTCGGGGTGACCAACGTCTACAAGCGGATGATCCGCAACCTCTCCAAGGGGTACAAGCAGCGCGTCGGCCTTGCGCAGGCGCTGATCGGCGACCCGGAGGTGCTGATTCTCGACGAGCCGACGGTTGGTCTGGACCCGATTCAGATCATTGAAATCCGCAACGTGATCAAGGATCTCGGCAAAAAGCGGACGGTCATTCTTTCCAGCCACATTCTCTCGGAGGTGCAGGCCATCTGCGAACGCGTCCTGGTGATCAACCACGGGCACATCATCGCCAACGACACACCGGCCAATCTCTCCCTCTACGTCGATGTGGACCGCAAGATGCAGCTGCGCGCTGCCGGTCCGCAGGACAAGCTCCAGACCATCCTCTCCCGGATTCCCGAAATGCACCGCGTGATCTATGAGGGGTCGCCGGAGAGCGGCGCCTGTGATTTCCTGTTGGAGCCGCAGGCACAGGTCGATATCCGCAAGCTCGTGTTCAACGCGCTTGCCTCGGCCGGATATCCGATTCTGATGTTTGCACCGGTTTCCGCCTCGCTGGAGGACATTTTCATCAAGCTGACCGCCGAAAACGACGGGACACCCGCTACCAAATAGGTTGCCGGGAAAGCCTGAAAAGAAGGAAGGATTTGCTATGTTTGCAGTATACAAACGTGATCTCCGCGCCTTTTACACGACACCGATCGGGTATGTGTTCAGCGGCGTGCTGATTCTGATTATGAACCTCTGTTTCTATTTTCTCAATGTTGAAACCAGCTCCTCCAACGTCAAGCCGATCTTTTATATGTTGCTGATTGCGCTGGCCTTTCTGGCACCGATTCTGACGATGCGTCTGCTCAGCGAAGAGAAAAAGCTGAAAACCGATCAGCTGCTCTTCACCGCGCCGATTCGCATGACGGATATCGTGCTCGGCAAGTATTTCGCCGCGCTCAGCGTGTTTGTGCTCTCCATGGTCGGCACGTTCATGATTCCGCTCATTCTCTCGTTCTACAGCGTTGCAGAGCCCTGGTCGATTTTCGGCAACTATGTCGCGATCTTCTTTGCGGCCAGCGCCTTCATCGCCATCGGTCTGTTCATCTCCTCCCTGACGGAGAACCAGCTCGTCAGCGCGCTCATCTCCTGGGCGGTGCTGATCGGCCTGTGGCTCATCGATATGCTCGTTGCCAACATCGAAATCACGCTGGTGAAAACGGTTGTCGGCTGGCTGTCCGTCTTCAGCCGGTACACGAGCTTTACCTATGGATTGTTCGATCTGTCCGACATCGTTTACTACCTCAGCATCTCCGCGGTGTTCGTCTACCTGACGGTTCGGATGCTCGACAAAAAGCGTTACGCTTAATGACAGGAGGATGGATGTATGAACAAGACCCCTCAGAAAAAACAGCCGGCTGCCAAGAATGCGGCCAGCCGCCCCGCACAGACTCAGAAGCCGTCCGAATCCTCTTTCCGCTCCAAGCTGCACCATTTCAACTTTCAGCTGCGGAAACAGCGGCTGAAATACGGCACCATGGCCACCATCATGTCGCTGCTGATCATCGCCGCCATCATTCTCGCAAACGTCCTGGTCGGCATCGGCACCGACAAATACGGCCTGAAGTTCGATATGACGAGCGACCGCCGCTTCGAGCTGAGCGACGAGACCATCGATATGCTCGAGCATCTGGACGAAAAAGTCTCCTTCTACGTCTTCATGACGGAGGATAATTTCCGCGCCCAGACCTACGGCGACGAAATGACCGAAATTCTCTACCGCTACGAGGTCTATTCGGACGGCATGGTCGAGGTCGAGTTCGTCGATCCGGTTCGGAATCCGGGCTTTGTCAAGAAGTATGAGGACATCGTGGAAATCAGCAACGGTTCCATCGTGGTCGAAAAGGGCGAACGGCACCGTTCGTTCTCGCTGTCTGATCTCTATTACTGGTATGACTCCACCCAGTCGTCCGTTGTCGGCCTGTCCATTGAGCGCAAGCTGACCACCGCCATCGCCTACATGAACATCGAGAATCCGCCGAAGGCTATCGTTCTGACCGGCCACAGCGAAATCGGTGCATCCACCATCGCCACACAGCTCTACGAGGCCAACTACACCGTTTCCACGCTGAATCTCCTGGAGGGCGACAGCGATATTCCGGACGATGTCACGCTCGTTGTGCTCTGCTGCCCGACCACGGATTACACAGAGGAAGAAATTCTGAAGCTGGAAAAATATCTGGCGACCTACCGCAATTTTGTCTACATCACCGGCGCGGATGCACCGACCCTGACCAACCTGGAGCTGCTTTTCCACGAATGGGGTGTTGCGTTTGAGGATGCGCTGGTCTGCGATGCGGACTACCGCTACAGCGATTACACCAACGTCTACACCTCCGCTGCCTCCACCGATGCCGCCTTCACGGAGGGCTTCTCCTCTTCGAAGTATGTCGTGGCACCGCGCTCCAAGGTCATGAAGCAGCTCTGGACGGAATCCGGCCTGATCTCGTCTGTTGAGGTTTTGCAGACCTCGCCGAAGTCCTATGCCAAGCTGAAGAATGATTCCGAATCCATCACGTCCTATGAACGCACCGACGGCGACCTGAGCGGCAGCTTCTCCGCAGCCATCCTGGTCTCCCGTTCGCAGATCGTCAACAATCAGACCAAAACCACCAATCTGCTCTTCCTCTCCAGCCCCTATCTGTTCACCGGTGAGCTGGTCAACAGCGACAGCTTCGGCAATATGCGCTTCATGACCAACATCTTCGACGAATTCAACGATTCGGGCGTGACCGTTTCCGTCAAGAGCAAACGGTTTACGGATCCGGAGCTTGAAGTCATCGGCAATCAGCTGACTGTCGTTTTGGTGCTGCTCTGTGTCATTCCGGCCGCCATTATCATTTTCGGGATCGTTGTCTGGTACAGGAGGAAGAACCGCTGATGAAAAAACAAATCAAAACGCTGATTCTCTGTTTTCTGGTCGTTGTCCTGCTGGGAGCTGCGTATCTGGTCATTTCCTCCCTGCTCCCGGATGAGGATCAATCGGACAACCAGAAGATGATGCTGATTTCCGGCAGTGACGACCCGATGTTCGCCGTCAAGGTGGAATTCCCCGCCTCCCGGCAGGACGGCTACAAGTACATCATCGGCAAGGTGCCCCAGTCGGACGACACGATTCTGTACGTCCTGCAGGACAACGGCATTTACGACGGCTTTACCTACAGCCAGACGCTGCTGGAGGAAGCGTTTACCCGTCTGATGTCTCTGGAGGCCACCGAGCTGGTGTATGAAGAAGTGGACAATCTGTCCGACTACGGTCTGGACGATGCAAGCGCCGTCCGCGTGACGGCGACGCCGTATGACACGCTGTCGGAGGCGGACGCGAATGTCCAGCCGATCACCCTGCTGATCGGCGAATACAACTCCCTGTCGGACGCGTATTACGCCAAGCGGACGGATCAGTCCGCCGTGTATATGATCTCCGCATCGAGCGCTAACGTCTTCCTGAACGGCCCGGATCGCTACCGTTCGACGGATATTCTGCCGTCCTTCGGCACCTACTATGACAATCTGAAGTCCGTGACGCTGCACGCGGCCAACGGCGAGGTCATTGTCATGGAGCGCCACGAGACGTTCGAGTCCGATGTAGAGGGTGAGCTGATCTACACCACGTTCCGGATGGTCGAGCCGTACTACGCCTACGTCAGTGATACGGTCGTGAGTGAGGAATTTCTGGATCAGCTGACGTCCCTCATGGTGCTGCAGGTGGTGGAAAACCATCCGAAGGACCTGTCCGTTTACAATCTGGACGAAGAAAACGTCGTCACGGTGGACATTGTGACGCGGGACGATGTGAAAACCACGCTGCACTTCGGCGTCGTCGGCTCCACGATCTACATCATGGTGGACGGCATCGACAGCGTCTACGCCGGCATGGGTGAGATCACGTTCGGCGAGCTGACGTCGATGGATTTGCGCAGCAACCTCGTCTGGCTGCACAACATCAAGGATGTCACGCGGCTTGAAATGGAGCTGCCGGACGGCTCCTATTCGATTGAGATCGATGACTCCATCGATGATGAAACGAGTACCGGTACGTTTGTCGCCGTGATGAACGGTCTGGCGCTCTCGGAGTCCAACGGTCGCCGTCTGTACACCAGCGTCATTTCCATCCAGTACGACGATCTGATGGCCAACGAAGCGATTGAAGAAACGCCCTCCTATTCGTTCCGGATTACCTACCGCTCCGGCTACACCGAATCGGTTCGCTTCTACAAGGCGACCAGCCGTCAGTATATCGTCTGTCTGGGCGATGAGGCCATGCCGGAAGCGTCCAACTTCTGCGCGAATATCACGTATCTGCGCCGGATTTCCGAAAACATTCAGACGATTCTGAATGGCGGAACCATTGAAAATTACTATTGATTGCATTCATCCACAAAAAAGCGCCCGCACAGCTGTGCGGTCGCTTTTCTTTGATTCGTTGTCAGCTTCAATCAACTTCCGTCCTGTTGACGGCCTGTCTGAGCTGTCGGGATTCCTCCGGTGTCAGTGGGCGATATTCCCCCGGTAAGAGTGCTTCATCCAGCACAAGCGGCCCCATGCGAAGGCGTTTCAGATAGCGCACCGGTGCGCCGCGCGCTGCCAGCATCCGCTTCACCTGATGGAATTTTCCTTCATGCAGCGTCACCAGGCACGCGCCGTCCTCGAGCGGCTCCAGTCCGGCGGGCATACAGACCAGACCGTCCGCCAGCGTCATGCCTGCGGCAAAGGCGGCGACATCCGTCTCGTCGAGCGTTCCGTCCACCTGGGCATAATAGACCTTATCGACGTGGTGCTTCGGGCTGAGGAGGGCGTGTGCCAATGGGCCGTCATTGCTCAGCAGCAGCAGCCCTTCCGTATCGCGATCGAGGCGTCCCACCGGGAAGAGGCCGCGCTTTTGCAGCTCCGGCGGGAGCAGATCGAGCACCGTCCGGCTGTGGCAGTCCTCGGTGGCGGACAGAACGCCCGCCGGTTTGTGCATCATCAGATCGGTATAGCGGGTATAGGCCAGCGGCTGGCCGTCTATGGCAATCTGCGCAGCCTGCGGGTCGCATTTCAGATCGGGGCCCCGCGCCGCGCTGCCATCGACCGTGATGCGGCCTGCGCGAACCAGCCGTGCGACATCCCGTCTGGAATACTGACCCATGGAGGCAATGAGTTTATCGAGTCGTTCCATGCTCACGGCAGGAAGCCCCCATCGACCGTCAGCACCTGTCCCGTCACAAAGGAGGCCGCATCCGATGCCAGGTAGAGCACCGCGCCCGCGATATCCTCCGGTGTGCCCAGTCGGCCAAGCGCCGTCTGTTCGGCGAGGTCGCGCAGCGTTGCTTCGCCCAGCACCTGAACCATATCGGTTTGAATGACGCCGGGCGCGACGCAGTTGACGCGAATCCCGCTGGGTGCCAGCTCCATTGCCAGCGAACGGGTCAGGCCGATCAGCGCGTGCTTGGTGCAGGAATAGGTCACCTCGCAGGACGCGCCGTGCTGTCCCCAGATGGACGAGACGTTGATGATGCAGCCGGATTTTTCGTGCAGCATATGCGGCAGGACGGCCTGAATCGTGTGGCGGGCGCCGTTCAGGTTGACTGCGAAATAGCGGTTCCACAGCTCATCGGTCACGTCCTGAAACAGCGCCTGACCGGCCACGCCTGCGTTATTGACCAGCAGGTTCACCGGGCCCAGCGTGCGCGTACAGGTCGATACCATCGCTTCAACGGCTTCGCGGTCGGCCACGTCGGCCTGAACGGCAATGGCGCGGTGCCCCTGCTCCGTCAGCTGCCTGACCAGCTCTTCGGCCAGATCCTGCCGGGTATGATAGTTGATGCAGACGTCATAGCCCGCGTTGGCCAGTGCCGTGGCGATGGCGCGGCCGATTCCGCGGGAGGAGCCCGTAACCAGCGCCACGCCGCCGGGCATCGTCTGATGGTTTGGATGGTTCATAGCAAATCTCTCTTTTCCGTTTCGGTGGCATTACGCCATGGCCGCAATGGTATCGTGAACGAGTGCGGCAAATTGGGCGGCGCAGCGATCCGCCGTTTCCTTGACCTCCTGATGGGAGAGCGGCTGCTTGGACAGGCCGGCTGCCTGATTCGTGATGCAGCTGACGCCGCAGACGCGCATCCCCATGTGCCGGGCGGCAATGGCCTCGACAGCCGTGCTCATGCCGACGGCGTCGGCGCCCAGGCGACCCAGCGCCCGAATTTCCTCCGGCGATTCATACTGTGGGCCGGTCAGCTGGACATAGGTGCCCTCCTTCAGGTCAATGCCGTTTGCAGCGGCGGAGCGGCGAATCAGCGCATTCAGCTCGGGCTCGTAGATGTGGCTCATATCCGGGAAGCGCGGCCCGGCAGCCGCATCGTTTGCGCCGATCAGTGGGGACGGCACAAAGAGCGAAATCTGGCCGGTCAGCATCATGAAATCGCCCACCCGGAACGAGGGATTGATGCCGCCTGCCGCATTCGTCAGGAACAGGTTGTCCGCGCCCAGCAAGCGCATGACGCGCACCGGCAGCACGACGTCCTGCATGGCGTAGCCCTCATAGTAGTGGACGCGCCCCTGCATGATGATCGTCGGCACGTCGCCGATGTGGGCACTCAGGAACCGGCCTCTGTGCCCTTCGACGGTCGAGGTCGGGAAGCCCTCCAGCTCGCTGTATTCGACCACGGCAGACGGTTGCAGTGCATCCGCAAAGGGGCCAAGGCCGGAGCCCAGAATCAATGCAGCCTTCGGGACAAAATCGGTTTTCTGTCGGAACGCCGCCGCACAGCGGCGCGCTTTTTCATACGGTGTTTCCATGGGAGACTCCTCCTCTTTTTCTTCGGTTGAATCGTAGCGGCGCTTACGCTTCGAGCGGGTGCGCTGCACACATGGTGTCAATTTCCGATCGGGTCGGGCAGGAAACGGCCGCACCCTTCCGCTGAATCGCGAAGGAGGCCGCCATGCAGGCGCGGTGGACAGCCCGGACCTCATCCAGACCCTCCGACAGCGCCACCGCCAGCACGCCGTTGAAGCAGTCACCCGCTCCGGTGGTATCCACCGGGTGGACGTGCGGCGCGGGAATCAGGCGTTCCAGCCCCGGGCGGATAATGGCTGCGCCCTTGTCGCCCAGCGTCAGCACGGCGCAGGCCGCGCCGAGCTTCAGCAGTGCCCGGCCGGCTCGAATCGCGTCGTCGGGCGTCTGAATGACGATGCCCGTATAAAATTCGGCTTCCGTTTCGTTGGGCGTGATATAATCGGCGCAGGCGATCAGCTCTGCGGGGAGCTCGACGGCCGGTGCCGGATTCAGGATGCACCGGCAGCCGCAGCTTTTGGCCAGTCGAGCCGCTGCCAGCGACACCTGCGGGTTCACCTCGTTTTGCAGAATGACGGCATCCGCCCCGGCGATTTCCGCCTGTGCAGCCAGCACATCGTCCGGCGTGATGCACACATTGGCACCGGATGCCACGATGATGCGGTTCTGGCCGCTCGTCTCATCGACGAGAATGGTCGCCGTGCCGGTTGCCGTATGCGGTGTCACCGTGACAAAGGTCGGATCGATTCCCTCCTGCCGGTAGTGCGCCCCGGCAAACGCGCCCAGCGCGTCATCGCCGATGCGTGTGATCATGGACACGGCTGCCCCGGCGCGGCGCGCCGCCGTGGCCTGATTCGTTCCTTTGCCGCCGATGCTCATCTGGAATTCCGTTCCGAGTACCGTTTCGCCGCCACGCGGAATCAAGGGTGTGAAGACCATCAAATCCACATTGCAGCTGCCGGGTACCACCACTTTCACCTGTTTTGCCATCTGTTCTTTCCGCCTTTCCGTTGGCCTCTGCCATTCAGTTGCCTGTTGAATATAAGTATACCGAAAACCGGGCACAATGTCAAATGCGTCGCCGGGTTCATAGACTGAATCGGAGGGCTCTGCGCCTTCTAATCTGTCTATGGAGGGAAACAAGATGGGGGAAACGACATTGGATCACCTTCCGCTCGGATGCTGCGCCGTCGTCTGCGCGGTGGATGCGCCGCTGCATGAGCTGCGCAGGCTGCTGGACCTCGGTCTGATTGATGGGACGGAAATTGAACCGGTGCTGTCCAGCCCATTCGGGAATCCGCGAGCCTATCGCTTTCGTGGCGCGGTGATTGCGCTCCGCAATGCGGATGCGCACGTCGTCCGCGTTCGGCCCGTCGGAGTACCGTTCCAAAATCATGGAAATCCATCCTTCTGCATCGGTTGCTGATGCGTATACCGTCTGTCTGGCCGGGCAGCCGAACGTCGGCAAGAGCACGGTGTTCAACGCGCTGACCGGTCTGCGGCAGCACACCGGAAACTGGCCGGGGAAAACCGTCGAATGCGCCTGCGGGCGGTTTTCCAGCCCGACGAGCGGGCATACATTTCAGATGACCGACCTGCCCGGCACCTATTCCCTGCTGCCGTCCTCTGCGGAGGAGGAGCTGGCGCGGGATGCCATCTGCTTCGGCGATGCGGACGCCGTGCTCATGGTGGCGGATGCCAGCTGTCTGGAGCGCAGTCTGATTTTCTGTTTGCAGGTGCTGGAAACCGGACGCCGGGCGCTGCTCTGCGTCAATCTGGCCGATGAGGCCGCCAAAAAGGGGATTTGCATCGACCGTGTCGCTCTGCAGGCAGCGTTGGGCATCCCCGTTGTCCTCACATCAGCGCGCAGCGGTCAGGGGCTCTCAGAGCTGGTGGAGGCGCTGGACGCGCTCTGCTCCGCGCCGCATTCCCCGCCGCGTCGGCAACTGGGCAATTCGCCGGTGTCGCCCGAGGTGCTGAACCCTTTAACCGCCGCGGTCGCCGAAGCGCTGCCGGCCTCCGACCCGCTGTCGCCCGAATGGGTGGCGCTCCGGCTGTTGGAAGGGGAACCGGCGCTCGTGCGTGCGATTGAGCAGCGCGTGGGCGATTCGAGTGCGCTGAAGGCTGCTGTCGCCGAAGCACAGGCCGCCGTCCACATCTCCGGGGACGAATGGACGGCGCGGACAGTGCGCGCCACTGTCACAGCGTCCGCTGCCATCTGTCGCGCTGCCGTTTCGGTCGCGCCCGATGGTCAGAGCAAGCGTGTCAGCCGTCTCGATCGATGGCTGACCGCCCGGAAAACCGGCATTCCGCTGATGCTGCTGATGCTCGGCGTGATTCTCTGGCTGACCATTGCCGGAGCGAATGCGCCGTCCGCGCTGCTGTCCGATGCGCTGTTTGCGCTGGAAGACCGTCTGCACGCGCTGGCCGATGCGGTTCACCTGCCTGCGTTTCTGTCCGGCCTGCTGATTGACGGGGTGTATCGGACGGTGGCTTGGGTGATTGCCGTCATGCTGCCGCCGATGGCCATCTTTTTCCCGCTGTTCACGCTGCTGGAGGATGGCGGCATTCTGCCGCGGATTGCGCTGAACCTCGATCACTGCTTTTGCAGAGCCGGGGCGCACGGCAAGCAGGCGCTGACCATGTGTATGGGGCTGGGCTGCAACGCGTGCGGCGTCACGGGCTGCCGGATCATCGACTCGCCGCGGGAACGGCTGATTGCCATCCTGACCAACGCATTCGTACCGTGCAACGGCCGCTTTCCCACGCTGATTGCGCTCGGTACGCTGCTGACGGCCGGTGCGGTCGGCTGGCGAAAATCCCTCTGCTCCGCCGGGATTCTGACCGTTCTGTTCGTCCTTTCGGTGTTGATGACGCTTCTGGCCTCCCGGCTGCTGGCGCATACGCTGCTCCGCGGGCAGCCTTCGCGTTTTGTGCTGGAGCTGCCGCCGTATCGCCGTCCGCAGCTCGGGCGCGTCATCGTCCGCTCCATCCTCTCCCGGACGCTCTTTGTGCTGGGTCGCGCCGTTTCCGTCGCGGCACCGGCTGGGGCGCTGCTCTGGCTGCTGGCCAACTGTGCGCCCGGCGGCATCAGCCTGCTTGCGCGGCTGTCCGATGCGTTGACGCCGTTTGGCGCGCTGCTTGGTCTGGACGGTGCCATCCTGCTGGCGTTTTTGCTGGCCTTGCCCGCCAACGAGCTGTTCCTGCCGATTCTGGCCATGATCTACCGCGCCGGAACGAGCTTGACGGCCTACGGCTCCTATGCCGCGCTGTTCGCCGCCAACGGCTGGTCAGCTGTGACGCTGATCGGCGTGCTGCTTTTGACGCTTTTTCATTTTCCGTGCGGCACGACGCTCCTCACGATTGCGCACGAGACGCGGAGTCTCCGGTGGACGCTGCTGGCCGCGGCGCTGCCCTGTCTCTTTGGGCTGCTGCTCTGTGCGGCTGTTCACGGTGTGGCGCTGCTCTTTTGACGCATTCAAGCGGCAAAGATTTCCAGTTTGAAGGCGTCTGATTCCGGCCATACTGTGATGGAAGTCGTCAGGCTTTGAAAAAACAGAGGGAGACGGAAAAAACGTATGTCATTTATCAAGGGAATGGCTGTCGGCGTTCTGACCGGTGCCATCGCCGGCGTCATCTGTATGCCGAAGCCGCGCCACCAGTGTCGGCATATGCGAAAGAGCGCCGACAAGGCGGCGCGAAGCATCGGTGAGCTGGTGGACAGTATCATTTCGGTTCTTGTTTGACGGAAAAACGACGCGGTGTTGCCCGAAAATCGGCAGCGCCGCGTCGTTTTCTGTCGTTCTCCGTCTGATATCCTTGACATTTTTCCGTTTTTATGGTATATTATTTAGTCAGAAGAATCCTTGATTTTCAGAGAGCTTACGGAGTAGAAAACCCATGTCGATTTTGGACAGTATCCTTTCTCAGCGCACGGCAGCTGTTCCGGGCGGAGCGCCCGCATTCTGCATCTGCTGTCTTGGCAACCCCGGCCGCGAATACGACGGCACCCGTCACAACGCCGGATTTATGACCGCAGACCGCATCGCCGATGAAAAGGGCATTCGCCTGACCCGGCTGAAGTTCAAGGGCGTTTCCGGAGAGCTGGTACACGCCGGGCAGAAAATCATGCTGCTCAAGCCGCAGACCTTCATGAACGCAAGCGGCGAAAGTGCGCGGGAGGCGCTGGCCTGGTTTCATCTGCCGCCGGAACGTCTGATTGTCGTCTGCGATGATCTGGAGCTGCCCTGCGGCAAAATCCGCATCCGTTCCAAGGGCAGTGCCGGTGGGCACAACGGCCTGAAGAGCATCATCTCGCAGCTCGGAACGGACGCGTTTCCACGTGTCAAAATCGGGATTGGCCGCCCGCAGTCTCCGGAATATGCCGTTGTCGATTATGTCCTCGGCCACTTTTCCGCGGAGGAACGGCCGTTGATCGATACGGCTGTGCGCCGCGCGGCAGACGCCGCTCTCGAAATCACTGCATCTTCACCGGAACAGGCCGCCGCACATTTTAACGGGCTGCGTGCCTGAATACTTGGAAAAAAATCGGCGCACTGCGCCGTCAATGAAAGGGAGCTAAACCATGTCGGAGCAAAAGACAGGGAAAGTTATGATTCTGGATCACCCGCTGATTCAGCACAAAATTTCCAAAATCCGCAACAAGCACACAGGCGTAAAGGAATTCAGAGAGCTGGCCAGCGAAATTGCAACGCTGATGGCCTATGAAGCGACCAGAAACCTGCCGTTGGAGGAAAAGGTCATTGAGACACCGGTTGCTCCGGCGACCGTAAAGGTTCTGGCCGGTAAGAAGCTGGCACTTGTCCCCATTCTGCGCGCCGGGCTCGGCATGGTGGACGGCGTTCTGACGCTGATCCCCGCTGCCAAGGTCGGCCACATCGGCCTGTACCGCGACCCCGAAACCCTGCAGCCGGTCAAATATTACTGCAAACTCCCCAGCGATATCGGCGACCGTGAGGTTTTCGTGCTCGACCCGATGCTCGCCACCGGCGGTTCGGCCAGCGCTGCCATCTCCTTCATCAAGGAAGAAGGCGCCCGCAGCATCACGCTGATGAACATCATTGCCGCTCCGGAGGGCATTGCCGCCGTCCATGAGCAGCATCCGGACGTCGATATTTACTGCGCCGCGCTCGATCAGGGGCTGAACGATCACGGCTACATTGTCCCCGGCCTCGGCGATGCGGGCGACCGCATTTTCGGCACCAAATAAGCTGCCCGCTTTGGCCGCTGATCCGATCTATCCGATCGGGATTTCTTCAGAATCGGAGGATTCCTTATGAGTTCCGTCAAAATTCTCACCGATTCCTGCTGCGACCTGACGCCTGAACAGATTCGGCAGCACGGAATTACCATCCTGCCGCTGTATGTCATGCTCGGCGATTCGGTGTATCGTGACGGCGTGGACATCACGCCGCAGACCATCTACCAGTATTTCCGGGAAACCGGCAACACCCCCAAAACCTCGGCCGCCAACACGCTGGACTATCAGGATCTCTTCCGGCCGTTTGTCGAGGCGGGAGATTCCATCATCTACATCGGCATCTCGCTCGGTTTTTCCTGCACTGTCACGAACGCCCGGCTGGCTGCCGCCGAATTCCCGGATGCCAAAATCGCCTGCATCGACTCCAAAAACCTCTCGACCGGGATTGGTCTGCTCGTTCTGCGCGCTGCGGAAATGGCAGAGGCCGGCGCGACGTTTGAAGAGATCGTCCCCGCCATCGAAACGCTGACCGACTATGTCCGCGCCAGCTTCATCATCGAACGGCTCGATTATCTGCGCGCCGGTGGGCGCTGCTCCCTGCTGACGGCGGTCGGCGCTCAGATGCTCAGCATCAAGCCGGAAATTGCCGTGCGCGGCGGGCTGATGTCCAACCGCTCCAAGTTCCGTGGCTCCATGACATCGTGCGGTGCCAAATACGTCAACTCCCTGCTGGCTGATCTGGGGCCGATTGACAAGCGCCGCGCCTTCGTCACCTATACGGAGGACACCGACCCCGAAATCGTCGAGGCCGTCTACCAGACGGCGGCGGATACGCATTATTTCGACGAAATCGTCCAGTCCCACGCCGGCTCCGTTGTCACCAGCCACTGCGGCCGCAACACGATCGGCCTGCTCTTCATCGACAAGCTGCCCGGAGAATAAGATGCGGATTCTGGTTCTTTCCGATACACACGGTGACCTGGAAGCCATTCGTCTGGCTCTGGCGGCGGAACAGCCCGATCAGATTCTGCATCTGGGCGACTGTGCGGGCGACCTGTTTTTCGTCCTGCGGGACGTGCTGCGGGAAAAGCCTTCGTTCCCCTTTCGCGCCGTCTGCGGCAATTGCGACCCGTCCGGCGCTGCGCCGGAGGAGCTGACGCTTTCGCTGGAAGGGCATACGCTCTGGATGCTGCACGGGCACACACGCGGCGTCAAATACAGCGATGCGTCCCTGCTGGCCGGAGCCGCCCGTCAGAACGCCGACATCGTCCTCTTTGGCCATACGCACATTCCCCGCGTGGAAACGGTCGATGGGCGTTTGCTGATCAACCCCGGCAGTGCCAGGCGCCGATTTGCGTCGGATACGCGCCCGGCCGGCTATGCCGTGCTGACGCTGAACGGTTCGTCTGCGTCGGCCGCATGGCGTTCGTTCCCGCGCCTGTAGTCCAAATCCCCTGCAACATGAAAAGCCGCTGCACAACGAAAATTGTGCAGCGGCTATTTTTGTTGGGTCAGATGGAGGCCGGTTTACCCGTTGATGGCCTGCTGATAGTAGGCTTCGATTTCATCGAGATCGCAGGAGGCGTCTCCGATGGAATCAAACTCAATGGATATCAAGAACTCGGCGTCGGAGACCAGACCGGACGTGGCCGTTCCGTTCGTGCTCGTGTCTTCCAGATTCTCCATTGCGAAGCTGAACTGGAGTGTGGTCAGATAGCCGTCCCGAATCGTCCAGGAGATGCCGAATTCCAGCGTACCGTCCTTGGTGAATGCATTGTCCTTCATTTCTTCCCAATCGTCCTCCGTGATGCCGACCTTCTCCAGAATGTCGGAGAAGCTGTCGATGCACGCCACGAGGCTGTCGATGGAATGGAGCTCAATCGAGTAGGCTGTGCTGTTTTTGCCCTCTTTGCGGTCAAATTCGCAGTATTTCTGCAGCCAACGTTGGCTGTTGATGCGGTCATAGAGCTCCAGAATAAAGTCACTGACATCGGCCTGCTGCGATTTTTTGACAGAGGAGGAGACGATGGAATCCACCAGATCTTCCACCGGTTCATCGCTCTTCACAATCGCGACGATTTCGTTCAGGACATCGGCGGTGTCATCGTCCATTTCTTCGACGGACCACCCGTCGTTTTGCTGTTCGAAGCTGTTGTTCTCCCAGAGATACCCCGTCAGGCTGTTGGTTTGCGTGCCATACCAGGAGTTCTCGATGCATTGTTCGATATCGACTACGCCGGAGATGGTCTTTTTCCTCAGGTTCAGCACCAGCGATGCATTCGCATCCATTGTCTGCGTCTGCGTGGTACCGTTGTAGCTCTGAAATTGCGTCGTGCTGAGGGTGCAATCAAACGACTCCGACTGAATCGTTTTCTGCAGCGCAGAAACCATTTCATCCAGCACTCCGTCGCCGCCGCTGCCGCCTCCGAAAATCAGGATGCAGGCGACAACCACAGCGGCCACCACGACAACGCCGCCGACGAGTGCGGCAATCAGCTTGCCATGGCCGCGCTTTGCGGGCTGCTGCGCATACACCGGCTGCGCATAGGTCGGCTGCTGATACGCGGGCTGGGCGTACTGCTGGGTCGGCTGCTGGGGTGCATACTGTTGGGTCAGTTGTGGCACGGGCTGTGCCGGTTGTTGGGTCGGCTGAGGGGTGTATTGCTGGGTCGGCTGGGATGCAGGCTGCACGGGCTGTGTGGGCTGCTGGGGTGCGGGCTGCTGATGGCCGGTCGGCGTACCGCAGTTGGCGCAGAACGCCGCATCATCGGCGAGCTTGGTGCCGCAGTTTTGACAGAACATAAGACATCCTCCTGATTGATATTGACAGAATGGTTCGACAGATTATTCCAGACGGAGCAGCTTTTCGGCGTTCCGATGGAGAATCAGCTCCCGCTCGTCGTCTGTCAGCTCCAGGCGCAGGAACCGTTCATACTCACCGGCATGATCCCACATCGGATAGTCGGTTCCAAAGAGGCAGTGATCGGCGCCAAAGGCGTGTACCAGCTCGACGGCGCGTTCCGGCGTCAGGAACGGGAGGGAGGACGAGGTATCGACATAGACACCTGTCCCGGCCAGGACGCGCTCTGCGCGATCCCAGACCGAGTATCCGCCGAAGTGTGCGCCGATGACCTGGAGCTTCGGGAAGCGGCGCATCACGTTCAGCAGTCGTTCCGGCGTGGTATTTTCCGTGTTCAGGTCGCCCATGTGCAGGAGCACCGGCAGACGGCCTTCCAAAATTTCGTACATATACAGGACATCGTCATCATCGAGGCGGAAGCCCTGAAAATCCGCATGGAGCTTGACGCCGCAGAGGCCGTTGGCAATCATGCGGTCAACCTCCTCTGCCAGACCCTCCATGTGCGGGTGCAGCGTGCCGAACGGAATCAGCTCCGGGTGCGCGGCGGCGGAGGCGCAGAGAAAATCATTCACGGAGTGAACCTGATCCGGGCGTGTCGCGGTGGAATGCACCAGATAGCGGGAGCAGTGAATTGCGGCACCATCCTCCAGCAGGTCGCTGATGGTTCCGGCGCGGCTCATTTGAATGCCGTAATATCCGCCGGTCGCTGCCACGGCGCGTGCCGCGACCTTTTCCGGAAAAATGTGGACGTGAAAATCGATGATGGTTTGGGGACGTTCCATAAGTACTTGATTTGCTGTGCCGGGAATGGGGGCGCAGTTCCTTTCGTTTTCAATTCTGTATGTATTATACTCGTTTCACGCGCAAAACGCAATATGCAAGTGTTATGAAAGATATTTCCCGTGCAGAAAGGAATGGCAGCATTTTCCCTACGCACCCGGCCGTGACCGGCTTTTTTGGGCGATTCCCGTCGGTTTCAGCCGATGTTGTCTGCCCTTTTGTCCGCCTCGTGCAAATTTTTTCTGCTGATTTTTCAAAAAAGCGCTTGACAGTTTCCTACCTTGGAATTATAATACATAATGATACCCGTTTCGCGGGTGTCTTTTTGGCCATGCAAAAGGCCGCAGAATCTGATTTCTCATTTGAATCAAATGATTGAGGTGTACAAATGTCCAAGGTTTTTAAACTCAGCCAGGCAAAATATGATCAGCTTCAGGAAGAGCTCGTGTATCTCCGCGGAGACCGTGAGCGTGAGGTTGCGCAGGCCATCAAGGAAGCGCGCAGCTACGGCGACCTCTCCGAAAACAGCGAATACGATGAAGCCCGCAACGATCAGGGGCGTCTTTATGCCCGCATCGCCGAGGTTGAGGCCATTCTGAAAAATTATGTCATCGTCAACGAGGCGGACGTCTCTGCGGACGAGGTCGGCATCGGTTCCACCGTCACGCTCGACTACGGTGACGGCTGCCCCGAAGAAATGAAAATTGTCGGCTCGCAGGAATCTGACCCGATGAATATGCTCATCAGCGACGAATCGCCTGTCGGCCGCGCGCTGATCGGCCACCATCTGGGGGACGTCATCTCCTATGAATCTCCGAGCGGCATGATCCAGTGCAAGATCATCGCGCTGAGCTGACCACCATGCGCAGCGATTCAGACCGCAGAACCATCAAGGAGCTCGGATTCCGGCGCTGGTGCCGGGAGGTGCTCTTTTATCACTACAAATGGCACATCATCGGCACCCTTGCGCTGATTGTCGTTGTGGTTGCCATGTTTTCGCTCAACGCCTCCGTGCCGGAAAATGACGCGGTCGTTGTGGTGGTCGTTTCCCAGACGCTGGACGGCGAGGTCATCAACGAGCTCAAGCTGGAAATCGGGCGTGTCCTCGGCGACCGGAACGGCGACGGGCAGATCATCATCAACGTGCTGCAGTACCTGCTGAACCCGCGGGACGGCGTCTATGACGACACGGTGCAGAGCAACGCTACGGCCATGGTCACATCCTTTCTGAACGACGAAATGGTGCTGTATCTGATGGACCGGCAAAATCTGGAAGTGTACAACACACCCGAAAAGGGGCTGTTCAACGCCGAGCTGGCGCTGGAATTCGGCGGCAGTGGCGCTGCCGTTTCCCTGGCGGAGCTGCCGCTGTTTCAGCAGCTCGGTCTGACCGGTGAGAACACGCTGTATGCCTGCTTGAAAACGCAGCCGTATGTATCGTCCCAATCGGAGGAAGACTTCTATCGGGATGCGCGAACCATCCTGTCCGGCCTGCTGGCCGCCCGCTCTGAGGAGGTTCAGCCATGACCAGAGATCGGATTACGTCCCGCGCCAACCCACTTGTGAAGCGTCTCCGTGCGCTGGGCGCGGAGCGCCGGACGCGGGAGGCGGAGCAGCTCTATCTCTGTGAGGGCGAGGTCATGCTGCATGAAGCGCTGCTTTCGCACGCACCGATTCGCGACGTGCTGTTTGGCAGCCATGCATCCGCTGCGCTGCTCGATGAGGCCGCTGCGCAGGGCGCTCAGCTCTTTGCTGCGGCGGACGAAATCGTCGCATACTGCGCCTCGGTCGTTTCTGCGCAGTCGCTTGTTTTTACCGTGCAAATGCCACAAGGCAGTGATTCCGCCGTGCAGGACGCGTCGCGGCTCATGCTGCTGGACGGCGTCGCTGACCCCGGCAATGCGGGAACCATCCTGCGAATTGCCGACGCCTTTTCCTTTGACGCGATCTGGCTGACCGGTGCCTGTGTGGATTTGTATGCGCCCAAGGTGGTTCGTTCGGCCATGGGTGCGCGGTTTCGCGTGCCGACCGTTTCCTTTGCGAACCGGCAGGCTGCGGTCGATGCCGTCCGGTCGCTCGGTCTGCCGCTGTTCGGTTCGACGCTGTCTCCGGACAGCACACCGTTTGACGCGCACGATTTATCCCGCGGGTGCATCGTTCTGGGCAACGAAGCCAACGGCGTTTCGCCGGAGCTTCTCGCTCAATGTGACCTGCGCATTCATATTCCCATGACCGGTTCCGCGGAATCGCTGAATGTGGCCGTGGCGGCCGGGATTCTGGCCTGTCACAGCACGCGGCCGCGCAACGCAGCCGCCGGTACCCCCTGCTGAGCATTCGGGGTGCGGTGCGCTTGGAGATTTTGGAAAGGAGCGACAAACAATGCTGCTGCACTGGGTCTGGCTTTCCACGCTTCCCGGCCTTTCTCCTCGAAAGGCGGCGCGTCTGCTGGATGAAATCGGCGCACCCCTCGAAATTTACAACGCGTCTCCCGCGCAGCTGTCGGAGGTTTCCGGCATCACGGCAGCCGACATAGCTGCCTTATCGGACAAAACGCTGAAGCGTGCCTCCAAGGTTCTGGACGACAGCGCCCGGCTCGGCCAACAAGTGCTGACGCTCCACGACGCTGCCTATCCGGAGCTTCTGCGCGCCATTGATGACCCGCCCACCGTCCTGTACTGCCGTGGCAAGCTGCAATCGCTCTCCTTCCGCCCCGCCGTCGCCGTGGTTGGGCCGCGACGCGTCTCGCCCTATGGCTACCGCGTCACCAAATCGCTGGCGTATCAGCTGGCGCAGGCCGGTGTGACGATCGTTTCCGGCATGGCCGCCGGTACCGATGCGGCCGCGCACGCGGCGGCGCTGGAGGCCGGCAAGCCGACCATCGCCGTGCTGGGCTGCGGTCTGGATGTCTGCTACCCCACGGAAAACGGTGCGCTGTTCAACCAGATTCCGAAAACCGGGCTGTTGATCAGCGAATATCCGCCGGGAACGCCGCCTCTCGCCGCCAATTTCCCCGCCAGAAACCGCATCATCAGCGGGCTCTGCTGTGCGGTGCTTCTGCCGGAAGCGCCCAAGCGCAGCGGTTCTCTGATTACCGCCGCCTGTGCGCTCGACCAGGGGCGCGATGTGTTTGCCGTTCCCGGCAACATTGACGTTCCCTCCTCCGTCGGCGCGAATCTGCTCATTCAGGACGGCGCCCGACTCGTCACCTGCGCCGATGACATTTTATCGGAGCTGGCTCCGCGATATCCGGAGCTTCTGCAGGCGGAAGCACAGCCGGCGGAAACACTCGCCGCAGCGGACGACCCCTACGCCACCGGCGTAACAGCGCCGCCGCTTCAGCCCGCAGAGCCCACGTCAGAGCTGCTGCAGGCCGCCGCAGATGGTGCCCGCCCGCTCGCCGAGCGGCTCATTGCCCTGCTCTCCCGTGGGGCGCTCCACGCAGATACGCTGATTGCGGCCGTCCCGGAATCCGCCGCCGACGTCACGGCGGCACTGACCATGCTGGAGCTGGAGGGGCAAATCGTTCAGCATCCCGGCAAAATTTTCGCACGTTCCTGAACCGCGCCTTTCAGGTTCGGTTTTTATCATGAAAGCAAGATAATCTGCAAACAAGAAAGTTGGATCAAAGTTGGCAAAACTCGTCATTGTGGAATCACCGGCCAAGGCCAAAAGCATCGGCAAATATCTCGGACGCGGCTATGAAGTGGTCGCGTCCATGGGACATCTGCGCGATCTGCCCAAGAGCACGCTCGGCGTCGATGTTGACAACGACTTTGAGCCGCGATATATTCCCATCCGCGGCAAAGACAAAACCATCAAGGAAATCCGCGCCAAGGTTGCCAAGGCCAGTGCCGTCTACCTCGCCACCGACCCGGATCGGGAGGGAGAGGCCATTTCCTGGCATCTGGCAGCCCTGCTGAAGCTCGATTTGAACGAAAAAAACCGCGTCACCTTCCACGAAATCACAAAGAACGCCGTCACCGCCGGGATCAAGAATACGCGCACGGTCGATCTGAACCTGGTGGACGCCTATCAGGCGCGGCGTGTGCTGGATCGGATCGTCGGCTATAAGCTCAGCCCCCTGCTCTGGAAAAAGGTCAAAAAGGGGCTCAGCGCCGGGCGTGTGCAGTCGGTCGTCACCAAGCTGATCGTTGACCGCGAAAACGAAATCCGCTCTTTCCAGCCGGAGGAATACTGGACAATCGACATGACCTGTGCGCCGTCCGCCGACCCGGAACGCGCCTTCACCGCGCATTATTTCGGTTCGGTCGCCACCGGTCACAAGGAAGAGCTGCACTCTCAGGCAGACGCGGAACGCGTCCTGGCCGATACGGAGGCCGCCGCACCCGTGCTGCTTGCGCAGCGCAAGAAGGATCGGCTGAAGAATCCGTCACCGCCGTTCATCACCTCGACGCTGCAGCAGGAGGCTTCCCGTCGGTTCTCGTTCGGCTCCCGCAAGACCATGAAGCTCGCGCAGGATCTCTACGAAGGCCAGAACATCACCGGCCACGGTCTGACCGGTCTGATCACCTATATGCGTACCGACTCCCTCCGCCTGTCGGACGAAATCACCGATACCGCCCGCGAATACATTGCGCAGCGGTTCGGACCGGAATACCTGCCCGCCACCAAGCGCGTCTACAAGACCAACAAGAATGCGCAGGACGCGCATGAGGCCATCCGTCCGACGCAGGTTGAGCTGACGCCGGAGCTGGTTCGGCAGGATCTCTCCGCCGACCACTGGAAGCTCTACAAGCTGATCTGGGAGCGGTTCATCGCCTGTCAGATGAGCTCCGCCGTCTATGACACGGTGGCGCTGGACATCGGCGTCCGCGATTCCCTGTTCCGCGCCAACGGCAAAACGCTGAAGTTTGCCGGCTTTACCGCGCTGTATGAGGATACCGTGGAGGAAGCACACGGCAGCGACAATGCATCGGACGAGGCGGACGGCGCTCTGCCGGTCTTATCCGACGGCGAAGAGCTGATCAAGAAATCCGTCACGCCGTCCCAGAAATACACGCAGCCGCCTCCGCGCTATACGGAAGCCTCGCTGATTCGCGCCATGGAAGAAAAGAACATCGGTCGCCCATCCACCTATTCCCCGACCATTTCCACCATTACCGACCGCGAATACGTGGCACGGGACGGCAAGTCCCTGTATCCGACGCAGCTCGGCGAGGTCGTCACCGGCCTGATGGTGGACAAATTCGCCGATATCATGGACGTCGGCTTCACCGCGCACATGGAAGAGGAGCTGGATGAAGTCGGCGAAGGGAAAACGGCCTGGCGCGGCGTTGTCCGCGATTTCTATACCGGCTTTTCCAAGGAGCTGGAGCAGGCCGAAAAGGATCTCGAAGGCGTGGATATGAAGATTCCCGACCCGGTCACGGATGTGATCTGTGAGCTCTGCGGGCGCAACATGGTCATCAAGTCCGGGCGCTTTGGAAAATTCCTCGCCTGCCCCGGATATCCGGACTGCAAGTTCACCAAGCCACTGGCGCAGGAGACGCCCGGTATCTGCCCGCTCTGCGGCGGCAAGGTGATGGAGCGGAAATCCAAAAACGGCAACAAATATTATGCCTGTGAAAAGAACCCGACCTGTACGTTTATGACCTGGGACAAACCGCTGGCGGAGCTTTGCCCGCAGTGCGGCAAGCCGCTTTTCCGCCGGTATACGCGGGAGGAAAAGAAAATCTACTGTCCCATGTCCGGCTGCGGCTATGAACGGGAGTACAAGCCGCGGGGAAAGGCCCGGCAGACGGAAAGCGGCGCACCGGACGGTGAGAACCAGTGAGCGGAATCACGATTCTCGGTGCCGGTCTGGCCGGCTGTGAGGCGGCGCTCCAATGTGCGCGGCGCGGTGTACCGGTCACGCTGATTGAGCAGAAGCCCGCTGCGCGGACACCCGCGCACCGTTCGGACGGCTTTGCGGAGCTCTGCTGCTCCAACTCCCTCCGCAGCGGCTCCCACACCAATGCCGTCGGCCTTCTGAAGGAAGAGCTGACCGCCATGGGCAGCATTGTGATGGAAGCAGCCGAACAGACCAGAGTCGCCGCCGGCGGGGCGGTTGCCGTCGATCGGCAGCGCTTTTCCGACTACATCACGAATGCCGTCCGCTCGCACCCGCTGATCACGGTGCGCTGTGAGCAGGCCACGGAAATTCCGTCGGAGGGGCGGGTCATTGTTGCAACCGGCCCGCTGACGGACGGTGCGTTGTCGGAAAACATCCGCCAGTTTTTCGGCGGCAGCAACTATTTCAGCTTTTTCGATGCGTCTGCCCCGCTCATCGATGTGGAGTCCATCGACCTGTCCCGGACGTATTTCGCTTCCCGCTATGACAAGGGCGATGCGGACTATATCAACTGTCCGATGGAGCGGGAGGAGTATCTCGCATTCCTCCACGCGCTCTGCTCGGCGGAGGGTGCGCCGATTCACGATTTTGAGGATCACCGCGTGTTTGAAGGCTGTATGCCGGTCGAGACGATGGCACGGCGCGGCGAGGATACGCTGCGCTTCGGCCCGCTGAAGCCGGTCGGCCTGATCAATCCGCACACAGGCACACTGCCGTATGCGGTGGTGCAGCTTCGCCGGGACAACGTCGCGGGGACGGTGTACAACATGGTCGGCTTCCAGACGCATCTGAAGTTTGGGGAGCAGAAGCGCGTTTTCTGCATGATTCCCGGCCTGGAGCACGCGGAATTTTTGCGGTATGGCGTCATGCACCGGAATTCCTACCTCGATTCTCCGCGCCTTTTGGACGGCTTTTACCGCGCCCGGAAAGCGCCGCGCATTTCCTTTGCGGGGCAATTCACCGGGGTGGAAGGGTATGTCGAATCGGCCGCGTCCGGCCTGTATGCCGGTGCTGCCGCAGCGATTGAGCAGCTGACCGGCCAGCTGCCGGAGCCTCTGCCGCGCTCCACCGCCACCGGCGCACTGGCTGCCTATGTGAGCAACCCCGCCGTGACGGATTTCCAGCCGATGAATGTCAACTTCGGCATCATCGACGGCAGCGGCGTCCGCGCCAAGGGCAAGCAGGCGCGGCTGGAGGCCATTGCCGACCGCGCATTGCAGCAGATTGCCGACAGTGCATTTGCCGCAGACCGCGTAATCGGATGATAGAAGACGAAAGGATGAGCTTATGAAACTGATCGTTGATACCATGGGCAGCGACAACGGCTGCGCCGAACTGACAAAGGGCGTCATCGATGCCGTCCGCGAATTGGAGATCGACGCGGTTGCCGTCGGAGATCAGGCTGTGATCGAACCGCTGGTGGAAGCGGCCGGGCTGACCCATCGAATTCGGACGGTTCATGCGCCGCTCGCTGTGACCATGGAGGATGAGCCCAACGTGGTCATGCGCGGCGAAAAAACAGCGTCATCCATGGTCGCGGCCATGAAGCTGCTCTCCTCCGGCGAAGGCGATGCGGTGGTCACGGCTGGGAATACCGGTGCGGCCATCATGGCATCGACGCTGTATGTCGGCCGCATTCGCGGCATTCGCCGTGCGGCGCTGGCTCCGATTCTGCCGGTCGGCCACGGCGGCGTCCTGCTGATTGACAGCGGTGCCAATGTGCAGTGTACGCCGGAATATCTGCTGCAGTTTGCATATCTCGGCTCCTACTATATGCGTTTTGTCCTGAACCGCGGCAGCGATCAGCTGCCGACGGTCGGCCTGTTGAACATCGGTGCGGAAAGCCACAAGGGTGACGAGCTGCACCGGAACGCCTATGCGCTTCTAAAGCGAGCCGGTGAGGAAGGGCTTTTGAACTTTGTCGGCAACATCGAAGGGCGCGATGTGCCTTCCGGCCGGGCGGATGTCGTCGTCGCAGACGGCTTTTCCGGCAATGTCTGTCTGAAGGCGTTGGAGGGAATCGGTCTGTTCTTTGTCGGTGAGCTGAAGAAAGCCATGTTCTCCTCCTTCCGTTCAAAGATGGGTGCGCTGCTGCTGAAGCCCAGTCTGGCGTCGCTGAAGAAAACCATGAACTACAAGGAAATCGGCGGTTCCCCGCTGGTCGGCATTTCCGCTCCGGTGATCAAGGCGCACGGCTCGGCCGATGCCTTCACGATGAAGAATGCGATGCGGCAGGCCATGCAGTATGTCGAGGGCGACATGATTCGCCGCATTTTGGAAAACATCGACTGCATGAAAGCGCCTTCGTCGGGCAATTGATTTTTTTGTGGATTCCGCCTAAAATGGCGTTTGGCTCTTGACAAACACAGCCAAAATTATTATTATCTTATGGTGGATTGTCTGCGGTGCAAAAACGCGCCGTTCCATATTGAACATGATTACTTATATTAAAGGAGTGCTCTTTCCATGGTGTTTGAAAAAATTCGAGAGATTATCTGCGACAAGTTCGCGATTGAAGAGGATCAGGTGACAATGGACACCTCCTTCAAGGGCGATCTGAATGCAGATTCACTTGATATGGTTGAAATTATCATGGCCCTCGAAGAGGAATTCGACATCGGCGAAATTGACGAGAACGCGGTTATGGAGATTGAAACGGTCGGCGACGCGGTCAATTTCATTTCTTCCGTTCTATGAGCCGTTCACCGGAAGCAGAGCTTGAGCAGATTCTGGGGCATCATTTTTCGAACCCGTCTCTGCTGACGACCGCATTGACACACAGCTCCTATGCGAACGATCTCCGTTCCAAAGAGATTCCCTGCAATGAGCGGTTGGAATTTCTCGGGGACTCCGTTTTGAATCTGATTACTGCGGAGTACCTTTTTACCAAATTTTCACACCGGGCCGAAGGCGAATTGACCAAAGCCCGCGCTTCGATCATCTGCGAGGCGTCCTGCCATGAAATTGCCGTTGAAATTTCGCTCGGACAGTTTCTCTATCTCGGCAGAGGCGAAGAGCAGAGCGGCGGCCGTCAGCGGACATCCACGCTGGCGGATGCGCTGGAAGCAGTTGTGGCCGCCCTGTATCTGGACGCCGGTCTGGAGGAGGCGCGCCGTTTTCTGCTGCCCTATATTGAAAAGCGCGTACATTGTGTGATGAACGAGCTGTTTTTCAAGGATTACAAGACTGCTCTGCAGGAAATTGTTCAGAAAAACAAGCAGGAAACGCTGCGCTATGTGCTGACGGATGAAACCGGCCCGGCACACGCCAAACACTTTACTGTGACTCTGTATCTGAACTCGAACCCCATTGCCACCGGTCAGGGGCACAGCAAAAAAGAAGCCGAACAGAATGCCGCCTATGCAGCGCTGGAGCTGATGGGTGCCCGCCCTGTTCGCCATACGCAAACGGAAGGCGCGGCCGATTGAGCCGCGTCTTTTTGTTTTTCGGCTGATTTCTGTTCCCGGAGGTCATTTTCCATGGCAGGACATTCCATTCTTCCGATTTTCGTTCCGCACGCCGGTTGTCCGAACGACTGCGTATTCTGCAATCAGCGTGCGATTTCCGGTCATCTGTCGGTGCCGACGCCGCAGGACGTATCCGACGAAGTGACCGCTGCGCTGGCGCGGCTGGATGCTTCCGTTGCACCGGAGCTTGCATTTTACGGCGGCAGCTTCACCGCCATTTCGCCTGAGGCGCAGACCGGCTATTTGCGGGCGGTGCAGCCCTTTCTGGCGAATGGCCGCCTTTCCTCCGTTCGCGTATCGACGCGGCCGGACGCGATTGATGCGGAAACGCTCCAACGGCTGTCTGCGTTCGGCGTGCGAACCATTGAGCTCGGTGCGCAGTCCATGGACGATGCGGTGCTTCGTTTGGCGCGGCGTGGGCATACAGCTGAAGATACCGTCCGCGCCGTTCAGCTGATTCAGGCAGCCGGATTTTCCCTGATTTTGCAGATGATGGTCGGGCTGCCGGGCGATTCCCCCGCTTCCGTCCTCGCCACGGGGCGCGCCATTGCTGCCTTGCGGCCGGACGGCGTTCGGATCTATCCCGTTGCCGTCCTGCGCGGTACGGCGCTGGCAGAGCTGGCTAGGAGTGGCGCCTATCAGCCGCTTGCGCTCGACGATGCAGTGGAGCAGTCTGCCGAGCTGATTGCACTCTTTTCGGCGGCTGGAATCCCGATCATCCGGATTGGGCTGAATCCCAGCGAATCGCTCCACGCGGACGTGCTGGCCGGTGCCTATCACCCGGCACTCGGCGAGCTCTGCTATGCGCGTTGGTATCGGAAGCGGATGTGTGCGCTGGCGGAACGGCTGATGCCGGCGGAGCGGCTCGTCTTTTTTGTGCATCCCGCCCGTCTGTCCGTTGCCGCCGGGCAGCACAGGAGCAATCTGGCCGCCCTGCGTGCGCAGTTTCCGGCGCTGAAGACGATCTCCCTCTACGGGGCGGACGGCGATCGCGACGCAATTCGCGTGGAGCGCGGCTGAGAATCACCAACGCGGCCTCCCTGCATACTATGAAACTGAAGGCTGACGTCCGAACGGTTCGGCGTCCGCTGTCATATGTGGCAAGGAGGTTATCATTTTGCCGGATCCCAGAGTATCAAACAGCTGCGGGAAGGACTCCGTCTGCATCCGGACGCGAAAGGTTTATGATGCCTGTCGCAGTCAGGACTGTCTGGAGGATCTCCGCGTACTGCTGACCAACGAAAGTCAGGCGCTGCTTGAGCGCGCCATGAATGTCAAACCGAAGTCGGCGTCCATCCTGTGGACATACGTGGACGTTGAGCCGGTACCCTTTAACGACGGGTTCTACACCGTCGATGCCAAGCTCTTTTACCGCATCACGGCTGATGTGTTCTGCGGCATTGGCCGACCGGTTGAAATCGAGGGGCTTGCAACCTTTGACAAGCGTGCCATTTTGTATGGCAGCGAGGGAAAAGCCAAAACGTTCTCTTCCCAGATGGTTGCGGCGACGGGGGACGATATTCAGCTGCGTCCGCGAACCAATCTGCCCATCGCCACGATTGAGGCCGTGGATCCCGTTGTGCTCTCCTGCCGCATCGTGGAGCCCTGCGATCACTTCTGCGGCTGTGAGAGCTGCTGCAGCTGCGCAGACGTGCCGGATGCCATCTGCACCTGCTTCCGTTCCCCGTTCGTGCCCGGCGACGATGCGCGCCGCCTGTACGTTTCGCTCGGCCAGTTCTCCATGATGCGGCTGGAACGCGATACACAGCTGCTCGTTCCGGGGACGGACTACTGCATCCCGGAAAAAGAATGTCCGAGTGCGACGGAGAACGACGCCTGCGACCTGTTTTCGCGGTTCCGCTTCCCGACCAGCGAGTTCTTCCCGCCGGACAACGGCGCAGACAACAGCTGCGGCTGCGGGTGCAAAAAATAGCGTCGTCGGGTGATGTGCGGTGGTCGGTTGGATGACGTAAGAGGCGTTGGGTGACAGGCCATGGCCGGTTGGATGACGCAAGGGGCGTCGGGCGACAGGCCGTGGCCGGTTGGATGACGTAAGAGGCGTTGGGTGACAGGCCGTGGCCGGTTGGATGACGCAAGGGGCGTTGGGTGACAGGCCGTGGCCGGTTGAGTGGCGCAAGGGGCGTTGGGTGACGGGCGGAAGTGCGGCCCTCTTCCGGCGCGATGTCTGAATGGAATACACGGTAGGCTCAGCCGCCCGGACTTTTTTGTCCGGGCGGCTGTTTGTGTGAGAGATGGGAGCAGTGATGCGCGTTCCTTCGGAACCAGTGAGAATGGAAGGGGCGCGGCAGGAGACTACCCTGCACCCTACGCGTGTATTACCTCTCACTTCTTACTCATCCCACGCCCTCTCAGTCCCCTTCGGTGACAGCTCCCCCCCAGCGTGGCACAGCCTGCAAGCCTCCCCTGGCGTCATTCGTAGCGGCCGACCTTGGGCAGCCTCCAATGGCTCCCTTGTGTAAGAGGGACGAGGGATTGTCGTTATCTGCGGCATCACCTCACCCGCAGCAACCGAACCCTCTCAGTCACCTTCGGTGACAGCTCCCCCGGAGGGGAGCCAAGGCGTGTAGAGAAGCTGATCGCTACGGATACATCGCCCGACCTTCCCTAAACGACAAAAGCTCCCTTTGACGATGGGAGTTGAGGGAGAGAAAAGTTTTGGTAGTTGCTCAGTGAAAGGCAAAAGTGAGAGGCTGGGTGACGTTTTCTCTCCCTCAGGCACTTCGTGCCAGGGCAGATTGTCAAGCAAGTGCAACAC
>CAYUXI010000009.1:0-80845 GCA_964448855.1 uncultured Oscillospiraceae bacterium | reverse complement strand
CCCGCCGAAGTTTTCAGAAAAAGTGTTGCACTTGCTTGACAATCTGCCCCTTTGGAGGTTGTCCAAGGTCGGCGGCTGCGGACGTAGCAGGAGCCTCGGGACACTTGTAGGGCACAGGGCGGCCCCCGCCGCGTTTCTCCTCACTTATCACAGCGGCGTTCGACCAGCGTCGTTCGACCAGCGTCGTTCGACGCGTTGCTGCGCTGCGGGTGCACACCCGCTCCTCCACCCTCTTTTTTCGAACCATGGTATCGATGCGGTTGCATTTTTCGACAATTTGTGATATGATGGTATGTGCTTCAAAATCGCCACCGGCATCGTTCTCCATCAATCTTTCTGCCGCCTGATGCTGCCGGAATCAGGCAAAGGACTGCACCATGAAGAAACCGAATTTTCGCGCGTTCCCATCGCGCATCAAACAGCTCCCCACCGCCCTTTCCACGCTCTTTCGGGAGCGTCCCATACCGCTCTGTGTCCTGCTGGCCATCCTGCTGAATCTGGCGATTGAGGCGCTGAGCCGCCATTCACTCGTCCAGGCCGTTCTTTTCCTCTGGGAAATGCCGTTTTCTTTTCTGTGCGACACGCTGATTCTACTCCTGACGCTGATCATCGCGCTCTTTTTCAAGCGCCGGGTTTTCGTCCTGTCGCTCGTCTCCACCATCTGGGTGCTGCTCGGTCTGGCCAACTGCATCCTGCTCGGCTTCCGCACCACCCCGCTCTCTGCGGTGGATTTCCGGCTGATGAAAACGGCCTTTCAGGTCATCGATTATTACCTGAACATACTCGATTTCATCCTGATCGTGCTGCTGCTGGGCGCACTGGTGCTGGCCGGCGTCTGGGTCTGGCGTCATGCACCGAAAGCCAAAACGAACCTCTCACAGTCGCTCGGCGTCCTGGTGATCGTCATTGCGTCGCTTTTTCTCTCGATGAACGGCATCTACCGGATGAACGGTCTGGAAAACGGCTTCGGCAACCTCGTCACCGCGTATGACGAGCTGGGCTTTTCCTACTGCTTTACCTACGGCATCTTCAACACCGGCATCAAAAAACCGGAGGACTATTCCAACAACGAGATTCAGGAGATTCTGAGCAAGCTGGAGGAGCAGCCGGAAACGCCGACCTCCGACAGCCGCCCCAACGTGATCTTTTTGCAGCTCGAATCCTTCTTTGACCCCAGCCACCTGACCGGCGTCACCTTCAATACGGATCCGACCCCGGTTTTCACCTCGCTCAAAGAAAACTACCCCTCCGGCCTGCTGACCGTGCCGACGGTCGGCGCGGGGACGGTCAACACGGAGTTTGAAGTCCTGACCAGCATGGCCATCCGCTATTTCGGCGCCGCCGAATATCCCTACAAGACCATTTTGAAGGAGCAGACCTGCTCCAGCCTGGCCTACGACCTCGGCAGCCTCGGCTATCAGACCACGGCCATGCACAACAACGACGGCCTGTTTTATGAGCGGTTCAAGGTCTTCCCCATGCTCGGCTTCGACCGCTACGTCAGCATCGAATATATGCAGGACGTCACCTACAACGCCATCGGCTGGGCGGAGGACGCCATACTGACCGATGAAATTCTGAATCTCCTGATCGCCACGCCGGAGCCCGATTTCGTCTACGGCATCACGGTGCAGGGGCACGGCAAGTATGCAACCGACCCGGAGCTGCTCTCCGGCAACATCCGCGCCACCGGTGTGGACAATGAGGAAGATCTGGCAGAGCTCAACTTCTACCTCAACGAGATTCACGACACCGATGCGTTTGTCGGCGCACTGCTGAAGGCGCTGCAGCACTTTGATGAGGAAACCGTCGTCGTGCTCTACGGCGACCACCTCCCGTCGCTCTCCGTCATTTCCGCAGACGCACTCGACAACGGCGACATTTACCAGACGGAATACGTCATCTGGAGCAACTTTGACCTGGGCGGGACGGATCAGAACCTGACCTCCTACCAGCTCGGCGCCGAAGTGATGGAGCTGCTCGGCTATCCGGGCAACATCATGCAGCGGCTCCACCGCTCCCGCGACGGGTTCTCCGCCCAGCAGTACAACCTGGCGATTCACTCGCTGCAATATGACCTGCTGTATGGGGAACAGTATGCCGCCACACAGACGCTGGAGCCGACCAACCTGAAAATGGGTCTGATCGATTCGCAGATCACCGGCATTCGCCGCAAGGGCGACGGCTTCGTCGTCAGCGGAACCGGCTTCACGCCGTTCTGCTGGGTCACCGTCAACGGCCGGGAGTGCGAAACCGTCTATCACGACGGCAGCCTCGTCGTGGAGGATGTGCTCCCAGCGCGGAACGATGAAATCCGCGTCTGCTTCGGCGGCGAGGATCACGTCGTCCTCTCGGAAACGGAGCCGGTGCGCTACTGACAGCAGCCGACACAATTCGTTTACAGACTTTTTACCCACGCGTCACCCCGTTTTTCAGGGAAAGCGGTATGATACAAGTAAATTTCCAACCCCTGCGATTTTTTACGGCCGTGCGGCATTCCCGTGCGGCCGCAGTCTGGAGGTCATTTTTTTGATCGAAGTTGAACACCTGACAAAAACGTACAACGGCCGCGTCAACGCCGTCGATGATCTGAGCTTTTCCGTGGAAAAAGGCCAGATTTACGGCTTTCTCGGCCCGAATGGTGCGGGAAAATCCACGACGATGAACATCATCACCGGGTACATCTCCGCCACATCCGGCACCGTCACCGTGGACGGGCACGACATCTTCGCCGAACCGAAGGCGGCCAAGCGCTGCATCGGGTATCTGCCGGAGCTGCCGCCGCTCTACACCGATCTGACGCCGCGGGAATATCTGAAAATTGTGGCCGGTCTGAAAAATCTGCCGAAGGCAGAGCGGCCTTCCCATCTCGACGAGGTCATGGAAATGACGGGCATCTCCGACGTCGCAGACCGGCTGATTCGCCACCTGTCCAAGGGCTATCGCCAGCGCGTCGGCCTGGCGCAGGCGCTGGTCGGCTTTCCCGACGTGCTGATTCTGGACGAACCGACCGTCGGCCTCGACCCCAAGCAGATCATTGAAATGCGCGAGCTGATTCGCGGCCTGCGCGAACGGCACACCGTGATTCTGTCCAGCCATATCCTGTCGGAGGTCAGCGCCGTGTGCGACACGGTTCTGATTCTGTCGCACGGGCATCTGGTCGCATCAGATACGCCGGAAAGCCTGAGCCGCCGCCTCTCCGCCCAAAATGCACTGACGCTGACGGTGCGCGGCAGCGCTTCCGCCGCTGAATCGGCACTGTCGCCGTTCCGTTCGGAGGCCGCGATCACCGTTCTGCCGTCCGAGCTGGAAACGGAAGCCGTGGATATCCGTCTGGACGTCTGCGAGCCATCGGACGATCTGCGCGAACGCATTTTCTACCGCCTTGCCGAGGCGCGTCTCCCGCTACTGGAAATGCAGCGCCCCCGCGCTTCGCTGGAGGACGTGTTCCTGGAGCTGACCGGCGACGACGCTGCGTTCGACGCGGATGCAGATGCAGACGCGGAAGGAGTCGTCGAAGCTGTCGATGCGGATCCTGCCGAATCGGCTGACGAACACGACGATGAAAAGGGGGAATGATTCGTGTCAACTGTCTATCGAAAAGAGCTGAAGCAGCTGTTTACCGGCATGACCGGCTGCATTTTCATCGCGTTTATCCTGCTGTTCGCCGGGATTTACCTGACGGCCTATAACCTGAAGGGCGCCTACTACTCCGGAATGGAATACATCCTCTCCCCGGTCAGCTTCATCTTCCTGCTGGCCATTCCGATTCTGACCATGCGCTCCATGGCGGAGGAAACGCGGCAGAAGACGGATCAGCTGCTGTTCACCTCGCCGATTTCCATGTGGGAAATTGTGCTCGGCAAATTCTTCGCCATGGTGACGGTTTTTGCCATTCCTGTCCTGTTTATGTGCCTGTATCCGCTGATTCTGGCACAATTCGGCACGGTCAACTACGTTGCGGCCTACGGCGGCCTGCTCGCCTTTTTTCTGTTCGGCTCCATGCTGATCGCCCTCGGCCTGCTGATCTCCACCCTGACCGAAAGCCAGATCATTTCGGCTGTCGTCTGCCTGGCCGTGCTGCTGATTGTCTATTTCATGGACGGCATCCGCTCCCTGATGAGTGACAGCGCGCTGGCCGCCGTCGCGGTCTTTACCGTGATGGCCCTCCTGATCGCCTTCCTCGTCCGCAGCACAACCGCCAACCATGCCGCCGCCGTCGCGACCGGCGTGATTCTGGAAATGGCGCTGCTTGTCCTGTACCTCTGGAAGCCGGATATGCTGACCTCGGCCATTTCGTCCGTCCTCGGCGTGTTCACGGCGTTTGACCGCCTGGCCGCCTTCACGCAGAACGGCCTGTTTGACATGACGGCACTCTTTTACTACCTGTCCGGCACGGCGCTGTTCTGCTTCCTGTCGGCGCAGTCGCTCGAGAAAAGGCGGTGGAACTGATGAAAAAAATGCACATGACACGCAGTCTCCGCTCCGGCAGCTATTCCATCGCGATTTCCGCCATCGTCATTGCGGCGGTGGTGGTGCTCAATCTGCTGGTGGCCAGCCTGCCCTCCTCGATCACGAAGCCGGAATCCTCCTCGATCAAGCTGTACGACTTCGATGAGCAGACGCGCAGCATCGCACGGGGCGTCGATGAGGACGTCACCATCTATGTCTGGGCGGAAAAGGAATCCGCTGACCAGACGATCGACGAATTTTTGACGCGCTATGCGGCGCTGAACGACAAAATCTGTGTGGAATATGTGGATCCGGCGCTGAACCCGACGTTTATGAATCAGTACGCGGAGGAGGACCCCTCGCAGAATAGCCTCGTCGTGGTCAGCGGCAAACGCGCCCGCGTCGTCGATACACTCGACATCTACACCTATTCCTACTCGGAATCTCAGCTGTATCAGTACTATTACTACTACGGCACACTCCCCTCGCCGGACGTCTTTGACGCGGAAAATGCCCTGACCAGCGCCGTGGACTACGTGACGACCGATGTGCTGCCGACCGTCTACACGCTGACCGGGCACAACGAGACCGCATTTGGCACGAACCTCAGTGCGCAGCTGGATGCGGGCAATCTGGCGCAAAAATCGCTCAGCCTGCTGACGGAGGACGCTGTGCCGGAGGATTGCGACCTGCTCGTCCTTGCTGCGCCGCAGCAGGATTTGACCGAAGAAGAGCTGAGCAAAATCCTCGCCTATCTCGAAAACGGCGGCAATGTGCTCCTGTATACCAACTATGCAGCCGCTGCGCCGGACAATCTGGCCGCGCTTTGCGAAGCCTACGGGATGCGTGCGCTCTCCGGCGTCATCTTTGAGCAGGACAGCGCGGCCTATGCCTACCGCTACAACCTGATCGCCAACCTGAATACACATACCATCACCGATCCGCTCATTTCGGCGAACAGCTATGTCATCGTCCCGGCGGCACACGCCATTCTGGAAATGGATGCCCACCGCAGCACGGTGACGGTTTCGCCGCTGCTCTCGACGACGGACGGCGCATATCTGAAAAATGTGGGAACCATGACCAGCAGCGACAAGGAGGACGGCGACGCCACCGGCCCCTTCCTGCTGGCGGCCATCGCATCGGAGACCGTCAACGGGAAGACCGGCAATCTGATCTGGGTCTCCTCGGATGCGCTGTTTGACGACAACACCGCCGTTTACGGCAACACCGACTTCGTCATGAACCTCTTCAATTACTGCTGCGAAAAGGAAGATGCCATCACCGTCCGCTCCGTCAGTCTGGCCGTTGAACCGCTGGTCGTCAGCGAATCGGAGAGCCACTTCTGGTCGCTGCTGCTGACCATCGGCGCACCGGCCGTGGCCATCGGCATCGGGCTGCTGATCTGGTTCAAAAGGAGAAGTCGCTGATGAAAAAGCCGTTGAAACTGCTGATCGCATTGCTGGCGCTCGGAGTGATCGTCGCCGGATATCTGCTCGTCAACCATCTGGTCAACGATACGGAGCCTGCTGACACAGGCGACAGGCAGCTCGCCAAATACCTGACCTTTGACGGCGACATCGTCTCCATCGACTACACGTTTGACGGTGTCCGCGTTGCGCTGACCCGGTCGGAGGACGGCAGCTGGCACAAGTCCGACGACGATACCTTCCCGGTTTCCGCGGATGCGGCCGATGCGCTGGCGGCGGCGCTGAAAAGCGTCACCGTCCTGCGGGAAATTGACCCGGCCGACGCGGATACCGCGCTGTTTGGGCTGGACGAAGCGCCGCTTTCCGTCACAGCCACTGCGGAAGACGGCACCACCCTTTCCTACGCAATTGGGATTGCCAACACGGCGCTCGGCGGGTATTATGCCCGATACAACCAGGACGCCACCATCTACCTGATCGATGACGCCATGCCGCCCGAATTCATGGGCGGACTGTATCACATTGCAACGCTGGACAGCTATCCGCAGATCAGCAGCGTGAACGTCACACAGGTGAAGCTGGAGGCCGGCGACCGTTCGCGGGTGCTCAACTACCTCGAGGGCGGCTCGGCGGACTGCTATACCCCGGCCTATGAGTGGTTTGACCAGACCACCGGCGAACCGCTGCGCTCCACCGGCGTCACCGTCCTGGCCGGACGGATCACCGGCCTGGAGATCGGTGACTGCGTCAATCATGCGCCGAAGCTGGAGGCGCTGGAGGCGTATGGCCTGGTCACGCCGGAGATGACCTGCCGCCTGCAATACAAGCTGTACGGAACCGATGAGGACGCGGAGCCGACGATCGAGGACTTTACCCTCAGCATCGGCCATGCCACGGATGACGGCGTCTATGTGACATGGAGCGGCACGTCTATGATATTCCTGGCCGATGCGGCGGCGATTGATGCAATCCGCGCGGGATTTGAGGAGGACCTCGCCGTGCGCGACGTCTGCGCCATAGCGCTCGACGATATCACCGCCGTGGAGCTGACAACGGACAACCGCACCGTGCGCATCGAGCGCACCGTCAAATCGGTCGAAACCACCAACGACAGCGGGGAAACCACAACGACGGAAACCGCCGTCTACACCATTGACGGCCTGATGACGGACGGCTCCTCCTTTGAGAGCATGATGAAAACCATCACCGGCCTGCAGGTGGAAGCCACCGCCGAACATACCTGGGATACCCCGCCGCTTCTGACCGTCCGCTTCCTGCGCGATCGGGATGCGTTCGGCGATATGACGCTTGCGTTCTATGAGTATGACGTCAACTTCTGCCGCGCCGAATTCAATGGCCGCACCGATATGCTCGTCTCCATCCGCACCGTGCAGTCGCTTGTCGAACAGGCAGCCGCACTCGGACAGTAAAGTCAGGCGGGCGGGGTGCAATCGCCTACGAAAAATGGCTATGATAGGTGGAATTGCTCATGCGAAATGGTCGCGATAGGTGGAATTGCCTACGAAAAATGTGCGCGATAGGCCGGAATCGCCTACGCAGAATGGCTGTGATAGGCCGGAATCGCCTACGCAGAATGGCCACGATAGCCGGAATGGCCTACGCAGAATGTGCGCGATGATGAAATGACTCGTACCAAACGGCCGCGATAGCCGGAATGGCCTACGCACAACAACCCGACATCCATTGACTGGATGCCGGGTTGTTTTTGTATGGATGCATGGCTCGTAGCCACCCAGCTCGCTTGGCTCTCCCAGAGGGGGAGCCAAGGCGTGTAGAGAAGCTGGATGCTACGGATACATCGCCCAACCTTCCCTAAACGACAAAAGCTCCCTCTGACGAGGGAGCTGGCAGCGCAGCTGCCTGAGGGAGAGAAGACTTCACCCAGCTGCTCACTTGCGTTCATCGTTACTCCACACACGACGGCAATCCCTCCGTCCCTCTTACACAAGGGAGGCTCGTACTCTACCCCATGTTCCCGCTATGAATTTCAGCGTGTAGCAAGAGAAAACCACGGCGGGAGTAAACCCCCGCCCTACAAATATCTCAAAGTTCCCGCCCCACCCGTAGCGGCTGGCCTTGAACAGCCACCAAAGGCTCCCTTGTGCAAAGGGAGCTGGCACGGAGTGCCTGAAGGATTGCTGTACCCTGTGGCATCACCCTCACCCGCAAGCGCTCCCACAGATACCAGCAATCCTTCCGGTGCGGCTTCGCCGCACCACCTCCCTTGTGCACAAGGGAGGCTCGTACCCTGCCCGATGTCGACGGCTGCGACCGAAGCCACCCAGCCCGCTTGGCTCTCCCTTTGGGAGAGCTGTCGGCGTTAGCCGACTGAGAGGGCAAGGGGAGAGAAGTGAATTGCGTCGAACGCCGCAGCGTCGAACGCCGCAGCGTCGAACGCCGCTACGTCGAACGATGCTGGCCTTCGCCGCTGTGATGCACGTCTGCGGATGCTGTGATATGCGTTCCTTCGGAACGCGTGAGAAGCGAGAAGCGAGAAGTGACCCCACCGGCTGCTGTCAGCAGGTCAGGGTCATTTCAATATGCGGGATGCCGTCCTCCAAAAATTCGTCGGACGTCTGGCGGAAGCCGACTCCTTCATAGAACGGTTTGGCATACGTCTGCGCCTCGACGCGCACGGTCGTTGCGCCGAAGTGTTCCTGGGCCAGGCGAATCCCCTCTCTGAGCAGCCGCGTCCCCAGCCCGGCGCGGCGGCGGACGGAGATCACGCGGCCAAGCCAGGCCTCACCCGGCACGCCGTGGGTCAGCACGCGCAAATAGGCGACGATTTCGCCCGCCTCCTCCAGCCAGACGTGCAGCGCGTCTGCGTCCTGCCCGTCAATTTCCGGGTAGGGGCAATGCTGCTCCACCACAAAGACGTTGACGCGCAGTCTGAGAATTTCATACAATTCCTCCACCGTCAGCGCCGCAAACGGCTTGACGGTCAGTGTTCGATTCGGTTCCATTCGATTTCTCCTCTGTTGTTCGATGAAAAAAGCGCCGAAGCGATGCATCGGCGCTTTGAGACACTCAGTCTTCCTGTTCCCAGTTGTGCCAGACGTTCTGGACATCGTCATTGTCTTCCATCATGTCCAGCAGGCGCTGCATATTTTTCAGCGCATCCTCATCCGACAGCGTGATCATGGTCTGCGGGATCATCTTGATTTCCGCTTCGACAAACTCATACCCGGCGGTTTCGAGCGCCTCACGGACATCGCCAAAGCTGTCGGGCGAGGTCAGAATCTCGAACATCTCTTCATCCGCCGTGCAGTCATCGGCACCGGCATCCAGCGCCGCCATCATGATTTCGTCTTCGTTCTGCCCGTCATTTTCAATGACGAGGACGCCCTTCTGGTCGAACTGCCAGGAGACGCAGTTGGCTACGCCCAGGCTGCCGCCGTTTTTATCGAAGTAGTGGCGCATTTCCGCCGCCGTGCGGTTGCGGTTATCCGTCAGCGTTTCGACGATGACCGCAACGCCGCCCGGCCCGTAGCCCTCATAGGTGATCGGCTCGAAATCCGCGCCGCCGCCTTCGCCGGAGTATTTGGCGATCATGCGGTTGATGTTGTCGCTCGGCACATTCTGCGTCTTGGCCTTTGCAATGATATCGCGGAGGCGGGAATTCGCCGCCGGATCCGAGCTGCCTTCCTTGACGGCGAGCGCGATTTCACGGCCGATCTTGGTGAAGATCTTGGCGCGCTTCGCGTCACCGGCTTCTTTCTTATGCTTGATGTTATTCCATTTGGAATGTCCGGACATGGATACTTTCCCCTTATATATTCAAGTTGATGGGTGCTTTTATCGGCACCTTATTGTATCATATTTCTGTGCGTTTTTCAAGGTGGTCAGCCGGTTTTCAGAACTCGTGCATCTCCGTCAGGCCATCCTCTGTGAGCTGAGCCGGGTGAATGTCGGAATGCGTGTAGCGGATGATTTCCTTCAGGCGGCCAAACTCGACCACATCGTAGAAAATAAACGCCTCACCCTGACGCCCGGCGCGGCCGGTTCGGCCAATCCGGTGAATGTAATAGGCGTTATCCTGCGGGACATCATAGTTGAAGACGGCGTCCACATCGTCCACGTCGATGCCGCGGGCGGCCACATCCGTCGCCACCAGGATGCGCAGCTGATGCTTTTTGAAGCGCTCCATGATCTTCGTCCGGATGCTCTGGCTGATGTCGCTGGACAGCCCGTCCGCGTCGAAGCCCTGACGGCGCAGATCGCCGACGAGCCGCTCTGTCATACGCTTGGTGTTGCAGAAAATCATGACGCGCTTGTAGTCAAACCGGTTGAGCAGCCGGAACAGCATCGGCGTTTTTTCGCTGCGCGCCAGGCGGAGGGCATACTGCTTGATTTTCGGCTCATTGTCCTTCACGCGCTCCACCGTGATTTCGACGGCATCCCGCTGGTACAGCCACATGATATCCATGACCTCCCGCGTGATGGTCGCAGAGAACATCGCCAGCTGCTTGTCCTTCGGGAGCTTGTCCAGAATGTTGGAAACGTCCTTGAAAAAGCCCATATCGAGCATTTCGTCCGCTTCGTCGAGCACGGCGATTCGAACACTGTGCGGCTTTACGGTGCGGCGGCTCATATGGTCGAGCAGACGCCCCGGCGTGGCCACGACGATCTGCGGCCGCTTTTTCAAAAGCGTGATCTGTGCGCCGATCGGCTGGCCGCCGTACAGCACGGCGATGCGGATATCGGACGTATACGCGGTCAAACGGCACAGCTCCGCGTGAATCTGTGCGGCGAGCTCTCTCGTCGGCGCAAGAATCAGCGCCTGCAGCTCGGCCTTTTCCGGATCGATCTGTTCAATAATCGGAATGCCAAATGCGAACGTCTTCCCCGTCCCGGTCGGTGCCTTGACGACCAGATCCGCGCCGCTCCGCATTTCCGGAATCGTTTTGAGCTGCACCTCGGTCAGCTCCGTAAAGCCCATGGCGGTCATTGCCTTTTCCATGGCGGGCGACATGGAAACGCCAAATTTTCCGTTCTCCTGTGACGGCATATTCTGTTCCTGTTCAGTCCTGTTTTCTGCCATATTGTTCCGTTTCTACCTCATTCTTCCGTCAATGTCAATTCTGTCCCTCTGAGGATTTTTTTCCTGTTCCTATATATCATACCTCTTTTTTTCGCATTTGTCAAATTCTACGATGATTTTTCGGTCTCCAAACCATTTTTTTTGCGCTTCTTTCGCAGAGCGCAGCTGTCAAAAAGGGCGATATCCGGTGGTTTCGACCGAATATCGCCCCTGTTTTCTTATGCGTTCCGGCAGAGCTTTGCCAGCTGTTCTCTGGCCGCAGCAATCTGCCGTGCGGTTTCCTCCGGCGCGGGTCCGCCGGTCACGCTGCGCCCACGGACGCAGTTTTCCAGCGCAATCGCCTGATAGACCGCCTCATCAAACCGGTCATCGAACTGCCGGTATTCCTCCAGCGTGAGCGTTTCCAGCGTCTTCTCATGCTCTACGCAATAGCGAATCAGCTCACCGGTGGTCTGGTAGGCATCCCGGAAGGCGCGCCCCTTGCTGACCAGATAGTCCGCGCAGTCGGTCGCGTTGATGAAGCCCTCTGCCGCCAGACGGCGCATCCGCTCCGTGCGAACCTTCATCGTTTCGCACATCGGCTTCAGCGTTTTCAGGCAGATCGTCACGGTGTCCACGGCGTCGAACAGCGCTTCCTTGTCCTCCTGCATATCCTTGTTGTACGCCAGCGGCAGCCCCTTCATGGTCGTCAGCAGCGCCATCAGATCACCGATGACGCGGCCGGACTTGCCACGCACCAGCTCACAGACGTCCGGATTTTTCTTCTGCGGCATGATGGAGGAGCCGGTGGCGAACGCATCGTCCAGCTCCAGATAGCCGAACTCGTGCGAGCACCAGAGAATGACCTCTTCGGCAAAGCGGGAGAGATGCACCATCAGAATCGACAGCGCACCGAGCAGCTCCAGCGCGAAATCGCGGTCGGACACCCCGTCCATGCTGTTGTCGCACGGCCGGTCAAAGCCGAGCAGCTCCGCCGTCATGGCACGGTTGATCGGATAGGTGGTGGAGGCGAGTGCGCCGCTGCCGAGCGGGCACGTATTCATCCGCGCTGCGGCATCGCCCAGACGATCGACATCGCGCAGCAGCATATTGACATACGCCAGCAGGATGTGTGCAAACGTCACCGGCTGTGCGCGCTGCAAATGGGTGTACCCCGACATGACCGTCTCCCGGTGCTTTTCCGCCAGCGTGAGCAGCGTTTCGGCAAAGGAGGCCGTGAGCGCTTGCAGCTCATACGCTGCGTTGCGCGTCCAGAGCTTGAAGTCGGTTGCGACCTGATCGTTCCGGCTGCGCGCCGTGTGCAGCTTCTTGCCGACAACGCCGAGCCGGGCGGTCAGCGTTTCCTCCACGAAGGTGTGGATATCCTCTGCGCCGGGGTCGATGGCAACCGTTCCGTTCTCAATTTCCTCGTACAGCGTTTGCAGCGCGTTTTGCAGCGTTTCGCCCTCTTCTGCCGTCAGAATGCCGCAGGAGGCGAGCATGGCGGCGTGCGCGATGCTGCCCTTGAGGTCTTCGCGGAACAGGCGGCTGTCAAACGAAATGGAGGAGTTGAAATCGTTGACCTGTGCGTCAACATCCTTGGTAAAGCGGCCTTTCCAGAGCTTCATTGTTCCTCTGCTTTCTGTCCGCGAGCCTGCGCCAGCAGTGCGCTGATCTTGATCGGCAGGCCGAACAGGTTGATGAAGCCTTCGGAATCGAACTGGTCATAGACCTCGTCTTCGCCGAAGGAGGCGAATTCTTCGCTGTAGAGGGAGTACGGCGACTGAATGCCGGCGTTGATGACGTTGCCCTTGTACAGCTTCAAGCGGACGGTGCCGGTCACGGTCTTCTGCGTGCTCTCCACAAAGGCGCTCAGCGCTTCTCTGGCCGGGGTGAACCACTGGCCGAAGTAGACGAAATCGGCGAATTTGCCGGACAGCTGCTGCTTCAGATGCATGGTCTCGCGGTCGAGGCAGAGCATTTCCAGCATCTCGTGTGCGGCGTACAGGATGGTGCCGCCCGGAGTCTCATAGACGCCGCGGGACTTCATACCGACCAGACGGTTCTCAACGATATCGATGATGCCGATGCCGTTGGCACCGCCGACCTGATTCAGCGCAGTGATGATGTCCAGCGCGGACAGCGCTTCGCCGTTCAGGGAGACCGGAACGCCCTTTTCAAAGCCGATGGAGACGTAGGTCGGCTGATCCGGTGCTTTTTCCGGCGTCACGCCCAGCTCCAGAATCTTATCGTACATCGGCTCGTTGGCCGGATCCTCCAGATCGAGGCCCTCATGGCTCAGATGCCAGAGGTTCTTGTCCTTGGAGTAGCTCGTTTCGTGCGTCATGCCGATCGGCACGTTGTGCGCCTGGGCATAGGCGATTTCGTCGTCACGCGAGTTCATTTCCCACGTCCGCCACGGCGCAATGATGTCCAGCTCCGGGGCGAAGTGCTTGATCGTCAGCTCGAAACGCACCTGGTCGTTGCCCTTACCGGTGCAGCCGTGCGCGATGGCGTCGGCACCCTCGGCCTTTGCGATTTCAACGATGCGCTTTGCAATGACCGGGCGGGCAAAGGATGTGCCCAGCAGGTAGGTGTTTTCGTATTTTGCACCGGCCTGAATCGTCGGGACGATGTAGTCGTTGACGAATTCCTCTTTCAGGTCTTCGATGTACAGCTTGGATGCGCCCGTCTTGATGGCCTTTTCTTCCAGACCGGTCAGCTCTGCGCCCTGACCCACGTCGGCGGCGACGGCGATGACCTCGCAGCCGTAGTTCTCCTTCAGCCACGGAATGATGACCGAGGTATCCAGGCCGCCGGAATAGGCCAGAACGACCTTCTTGTATGTCTTCTTTTGTGCATTCAGATGATTCATATTGTAAACCTCCGTGTTTGTTCCAAGTCGATGGTATAATTATACACGAGTCCTTCTGTTTTGGCAATAGTGAATTTTCACGAAACAGCTGTGGATATTTTTGGATATCTATCAATATAGCTCAAAGGCGCCGGTTGAATCCCAAAATCCAACCGGGTACGCCCTGAAATATTCCGTCGATGGCGATGGATGTTTCATACATTCGTATGCATATTTATGTGTACGGGAGGATTTACATTTTATACCTTGACCCGTTTGACAATTCGGTATATAATATAGAGGTAGAAGAGACTTCTTTTTGATTTTTTCGCAACGTCAGGAGCCTGCCGATGTACGGATATATTCGACCGCTCAAGCCGGAGCTGCGCATCCGCGAAGGAGAGCGGTATCAGTCTGCCTATTGCGGCCTGTGCCATGCGCTTGCGCACCGGTTCGGCCTGCTGGCGCGGTTTTGCGTCAGCTATGACATGGTGCTGCCGATTCTGCTGCTGCCGGAGCCGCCGGCGACCTGCCGGAAGCGCTGCCCGGTGCACCCGTTTCGCCACCGCTGTGTCGTAGGTGAATCGGCTGCGCTGGAGCGGATTGCCGCTATGACCGTGATTCTCGCGTGGCACAAGCTCGACGATGCCGTCCGCGATCAGCGCGGGGTGCGTCGGTTAGCGGCGCGGCTCGGCCGGCGCGGCTTACGCCGTGCATATCGAACCGCCGAGCAGTCAGAGCCCGCCTTTGCGGAATCTGCCGCAAGCCATTTGCAGGCGCTGACCGCGATAGAGGCGGCACCCGGCGACGGCTCGGCCCTTCTCGATCAGGCTGCCGACTGCTTTGCCGCCGTGACGGCGGAGCTGGCGCTCCTCGTGCCGGAGGAGGCGCGCATCCGGCATGAGCTATTCTATCACGTCGGGCGGTTTGTCTACCTGCTCGACGCGGTGGACGATTTGCAGGACGATTTCCGGCATGGCCGGTTCAACCCGCTCATTCCCCGGTTTTCCCTGACAACGCCCGTGCTTTCCGAAGCAGACCGCGAGGCGCTCGAGGAAACGATGGAGCTGTCTCTGGCCGCCGCCGCTGCGGCATTCGAGCTGCTGCCCACCCGGCCGGATTCGCCCATCTGCGCCAATATTCTGTACCTCGGTCTGCCGGACGCCATGCGCACCGTTCTGGCCACCCCTGCGGAGGACGGACACTGACTGTATCAAAGAAAGGCACCGACATTTATGGATCCCTATCAGGTTCTCGGCGTCAGCCCGAACGCCACCGATGATGAAATTCGCCAGGCCTATCGGTCTCTGGCGAAAAAATACCACCCCGACAACTATGTGAACAGCCCGCTCGCCGACGTCGCCGCGGAAAAGATGAAGCAGATCAACGCCGCCTATGACGAAATCCGGCAGCTGCGCTCCGGTGGACAAAAGAGCGCACAGTCCGCCCGTCCGACCGGCGCTTCCGGTCGCGGCACGTCGGAGGTCTATGCACGCATCCGCACCTGCATCGCGTCCGGCTACCTCGACATGGCGCAGGAGCTGCTGCAAAAAACGCCCGCACGCGAGGCCGAATGGTTTTTCCTGGCCGGGAGCCTCTGCTATCGGCGGGGACAGTTCGACCGCGCCGTCACCTATTTCCGTCAGGCTGTTTCCATGGAGCCGGGCAATGCGGAATACGCAGCCGCGCTGGAGCAGCTGAATATGCGGCGCAGCGTCTACCGCGAGCACACCTCGTCCGACGCAGACCGCACGCTGGAGCTGTGCAATTCCTGCGCCACCTGTCTCGGCTGCATGAGCTGCTGTCACTGCACGGGGCGCTGGTGCTTTTGAGGAATTGCCATGAAGCCGGTCAAGAAATTATCGTTTACGTCTCTGATTGCGGCATTTTCGCTGATTCTGCTCTTTGCCGCCGGCTTTTTCTCCACCCTGTCCATCACGCTGGCGGTGTTTGCCAGTTTGCTGGTGGCGATTGTCTTTCTGGAATGCGGGCGAACCCATGCCATGCTCTGCTATCTGACCGTCGCGCTGCTCTCGGTGCTGTTCGTCACGGACAAATCCGTCCCGCTGATGTACATCCTGATTTTCGGCCCGTACCCGATTTTCAAATCCTTCGCCGAATCGGTTCGCCTCGCCTGCGTGGAATACCTGCTGAAGCTGCTATTTTTTAACGCGGCACTCGCCGTGCTCTGTCTGCTGCTGAAGGCCTTCGCCACGTTCCCTGCTCTGCCGGACATTCCGTGGGTCTATCCGCTGACGCTTCTCTTTCTAAACGGCGCCTTTTTCATCTACGATCTCGGCTTTTCACGGCTCGTCTCGCTGTACCGGCACCTCCGCCGCCGCTGGAAATAGCGGCGCACGTTGCTCACTTTCCGCCGCACGCCGGGCACGCATGGCCGCAAAAAAGTCCTTCAGCACGGCGGTGCACGGCTCCTGACAGATGCCGCTCACAATCTCCGGCTGGTACTGTCCCGCAAGCGTCAGGCCGCTCAGCGCACCGTTTTTGTTGTCTGATGCCCCGTATACCACACGGCGCAGCCGCGCATTGACGATCGCCCCGGAGCACATCAAGCAGGGCTCCAGCGTGACATACAGGTCGCACTGCCAGAGCCGCCAGCCGCCCAGCCGTTTGCAGGCGCGGTCAATGGCGCGGATTTCCGCGTGCGCCAGCGCATTGCCGTCGATCTCACGGCGGTTGTAGCCGCGTGAAACGATGACCCCGTCGCGGACGATCACGCAGCCGACCGGCACCTCGCCGATGGACGCGGCCTTTTTCGCCTGACGGAGCGCTTCCTTCATGAAGCGTTCGTCCTGTGCCTGCTGTGTTTCCGTTGGGTTCATCGAAATCCCGCCCTTTCCGCTGCAATCGCCTGTCCCAATCCTGTAAAAAAGCCGAAACCCCCGGAAACCGGGACTTTCGGCATCAAACCTGGCGCGCCAGAAGGAATTCGAATCCCCGACCTTCCGCTTAGGAGGCGGACGCTCTATCCAGCTGAGCTACTGGCGCATATCATATCGGGTGACCCGGCGCAGCTGCACCGGACGGCTTCCCATATCTTTTATATTGTAATACAATCCGCCGCATTTGTCAACCTTGTTTTTCCGGAACGCAGTCGCGTTCCCGCTGATTCTGTTTTTTACAAAAGAAAGGAGCCCCTTTTTATGCAGAAAACCACGGAATCCGCCGATGCTCGGCGCTATCTGCTGCGCACGTTGCTGATCGTCCTCGGCGGTGCGATTTATGCGTTCGGCGTGGAAATGTTCTACGCCCCTGCCGATCTGACCACCGGCGGCCTCACCGGCATTGCGCTGATTCTCAACAAGCTGGCGCAGCTCCCCGTCGGTGTCATGACGGTCGTCATGAACATTCCGCTCTTTCTGCTCGGCTACAAGACCATGGGGCGCTATTTCTTCATCCTGAGCGTGGTCGGCGTTCTGGCCGTCTCCGTCTGGATGGACGTGTTCGCCATGACGCTGCCGGTTGTCGCCGATTTCGAAAATGACCGGATGCTCTGCTGTGTGCTCGGCGGCGCCTGCACCGGCCTCGGCATGGGCATCGTCATGGCCGCCGGCGGCAGCACCGGCGGGACGGATATCATCGGCGTGCTGCTCAACCGCAGGCACGAGGAGCTGTCGCTCGGCCGCGTCATTCTGATCGGCGATGTGCTCGTCGTCATCGCCAACACCGTCATCTTCCGCGACGTCGCCGCCGCCGGCTATACAGCCGTCGCCATGTATCTGGCGTCCGTCGTGATCGATGCGGTCATGTACGGCGCGAACATCGCTTCGGTGGCGTTCATCATCACCAAGCAGGCCGACGAAATCTCCGACGTCCTGATTCATTCGCTGCAGCGCGGCGTGACCATCCTGAACGGCACGGGTGCCTACACGCAGACGCCGCAGTCCATGCTGGTCTGCGCCGTTTCCCGCCGCCAGCTCTCGCATATGAAGCAGCTGATCCGGATGCACGATCCCGACGCCTTCATCATGGTCACGGAAGCGCGTGAGGTGCTCGGCCGCGGCTTCAAGGCGATGTGACCTGCACAGGTTTTTCCGCCGTCCCGGTTGATTTTTCCATGCAAATATAGTAAAATATAGGAGAACATCCGCTCCATGCGGATCTGCTTTTGGAGGATCAGAATGGATACAGATAAAAAGAAAGCGCTTGAAACGGCGCTTGCTCAAATTGAAAAAACCTACGGCAAGGGGAGCGTCATGCGTCTCGGCGACAATCCGGTCATGAACGTGGACTGTATTCCGACCGGCTCCCTTGCGCTGGACCTTGCACTCGGCATCGGCGGCGTCCCCCGTGGCCGCATCATCGAGATTTACGGGCCGGAATCGTCCGGTAAGACGACGCTTGCGCTGCACATCATTGCAGAGGCGCAGAAGCGCGGCGGGGAAGCCGCATTCATTGACGCGGAGCACGCACTCGACCCGGAATGGGCGCGCACGCTCGGTGTCGATGTGGACAGTCTGCTCGTTTCGCAGCCGGACTGCGGCGAACAGGCGCTGCAGATTACGGAGGCGCTCATCAACAGCGGCGCGCTGGACGTCATCGTCGTGGACTCCGTCGCCGCGCTGACGCCGAAGAGCGAAATTGACGGCAACATGGGCGACGCCTACGTCGGCGTCCTCGCGCGGCAGATGTCTCAGGCCATGCGGAAGCTGGCCGCGCCGGTTTCGCGCTCCAACACCGCCGCCATCTTCATCAACCAGCTGCGCGAAAAAATCGGCATCGCCTACGGCAACCCGGAGGTGACGACCGGCGGCCGTGCGCTGAAGTTCTATTCCTCGGTTCGCATGGATGTCCGCCGTGTGGAAAGCCTGAAGTCCGGCTCCGAGGTGGTCGGCAACCACGTCCGCGTGAAGGTCGTGAAAAACAAGGTGGCTCCGCCGTTCCGGGAGGCCGAATTTGACCTGATGTTCGGTCAGGGCATCTCCCGCGAGGGTGAGCTGGTCGATATCGGCGTCAAGCTCGATCTGGTTCAGAAGAGCGGCTCCTGGTTCAATATGGGCGAAACGCGCCTCGGCCAGGGCAAGGACAACGCCAAAATCTTCCTGAAAAACAATCCGGAAATCGCCGACGGTCTGGAGGCGGAAATTCGCCGCCGAATCGCCGAAAGCGGAATGCCGCGCGGCGAAAAGGCCAAGTCTGCAAAGGGACGGGACAAAGCCGAGGCCGAAGCCCCGGCCGCACCGGCTCCTGTTCTGGTCGAAGATTTCGAAGAATAACCGGAGGCGCGTATGCCTGTGATTCTTTCCGTCAAGCCTGCCCGGCGCGGCGGGCGGCTGCTGCTGCAGCTGGAGGACGGCACACTGCTCCGCGTCACGCGGGACATCGCGGCGGAGTGGAATCTGCGCGAGGGCACATCGCTGACGGCAGAAATGCTGGAGGCGCTGGCGGCGCACGGCGGCATCCGGGCGGATGAAGCCGCCGCCATGATTCTGGGGCGGCGCGCCTGCTCCCAAGCGGAGCTGTCTGACAAGCTCGCTGAGCGCGGGTATCAGCCGTCCGAAATCGAAGAGGCGCTGGAAAAGCTGTCCGACTACGGTCTGGTGGACGATGCGGCCTATGCCGCCGCGCTGACGGAGCGGGCGGCAGCCCGGCATCAGTCGCGCCGTGCGCTGCTCTTTGAGCTGACAAAGCGCGGCATCGACCGCGAAACGGCGCTGGCCGCCGCCGAAGCGCTGCCCGAACCGGCAGACGCACTCGATGAGCTGATTGCTGCCCGACTGCGCGGCGCAAGGCTCGACCGCGCAGCGCGTGACCGGATGTACCGGTTCCTCGCAGGCCGCGGCTTTTCCTCCTCCGACATCGGCGCCGCGCTCAGCCGCTATGCACAGCAGCAGGGCGATGAGGACGCGGCTTCTCTTTTCAATTCGTAACATGAAAGGTCGTACAGATTGTATGCAACAAACCATCGGGCTTGTCTCCCTCGGCTGCTCCAAAAATCTGGTGGACAGTGAGCAGATGCTCTATCTTCTGGATGAAGCCGGATACGCGCTGACCGCCGATCTGGATGAGGCCGACGCGGTCATCGTCAACACCTGCGGGTTCATCGACGATGCCAAATCGGAAGCCATTGAAAATATTCTGGAGCTCTGTGAAATCAAGCGCGACCGCGACAGCCGCCTGAAGGCCATCGTGGTCACCGGGTGTCTTTCCGAGCGCTACCGCGAGCAGCTCTACACGGAAATGCCCGAAATTGACGCGGTTCTGGGCTGCAGCGCCCATACGCAGATTGTCGCCGCCGTGCAGGCCGCACTGGCCGGAGAAAAGCCGCTGATCTTTGGCGACAAGCAGGCACCCGTCGCAGAGGTCGGCCGCATCCCGTGTATGCCGCCGTATACGGCCTACGTCAAAATCGCCGAGGGCTGCAACAACCGCTGCTCCTACTGTACGATTCCCTCCATCCGTGGCGACCTGCGCTCCCGCCGCGAGGAGGAGATTCTGGCCGAATGCCGCACACTCGCCGAAAACGGTGCGCAGGAGCTGATTGTCATCGCGCAGGACATCACGAAATACGGCATCGACCTGTACGGCGAAAGCCGCCTGCCGCAGCTCCTCCGGCAGATCTGCGCCATCGATTCCGTCCGCTGGGTGCGGCTGCATTATGCCAACCCGGACGGCATCACCGACGAGCTGATCGACGTGATTGCGGAAAATGAAAAAATCGTCCGCTATCTGGATATCCCCATCCAGCACATTGACGACACGATTCTGAGCGCGATGAACCGCCACTATGTCTCGGCAGACGTCCGCCGCCTGTTCCGCACGTTGCGGGAGCGGCTGCCCGGCGTCGTTCTGCGCACCAGCCTGATCGTCGGCTTCCCCGGCGAAACGGAGGAGCAGTTCGAGGAGCTCTGTACGTTCCTGCGCGAGGCGAAAATCGAGCGGGCGGGCGTTTTTGCCTTCTCCCCGCAGGAGGGGACACCGGCGGCGGAGCTGCCGAACCCGGTCGATGAGGACGAAAAGGCGCGCCGCGTCTCCCTGATCACGATGCTGCAGGGCGAAATCATGGACGAATACCATAGCTCCCTGGTCGGCCAGACGCTGGACGTTCTCTGCGAGGGCTATGACCGGCTGTCCGAGGTCTGGTTTGGCCGCAGCTTTGCGGATTCCCCCGATGTGGACGGCAAGATTTTCTTCACCGCGGAAAAGGGCGCTGTCTCTGAAGGGCAGCTCTGCCGCGTTCGGATTGACGAACTGCTGGACGGCGAACCGCTGGGTCATCTGGACGGTGCCGCACCCACGATCTGAGAGAGAGGAACTTTGAAGATGTCTACTGCCAATATTATCACGCTGGTTCGACTGGCGCTGATCCCCGTGTTCGTCCTGTTCATGGAGCTGGACGGCGTCACCGCACAGGCGCTTGCACTGGCGCTGTTCGCGCTGGCCTCCCTGACGGATCATCTGGATGGGCATATCGCCCGCAAATACAATCAGGTGACGGATCTCGGCAAGATTCTCGACCCGCTGGCCGACAAGCTGCTCGTGATGTCTGCATTCGTCCTGTTTGTCGCAGACGGACTGATGCATCCGATTGCGCTGCTCCTGATACTGGCGCGGGAATTCGCCATCACCTCCATCCGCGTCGTCTTCGCCTCCGGCGGCAGGGTCGTCGGCGCCGCGTTCTCCGGCAAGCTGAAAACCGTCCTGCAAATTGTCTCGATTCTCTGCATTCTGGCCATGCCGCTGCCCTGCTTCCGCACGCTGATCGCGGAGGAAACGTACCGGCTGGTGGCCAACGTGCTCGGCTGGGTACTCGCCGCAGTGACCGTCTGGTCGGGCATCGACTACTGTATGCATAGCCTGTCCCTGAAATCCATCAAAAAATAAGCGCAGAAGAGGAATCCGTTATGACGTCCGAACTTGTATTATACAATTCCCTCACCCATACCCGTGAGCCCTTCCGTCCGGTCACGCCCGGCCGCGTCCAGATGTACACCTGCGGGCCGACGGTCTATCACTTTGCCCACATCGGCAACCTTCGCACCTACATCATGGAGGATGTGCTGGACAAATTCCTCCGCTATTCCGGCTATGACGTGCTGCGCGTCATGAACATCACCGACGTCGGCCATCTGGCCTCAGATGCGGACACCGGCGAGGATAAAATGCTGCAGGGTGCCCGCCGGGAGCACAAGTCCGTCATGGAAATCGCCCGGTACTATGCGGATGCGTTTTTCTCCGACTGTGCCAAGCTCCGGATTCGCCGGCCGGACGTTGTCGAACCGGCAACCGGCTGCATCCCCGAATACATCCATCTGATTGAAACGCTGCTCGAAAAGGGCTATGCCTATGCGGCCGGCGGCAACATCTACTTTGACACCGCCAAGCTGGAGCGCTACTACGTCTTCAACGACCATGACGCGGACGATCTGGCCGTCGGCGTCCGGGAAGGCGTGGAGGAGGACAGCAACAAGCGCAACAAAAACGACTTCGTCCTCTGGTTCACCAAGTCGAAGTTTGAGGATCAGGCGCTGAAGTGGGATTCGCCCTGGGGCGTCGGCTATCCCGGCTGGCACATTGAGTGCTCGGCCATCAGCCTGAAGCACTGCGGCGATTCGCTCGACATCCACTGCGGCGGCATCGACAATGCATTCCCGCATCACACCAACGAAATTGCCCAGTCGGAAGCCTATCTGGGGCACAAATGGTGCCATTACTGGTTCCATGTGCTGCATCTGAACACCAATTCCGGGAAAATGTCCAAGTCGGCCGGGGAATTCCTGACGGTCTCCCTGCTCGAATCGAAGGGCTATGACCCGCTGGCCTACCGCTTCTTCTGCCTGCAATCGCACTATCGCAAATCCCTGCTCTTTACCTATGAAAACCTCGACAATGCCGCCGCCGCCTATGAAAAGCTCCTGGCGCGCATTGCTGCACTCGGCACGGAGGAGGGCACTGCCGATCCGGAGGCCGAAAACGCGCTCCGCGCCCGCTTTGTCGATGCGCTGAATCACGATTTGAACACGTCGCTGGCCATCACCGCGCTGTACGATGTCCTGAAGTCCAATGTCAGTGACGGTGCCAAGCGCCGACTGATCGACGAATTCGACCAGGTGCTGTCGCTCGATCTGCTGGCCGCCGCCGAACGCGTCCGTCAGAGTGAGCCGGATGACGGCCTGACCGGTGAGCTGGCCGACTATGTCCATGCACAGGTGGCTGCCCGCACGGCGGCGAAAAAGGCCAAAAACTATGCGGAGGCCGACCGCATCCGCGATGAACTGAAGGCACGCGGCATCCTGCTGGAGGATACGCCGACCGGCGTTCGCATCGTTCGCATCTCCTGATGGCGTGAAAATCGGACAAACCGGTTCACCGGACATATTTGCCCGGTGAGCCGGTTTTTCAGTTGCGTGCATTCGTAAAATGCACGGCATTTGAAGGCTGCATATGCATTTCAATGAATGCACACGGCGGCACAGGTATTTTCTTGATGCACACGCAGATTGCTTCGGGGCGGCACGGCTGCGCATCATGCACGGCCCCATTTTTTTTCCAGATTTGATTTGAAAGGTGAGCTGATTCATGGCAGGTAAATCCTCCACAGGCTACGGGAACGAAAGCATCAAGCAGCTGAAGGGCCCCGACCGGGTTCGCAAACGTCCTGCCGTCATTTTCGGTTCGGACGGCATTGAAGGCTGCGAGCATTCCTTTTTTGAAATTCTCTCCAACTCGATCGACGAGGCGCGGCAGGGCTACGGCAAGGTGATCACCGTGACGCGGTTTTTGGATCACGCCATCGAGGTCGAGGACTGCGGCCGCGGCTGCCCGGTGGATTGGAACCCGGTGGAAAAGCGCTACAACTGGGATCTCGTCTACTGCGAGCTGTACGCGGGCGGCAAATATCATACCAACGAGGGCGAAAACTATGAGTATTCGCTCGGCCTGAACGGCCTTGGCTCCTGCGCCACGCAGTATTCCTCCGAATTCATGGACGTTATCAGCTGCTATGACGGATATCAGTATACGCTCCATTTTCAGAAGGGCGTCAACGTCACGCAGGCGGAGGGGCAGCTGATCCGCGAACCCGCCGGACGCAAGAAAAACGGCACCATCCACCGCTGGCGGCCGGATCTGGAGGTCTTCACGGATATCGATATTCCGTTGGATTATTTCGTGGATACGCTGAAAAAACAGGCCGTTGTCAACGCCGGGATTCGGTTTCTGCTCAAAAATGAGGTATCCACCGGGAAGTTTGAAACGACGGAATACCTGTATGAAACGGGCATTTCCGGGTATGTCGAGGAGCTGGCGTCGTTCGACTCGATCACGCCGGTTCACTTCTGCCAGTCGGAGCGGCGCGGCAGAGACCGTGCCGACAAGCCGGAGTACAAGGTGCGCCTGTCTGCCGCCTTCTGCATGACACGCGGCACGCCCTCCATCACGTATTTCCACAATTCCTCCTGGCTGGAGCACGGCGGCGCACCGGAAAAAGCGGTGAAAAGCGCGTTCGTTTCGGCCATTGACGCATACTGCAAGCAGAGCGGGAAATACCCGAAGGGCTCTGCGAAGATCACGTTCAACGATATCGCCGACAGCCTGATTCTGGTCGCCAATTCCTTTTCAACCATCACCTCCTACGAAAACCAGACGAAAAAGGCGATTACCAACAAGTTCATCCAGGAGGCCATGACCGATTTTCTCCGCTCCGCTCTGGAGGTGTATTTCATCGAAAATCGGGAGGATGCCGACAAAATCGCCGACCAGGTGCTGCGAAACAAGCAGATTCGCGAATCGGCGGAGGCGGCGCGGCAGAATACGCGGAAAAAGCTCTCCGGCAACATGGACATCACGAGCCGCGTGGAAAAATTTGTCGATTGCCGCAGCCGGGACGTCAACCGCCGCGAGCTCTACATCGTGGAGGGCGATTCCGCTCTCGGCTCCTGTAAGCTCGGACGCGATGCGGAATTTCAGGCCATCATGCCCGTCCGCGGGAAAATCCTGAACTGCCTGAAATCGGAGCCCGCCAAGATTTTCAAGAGCGAAATCATCATCAACCTGCTCAAGGTTCTGGGCTGCGGCGTGGAGCTGACCTCCCGCTCCAAGGAGCTCGGCGCCTTTGATCTGGCCTCTCTGCGCTGGAGCAAGGTTATCATCTGCACCGATGCCGACGTCGATGGCTTCCACATCCGCACCCTGATTCTGACCATGCTCTACCGGCTGGTGCCGACGCTGATCACCGAGGGCTATGTCTATATCGCAGAGACGCCGCTCTATGAAATCACCTGCAAAAACGAGACGTTTTTTGCATATGATGACCGCGAAAAAGCGGAGATTCTCGAAAAAATCGGCGAAAAGAAGTATACCATTCAGCGCTCGAAGGGTCTCGGTGAAAACGAACCGGAAATGATGTGGGAGACGACCATGTCGCCCGCGACGCGCCGCCTGATTCAGGTGACGCCGGAGGAAAGCGAACACACCTCGATCATTTTCGACCTGCTGCTCGGCGACAATTTGCAGGGGCGGAAGGACTATATCGCCGAAAACGGCGCTGCATACCTCGAACTGGCAGACATCTCCTGATGTCTGCGGCTTGCCCGGATCGGAAGCATCCGGATTTCTCGGAATAAGGAGAATGACCCCCGATGGCCAGGAAGAAAAAGGAAACGCGGCAGACGTCTCTGCCGCCCAAACCGGCAACGCCCATGCCCATTACCCGGACACTTGAAACGAATTTCATGCCCTACGCCATGAGCATCATCGTTTCCCGCGCCCTGCCGGAAATTGACGGCTTCAAGCCGTCCCACCGCAAGCTGCTCTACACCATGTACAAAATGGGGCTACTGAACGGCGCACGCACCAAATCGGCGAACGTCGTCGGCTCCACCATGAAATTGAACCCGCACGGCGACGCCGCCATTTATGAGACGCTCGTTCGCCTCAGCCGCGGCTGTGAAGCGCTGCTGCACCCGTTTGTCGATTCGAAGGGCAATTTCGGCAAGGCCTATTCCCGCGATATGGCATACGCCGCCGCCCGCTATACGGAGGTTCGCCTCGAATCCATCTGCGCGGAGCTGTTCCAGAACATCGACGCGGACGCCGTGGATTTTGTGGACAACTACGACAACACGCTGAAGGAACCGGCGCTGCTCCCCACGACCTTCCCCAACATCCTCGTCAGCGCCAACCTGGGCATTGCCGCCGGGATGGCCAGCAACATTTGCAGCTTCAATCTGACGGAGGTCTGCGAGACCGCCATTGCGCTGATCAAAAACCCCGACGCAGACCTGCTGGAAACGCTGAAAGCGCCCGACTTCCCGTCCGGCGGCGAACTGCTGTATGACCGCAACGCCCTCAGCGACATTTACCGCTCCGGCCGCGGCAGTGTGCGCGTGCGCGCCGTCTGGTCGTATGATGCCGGACACAACTGCATCGAGATCACCGAAATCCCCTACACGACCACCATTGAAGCGATCATCGACAAGGTGGCAGAGCTGATCAAGGCGGGCAAAATCCGCGAAATCGCCGATATGCGCGACGAAACCGACAAGCAGGGGCTGAAGCTGACGATCGACCTGAAGCGCGGCGCCGACCCGGACAAGCTGATGGCGCGCCTCATGAAAATGACGCCGCTCTGCGACAGCTTTTCCTGCAATTTCAACGTCCTGATTGCCGGGACGCCGCGTGTGCTCGGTGTCCGCGAAATTTTGGAGGAGTGGACGGCGTGGCGCTCCGAATGCATTCGCCGCACCGTGTATTTCCGGCTGCAGAAAATGCAGCACCGTTTGCACCTCCTACGCGGCCTGTCCAAAATCCTGCTGGACATCGACAAGGCCATTGCCATCATCCGCAACACCGAGGAGGATGCGCTCGTCGTCCCGAACCTGATGATCGGGTTCGGCATTGACGAGATTCAGGCGGAATTCATCGCGGAAATCAAGCTGCGCAACATCAACAAGGCGTACATCCTCTCAAGGCTCTCCGAAATCGAAGAGCTGGAGCATTCGATTGCCGATGCGGAGGAGACGCTGTCCAGCCGGAAGAAGCTCCGCGCCATCATCGTTTCGGAGCTGAAGGAGGTCATCCGCAAATACGGCCAGCCCCGGAAAACCAAAATCGTCTACGACCACGTCCTCGAAGCCGATGCGGATGAGGACAACGCGGTGGAGGATTATCCGGTTCACTACTTCCTGTCGCATGACGGGTATTTCAAAAAAATCACGCCGCAGTCGCTGCGCATGAGCGGCGAAAACCGCCTCAAGGAGGGCGATTCGCTCATTTTCACGCAGGACGGCTCCAATACCGACGAGCTGCTCTTCTTCACCAACCAGCAGCAGGTCTACAAGGTGCGCTGCTCGGAGCTGCCGGAGACGAAGGCCGGGGCTTTGGGGCAGTATCTGCCGCAGTACCTCGGTATGGACAGCGGGGAGGAAGTGCTCGGCATGGCTGTTGCCGCCGGTGGCGACTACAGCGGCAGCCTGCTGTTTGCCTACGCCGATGGGAAATGCGCCCGCGTGCTGTTTGAAAGCTATGCCACCAAAACCAACCGGAAGAAGCTGATCAACGCCTATTCCGACAAAGCGCCGCTGGTCGGAATGCTGCACCTCCGGGAGGACACGGAGCTGGCGCTCTATTCCAGCGCCGACCGTGCGCTGATTTTTGCCTCGGCGCAGCTGACACCCAAGCCCACCCGCGACGCTGCCGGTGTTCGCGTCATGAGCCTGAAGCCCAAGCAGACCGTCGTCCGTCTCGACGCAGTCAGCCAGACGACGATTCAAAACCATGCGCGGTATCGTGCGCGTACGCTGCCGGCTGTCGGCGCCATTCTCAAACCGGAGGACAACGGCATCGTCCAGACGACGCTGGAATAGCGTGTTCATTCGTTTACCTTGAAACGTTTGCAAAACGGCACAGAGTACCGGAAAATACGACAGATACCGCCCGATATCGGCGAAAACTGTCGATTACCGCCGAAACTCCCGCCTGTGCTTACACGCCGTTGATGGCGGCGCAGACGGCGGCTTCGGCGGCTGACCGGAACGCGGCGGCGCAGCGCTGCCATGTGAGCTGTGTCACGAGCGAACGGAGATCGGCGGCATTGGCAGCCGCACGGCCAAAGGTGCGGTACGCCTCTGATGCGCACCGGCGCAGCGCTGTGACCGGCGGTGAAAACCGCTCCGGCTGCCGGTAGGACGGCAGTGCCTCCGTCACGGCGCGCAGTGCATCCGTGCAGGCGGCAATCGCCGATGGAAGCGGATGAACGCCCGGCTGCAGCTCGACGGCATCCGCCAGGCACAGGCAGACCGTCGCAATGCGTTCCGCGAGCGCCGACAGGTCGCGGCGATCGAGCGGCGGCAGAAATTCCCGCTCCAACCGCCGGAGAAATGCATCCCGCCATTGACCGGCCTCCTGCCGCAGCCGCTCGGGGCTCCGGACGGCGCATTCGGCCAGCCGAACGCCGTCCGTCAGGCTTTCAAAATCGCGGTGACGTTTGACCATTTGCTCACCCCATGTTCAAAAAAATCCGTGCGGCCAGGTATCCGAGTGCGCCGCACCCCGGAAACGTCAGGAGCCATGCCCACGCCATCTCCCCGGCGACGCGCCAGTTCACGGCGCGCAGCCGCCGCCCCGCCGAGGCACCCATCAGCGCCGTTGTCTTTCCGTGTGTCGTGCTGACCGGGATGCCCAGCGCTGCCGCGCCGCTCAGCAGCAACGCGGCGGACGCATCGGCCGCGACCACCTCGCACGGCTCCGGCCGCGCCATCCGGACACCGACGGTCTGTATCACGCGGCGACCGGCCATGGCCGTTCCCACTGCCATCAGCCCGGCCACCATCGCGCTCATCCAGAGCGGCGCACAGCGCACGCTCGCCACCTGCCCGGCGGCCAACAGCAGGACGCCGACGAACTTCTGCCCGTCCTGCACACCGTGCGCAAACGCCATCGCCGCACCGCTCACAACCTGCACCCGTCGAAACGCACCGGCCGTTCTGCGCCGGTCCGCATATCGCACCGCCCGCGCCAGCAGCCGCTCGGCTGCGAAGCCCAATAGAAACGCCGGGACGGTCGAAACGGCCAGGCCGATCAGCGTCTTTGCCCATGGCGCCCAACGGATTCCTTCGATTCCGCGGTGAACAGCCAGCGCCGCACCGCTCAGCCCGGCCATGAGTGCATGGCTTTCGCTGGTCGGGATGCCGAGGAGCCACGCACCCGCTGACCAGACGACAACGGCGGTCATCCCGGCACACAGCCCCGCCACGGCGGTCGAGCCGCTCCCAAAATCCGCGAGGCCGGCGACCGTTTCCGCAACGGCCGGCTGCAGCGTCGCTGCCAGCGCGCCCAGCAGATTGCACACGGCCGCCATCCATATAGCCGAACGCGGGCGTATCGCGTGAGACGCGATGCACCCGGCAATCGCATTCGGCGCGTCTGTCCCGCCGTTGACGAGCACCATGAAGACGGCCAGCAAAACGGCCGCACCGAACGGCGGGCAGCGGACGGCCAGCTGCAAAAATTCCACGAGCGTCAGCGCCATCCATCTCCCTCCCGTTCATTTTCCGGGCGCGACGCCCATATGGTAACCATATGTCGGCGCGGACGCTTTATGACGACCCATCCCAAAATTTCCGCTCTGCGGAGAGAGGACTGATTTGCATGAAACCCTCCACCTCAGAATCGCTGTTTTCCCTGCTGAAAAACATCCTTTACGGCCTGATCATCGGCGCCGTGATGCTGATTCCCGGCGTCAGCGGCGGCACCACCGCCATCATCCTCGGCATTTACGATCAGCTCGTTGCGGCAGTCGCTTCGTTCTTCAAAAACGTCAAAAAGAACCTGCTCTTTCTCGGCTCCGTGGCGCTCGGTGGCGTCATCGGCCTTGTTTTCTGTGCCAAGCTCCTGCTCATGCTGGTGGAGCTCTGGGAGGTGCCGATGCTCTGCCTGTTCGCCGGAGCGATTGCCGGCAGCTTCCCGCTGCTCGTCCGCAAATCGCACGGCGGCTTCTCCGTCCGCTCCGTCCTGTTTCTGCTGATCGGCTTCGGCCTCGCACTGGCCACCGCGTTCGTCCCGTCCGACCTGTTCGCCATCGACGGGCACGGCGTCCGGGATTTCTGCATCCTCTTCCTGCTCGGACTGCCGCTGGCTGTTGCGCTGATTCTGCCCGGCATCAGCTTTTCCTCCATCCTCGCGGTCTTCTCCCTGCACACCCGCTTCATGACGGCGCTTCAGCCGAAAACCTTTGACCTGATGTTCCTGCTCCCGTTGGGGCTCGGTCTGGTCGCCGGTGTGCTGCTGACAACGCGGCTGCTGGAAAAAGCCATGAACCGCTACCCCGGCCCGACCTACTTCTGCATCATCGGCTTCGTCCTCGGCTCCGTGCTGGAAATTTTCCGCAGTATGCCGCACGTTCCGGGTGGTCTGGAAATCCCCGCCGGGATTCTTCTCTTCCTCGTCGGTGCCGTCGGCGTCTGGTTCTATTCGAGAAACGCCGAATAGCCGCCCCAACGCATTCAAAAAACAGCGCCCCCACTGTCGTTTCTTCGACAGCGGGGGCGCTTTGCTACACGTCTGTTTCGCGTCTGGCCTGCTGAATGCGGCGGAAAATTGCCTGCATCTGCCGATCCAGCTCGGCGACGCGCTCGGAGCAGTCCAGCAGCTCTGCATCGATGCCGTTCGGGATTTCCTCCTGCGGCTTATAGCGCAGCGAATGCTCCAGGCTCGCCCAGAAATCCATGGCGACTGTCCGGATCTGCACCTCGACCGGCACATAGACCGTCTTTTCCGACAGAAAAATCGGCAGCCGCACCACAAGGTGCAGGCTCCGGTAGCCGTTCGGCTTCGGATCCCGGATGTAGTCCTTTTTGGCGATCAGCTCAATATCCGTCTGGCGCAGCAGCATATCGGACAGGCGGTAGATATCGTCGATATAGCAGCAGATTACGCGCACACCGGCGATGTCCGTCAGGTTTTCCTGCAACGATTCGAGCGTCAGCGGAAAGCCGTTTTTCTTCAGCTTGGCCGTGATGCTCTCCGCCGATTTCAGGCGGCTCTCAATGTGGTGAATGGGGTTATGGTGATGCTGGACGCTGAATTCGTCATCCAGCACCTCCAGCTTGGTTGTCATTTCCCGAATCGCTGCCCGGTACTTCTGAAGCACCTTCAGAAAGTCATACATCCGTTCCCGAAGCCACTGATTTTCCGCGATTTTTGGCAGTTCCCGCAGCAGCTGATTCGTATTTTCATCTTCATAGGTCATGCGACCGACACCTCCTGTTTCGTCAGGCCAATCGCCTGCTTCCCTTTTGATTCGTCTGCTTGGGCTGGCGGCAGAGCGTCAGCCGGTGCTGCATGGCCGTCTGGCAGTCCCGCTCCAGCGCCGCCGCCGCGTTTTTTGACGGCAGCGAACGATCCACCGCCTGCGGCGGCAGAATGTGCAGCGTCAGGCAGGGACGGCGCTTCAGCCATTTGCGCCAGCCGGTCGGCGCGGCCTGCTCAATCACCATCGGCACGACCGTCATCTGTCCGCGCACGGCAAACCGAAACGCGCCGTTTTGGAACGGGCGCAGCGCATCGCTGTACGGAATCAGCACGCCCTCCGGGTAGATATGGACGGCGGCACCGTCGTGCGCGGCAGCCTCCATCGCGCGAAAGAGCTCCAGCAGCTTGACCGGGTTTTTCGGCAGCGGCACACCGCCCAGCACGCGAATCAGGTGCCGGACGACCGGAATGCGGAAGTTGCTCTCGAACGTCACATAGTGGACGCGGCGCGGATACAGCGCCAGATCGACCATCGTGCAGTCGAGCGGGTGGATGTGGTTGCAAACCGTCACCATGCCGCCCTCCATGCACCGGCTGAGGTTTTCGCGGCCGACGATGCGAAAGCCAAGCACCAGCCGCTCATAGACCCACAAAATGCAGGCGGCGAAGGTGCGGACGACCGCCGTCAGCGCCCGCTGATACCAGGCACGGCGGCGGTAATCGTAGCCCATGCCGGTCTGAAAGTGAAACGGCTGCCAGAGATGCAAAACGTGCCCGTCCTCGTCGCGGTGCGCCTCCTGCCGGTTCGGGCTCCTACGCATGAGGCGCTTCCTCCTGTGCCTCGTTTTCGGCGATGGCCTGCTCAAACATGGCCTCCGCCTGACGGACACACGCTTCCAGATTGTACTGCTTTGCCAGCTCCGCATAGGCGGTTTCCATTTGAATGCGCTCCTCCGGATGCTCCAGCCAGTAATCGATGTGATCGGCCAGGTCGCTGCTGTTTCCGGCTTCGAACAGGCTGCGGCGATCCAGCGCGAACTGCGGCGTGGCGCTTTTCGGGCTGTCAGCAATCACCGGAACGCGCCCGCACGCGAACGCCTCCATGCAGCTCATCGCCTCGATTTCCGCGTCGGACGTGTGAACGTAGAGGTCGCTCATCGCGATCAGCTCCAAAAGCTCCGGCTTCGGGTAAAAGCCGAACCGTACCGAAAGCCCCAGCTTCTCCGCCTGATGCTCCAGCGCCTGACGGCGCGGCCCCTTTCCGGCCAGCACCAGCTGAATCGAATCGCGGTGCTTCGAGCGGGCAACGGCGTCGATCAGGACGTCCTGCCGCTTCTCAATCGACAGCCGGCCGATCATCAGCACGACGAATTTCCCCGCCAGCGAATCGTCCTTCGGCTGCTTCCGATAGGTAAAATCCGGGTCAATCCCGTTGGATATGACGTGCAGCTGCCCGGTATAGCCGTGGCGCCGCAGCTCACCGGCGATCAGCGCGCTCGGGCAATGGATGTGGCGGCAATCCTGATAGACGTACGAGCGGAACCAGTGATAGATGCCTGAATTGACCAGATGGGCGTTGCCCAGATGGACGGAGGAGGAGATGTTTTCCGGCTGCACATGGAACGCCGCCGTGAACGGCTTGTGCAGCCGCTTGGCGATGCGGATGCCGTGGTGCGTCAGCGCGAACGGCACGACGAAATGCACGACATCGGCCCAGGCGATGCCCGCTTCCAGCTGCGCCTCGTCCGTTTTGGCAAACGTCATGCCCTGTGAGGCGATCAGCCGGTCAAAGACGGGCACCGTCTGCTTTTCCATGAGATACGCCGTTTCGCCGTCCGCCAGCAGCTCCGGCGAGCCGGTGGAGGCAATGCGGACGTCGTGGCCGTGCTGCCGCAGCACCTGCACAAAGCGGCGCGCCGAGATCGTCATGCCGTTGTTGGCGTCGTAGAATTGGTCGATGACCATCAGGATTTTCATTGAACCGTCTCCCTTGTGTCTGCGATTTCGATACCCGCAATTGGATTCAGAAAGCGCAAAATTTCCTGATATACGCGCTGATGTCCCGTTTCCAGCAGGATTTCGTGGCGCATTCCCTGAAACAGGCGGGCGGACACGTTCTGGTACCCGGCGAGATGCATCCGCCGGACGGCATCCGTGAATCGGCGGCGATTGCCCAGGCAGACATCCTCCGCGCCGGACAAAAAGCGAACCGGCAGCTCCGGGCAGGCCGCCGAGCCGTGCGGCATATCATACGCCTCATGCATCAGCCACAGCAGCGAACGATAGCCGTTGAGCGTCAGCGTGTAGGTGCAGAGCGGGTCGTCGTTGTGCTGCGCGACAACGGCGGGGTCGGAGCAAATCCACGAATTCGGCAGGTTTTCACTGCGATAGCGGTGCTCAAAGAATTCCTCAAAGATGCGCTCCAACTGATCGTTCCGGCGGTGCTCGTCACGCGTGAGGCGGCCGAGCAGCCGCTCAGCCGTTTCGCAGCCCGGCTGGCGGCTGGGCGAGCCGATGAGAATCAGCCCATCGAGCGCACGGCTGTAGTGGCGGACATAGACACGCGCCGCCAGCGAGCCCATGCTGTGCCCCAGCAGGAAATACGGCGTCCGGCCGAAGCGCCGCTTCGCCCAGCCGGTGACCTGATACAGATCCCGCACGAGCGCATCGCCGCCGTTTTCGCCGAAATAGCCGAGCGCGTCCGGCGATTCTACGCTTTCACCGTGGCCGCGGTGGTCGTGAATCACGCAGGCGTAGCCGTGCTCTGCCATCCACTGCATAAACGGCAGGTAGCGCATTTTGTGTTCAATCATACCATGTGCAATCTGCAGGACGCCACACGGCACGACGTGAACCGGGCGAACGGCGATCCCCGCCAGCGCCAGCCCATCCTGCTCCGAATGCACGGTGAATCGTTCCATTGATATTTCAGTCACGGATTTCATAGTCAACCTCTATCTGTTGTTTTTGATCGACGACCTTGACGGTGCCCGCCGTGATGCAGATGTTCAGAAGGCTGCCGATCAGCTGTGCGGCACCGATCAGGACGCAGACGCCGCCGATGAGCCAGACAAAGCCGGTCGGCCGCAAAATCAGGCACAGACCGGCAACGGCCAGGACGGCCGACAGCGCGATGTGTTTGACCTGTCTCATGCGGAAGCCTCCTTTGTCGGCGATGCAGCTCCGTCCACCGCCACAGCTCTATTTTACATCAAATGCCCTCCGGTATCGATGGACAAAAAATGACTTTTGCAAAAAAAATCAGACACTTTTCGGAATCTGTCTGATTTTTTCGCGGTACGGCTTCAGCCGGCTGCAAATCGAGGCGTTCATTTGTTCGATCAGGAGATTGACAAATGGGGCAAAAAAGGGTATAATAATACTTTGTATGATTCCGTTTCCGCTCTTTTTATTGCAACGGGAGCCGGATCCATTTTGCCCGGCAGCCACCAGTCCGCCGGCATGAAAGGATGTTTGTTATGGCCAAAAAACAATTCAAAACCGAATCCAAACGGATTCTCGACATGATGATCAATTCCGTCTATACACACCGGGAAATCTTCCTCCGGGAGCTGATTTCCAATGCCTCCGACGCAATTGACAAGCTCGCGTATCGGGCATTGACGGACCAGACCGTCACCACTGCGCGGGAAGATCTGAAAATCACCGTCACGCCTGACAAGGATGCACGGACGCTGACCATTTCGGACAACGGCATCGGCATGAGTGAGGAAGATCTGGAATCGAACCTCGGCGTCATCGCCCGCAGTGGGTCGCTCGCGTTCAAAAATAACCTGACCGAGCAGGACAAAGAGGACAAAACCGTGGACATCATCGGCCAGTTCGGCGTCGGCTTCTACTCCGCCTTCATGGTCGCGGAAAAGGTGCGTGTCGTCTCCCGCAAGTTCGGAGAGGACGCGGCGAACGTCTGGGAATCCACCGGCACAGACGGGTATACGGTTTCCCCGGCGGAACGCGCCGAAAGCGGTACCGATGTCATTCTCTACCTGAAGCCGGACAGCGAGGACGAATCCTACAGCGAATTCCTGGATACGTATGAGCTGCGCCGCATCATTCGGAAATATTCGGACTACATCCGCTTCCCGATCGTCATGGACATTGAGAAGTCCCGCCCGGTCGAATCCGACGAGGTCGATGAAGACGGCAAGAAAAAGACGACCTACGAAACGTATACCGAGGCGGAAACCGTCAACAGCATGGTGCCGATCTGGCAGCGCCCGAAGGCCGAGGTCAGCGATGAAGACTGCTTCGCCTTCTATCAGGAGAAATACTACGACAACGAGGCACCGCTGAAGGTCATCCGCATCGAAGCCGAGGGTCTGATTTCCTTCAAGGCGATGCTCTTCATTCCGGGCTCTGTGCCGTATGGCTACTATACGAAGGATTTTGAGAAGGGGCTTCAGCTGTATTCCAACGGCGTCATGATTCTCGACCGCTGTGCCGAGCTGCTGCCGGAGCATTTCCGGTTTGTCAAGGGTGTTGTCGATTCGGACAACCTTTCGCTGAACATCTCCCGTGAACTGCTGCAGCACGACAAGCAGCTGCGTGTCATTGCGCAGAACATCGAGAAGCGCATCAAGCGCGAGCTGAAGAAAATGATGGACGATGAGCCGGAGACGTATGCCAAATTCTACAAGCTCTTTGGCCTGCAGCTCAAATACGGCGTTGTGTCCGACTTCGGCGCACACCGCGAGATGCTCTCCGACCTGCTGATGTTTGCCAGCGCGAAATCGGACAAGCTGATCACGCTGGATGACTACTGCAAGGCCATGCCGGAGGAGCAGAAGTATATCTACTACGCCTGCGGTGAAAATCTGGCCAAGGTCAGCGCACTGCCGCAGATTGAACGGCTGCGCGCCAAGGATTTCGACGTCCTCTACATGACCGACGAGGTCGATGAGTTCGTCGTGGAGATTCTCGGCCAGGTCGATGAGAAGAAGTTCAAGAACGTCAGCCGTGACGATCTGGAGCTGGAAACCGAAGAGGAAAAGAAGGAAACCGAACAGAAGAACGAGGACAATAAGGCGCTGCTCGATTTCGTGAAGGAGACGCTCGGCAACGAGGTGTCCGCCGTCCGCATTTCACATAAGCTCGTTTCGCACCCGGTCTGCCTGACCAGCGAGGGCAATGTAACGCTGGAAATGGAGAAATATTTCGCGGCCATCCCCGGCGAGAACAAGGTCAAGGCGCAGCGCGTGCTGGAGCTGAACGGCGACCATCCGGTCTTTGCACAGCTGAAAAATGCCTTCGCGTCGGATCGGGAGCTGGCGGAAAAATACGCCAAAATCCTCTACGCACAGGCACTGCTGATCGCCGGCTTCCCGCTGGAAGACCCGGCCGGCTATTCCGAACTCGTCTGCGGACTCCTCCGCTGACGCACCCTGCCGGAAACGAATCGCAGCACGAGCGGGGAAAGCGATGTGCACTCGGGCGGCGTAACCCGAAGATGCGCGGTGAGCCTGTGCGAGCGGGTGGAGCGGCGTAACCCGAAGTTACGCAGTAAACCCGAACCAAACAGCTGACGCGACCAGGCAAAGCGGCGTAACCCGCAAATGCACGGTGAACGCGAAACGGCAAGCCTGTACACCCGGTGGAGCGGCGTAACCCACAGTTACGCAGTAAACCTGAACCAAACAGCTGACGCGACCAGGCAAAGCGGCGTAACCCGCAAATGCACGGTGAACGCGAAACGGCAAGCCTGTACACCTGGCGGAACCGCGTAACCCGTAGTTACGCGGTAAACCTGAAATGACAGGATTTTGCAACCGGATGAAGCACTGTGCCCGCAGTCGCACGGCAAGCGTAACGGTAGACTGCACGAACGGGTGAAGCAATGGAACCCACAGCTGGGCGGCGAACCGGAATCAAATGGCTGATGTGACCGGCTGAAACGCTGAGCCAGGCTTCACGACCAAAATATAAGATATCCCAAACCGCCCCGACTCTACACCGAGCCGGGGCGGTTTTTGACACACGCTCCCGCATGTTCCAATATCCACCCACATCACCGAATTGCCCCAGCGCCTCCCGGACGATGGAAGTCGAGGGAAAAACTGTTTTTTGCGTGATCACTTGTATTCACAACGGTTCATCCCAAAACTCCAAAGTGTAGTGAGTGCTTTTTCAAATCGCTTGCTCGATATCGATAAAAGCAATAGCGATTTGAGAAAGAGGCAATTGCAAACCGCGTCGAATCATGTTATAATAGAACGACAATTATGAAAGTATCATAGAGAAGGTGCGTTATGAACAAAATCTCCATCATCGGTACCGGCAGCGTGGGCTCCACCATTGCCTATACCCTGACGGTCATGGGTCTTGCCTCTGAGATCGTCATGATCGATATCAACAACGAAAAGGCGCTGGGTGAAGCGCTGGATATTCGACAGGGTACGCCCTTCTGCGGGCCCTGCACGATTTATGCCGGTGACTATCGCGATGCGGCGAACTCCAACATCGTCATCATCACCTCCGGTATTGCCCGCAAGCCGGGTCAGACCCGTCTGGAGCTGGCACAGACCAACGTGAACATCACCAAGCAGATCATTCCGGAAGTCACCAAGTATGCACCGGATGCCACCTACATCATCGTCAGCAATCCGGTTGACATCCTGACCTATACCTTCCACAAGCTGTCCGGCCTGCCGGAAAACCGGATCATCGGCTCCGGTACCATTCTGGATACGGCGCGTCTCCGCGCACGTCTCTCCGAATACTACAACATCAACCAGAGCAACGTTCACGCCTATGTGTTCGGTGAACACGGCGATTCTTCCTTTATTCCCTGGTCGGTGGCCAACATCTCCAACGTCCCGATTCAGGACTGCCAGCGCCTGCTGACCGTTCCGGGCATTTCCGCGCCGGAGCTGAACTACGATGAAATCACGCAGTATGTCAAGAAATCCGGCGGCCGCGTGATTGCGCGCAAGGGTGCTACCTTCTATGCCGTCTCCGTCTCCGTCTGCCACATCTGCAAATCGCTGCTGGTCGGCATCGACACCACCATGACCGTTTCCACCATGATGCACGGCGAATACGGGATTGACGACGTCTGCCTCAGCACGCTGAACATGGTCGGCCACAACGGCGTCCGCGGCAAGGTCAACGTTCCGCTGACGGATGAGGAAATTGCACAGCTGCGCCACAGCGCCGATACGCTGAAAGAAGTCATCAACAGCCTGGAAATCTAAGCGCCTCATCAAACACACAAAAAGGGAGTTCAATTCATGGAATACCGCACAGAACACGATTCAATGGGCGAAATGAAGGTCCCGGCCGACCGGCTGTGGGGCGCACAGACCCAGAGAAGTCATGAAAATTTCGAAATCGGCGTCGGCATCGAAACCATGCCCGTCGAAGTGACCCATGCATTCGGCGTCCTGAAAAAGGCTGCCGCACAGGCCAATGCCGAGCTGAAACCGGAAAAAATGACGGCCGAAAAGCTGGCAGCCATTCAGTCGGCCTGCGATGAGGTCATCGCCGGACAGCTGAATGACCACTTCCCGCTCGTCGTCTGGCAGACAGGCTCCGGGACGCAGTCCAACATGAACGCCAACGAGGTCATCGCCAACCGCGCCAACCAGATTGCCGGTCAGAAGCTCTGCCACCCCAATGACGATATCAACATGAGCCAGTCCTCCAACGACACGTTCCCGACGGTAATTTCCATTTCTGCCGTCTGCGCACTGGAGGATCAGCTGATTCCCGCGCTCGAAGGTCTGATTGAGACGTTCCGCCGCCTGGAAGCGGAAAATGAGGACGTCGTCAAGTCCGGCCGTACCCACCTGCAGGACGCTGTTCCGATTCGCTTCAGCCAGGAAATCTCCGGCTGGCGTTCCAGCCTGGAGCGCGACGTGGAGCTGCTGCGTCTGGCGGTTCGCCCGCTGTATGAGCTGGCGCTCGGCGGCACAGCCGTTGGCACCGGTCTGAACGCGCCGAAGGGCTTTGACGTCCTGGTCGCGCAGAAGGTCGCGGAGCTGACAGGCAAGCCCTTTATCACCGCATCCAACAAATTCCATGCACTCACCTCCAAGGATGAGGTCGTGTTTGCGCACGGCGCCATTAAAGCGGCGGCCTGCGATATGATGAAAATTGCCAACGACGTTCGCTGGCTGGCCTCCGGCCCGCGGGACGGTCTGGGCGAAATCCGGATTCCGGAAAATGAGCCGGGCTCCTCGATCATGCCCGGCAAGGTCAACCCGACACAGTGCGAAGCTGTGACGATGGTGGCCGTTCAGGTTATGGGCAACGATACAGCCGTCGGCATTGCCGCCTCGCAGGGCAACTTTGAGCTGAACGTCTTCATGCCCGTCATTGCCTACAACTTCCTGCAGTCGGCTCGCCTGCTGGCGGAGGCGGTCTGCTCCTTCAACCGCAACTGCGCGGTCGGCATCACGGCCAACCGGGAGAAAATGCGCAACAACCTGTATCACTCGCTGATGCTCGTCACGGCGCTGAACCCGTATATCGGTTATGAAAATGCCGCAAAGGTGGCCAAAAAAGCCTACAAAGAGGATATCACATTAAAAGAAGCTTGCGTTGCGCTCGGCTTCCTGACGGCGGAACGGTTTGATGAGGTGTTTCATCCGGAGCAGATGGCCTGACCGGGCGAAACCGCAAGAAAGGGGTTAGGTCATCTATGATGAAAGTCTCTTATTTTCCGGGCTGCACACTCCGCACCAAGGCCAAAACGCTCGATCGCTGCGCCCGTGCAGCGGCGGAAGCCCTCGGCGTCGAAATGTGCGAACCGGAAAACTGGCAGTGCTGCGGCGGCGTATTCGTCAGCGCGAAGGATGAAATCGCATCCAAGCTGTCCAGCGTTCGTGCGCTGATTGCGGCGCGGGATGCCGGTCAGCCGCTTGTCACGGTTTGCTCCGCCTGCCATAACGTCATCAAGCAGACGAATCACGCCATGCAGACGGACGCGGAATTCGCCGGAAAGGTCAACCGCTACCTGGCGCAGGATCACACCGGCGCTGCACCGTATGCCGGTGAAACCCAGGTGTATCACTATCTGGAGCTGCTGCGCGACGTCATCGGCTTTGACAAGCTGCGTCAGGCGGTCAAGCACCCGCTGACCGGGCAGAAGATCGCCGGCTATTACGGCTGTATGCTGCTGCGCCCCGGCAAGGTGATGCAGTTTGACAATGTGGAAAATCCGCAGATTCTCGAGGATTTCATCCGGGCGCTCGGCGCAGAACCGGTGATTTCCCCCATGAGAAACGAATGCTGCGGCGGATATGTCGCGCTGGAGAATGCGGAATCGGCGGAAAAGAAGAGCCGCGCCGTCAGCGAGAGCGCGGCGGCACACGGGGCCGAGCGCATTGTGACGGCGTGCCCGCTGTGCAGCTATAACCTGGTGAAAAACGGCAGCCCTGTGCCTGTCGTCTATTTTACCGAGCTGCTTGCCGAAGCACTCGGTCTGGAAATCTGAGGATATGAGTGAGGATCGTGCATGGAAAGACAATCTGATCGTCTGAAAGAGCAAATCCTGGAAATGAGCGGCGTCAACCCGCGCAAATGTATGCGCTGCGGCAAATGCTCCGGAACGTGCCCTGCCTATGACGAAATGGAATATCATCCGCATCAGTTTGTGTACCTGGTGGAAACCGGTGACATTGAAGCGCTGATGCAGTCGAAATCAATTTATCAATGCCTGTCCTGCTTTGCCTGTGTGGATCGCTGCCCCCGCGGCGTCGAACCGGCGAAGCTGGTGGAAGCGGTTCGCCTCAGTGTGATCCGCCAGAAGGGTGCCAACCACCTGACGGCGAATGATCTGCCGGCTTTTGCGGAAGCCGACCCCGATCTGCCGCAGCAGGCGGTCGTCAGCGCCATGCGGAAATATTCGAAATAAGAAAGGAGAAGCAAAACCATGCAAAGAATCGGAGTTTTTGTCTGTCACTGCGGTACCAACATTGCAGGGACGATCGACGTGAAAGCCGTTGCTGAAGCGCTCTCGCATGAGACGGGTGTTGTTTTCTCCACGGACTATCAATATATGTGCTCGCAGGCCGGTCAGAACATGATCAAGGACGCCATTGCCGAGCATCACCTGACCGGAATTGTCGTCTGCTCCTGCTCCCCACGGATGCACGAGGCGACCTTCCGCAAGACGGCGGCGTCTGCCGGTCTGAACCCCTTCATGGTGGAAATCGCCAACATCCGCGAGCAGTGCTCCTGGGTGCATAAGGATCAGCTGACCGGTACGGAAAAGGCCATTGTGCTGGCGCGTGCCGCTGTCGCCAAGGTGCATCTGAACACACCGCTGACCCCCGGCGAGAGCCCGGTCACCAAGCGTGCGCTGGTCATCGGCGGCGGGATCGCCGGGATCCAGACCGCTCTGGATATTGCAGATGCCGGCTTCCCGGTCGATATCGTGGAAACCAAGCCGACCATCGGCGGTAAAATGGCGCAGCTCGACAAGACCTTCCCGACGCTCGACTGCGCTGCGTGTATTCTGACGCCGAAAATGGTGGATGTCGCGCAGAACGACAAAATCCGGATTTTCTCCTATTCGGAGGTCACTGCGGTCAAGGGCTTCGTCGGCAATTTCGACGTGACCATCAAGCGCCGTGCGCGCTACGTCAAGGAAGACGTCTGCACCGGCTGCGGCCTCTGCACGGAAAAATGTCCGCAGAAAAACATCCCGAATGAATTCAACCTCGGCATGGATCAGCGCCGCGCCATCTACATCCCGTTTGCGCAGGCCGTTCCGAAGGTTGCAACCATCGACCCGGCACACTGCATGATGCTGAAAACCGGCAAGTGCGGCGTCTGCTCCAAGGTCTGCTCGGCCGGTGCCATCGATTACCAGGCCAAGGATGAGCTGCTCGAGGAAAAATACGGTGCCATCGTCGTGGCGACCGGGTTCAACCCGATCTCCATGGAGCCGTTTGACGAATACGCCTACGCCCAGTCCAAGGACGTCATCACGTCGCTGGAGCTGGAGCGCCTGATGAACGCCGCAGGCCCGACCGGCGGTACGCTGCTGCGCCCGTCTGACCGTGAGCACCCGCACACCATCGTGTTTGTGCAGTGCGTCGGCTCCCGCTGCGCGGCCTGTGCAGACAAGGGCAAGGAATACTGCTCCAAGATCTGCTGTATGTACACCGCCAAGCACGCGATGCTCATCCGCGACAAATATCCGGATACGGAGGTCTACGTCTTCTACATCGACGTCCGTACGCCGGGTAAGAACTTTGACGAATTCTATCGCCGCGCCGTGGAGGAATACGGCGTCCACTATATCAAGGGTATGGTCGGCAAGGTCTCGCCGGAGGGCAAAAAGCTCAAGGTGCAGGGCTCCGATCTGATCTACGGCAAACAGGTACACATCGACGCGGATCTGGTCGTTCTGGCCGCCGCCATCGAGCCGGATGCATCGGCGCGCCCGCTGGCCACCATGCTGACGGCCAGCATGGACACCAACGACTTCTTCACGGAAGCGCATCCGAAGCTGCGCCCGGTGGAAAGCCCGACGGCCGGTGTCTTCCTCTCCGGTACCTGCCAGGGCCCGAAGGACATTCCGGAAACCGTCGCACAGGCCGGTGCGGCCGCATCCAAGGTCATCGGCCTCCTCGCGAAAGACAAGCTGACCGGAAACGCCTGCGTGGCGCATTCGGACGAAATGATGTGCAACGGCTGTTCGACCTGTGCGAACGTCTGCCCGTACGGCGCCATCACCTATGAGGAAAAGGATTTCAGAATGCCTGACCGGACAACCAAGCGCCGTCGTGTCGCGGTTGTCAACGAGGCTGTCTGTCAGGGCTGCGGTGCCTGCACCGTGGCGTGTATGTCCGGTGCAATGGATCTGCGCGGATTCCTGACGCGGCAAATCATGGCGGAGGTTGACGCAATATGCAAGTAGAAACACAAGAAAAAGGATATAAACCGCTGATTGTGGCATTTTGCTGCAACTGGTGCTCGTATGCGGGCGCCGATCTCGCCGGGAACAACCGGTTGAGCTATCCGGCGGATGTCAAGATCATCCGCGTACCCTGTTCCTGCCGGGTGAATCCGCTGTTTGTTCTCCGCGCCTTCCAGCGCGGCGCGGACGGCGTCATTCTCTGCGGCTGCCATCCGGGTGACTGTCATTACACCTCCGGCAACTACTATACCCGCCGCCGTATGGCGCTGCTCTTCTCCATGCTCGACTACCTCGGCATTGAGCGGGAGCGCACCCGTGTTGAATGGGTGTCCGCGGCGGAAGGTGCCAAGTTTGCCGCCACGATGAATGATTTCGCCGCAACCGTTGCGGCACTCGGAGAAAACAGGAGATTGGAGGATTTACGATGCAAACAATCGGACGAGACGCGCTGATCGACAAAGCCGGAAGCCTGCTGGCCGCCGGTACCGTGGATCGTGTTCTGGGCTGGAAACGCGGCGAATTTGCATATGATGTGACGCCCGCCCTGTTCACCTCCGTGGAAGCTCTGGAGAAGGACTTCCTCTGGAACGATTTCTGCGGCGCGAATTTTTCCAAATACCTGATCCGCGAAACCGCCAAGGGTGACGGCAAGGTTCTGGTATTTCTCAAGCCGTGCGATACCTACAGCTTTAACCAGCTGCTGACGGAGCACCGTTTTGACCGCGAAAAGGTCTATGTGGTCGGCGTCCCGTGCGACGGGATGCTCGATGTCAGCCGCATCCGCGAACGCGTGGACGGCATTGCCGCCATCCGTGAGGACGGGGATCGGGTCGTTGTCGAAACGCTGTATGACGGCGAACAGACCTTTGACCGCGCCGAGCTGCTGCCGGATCGCTGCACACACTGCAAATCGAAAAAACACGTCGCTTATGACGAGCTGCTGGGCGAAGACGGCGAAACGCTCGATTCCGGCCGCTTTGACGAGGTCGAAGCACTGGAACAGATGACCGCCGATGAACGGTTCGCCTTCTGGCAGAACGAGCTGTCCCGCTGCATCCGCTGCAACGCGTGCCGCGATGTCTGCCCGGCCTGCACCTGCGAAAAATGTGTCTTTGACAACCCGAACTCCGGCGCGGCCAATAAGGCGGCGGCCAACTCGTTCGAGGAAAAGCTGTTCCATGTCATCCGGGCGTTCCACGTCGCCGGTCGCTGCACCGACTGCGGCGAATGCTCCCGCGTCTGCCCGCAGCACATCCCGCTGCATCTGCTGAACCGGAAGTTCATCCACGATATTGACCGGTTCTACGGCGAGTATCAGGCGGGTGAAACCGTTGGCAGCCGGGCACCGATTGTCAACTATCAGACAGACGATATCGAACCGGGCGAAGCGGCAGGGAGGCACGGACATGCGTAAAATTGCGTTGAACAAACTGGACGCGCTCTTTGCAGCGATTGCGGAGAACGCCGCGCTGTATCTGCCGGTGGACACAAAGGCCGGTGCGAAGTATGAGCGCTGGGAAAGCGGAAAGACCTGGTCGGACGCTCTGAATACGGTGCGCAGCGCCAAGGATTTCTTTTTCCCGCAGACGGAAAACCTGATGGACTTCAAGGTCGAAGGCAAGCAGCTGGATATCGTGGACACGCGTGACGAATGTGAGGATTTTGTCCTGTTCGGCGTCCGCGCCTGCGATGTGAAGAGCTTTGACATTCTTGATCGCGTCTTCCTGGCGGATCCGGTCGATTCGTATTATCAGAACCGCCGCGAACACGCTGTGATCTTCTCGCTGGCCTGCACCAGACCGGCAGAAACCTGCTTCTGCGGCACGTTCGGCATCGACGCGGCCAACCCGGCCGGGGATGTCGCCTGCTGGAAAACCGAGGATACGCTGTATCTGAAGGCGCAGACAGAGAAGGGCGAAGCGGCGCTGAAAGCGCTGGAAGCCGTCACGGAGCCGGGCGAAGAGACGGCCGTTGACGAGCAGAAGCAGCAGATTGCTGAGCGCCTTGCGCGTTTGCCGCTGGCTGACCTGAAGGCCGACGCCTTCGGCGACGGTAAAACGTCCGCCTTCTTCAATGCACCGGAGTGGAAGGAGCTGTCCGAAACGTGCCTCGGCTGCGGCACCTGCACGTTTGTCTGCCCGACCTGCCAGTGCTACGATATTCAGGATTTCAACACCGGACACGGCATCCGCCGCTTCCGCTGCTGGGATTCCTGTATGTATTCCGAATTTACAAAGATGTCTGCCGGCCAGCCGCGTCTGACGCAGCTGGAACGCTTCCGTCAGCGCTTTATGCACAAGCTGGTCTATTATCCGACCAACAACGATGGCGTCTTTTCCTGCGTCGGCTGCGGCCGCTGCGTGGCAAAGTGCCCCATCCAAATGAACATCGTCAAGGTCATGAAAACACTGGGAGGTCGCGAAAATGCCTGAGATGAAAGAACCGTTGATGCCGGCCATCGGCGTGGTAACGGACATCCGTATTGATACACCGGATGTCAAAACCTTCCGCGTGGTCACGCCGGACGGCAAAAAGGCGTTTGAACACAAGCCTGGCCAGTGCGCCATGCTCTCCATGCCGGGCGTCGGTGAGGCCATGTTCTCCATCACGTCCTCGCCCACGAATACGGAATTCATGGAGTTTTCCATCAAAAAATGCGGCTGCGTGACCGAATGGCTCCACTCGATGGAGGTCGGCCAGCAGATTACCATCCGTGGCCCCTACGGCAACGGCTTCCCGGTGGATACGGCATTTGCCGGTCATGACCTGCTCTTTATCGCAGGTGGTATCGGCCTGGCGCCGCTGCGCTCCGTCATCAACTACTGCCGCCATTACCGCGACCGTTACGGCAAAATCGACATCGTCTACGGCTCCCGCAGTATGCAGGATCTCGTCGATTACCGCGAAATTGTCGAAGAATGGACACAGGATACGGGCGTCACCGTCCACCTGACCATTGACCGCGAGCAGCCGGAATGGGACGGCCACGTCGGCTTCGTTCCGAACTACGTCAAGGAACTCCAGTTCCCGACCGATAAAATCGCAGTGCTCTGCGGCCCGCCGATCATGATCAAGTTCACGCTGGCCGGTCTGCAGGAGCTGGGCTTCGACAAGACACAGGTCTATACCACGATGGAGCTCCGCATGAAGTGCGGCATCGGCAAATGCGGCCGCTGCAACATCGGCTCCAAGTACGTCTGCAAGGACGGGCCGGTTTTCCGCTGCGATGAGCTGGATGAACTGCCGAACGAATATTAAAGATTGCATTGCGGGAAGGGCAGGCCACGGCTGCGACTGTTGGCCTGCCTGCTCCCGGATACAAAAAGGAGTGTATGCATGATGGAAAACATGGTCAACGTTTATCTGTTCGGCAAGCGCTACAGCGTACCGGACGATCTGACGATCATGCGCGCCATGGAATATGCCGGATACCAGCTGGTTCGCGGCTGCGGCTGCCGGAACGGCTTCTGCGGCGCCTGCGCAACGATTTACCGCATCCAGGGTGACCGGGAACTGAAAACCTGCCTGGCCTGCCAGACCAAGGTCGAAAACAATATGTATGTCGCGACGCTGCCCTTCTTCCCGCTGGTCAAGCAGGTCTATGACATCAACAAAATCAAGCCAACGGAACAGATCATGATGCAGCTGTATCCGGAAATCTACGCCTGTGTCGGCTGCAACGCCTGCACCAAGAGCTGTACGCAATCGCTGAACGTCATGCAATACATTGCCTATGCACAGCGCGGCGAATTTGACAAATGCGCGGAGGAATCCTTCGACTGCGTCATGTGCGGCGTCTGCTCCTCCCGTTGCCCGGCTGGTATTTCCCATCCGCAGGTTGCTATGCTGGCACGCCGCCTGAACGGCAAGTACCTGGCGCCGAAGAGCGAGCACCTGGCCGACCGCGTGCAGGAAATCAAGGACGGCACCTTCACCGACCTGATCGAAGCGCTGATGGGCAAGCCGGTTGAAGAGCTGAAGGAACTGTACAACAATCGGGAAATTGAAAAGTGAGGCGGGACTGACTTATGTATGCAAACGAATTTCAGGAATCCCTTCGGGCAGTAGAAGCTGCCCGCGCTGCAAACATTGCCTGTGAACCGGCTCGCATGACCGCGCAGGAAAAGGAAACGCTGCTTGCGGCCTATCACCCGGATTACAAAAAAAGTGAATTTTCCACGTTGCAGATCGGCCCGAACCGGGGCGAAAGCGTCCCGCATGAGCTGTGCAGCATCCTGCAGGCGCACAGCCGCATCAGCGCGTCGGATGTTGATCTGTCCGATGTCCGCTACGACGTCGATGTGCTGATCATCGGCGGCGGCGGTGCCGGTGCCTCAGCGGCGATTGAAGCCGACGAAGCCGGTGCCAAAGCCATGATCGTCACGAAGCTCCGCATCGGTGACGCGAACACCATGATGGCAGAGGGCGGCATTCAGGCGGCTGACAAGCCGAATGACTCCCCGGCCATCCACTTCCTAGACGCGTTTGGTGGCGGCCACTTTGCCGCACGCCGTGAGCTGCTGGCCAAGCTGGTCTGCGACGCACCGGACGCCATTCAGTGGCTGAACGACCTGGGCGTCGAATTCGACAAAGCGCCGGACGGTACCATGATCACCACGCACGGCGGCGGCACCTCGCGCAAGCGGATGCACGCAGCCAAGGACTATTCCGGCGCGGAAATCATGCGCACCCTGCGCGATGAAGTGCTGAACCGCGGCATCCCGGTGGTGGATTTCACGGCGGCCATTGAGCTGATTCTGGACGAAAACGGCCGCGCTGCCGGTGCCGTCCTCATGAATATGGAAACGAAAGAGCTGATGGTTGCCCGCGCAAAGACCGTCGTCATTGCAACGGGCGGCGCAGGCCGGATGCATTATCAGGGCTTCCCGACCTCCAACCACTACGGCGCAACCGCAGACGGTCTGGTGCTCGGCTATCGCGCCGGTGCCAAGCTGCTCTATGCCGACACGCTGCAGTACCACCCGACCGGTGCGGCATTCCCGCAGCAGATTTTCGGCGCACTCGTCACGGAAAAGGTGCGTTCGCTCGGCGCGAAGCTGATCAACCGCGACGGCGAGGTCTTCATGCACCCGCTGGAAACCCGCGACGTCGCCGCAGCATCCATTATCCGCGAATGCTCCGACCGCAACAAGGGCATTGACACCGGCAACGGCAAGGCCGTCTGGCTGGATACGCCGATGATCGAACAGATCGGCGGCGAAGGCACGATTGAGCGCCGCATCCCGGCCATGATGCGGATGTTCGGCAGCTACGGCATCGATATCCGCAAGGAGCCGATTCTCGTCTATCCGACGCTCCACTATCAGAACGGCGGTCTGGAAATCCGCGCAGACGGCATGACGCCCGGCGTGGAAAACCTCTATGTCGCCGGTGAAGCCGTTGGCGGCATCCATGGCCGCAACCGTCTGATGGGCAACTCCCTGCTCGACGTGATCGTGTTTGGCCGGAGCGCCGGTCAGCACGCTGCCGCGCAGTCGAAGGATGTCACGGTCGGCAAGCTGACGCTGGCACACATCGCCGCATTCGATGCGGAACGCGCCGCAGCCGGCATCGACACCGACCTCGTCTCCCCGAAACTTCTGCCGGATTACCGTCGGCAATAAACAGAAAGCAGGTTGCAAATTATGATTACAGATCTTCTCGAGGCGCTGACAATTTTCTGTTTTGGTCTGTCCTGGCCGATTTCCATCCGGAAATCGCTGGTTTCCAGAACGGCAAAGGGCAAAAGCCTGTTCTTTGAAGTGTTCCTGCTGATCGGCTATGCGTGCGGCATTGCGCGTAAGATCATTCAGGTCACCAGCGGCAGCAGCGGCTTCATTTTCTATCTGAGCTTCTTCTTCTATGTGCTCAACTTCATCGAAATTTCCATCGATGTCGCACTGTACTTCCGCAACAAAAAGCTTGACGAAGCAGCTGACGCAGCTGCCGCTCAGCGTGCGTAAATCCCGGCGGCTTGCAGGAATATCCGACAAAAGGCAGGAACTATGAAACAGGCTGAAATCTCCAGAGCAACCATTGGGCGAATCCCGATCTATCTGAAATATCTGAAGCAGGCGCAGCAGGCGGAAACCATCTCTGCGACGACGCTGGCACACGCGCTCGGCCTCGGCGAAGTGCAGGTGCGGAAGGATTTGAACGCGGTGAGCGGTGCCGGACGCCCGCGCACCGGCTATGACACCAGACAGCTGATCCACGTCTTTGAAACGTTTCTCGGCGGGGACGACAGCCAGGTTGTGATTGCCGGGGCCGGAAAGCTCGGACGGGCGCTGCTCGACTATGGCGGTTTTGAAGAATACGGTCTGCACGTTTCCGCAGCGTTCGATATTGCGGTTCATGCCCGGGAGCGGAGCCACAGCGGGAAGCTGATTTGCCCCATGGAGGAGCTGGAGCCCTTTTGCCGGGAACATCACGTTCGCATCGGCGTCATTGCGGTTCCCGCTTCGGAGGCACAGTCCGTCTGTGACCGGTTCCTGGCCTGCGGCATTCAGGCCATCTGGTGCTTTGCACCGTGTACCCTTGAAACTCCTGACAGCATCCCTGTTCAATATGAAAACATGGCGTTGTCTCTTGCACATCTGAACAATAAGATCTGCTCCGGCGACCGGTCGGTGCAGATATGAAAGGATCTATTTGAATATGAAAGTCACTGTTTGCATCGGTTCATCCTGCCACGTCAAAGGCTCCCACAGTGTTGTCCGTCAATTGCAGGAACTGATCCGGGAAAAGGGGCTGGAGGAACAGATTGAACTCGCCGGAACGTTCTGCATGGGACAGTGCCAGAAGGGCGTCTGCACCACCATTGACGGCGAATTCTTCTCGGTCACACCCGAAACCACAAAGGATTTCTTTGAATGCAATATTCTGCCGAAGCTCGGCGCATGAGTCATCATTCGCCTATTTCTGATTTTGGAGGAGAACCATGCGGAAATTCGATACCAAAGTACAACATTTGAAGTATCAGGTTCTGCGGGAGGTTGCACGTCAGGCGTGGGCGGATACGCTCACGGAAAACCTGCTGGATATCCCGAAGAAAATTGTCCCGGGGAATACGTCGACCATGCGCTGCTGCGTTTACAAGGAACGCGCCATCCTCAGCGAACGCGTGAAAGTGGCCATGGGCGGAGATCGTTCGAATCCGAACATCATCGAAGTCCTGGAAATTGCGTGCGACGAATGCCCGATCGGCGGCTACGAAGTCACCAACGCCTGCCGCGGATGCCTGGCGCACCGCTGCGAGGATGTCTGCCGCGTCGGCGCCATCACGTTTGATGACCAGCACGTCGCGCACATCGATAAATCGAAGTGCGTCAACTGCGGCGCGTGCTCCAAGGTCTGCCCCTATACGGCGATCGTCAACCGGAAGCGTCCCTGTGAAAACGCCTGCAAGATCAAGGCCATTCACATGAACGAAAACAAGACCGCCGGCATCGACAACAACAAGTGCATCGCGTGCGGTGCCTGCGTGTATCAGTGCCCGTTTGGTGCCATCGTGGACAAGTCGTTCATTCTCGATGTCATTGACATCCTGAAAAAGAGCGAAAACAACACGAAGTACAAGGTCTTTGCCGTCGTTGCACCGGCCATTTCCAGCCAGTTCACCTATGCCAAGCTCGGCCAGGTCATTTCCGGCCTGAAGGAGCTCGGCTTCCACACCGTCATCGAGGCGGCGCTCGGCGCCGATATGGTCGCCAAGGCGGAGTCCAAGGAGCTCGCCGAAAAGGGCTTCCTGACCAGCTCCTGCTGCCCGGCGTTCGTCACCTACATCGAGAAGGCGTTCCCGCAGCTGAAATCGCTGATTTCGCACAACCTCTCCCCGATGGCGACGATCTCCAAGTACATCAAGGAGCATGAAGCACCCTGCAAGGTGGTCTTTATCGGGCCGTGCACGGCGAAAAAAGCCGAAATTCAGCGCGACGAGGTCAAGCCGTATGTCGATGCGGTGATGACGTTTGAAGAGCTTCAGGCGTTGTTTGACAGCCGCGATCTGGAAATCACCAACCTGCCGGAGGATATTCTGGACAACGCTTCCTACTTCGGCCGAATCTTTGCCCGCTCCGGCGGCCTCAGCGACGCGGTGCGTCAGGGGCTGAAGGAAAACGGCCTCGAGGATTTCGAGCTGAAGCCGTGTGCGTGTGACGGAATTGAAGCCTGCCGCGTCGCCCTTCTGAAGTACTCCAAGGGCGTGCTGGACGCCAACTTCATCGAAGGCATGGCGTGCGTCGGCGGCTGCATCGGCGGCGCAGGCTGCCTGACGCACGGCGAAAAGAACAAGGCCGACGTCGATAAATACGGGAAGCTCGCCTTCGAAAAAACCATTTCCGACGCGCTTTCCGCACTCGAATAAAAGCTGCACCAACCAACAGACCGACTTTTCTGAGATCAGAAAATGTCGGTCTGTTTTTCTGTGCAACCTGTACAGGCGGTTGACAAGCGCCCTTTTTTCTGGTATCATGTTAGCTGGATAAATCGCCCGGCGATATTTGCCGGAAAAAATATGCGCCGGAGGGGTTTCCGGCGGGAGAAGGTCGAAAAAATATGCATATTTTCGGAGATAGTTTTTCTGAGATGCTCCACTATACGCAGGGAATTTTGCCGTCGCTGGCCGAAGGCTTCCTGATTACGCTGAAGCTGTTCCTTCTGACACTGGTGCTGTCGGTGCCGCTTGGCCTCCCGCTGGCATTGGGCAGCATCTGCCGCATTCCGCCGGTGCGTTGGCTGTGCAAGGCGTACATCTGGATTTTCCGCGGCACACCGCTGATGCTGCAGCTCTTTTTCTTCTACTTCTTTCTGCCGATCGGCTGCAACATCCGGCTGGACAGCTTCCCGACGGCGGTAATCACGTTTGTGCTGAACTACGCGGCCTACCTCGCCGAAATTTATCGCGGTGGCATCGAAAGCATCGACCGCGGACAGTATGAGGCGGCGCAGTCGCTCGGCATCGGGCGCGCCCGCACGATTTTTGGCATCATCCTCCCGCAGACGGTCAAGCGTGTGCTGCCGCCGGTGGCAAACGAAGCGATCACACTGGTCAAGGATACGGCGCTCGTCTACGTCATCGGCGTCGGTGAACTGATGAAGGCGGCGCAGGGCGCGGTCAACCGCGACGCCAACGCGATGGCGTACCTGATTGCGGCGATCATTTATCTGGTCTGCGCGTTTTTACTGACGCTGGTTGCCCAGCGGATTGAGCAGTACTTCTCAAGGTTTGAGGCGCTCTCGCCCGCCGCTGCGGCGCAGCAGGCGAATAAACAGTCGCGCCGCCTGTTTGGCGGACGGCGCACAGGCAAAGAAAGTCGGAGGTAGTTCCTGTGGACAATGTTTTGATGATGAAGGGGATTCGCAAGCGGTTTGCCAACTGTGAGGCGCTGGCCGGTGTCGATCTCAACGTCCAAAAAGGGGAAACCGTCGCCATCATCGGGCCGTCCGGCTCCGGGAAATCGACGCTGCTCCGCTGTATCAACTGTCTGGAGCGGGTGTCCGCCGGTTCCATCGTGGTCAACGGCGAAACGCTCGTGGAGACAAACGCGGCCGGAAAGGTCTGCTATCCAAAAGAGCGGGAAATCCGCCGCATCTGCACCGAAACCGGCATGGTTTTCCAGCATTTCAACCTGTTTCCGCACATGACGTGCGTACAGAATATCAGCTACGCACCCATCCATGTCAAGCATCAGCCAAAGGAGGAGGCCGACGCCCGCGCACAGTCGCTGATGGAGCTGGTCGGCCTGAAGGGCAAGGAGAACGCCTACCCGGCGCAGCTGTCCGGCGGCCAGAAGCAGCGCGTGGCCATTGCGCGTGGGCTGGCGATGGATCCGTCGCTCATGCTGTTTGATGAGCCGACCAGTGCGCTCGACCCGGAAATCACCGGGGAGGTTCTGGCGGTCATGCGGCGTCTGGCCGAAGCCCGCACCACCATGCTGATCGTCACGCATGAAATGGGCTTTGCGCGGGAGGTGGCCGACCGCGTGATTTTCATGGACAACGGCCGAATCGAGGAAGAGGGCGCACCGGAGGAGCTGTTTGCAAACCCCAAGAGCCAGCGGCTCCGCGCTTTCCTGAACTCCACGCTCACCCTGTAACTGCACCTCGGCGTCGGGAAATGGCGGCAGAGTCTGGATATGCGGCAACGGGCGGCGCAACAAATTGCGCAACGCGCTGTCCCCTTGCAACGCAAATCGCGAAGCATACGGGCACATCTTCTTTGCTGCGGCGCAAATCGGCATGAAGCCTTTTGTATGGAAACCAACACGACAAACGCACTGCCCCCTTGCAACGCGAATCGCGTAACGAGATGCCCCCTTGCAACGAATTGCGCAACGCACTGTCCCCCACTGCAACGCAAATCGCGAAGCATACGGGCACATCTTCTTTGCTGCGGCGCAAATCGGCATGAAGCCTTTTGCCATGGAAACCAACACGACAAACGCACTGTCCCCCGCTGCGACGCGAATTGCATGACGCACTGCCCCCCGCTGCGACGTGTCGCGCACGACTGCCATCCATCGCGGCAAAGCAGCGTTTTTCCAATGCAATCGCCCAAAAATTGAGAAATCCCCGAACAAGCAAGCTGCTTGTTCGGGGATTTTATTGACCCAAAACGGAATGGCTGGGGAATGCGCTTTTTGCATGATGGATCGGGACCCTGCAACGGCGAAGGATGTGTCGCGGAACGCGACGGTTGGGGGTGCGCAAGGCTGCTGACAGCACAGGGAATGCGCAAACCGGACGGAGAACGTGTTGCGCAGTTCGCCGGTGGGAATACCAGCGGTGAATGAGCGGGCGTATTGCCCGGTTCGAACGTCTCACGGCTCATCGTTTACGCGCAGCACACTGACTGCACTGCGCCCATGCCTACGCCATTTGTCGGGCGCGTTCCAGCTGCGCATCCGTCGGAATCCAGTCGGTTCGGCCATTGTCCGGTCTGCCGAGAAACGTCGCTTTGGTTCCGGCGTAAGCGTGATAGGGCAGCCATTCCACGCCGGTGCAGCCGTGCAGCGTCTCGCGCAGGGCGCGGACGGCCTGATAATGCGCATCCTCCGCGTTGACGGTATTGACCAAGATGCAGCGCAGTCGGGTCTTGGCACCGAGCGCATCGGCGGCGTGCAGATTGGCGAGGATTTGCTCCGTTCCGACGCCGGTCATGCGGAGATGGCGGGCGGAATCGGTGTCCTTGATGTCCCAGAGGAAGCAATCGACGAGCGGCACCAGCTCCGGCAGAATGGCCGGGTCGAATTGCCCACACGTCTCGATCGCTGTGGAAATGCCGGCCTCGCGGCAGGCGCGCAGCAGCGCCAGACAGCCCTCGGGCTGCATGAGCGGTTCACCGCCGGACAGCGTCACGCCGCCCTCTGCGCCGTAAAATGCGCGGTCGCGCTCCAAAACGGCCATCAGCTCCGGAATTGTGTATCGCTGCCCGGAGAGCGCCAGCGCACCCGTCCAGCAAGCATCCACACACTGTCCGCAGGCCGTGCAGCGTGAACGGTCAATGCGGCGTCCGGCGTCTGTACACTGCTGAGCATGAGCGGGACAGCGCGCTGCACACGCGCCGCAGGACAGGCATTTGGTCGCATAAAACAGGAGCTCCGGCTCCGGGCGCTGCGTTTCCGGATTGTGGCACCATGCGCACCGCAGCGGACAGCCCTTGAGAAACAGCGTCGTGCGGAGGCCGGGGCCGTCGTGCATACAGAAGCGTTGAATCTCGGCAAGCAGCAGCGTCATGATTCCATCTGTCCAATCACCATATCCTGCCACTCCCGGTTCAGCGTCACGAATCGGGCGTTCCAGCCGGACACGCGCACCGAGAGCGTCTGATAATCCTCCGGGTGCTCCTGCGCTGCACGAAGGACGGAGGCGTCCGCAACGTCCAGCTGCATAAAGAACCCGCCGAGCGTCACAAAGCCGCGCATCAGCGAAATGAGCGCATCCAGACCCGCTTCTCCGCTGACGGAGGAGGGTGTCAGCTTGATATCGAGCGCAGCGCCGGTCGCGGCGCGTTCGAGTGGCAGCTTGCAGTAGGAGCGAATGACCGCCGTCGCCCCGGCATGATCGGTTCCGGGCGTCGGGGAGCAGTTCCCGGCCAGCACGGTTCCGGCGCGGTACCCATGCGGAACGGCCAGCCGCCGGGGTGCCCACTCCAGCTGGCGGCCAAACGTGCTGACGCCGGCGGGGAAGCGGTACGGGCATCCGGCATTCTGATCGGCGCGGTCGCAGAGGTCTTCAAAGTCGCCGAGTAGCCGTGCAGCCAGCGCATCGGCATCGTCGCTGTCGCTGCCGTAATACGTGTATTTGTTCATGACATACTGCCGCAGCGGCTCTGCGCCCTCCCAGTTGTCGCGCAGAATCCGGAGGAACTCCCGCAGCGTCAGCCGCTTTTCCACAAAGACGAGCTGACGAATGGCGTACAGGCTGTCCACGACATCGGCAAAGCCGCCGATGTGCGGGGAAATGACGTTGTAGGTCGGGCCACAGTCGAGATAGGAGTGGCCGGATTCGATGCAGCCGCCTTCAAAGAGCGAGGCGACGGTGCAGGGAAAGGCGCGCTTGTTCGATTTCGGCAAAAACCGCTTGCGCATATGCTGGACAACGTCGTCGATCACGTGCCAGAGATCGTCGAGATAGCGGCTGTAGAGCGCCTCAAACGAATCGTAATCGACGGTCTCCGCATAGCCGCCTAGCGTTTCCTGCTGCAGCACGCGGAGCGCATCGAACGGGATGTAGGAGAAATACGTTTTTCCGGGAATCTGAACCTCCCAGCAGCCGTCGTTGGCAAAGTGCGCGGCTTCCGTTTCGTCATACCCGAAGCGCTTCAGTGCGCGCAGAATCAGCGGCTCATTGTAGACCGCCAGCGTGCCGCCGCCGTGGCGCATGACCTCGGCGCAGCGCCGCAGAAGCCGCGGGTCACTGTCTGGCGTCAGGCGAACCGTGGTCGGAAAGTCGCTGATGCCGGTTTCTTCGAGAATATCGAGGATGAGCCAGGTGACGGAATTTGTGACATCGCGGCCATTTTCGTCCGTCCCGCTGAGCACGAGGTTCTGATAGTGCTGGGCATCGCCGCTGCCGTAGTTGCCGCCGCAAATCCATTCGCAGCCCTTGATCATAAAATGCGCCAGCAGCTCACGCGCTTCGTCCATCGTGATCACGCCGTTGGCCAGGTCGCGCTCCAGATAATCGCCGAGGATGACGTCAATGCGCCCGATGCCCGGCCAGTGCCCGGTCAGGCGCGTAAAGGCAAACGTGAACCACAGGCTCTGGACGGCCTCGTGGAAGCTCCGCGCCGGTTCGACCGGAACGTGCGACAGGCTGTTGTAGTTGGCGGCGTAGTCCGGCCGGTCGCGCAAAAGCTCCAGATAGCGGCTGCGCAAGAGCTCCATGCTGTCCAAACACGCCAGACAGCTCCGTTCGAACGCTTCGCTCTCGGTTCCGCGCCATTTTTGGAGTGCCGCAATGGCCTGCTCCCGCAGGTAGCGGGTGCCACGCCGGACAACGGTTTCAAAATCCATTGTCAGGTGGCTGATGCCTTCGAACACCCTTTCCCCGTTGCGCGTCGCGGGAATCTGATGCCCGGCGGCCATGCCGAGTGTGGCCGCGCCGCTGATGCGTTCGCCGTCACAGATGCGGAGGGGCGCTTCCTCGCAGATGCGTCGAATGGCCAGATTGTACTGCTCGAGCGGTTCCAGCTCGTCCCAGTTGGCGATATCGTCCAGCGTGACGCACATGGTTTTCCGCATTTCCAGCCCGTATTTGTGGTGCCGCGATTCGTCTGCAAAGCGCCGGGTGGCCTCACAGAGGCGCACCGGCCGTTCGCCGCAGGCGGAATAGAAATGATAATCAGACATAGGCACTCTTCTTTCTGACGGCTCCGTCTCCGGAGGCGGCGTTTTTCTGCAATAAGTATAGCACACTCCGAAAAAAAACACAAGAAAAAAATCGGGACAGACTTTCGTCTGTCCCGATCTGGGGATGTGCAATTAGTCTTTCTGCTGGAAAACGTCGTCCAGTTCGGCCTGAATCATGGCATCATACGTTTCAGCTGCTGCAGCCGGCGTATATGTCAGTTCATAGATCGATGTATAGAACTTTTTCCGGAGAATCTGGTGCATATCGTCGCTGCACTTACCAATGTTCATCATGGCGTTCGGCAGGGCGTAGTCCAGGAGCATTTCGGCGGAATCTTCGTCACCGGCGAGGGATTCCAGAACGAATGCACGGTAGTCCTCTTCGCTGGTCACAGCGGCGCCGATGGCGTTCATGACCTTGGCGGCCTTTTCCCAATCCTGGTTTGCGGTCTGGCAAATGAAGGTGTCGAGGTCAACCATGTTCATGACATACTTGTCAGCATCCGGGCCCTTCGGCAGCGGGAGGCAGCCGAGCTGGCCGTTGCCGGCCATTTCTTCGAAGTTGTCACCGAAGTTGCCGCCGTACAGACCGGCGAAACCGGCTTTGCCTTCATAGAACATCGTGCGGCGATCGCCACGGCCGATGCCACCGGCAACCGGGGACTGAACATCGGATTGAGAAATGTCATACATGAACTGGAGTGCCGGGATCAGCTGAGAATCCTTGACGTTGGAGACCCATTTACCATCCTGGTAGATGATCGGGCCGGTGCCGTTCGTCCAGGCTTCGTTGCCGTCTGCGTCGAGTGCGATACCGTAGATATCGGTGACGCCGTCTGCATCGGTGTCGCTGGTGATCTTGCGGGCGATTTCGAGCATCATGTCGTAGTCCCATTCGCCGTCACGGACAGCCTGGAACAGGTCTTCGGACTTGTAGCCAGCCTGTTCAACCAGATCACGGTTGAAGGCATAGTAGTGGCCGAGAGCGGTCCAGTCGAATTTACCGGTCATATCCACTGCGTAGACGTGGCCGTTGATTTCGGACATCAGGGTGTAGGTCTGGTTGAAGTTGTCGCTGTTGTACAGGTCGAGGCCTGCGTCAACCATTTCATCCAGAGCGCGGATACCGCCCATCATGGCCAGCGGGATCCAGGTGTTCTGACGGGTGCAGAGGAAGTCTGCAGTCTTCATGCCGCCGACAGCAGCCGGAAGCAGGGAGTCAGAGTTGGTCTTGGTCTGGTCAACTGTAATGGTGCAGTTGAGTTCGTCCTCGATTGCTGCATAGAGGTCCATCAGCTCATCGTAGAGCGCGGTGCCTTCGTGGCGGTTGCCGGTTGTGCAGAAACCGGTCATGCCGTATGCATTCATATGGAATTCGTAACCATCGAGATCGATCTTGCTCAGATCGTCTGTGGTGTCGGAGCTGCTGGAGTCGCTGGTTGCATCACCGTTACCAGTGGTGGTCTGAACGGAAGAAGAATCGCCGTTGTCACCGTTGTCACCAGAGCAGCCGGCCAGCACAGCGGGAACCAGCATCAGAACTGCCAGTGCGAGCGCGAGCATGCGAAGCTTTTTACTCATTGGGATTGCCTCCTATAAGAATCATTTGTGATTTCGAAAATCACAGTTTCAATTTTACAACACTTCCCCCAAATTGTCAACCATCGCGAAATCGGCGAATTTGTTCCGGAAATCAAAATCCGAACGAAAGATAATCGCTTACACGCTTGTGATTGTTTTTGAAACTGGACTTTCGAACCACCTGGCAGAAAAAATCGTAGAATTTTTGAATTCGAAAATTCTACAAACGAAAAACGCATTTTGAACGGCAAAAAACGGTGGCGGAATTTATGATGTAAAAAATCAGCTATTTTGCATCTTTCGGCAACCGTTTCGCACTTTTGTCGAACTGAAACCGGAAAGGACGCAAAAAAAGATGCCGACACCCGGTGGCGATCGCAGCACCGGGCATCGGCGAAAGGAGGGATATCGAAAAGGAGAAAATGTGTGAACCGCCTGCTACCGCGGCACACCCATGAAACGCAAATCAAAGCTTCTATCCATAGTATACACAATTCGTTTGCGTTTGTCAAGTACAAATCTTCGTTTGGATCAAAAAAATATGCGCGCTTCGAGCCGCGACCGTCCGGTACGGCGGACGCAAAAGGGGTTCTGCCGAAAAAAACAGCAGAACCCCGGTTGATCAGTGTGCGCGATACATGGTTTTTGTATGCCGCGTGTATTCTGCGGCGGTCATCTCGTACTGATAAAAATGAAGCAGCTCGCCGTGGTGCCAGACCTGTGAGTGGCTGCGCCCAAGGCTGCGCATCCCACACGCCAACAAAACGCGACCAGAACGTTCGTTCCCTTCAAAATGACAGCCGTAAATCTTGCGGAAGCCCACACGGTGGAACGCAAACGACAGCGCCGTTTCGGCGGCTTCGTGCGCATAGCCCTGTCCCCACCAGGCGCGGCCGAGCGAATACGCCAGATTGGCCGTCCGCGCTCGGGAGAGCACCTCGGTAAACGTCACCATGCCGATCATTTCCTGCGTCTTACGGAGGAAAATGCCCCAGTAATAGAAATTCGCGTTCGCATAGGATGCGCATTTCTGCTCGATGAAGCGTTTTACATCATCGAGCTCCGGCATGATGGTGGAGGTCATGTACCGGTAGACCTCCGGGTCAGACGCCCAGTTGGCGTGCATCTGCACGGCATCGCCCGGCTCAAGCCGGCGGAGCATCAGCCGCGGCGAATACAGAGGCGTCGTTCCACAGTGTCGCAGTGAAAACATCAGGCCTGTTCGCGGGTGATGACTTCGAGGCCGCCCAGGTATTTGCGGAGCACCTCCGGGACGACGACGTCACCGTTTTTCAGCTGATTCTGTTCCACAACCGCCGGGAGAATCCGCGAGGTTGCCAGACCGGAGCCGTTGAGCGTGTGGAGGAATTCCGTCTGCTTGGAGCCGTCGCGGCGGAACCGCATCATGCCGCGGCGCGCTTGGTAGTCCCGGGCGTTGGAAACGGAGGAGACCTCTTTGTAGCCATTCATGGACGGGATGTGGATCTCAATATCATACGTCCGCGCCATGGAGGCGGAGCAGTCGGCGGCAGCCAGCTTGACCGTGCGGAAATGGAAGCCAAGCCCCTTGACGAGTGCTTCCGCTTTGCCGACCAGCTCTTCAAACGCTTCATCGGATTTCTCCGGCAGCGTATACTGCACCATTTCCACCTTGTTGAACTGGTGGCCGCGAACCATGCCGCGTTCGTCTGCGCGGTAGCTGCCCGCTTCGCGGCGGAAGCACGGCGTGTAGGAGATGTACTTGCGCGGGAGGTCGGCCTCCGTCAGGATTTCATCGCGGTGGAGATTGACGAGTGCCGTTTCTGCCGTCGGCAGCATGAAGCGGCGGGTATGATCCTCCGCATCGTCGAGCCAGTAGACATCCTCTTCAAATTTCGGGAACTGACCGGCGGTCAGGCCGCATTCATAGCCCAGCATATGCGGCACCAGCACCAGCTCGTAGCCGTCTGCAATGTGGGTATCGATGAAGTAATTGAGCAGCGCCCATTCCAGCCGCGCACCGAGGCCGCGATAAATCCAGAATCCGCTGCCGCTCAGCTTCGCGCCACGCGGATAGTCGATCAGGCCGAGGTTCGTGCAGAGATCAACGTGGTTTTTCGGCTCAAAATCAAAGGTATGCGGGTCGCCGTAGTAGCGCAGCGGTTCGTTGTTCTCCTTGCCGCCCGGCTTCAGATCCGGATCCGGCAGATTCGGCAGCGCCAGCATCAGCGTGCGCCATTCGCCGTCCACCTCGCGCAGCGTCGCATCCGACGCCTTGATTTCGTCGGCAATCGCCTTCATCTCAGCCAGCAGCGGCGTGACATCCTCACCGGCCTTCTTTTTCATCGGGATTTCCTTGGAGGCCTTATTTTGCCGCGCCTTCAGCTGTTCGCCCTCGAAAATCAAATCGCGGCGCTTGGTGTCCAGCTCCAGAATGCGATCAATCTCAGAGGAGCAGTCGCGACCCTTTGCAAGAAGCCGTGCCTTGACGTCTTCTGGATTTTCCTTAATCAATTTCATGTCCAGCATATCGTTCTCAATCCTTTTTCATGAATTTTGGAATGCTTTGGTTCGTTGTCCGATGTAAATGACTCAGTCCTGATGCACCCGCAGGAGCTTCAAAAGCTCATCCAGATCGTCCAGACTGTAATAATCGAGGACAATTCGCCCTTTATTCTTGCTGTTTGATGTGATTTTTACGCTGCGCCCCAGCGTTGTGGACAGCTCGCGGGCGAGCTCTCCGACGTAGTCCGGCTGCACCGGGCCGGGCTGCGGCGGCGTATCGGCAGCTTCCCGGGCCGCCTTGATGCGTTTGACCAGCTGCTCGGTCTGGCGGACGGACAATTCCTCCGCCATGACGCGTTCTGCGGCCTCTGCCTGAATTTTGGCATCGTCCAGCGCGAGCAGCGCCCGTGCGTGCCCGGCAGACAGGTCGCCGTCCACCACGTGCTCCGCGATGGCTTCCGGCAAATCCAAAAGCCGCAGTGCATTGGCAACGGCGCTCCGGCTCCGGCCGACACGTGTCGCGACATCCTCCTGTCGGAGGTCGAACCGGTCAATCAGAGAACGGTAGCCCTCCGCTTCTTCCATCGGGTTCAAGTCGGCGCGCTGCAGGTTTTCGACCAGTGCCAGCTCGGTGGCGTGCAGCTCGTCCGCATCGAGCACGATGACCGGCACCTCTGTCAGCCCGGCGCGACGCGATGCGCGATAGCGCCGTTCGCCTGCGATGATCCGATAGCGGCCGTCTGCGATTTTTCGGACGGTCAACGGCGTAATCACGCCGTGCTGCGCGATGCTGTCGGCCAGTGAGGCCAGACGCGCTTCATCAAAATAGCGGCGGGGTTGATCGCGATTGGGTTCCAGAACATCGATATCCAGCATGGTGACCGGGCCTGTTGACGGTTCCTCCGGCTGTGCGCCGAAAAGCTCGTCCAGTCCGCGGCCAAGTCCGGCAGATTTAGACATAATTTCCTCCGTTCTTTCTTATGTGGCGTTTGCTCCGCGCAGATGATGCTTCGCGGCAAATTCCGCCGCCAGGTCGTTGTAGGCGTGGGCACCCTTGGAATGCTTGTCGTAAAACTGAACCGGCTTTCCATGGCTGGGCGCCTCGCTCAGACGGACGTTGCGCGCAATGACCGTCTTATAAATCTTATCGGAAAAATATTTCTTGACCTCGCGAACCACCTGAGCAGACAGATTGGTTCGTCCGTCAAACATTGTGAAAAGAAATCCGTCAATTTCCAGCTTCGGGTTCATCCGTTTGCGGATGGAACGAATCGTATCGACCATCATGGACAGCCCTTCCAGCGCAAAATATTCGCACTGCAGCGGAATCAGAACGCCGTCACTCGCGGTCAGCGCGTTGATCATCAGCAGACCGAGCCCCGGCGGACAGTCGATCACGATCACGTCGTAGCTGGTGCGGAGCGGCTCCAGCGCCTCCTTCAGGCAGAATTCCCTGCGCTCCTGGTTGACCAGCGTGATTTCGCTCCCGGCCAGATCGAGGCTGGATGGAATCAAATCGCCGTATTTCGTGTGATGAATGGCTGTTGCGGCATCGGTGGAGCCGTCCAGCAGGTCAAAAATGTTCACGCCGCTGTCGCGCTTGCTCAGACCATAGCTGGAGGAAGCGTTCCCCTGCGGGTCAAAATCGACGAGCAGCGTCCGGTATCCGGCCAGCGTCAGCCCGGCGGACAGATTGACGGCGGTTGTTGTTTTGCCGACGCCGCCTTTCTGATTGGCGACGGCGACAATCCATGCACCTGAATGTTCCTGTATCATCGTCCGCTCCTTTCAAAAGTGAAGTGTGCAGTCGCATTTGTTTCTACCATTATATTATAACACATTCTGCCGCAAATTCAAGTGTTTTCCGGCAGCTGTCCCGAAAATGTTTCACGTGAAACACGGCGCGCGCCGCTACATCCGAAATGTTTCACGTGAAACATCCGGAAAGAAGCATTTTTCGCGCCTCCCCTCTTTTCATATGGGCAAAAATATGGTACAATAGACAATAGGACAGAAGTCTGGGAAAGCCGAGGATGGGAGGAAGAATGAGGAACATGAATGAACAGCAAACGCTTCATGAATCATGCGATGTCGCGCAGGAAATGCGCGAATTGACAGAAACGCTGAACCATCATGCTGAACTCTACTATACCTTTGATGCGCCGGAAATCAGCGACTACGAATACGATGCGCTGATGCAGAAGCTCCGCGCATTGGAAGCTGCGCATCCGGAATTTGCGGATCCGGGCTCTCCGACACAGCGCGTCGGCGGCAAGGTGCTGCCATTCTTTGAAACACGCGCACACGGCTACGAAATGCAGAGTCTGGCCGACGTCTTCTCACTCGATGAGGTGTATGCGTTTGATCAACGTGTCCGTGAGGCGATCGGCGATGTCGCTTATGTCGTGGAACGCAAGTTTGACGGCCTGAGCGTGGCGGTCACCTATCGGGACGGCGTCCTGACAGAGGGCGTGACGCGTGGCGACGGTGCCATCGGCGAGGATGTGACGGAAAACATCCGCACCATCCGTTCCCTGCCCTTGACGCTGCCCGACCGCTCCATCCCGAAGCTCGTCGTCCGTGGCGAGGTCTATCTGTCTGACCAGCGGTTCAATCGACTGAATGCGCGGCGGGAGGAGGCGGGCGAACCGCCGTTTGCCAACCCGCGCAACGCCGCTGCCGGTTCGCTGCGGCAGCTCGATACGTCCGTTGCCGCAGCACGCGGCCTGGATATTTTCATCTTTAACCTGCAAAACGCAGAGGATTTCTCGTTTGCAACGCACTCGGACACGCTGAAATGGCTCGAATCGCTGGGCTTCCCGGTGACGCAGGGGTATCGCCTCTGCCATTCGGCGGACGAAGCCGTCGCCGAAATCGAAGCCATCGGCAAAAGCCGTGGAACGTTCGGCTATGCGACGGACGGTGCCGTCCTGAAGGTGGACGACTTGCACCAGCGGGAGCTGCTCGGCAAAACTGTGAAGGTGCCGAAATGGGCGGTTGCGTATAAATTCCCGCCGGAGGAAAAGGAAACGACATTGCGCGATATCGTCATTCAGGTCGGCCGCACCGGTGTGCTGACGCCGAATGCCGTGTTTGACCCGGTGCATCTGGCCGGAACGGTCGTATCCCGCGCCACACTGCACAATGCCGATCTGCTGGCGGCCAAGGATCTCCGCATCGGGGACAGAATCCTCGTGCGGAAGGCCGGGGAAATCATCCCGGAGGTTGTGGCTTCCCTGCCCGAAAAGCGCACCGGTGAGGAGCGCTGCTTTTCCATGCCTGAGCAATGCCCGGTCTGCGGCGGTGCCGTTGTCCGGGAGGAGGGTGAAGCCGCCTACCGCTGCGTCTCGTGCGACTGCCCTGCCCAGCTGCTGCGCGGCTTGACGCATTTTGCGTCCCGCGGCGCGATGGATATCGACGGCCTCGGCCCGGCCATCGTTTCACAGCTGGTCGATGCCGGTCTGGTGCATTCCGCCGCCGATCTCTACAGCCTGACGACGGAAGCAGTCGCCGGTTTGGAGTCCATGGGCAAAAAATCGGCGGAAAACCTCATCCGTGCGATTGATGCATCGCGCAGCCAGCCGCTGTCCCGGCTGCTGATCGCACTCGGCATCCGCCAGGTCGGCGAGAAAGCCGGTGTGACCATTGCGCGGACGCTGAAGCATCTCGACCGGATTGCCACCTGCTCGGTGGAGGAGCTGACCGAAATTCCCGATGTCGGCAAGGTCACCGCGCAGAGCATTCAGGAATGGTTTGCGCAGCCCTCATCGCAGCGGCTGATTGCACGGCTCAAGGAAGCCGGTGTCAATATGGCAGAGCCGGAGGTCGAGCAACGCGAGGAGCTACAGGGCAAAACATTTGTTCTAACCGGAACACTGCCGACGCTGAAGCGCGACGAGGCCGCCGCCATCATCGAACGGCACGGCGGGAAGGTCAGCGGCTCCGTTTCGAAAAAGACCTCGTTTGTCCTCGCTGGTTCGGAGGCGGGCAGCAAGCTCGACAAGGCGCAGCAGCTCGGCATCCCGGTGATTGATGAAGCGGAATTCCTGCGGATGGTTTCAGAAACATAGCAGATGCAGCTGAAAAATTTACAAAAAGGGCTATGCAAATGGCCGGATTTGTATTACAATAAAAATAGACGGCGCTCCCATGCAGACGGCGCCCAAAACAGAAAGCGGAGATGGTACCTTTGAGCGACATCCAATATAAACGCGTCCTGATTAAAATCAGCGGGGAAGCGCTGGCCGGAGAAGACGGCTTCGGCCTGAACCACAAAGTCATCGATCGAGTTGTTGACGCCATTACCGAGGCGACAAAGCTCGGTTGCGAAATCGGCATCGTTGTTGGCGGCGGCAACTTCTGGCGCGGTGCAAAGAACGGCGTCGGTATGGAGCGCACACGCGCCGACCACATGGGGATGCTGGCCACGACGATGAACAGTCTGGCGCTGGCCGATGCATTTGAAAAGCGCGGCGTGCCGGTTCGCGTGCAGACCGCCATTGAGATGCGCGCCATTGCCGAGCCGTACATCCGCCTGCGTGCGGTGCGCCATCTCGAAAAGGGGCGTGTGGTCATCTTCGGCTGTGGAATGGGCAGCCCGTACTTCTCCACCGACACGGTGGCCGTGCTGCGCGGCGCAGAGATCAACGCGGAAATCATTATGATGGCCAAGAATGTCGATGGCATCTATGACAGCGACCCGCGCAAGAACCCGAACGCCGTGAAGTTTGATGAGCTGACCTACCACGAAATCCTGAACCGCGGCCTGGCTGCGCTCGATTCCACCGCCACTTCCCTCTCCATGGACAACGCGATTCCCGTGCTGCTGTTTGCACTGGAGGATCCGATGAACATTGTCCGCGCCATCAAGGGCGAAAAAATCGGCACCATGATTCACCAGTAAAAGCATCCCTTTCACAAAGAACGAAAAAATGCAACAAAGAAAATGATTTTCAGGAGGTTTCATCATGAAAAACTCGTATCCCGAACTGGAAGCAAAAATGAAGCAGCGCATTGACGCGCTGGCACGCGAGCTCGCCTCCATCCGCGCCGGACGCGCATCGGCTGCCGTCCTGGACAAGGTGATGGTGGACTATTACGGCTCCGCGACCCCGATCGGTCAGGTCGCCGCAATCAGCACACCGGAGCCGCGCACGCTGCAGATTACCCCGTGGGATCCGCAGGTGCTCCGCGCCGCCGAAAAAGCCATCCAGCAGTCCGATGTCGGCATCAACCCGGTCAATGACGGCAAGTCCCTGCGCCTGACCTTCCCGCCGCTCACGGAGGAGCGCCGCCGCGACCTGGCTAAGAACGTCAAAAAGTACGGCGAAGAGAGCAAAGTGTCCATTCGCGGTCTGCGCCGTGATGCGCTGGACGGTTACAAAGCGCAGAAAAAAAAGAGCGAAATCACGGAAGATGATCTGAAAATCATCGAAAAAGACATCACAGAGCTGGTTGACAAATACATCAAGGAAGTTGACAAAATCTGCGATGCGAAGGAAAAGGAAATTCTGGAAGTCTGATGAAGCTGTTTGGCCGGCGCCGGGTTGTTCTCCCGCCCAAGGAGAAATTCCCGCGCCACATCGCCATCATCATGGACGGAAATGGCCGTTGGGCGAACCGGCGCGGGATGCCGCGCCGGTTCGGGCATTCCGCCGGAGCGGAGCGTTTCCGCGAAATCAGCGAATACTGCGGGGAGCTGGGTGTTGAGGCGCTCAGCGTCTTTGCATTTTCAACCGAAAACTGGAACCGCCCGCAGGACGAGGTGGATGGAATTCTGAATCTTCTGCGCCGCTATCTCGACGAATCGTGCGAAAAGCTGGCGCAGAAAAATGCCCGTCTGCGATTTTTGGGGCGGCTCGATGCGCTTCCGGCCGATATTCTGGAAAAAATCGACCGAATCAACCGCATTTCCGCCGAACAGACGGGGATTATCGTTAACGTCTGCATCAATTACGGCGGCCGCGCCGATGTGGTCGATGCTGCACGCGCCTTCGCGGCGCAGTGCGCAGCCGGGCAGGCCAAGCCGGAGGAGCTGGATGAACGCGCATTTTCGTCTTATCTGTACACAAAAGATGTTCCAGACCCTGATTTGCTGATTCGCACAGGCGGAGAAATGCGGATTTCCAACTTTTTGCTCTGGCAATCTGCATACGCGGAGCTGTATTTCACCGATACACTCTGGCCGGATTTCGACGCCCGAGAGCTGGATCGCGCCATTGCCTGGTTCGCCGGGCGCAAACGCCGCTTTGGCCGTGCGGAATAAGTCCGGCGCACGGGGCGGTTTCTACTGAAACAGGAAAGAGGTTTTTTATGCTGGTTCGAACTGTCGTCGGCGTCGTCTGCGTCCCGCTGATGCTGGCTATTTTATTTCTCTGCCCGACCTGGGCGTTGCCGTGTCTGTATGCGCTGCTCGGTGCGCTGGCGCAACATGAACTCCTCTGGACAACCGGATTGGTCAAAAACCGGCTCATGCTCGCCATTTGCGCGCTGTCTGCCGCCGCCGTCCCATTCCTGCTGTATTTTGCGTGTGAACCGGCGGTCTGGGTGGCACTGTGTACCGGTCTGGTGATTGCATTTTTCCTGATCGCCATGAATACACATCATACGATCTCGTTTCCGACACTGGCCGCGTCGCTCTTTTCCGCGCTCGTGGTTCCGCTGTTTCTCGGTCAGGCCATCACCATCCGCAACGCGGAGAACGGCGTGTACCTGATCATCCTGCCGTTCCTGGCCGCGTGGATGTCGGATACCGGTGCGTATTTCATCGGCTCCTTCTTTGGCCGCCACAAGCTCTGCCCGAACATCAGCCCGAAAAAATCCGTCGAGGGCGCGATTGGCGGCGTACTCGGTTCGCTCGTTGGTGGTGCCGTGTACGTGCTGGTCATGGTGTACGCCTTTGAGTTCTCCGTCAACTACACAATGCTCGCCGTGATCTGTGCCGTCGGCAGTGCGGCTGGGCAGCTCGGCGACCTGATTTTCTCCTACATCAAACGCGAGGTCGGCATCAAGGACTACGGCAAGCTGTTTCCGGGTCACGGCGGCGTGCTCGACCGGTTCGACAGCATTTTCCTGACCACACCGGTCACGGCTGTGCTGCTGACGCTCCTGCCGTCCATTCTCCGCTGAGCACAGTGTTCCCGAAAGGAGTCCCTATGACAAACGGACAAAAAACCATCAGCCTGCTCGGAGCCACCGGCTCGATTGGTCGGCAAACGCTGGACGTTGCCGCCAAGCTCGGCATCGGCATCTCCGCCATGGCGGCCGATACCTGCGTCGATCGGATGGAGACGGCGGCACGGCAATTCCATCCGGCGTTTGTCGCCATGCGCAATGAATCGGCAGCCGGTGAGCTGCGCCTGCGTCTGGCCGATACGGATATCCGCGTCGGCGGCGGCGAGGAGGCTGTGCTGGAGGTCGCCCGGTATGACGCCGACCAGACCGTCTGCGCTATGGTCGGAATCGCTGGGCTCCGGCCGTGCCTGGCCGCGATGGAGGCCGGACATGACATCGCACTGGCCAATAAGGAGTCGCTTGTGTGCGGCGGCGCACTCGTCACGGCGGCGGCCAAACGGAATCACGTCCGCCTGCTGCCGGTCGATTCGGAGCATTCCGCCATTCATCAGTGCCTGCGCGGACAGCCCGACGCCAAAAAGCGCATCCTGCTCACCGCGTCCGGCGGCCCGTTCTTTGGCCGGACACGCAGCGCACTCCGCAACGTCACCGTTCAGGAAGCGCTGGCGCACCCCAACTGGCAGATGGGTGCGAAAATCTCCATTGATTCGGCCACGATGGTCAACAAAGGGCTGGAGCTGATCGAAGCGGCCTGGCTGTTCGACGTGGACGAATGCGACATTGAGATTCTTGTGCATCGGCAGAGCATCGTGCATTCCATGGTCGAGTTCGAGGACGGTGCCGTTCTCGCCCAGCTCGGCGTCCCGGATATGCGCGTGCCGATCGCCTACGCACTGACAGAGGGGCAACGCGCCGACTTCGGCGCGGAGCGCCTCGATTTTCGCCGTCTGGCCAGCCTCACCTTTGAAGCGCCGGACGAAGAAACCTTCCCGGCCACCCGCCTGGCGCGTCAGGCGTTCCGCACCGGCGGAACCGCACCGACGATTCTGAACGGTGCCAACGAAGAGGCCGTGGCCATGTTCCTCGCCGGGCGAATCGGTTTTTTGAAAATCACGGAGCTGATCGAAGAAACGCTGGCGGAGTGTCCCGCCGGTGCCTTGACGGACCTGTCTGCCGTCTTCGAGGCTGACCGCCTGGCAAGAGAAACGGTGCAGCGCCTCGCACTGCGGCGCTGAAGCGCCGTTGCGTGCAAATAGCCGGATGCGGTTGATGACAGCTTCCGCTGCGCTCCAAAAGCCTTCTGAAAGGGATGAATCACATGATAGTTTTGCAGATTCTGCTCGCCGTGCTGCTGTTCGGCGCTTTGATTTTTGTGCATGAGATGGGCCATTTCCTGGCGGCCAAAGCGGTCGGCGTCAAGGTGAACGGCTTCTCCCTCGGTCTGGGGCCACGGCTCTTTGGTTTTCAGATTGGCGAAACCGACTTTTCCCTCCGTGCCTTCCCCATCGGCGGTGCCTGCATGATGGAGGGCGAAGACGAAGATTCCGAAGAACCGCGCGCATTCGGCAACAAGCCGCTTTGGGCGCGGTTTATCGTCCTGTTTGCCGGTGCCTTCATGAACTTCCTCTTCGGTCTGGTCGTGATCCTGATTCTCCTGATTTCGAACCGATACCTGTCCACGACGACCGTTGAGAGCTTCCCTGCCGAGCTGGGCGGAACGAATGCCGGTGTCCTCGTGGGCGACCGCATCGCCAAAATCAACGGCGAACGCGTCTACACCGCCGATGATATCGCCTTCCTGCTGGAACGGTACGCCGGAAAGCCCTATACCATCACTGTCGTCCGCGATGGTGAAACGGTCACGCTGCGCGATGTCGAGCTGACGCCGCGCACGTTTGCGGGCAGCACTCAGCTGCGCTACGGCTTCAACATGGCCACGGAAAAGGCCAACGTCCTTTCCCGGCTGCGCTACGGGCTTGCCGTTTCCGCCGATTATGTCCGAACCGTCCGCATGAGCCTTGTGGATCTCTTCAAGGGGCGCGTCAAAACAAATGAGCTGAGCGGCGCCATCGGCATCACCGCCGCCATGACCGACGTCGTGCAGACCGGACAATACCGCGTCCTGTGGTCGCTGGTCGCGATCATCGCCATCAACCTGGCTGTCATGAATCTGCTCCCGCTCCCGGCACTCGACGGTGGCCGCATTTTCTTCCTGCTCGTGGAGCTTGTGCTGCGCATTTTTGGTGTGAAGCGCCTGAACCCGAAATACGAAAACTATATCCATCTGGCAGGGCTGCTCTTTTTCATGCTGCTGATGGTCTATACAGCGTACAACGATATTGCCCGACTAATTCAGAGATAACGGGAAGTTAGACAGAAAACGACTTGAAACCGGTGAAAATATGACGGATTTTTCCAAAAGACAGACAAGACAGATTCATGCGGGAACGCTGGCCATCGGTGGTGGCGCCCGCATTTCCGTTCAATCCATGACGAACACCCGAACGACCGACGTCGCAGCCACGCTGGCACAGGTGCGCGCACTGGCGGAGGCCGGGTGCGACCTCGTGCGCCTCGCCGTCCCGAATCAGGAGGCCGTCCGCGCATTTGCGGAAATCCGTGCCGCCTCCCCTGTCCCGCTCTGCGCGGACATCCATTTTGACTACCGCCTGGCCATTGAATCGGTGGCCGCCGGTGCGGACAAAATCCGCATCAACCCCGGCAACATCGGCGGCGCTGACCGCGTCCGAGCCGTTGCCGATGCCTGCCGCCGGCGAAACGTGCCGATTCGAATCGGCGTCAACAGCGGCTCGCTGGAGCGGCAGCTGGTGGAGCAGTACGGCGTCACGGCGGAAGCGGCCGTGGAGAGCGCCGCACGCCACATTGCAATGCTCGAGCAGTGCGATTTTTCCGACATCTGCCTGTCAATCAAGCTGAGCGACGCAGGCCGGACGATTCGCGCCAATCTGCTCGCGGCGGAACGCTTCCCCTACCCGCTCCACATTGGCGTCACGGAGGCCGGGCGCGGCACGCGTGGCCTGCTGAAAAGCGCCGCCGGAATCGGTGGACTGCTCGCCATGGGCGTCGGGGAAACGCTTCGCGTCTCGCTGACCGGTGACCCGCTGGAGGAGGCGCGTGCCGGATATGAAATTCTCCGCGCCGCCGACCGGCTGCCCAGCGGCATCCGCGTCGTCTCCTGCCCGACCTGCGGCCGTACCTGCGTCGACCTGGAATCCATCTGCGCCGATGTCGAGCGGCTGGTGGATTCGATTCAGACTGACAAGCTGCTGACCGTCGCCGTGATGGGCTGCGCCGTCAATGGCCCCGGCGAAGCGCGGGAAGCGGATGTCGGCCTGGCGGGCGGCGCCGGTGATTTCCTGCTGTTTGCGGATGGGCAGACCATCGGCCGGTTCCCGCCGGAGGAGGCGTTCCGGCGTCTCGAAGAAGAGCTGCGCCGCCGCGCCTGATCGCATCGGAAAGGAGCCTTTATGCCAGCGAAACCATTTCATCTCGCCCTGCCGCGCTACACCCCGGAAACGCCATCGCTGCGGGCGACCACAGAAGCCGCTCAGATTGAGCGGCTGGTGCTGTATCGTGAGAAAAAACAGATCGCGCTCACCATCCGGTTCGATTCCTACTGCGATGCGGAAACCCGCCATCAGCTGTCGGAGGGGATTGCACGGGCCTATGGCGGGTGTTCGGTTGTCATTACACCGGTCTACCCGGCTGAAGCCTTTTCCATGGAGGCGCTGCATGAGCTGATAGATGAGCTGGCAGCGGATGCCCCGGCCTGCGCCCATGCGCTGAGCCGCTGCGGCGTCACGGAGGCCAATGGCCGGATCACACTGATTGCCGAGGGCGGCGCGGAGGTCTTTCTCTCCTCCCTCGGCTGTATCGATGCGCTGAAACGGAAAATCAACGAGCGGTTCGGCGTCTGCCGGGAGGTCGTCTGCACCTCCGCTGCGGATCAGACCACGGCCGCCGAAGCGCTACATGACTATGAAGCCCGCCTGCTGGCCGAGGAGGCGAGCAAAGCGCCCGCCGCACCACCGCCGCCCAAGCAGGAAGCAGCCCCCCGCCCCGCGCCGAAGCGCGACCGCCCGCAGCACCGGACGCCGCGCCCGCCCGCACCGACGGATGTCCCCGAAGAGGACATCCTGATCGGCCAGCCGTTCGGAGAAGCCAGCATCCCGATCAACGATCTGCAGAACCAGACCGGGCGAATCGCCATTGAGGGGCTGGTCTTTGCACTCGATACGCGTGAAATTCAGGAGGGGCGCTCCGTCGTCATCAACATGGATATCACGGATAAGAAGGGCTCCGTGCGCGTCAAGCGCATTCTGCCGAAGCAGGATGCGGAGCTGCTGCTCCAGAAAATCGACCCCGGCAAGACATATCTGCGTGTGCGCGGCGAAATGGAATACGACCGCTTCTACGAGGACTATACCATGAAGCCCATCGACCTCTACCTCGCAAAGAAGAAAATCCGGCCGGACAACGCGGAGAAAAAGCGGGTGGAGCTGCATATGCACACCAACATGAGCCGTATGGACGGCGTCTCCTCCGCGCATGACCTGATCGCCCGCGCCATGGCCTGGGGTCACACCGCCATTGCCGTCACCGATCACGGCGTCACACAGGGCTACCCGGAAGCGCTGCATACCGCCAAGGGCATCAAGGTGCTGTACGGGATGGAGGGCTACTTCGTCAACGATATGCAGGACATCTGCTGCGTCCGCGGCTCCGCCGATGAAGCGCTGGACGGCGAATTCATCTGCTTTGATATCGAATCGACCGGCACGAACCCGAATCAGGACGCCATCACGGAAATTGCCGCCGTGCTCGTCCGAAACGGCGAAATCTGCGACACGTTCCAGACCTATACGAACCCCGGCCGACCCATTCCGGCCTTCATCACGGAGCTGACGGGCATCTCCGACGATACCGTGGCCAACGCCGTCAGCCCCGCCGAGGGCGTCCGCGCATTCCGCGCATTCTGCGGCGACCGGATTGTCGTCGCGCACAACGCGCAGTTCGACACGTCCTTCGTCGAAAAGGTGGCCGCCGATGACGGCTGCCCGTGGGACATGACCTTCATCGATACGCTGGAGCTTTCGCGCACCCTGATGCCAGAGCTGCCGCGCCACAAGCTGAATGTCGTGGCGGAGGGGCTCAAGCTGCCGGACTTCCGGCACCACAGCGCGTCGGAGGATACGCGTGTTTTGGCGCAGATTTTCATCGAATTTCTCCGCCGCATGAAGGAGATGGGCGTTGCTCGCGTCAGCGAAATCAATGAGCGGATGTCCGACCTCCGCCGCACCAACGTCTACGGCGGTGCGGGGCTGAGCACGCTACCGGTTCGGCACATCATCCTGATTGCCAAAAATCGAACCGGGCTTGTCAACCTCTACCGCCTGGTCTCCTATGGCCACCTGAAGTATATGAACCGGCGCAAGCAGCCGATCATTCCGCGCCATGAGCTGGACAAATACCGCGAAGGACTGATCGTCGGCAGCGCCTGCGAGGCCGGTGAGCTGTTCCGTGCCATGCTGGACGGAAAATCGCATCAGGAATTGAAAAAGATTGCAAAATACTACGATTTCCTCGAAATTCAGCCGCTCGGCAACAACGAATTTCTGACAAAGAGCGGGTATAAAAAATCCAAAACGGAGACGGTTCGCTATACCCATGAGGATTTGATTCGCTTCAACCGCACCATCGTCAAGCTCGGCGACGAGCTGCACATCCCCGTCGTCGCGACCGGCGACGTCCACTTCCTCGACATGGACGATTCCATCTACCGCGCCGTGATCATGACCAACGAGGGCTTTTCCGATGCCGACGATCAGGCACCGCTCTACCTGCGGACGACGGAGGAAATGCTGGCGGAATTCGACTACCTCGGCCCCAAAAAGGCGTACGAGGTTGTCGTGGAAAATACGAACCTGGTGGCCGACTGGTGCGAGACGGTCAAGCCGTTCCCGGACGGGCTGTTCCCGCCGGAGCTGCCCGGCTCTGCAGAGGAGCTCCGCAACCTGACCTGGACACGCGCTCATAAGATGTACGGCGACCCGCTGCCCGAGGTCGTGCAGACGCTCGTACAGAAGGAGCTCGACGCGATCATTAGCCACGGCTTTGACGTCATGTATATGTTCGCGCAGAAGCTGATCGCCCGCAGCGAGGAAAACGGCTATGTCGTCGGGTCGCGTGGCTCGGTCGGCTCCAGCATCGTCGCGTTTTTCTCCGGGATTACGGAGGTCAACGCGCTGCCCCCGCACTATCGCTGCCCGAACTGCCAATATTCCGAATTCCATCCGGAGTGCGACTGCGGCCCGGATATGCCGGACAAGGACTGCCCGAACTGTGGCACACGCATGGTCAAGGACGGCTACGACATCCCCTTCGCGACGTTCCTCGGCTTTGACGGCGACAAGGACCCGGATATCGACCTGAACTTCTCCAGTGAATATCAGGCACGCGCCCACCAGCACACGATTGAGCTGTTCGGCGAGGCCAATGTGTTCCGTGCCGGTACCATCTCCACCGTCGCACAGGCCACGGCGTATGGCTACGTCAAGAGCTACGAGGAAAAGACCGGCAAACGCTTCTCCAAGACCGATGAATCGCGCATCGCCGCCGGCTGCGTCGGTGTCAAGCGCACCACCGGTCAGCATCCGGGCGGTCTGATCGTCGTGCCGAAGGGCAAGGAAATCTACGAGTTCTGCCCTGTCTGCCACCCCGCCGATAAAACGGATGCGGATACCATCATTACGCACGTGGACTACCACTCGATCGACACCAACCTGCTGAAATTCGACCTGCTGGGCAAGGACGACCCGACCGTTCTGCGCTACCTCGAAAACAACTCCGGCGTCCCGTTTACGGCCGTGCCGCTCGATGACCGGCAGGTACTCGACCTGTTCACCACCAACGCGCCGCTCCATATTCAGGGCGACGAAATCACCGGCAAAAACGGCGCACTCGGCATCCCGGAATTCGGGACGAGCTTTGTCCGCGCCATGCTCGATGACGCACAGCCGCATTCCATCGCCGACCTGATTCGAATTTCCGGCATTTCCCACGGGACAGACGTCTGGCTGGGCAATGCGGAGGTACTGATCAAGGAAATGGGGATGTCGCTTTCCGACTGTATCTGCTGCCGCGACGATATCATGAACTACCTGATCAGCGTCGGAATGGAGCCGAAGCTCTCCTTTACCATCATGGAAAAGGTTCGAAAGCCGAAGCGCCTGCCGGACGGCAAAAAGCTGACGGCAGAATGGGAGCAGGCCATGCTGGAGCACGGCGTCCCGCAGTGGTACCTCGATTCCTGTAACAAAATCAGCTATATGTTCCCCAAGGCGCACGCAACGGCCTACGTCCTGATGGCCATTCGAATCGCCTGGTACAAGGTCTACCACCCACTCGCCTATTATGGCTCGTTCTTCTCGATCAAGGCGGTCGCGCTGGACAACGAATCCATGATCGGCGGCGATGAAGCCGTTCTCCGCAAGCTCGCGGAAATCAATCAGATTCCGTCCGGAAAAATGACGCAGAACGACAAGGAGCTGCGCCGCACGCTGGAAATCGCGCACGAATACTATCTGCGCGGCTTTCATTTCCTGCCGGTCGATATCTATGACTCGGAGCCGTCGTATTTCAAGGTCTATCATGACCAGAACGCCCTGCGGCTGCCGTTCCGCGCCATCCCCGGCCTCGGCGATATCGCCGCAGCGGAAATCGCAGAGGAGCGGACAAAGGGGCCGTTTTCCTCGATTGAGGATTTCTCAGCGCGCTGCCGCCGCAGCTCACAGTCCATCGCGGATGCGCTCCGCATGGCTGGTGCGTTCGGCGACATTCCGACCAGCAGCCAGTTTTCTCTGTTTGACCTGTAAACAGCGAAAATTGCGGAAAACGAGCTGTTTGTCAGAATAATTTACACTTTTCCCGTTGACTTTCCGCGAAAAATCTCTATAATAGAGAGCATCGCCGGAAACAACCGGCTGAAATGTCGCTTGAAAAGGATGATTCCGGAAATGAATGGCAGGAAGAAACGTGGAGCCTCCTCCGAGTATGCCGACTGTATTCGAAATTTTGCCTGCTGGTCGCAGAAGCAGGAGGAGCGCTGGCTCGAAAAACGCGCCGCACGCGGCTGGCAGCTGTACGAGGTTGTCGGAGCCTGTCTCTATCGCTTCCGGAAAATCACGCCGCAGCCCGCCATGCGCTACGCCGTCGAATACATCGGCAGCGAAGCGGATGTCCCGGAGCAGCTGGCCGAAATCTGCAACAGCGGCTGGGACTATCTTGGAAAATTCGGCAAAAAACGGTATTTCTGTTCCACCGCCGATCAGTCGCTGGCGCATCCCGCCTGCGGTCGCCCGGTGGAAGAGCGCTGCCTCCGCACCGTGCAGAGCAACCTGACAACGGCCGGCCTGCTGAACATTCCGGGGACGCTCTATTGTCTGCTGTACGTGTTCCTGTTCCTCGGTGAGGGTGGCTTCTATGTGTCGGAGCTGTTCGAATCGTCCACCGGCGGCTGGGTCTATCTGATGGGGCTGCTGCTCGGCGCCGTCAGCATCGCCTATGTGCTGCGCGGCATATTCCGCCTGCGCAGCCGTTTGAAATCGCTGGAAATGGAGGAGCCCGCCCGTGTCGATTGAGATTCGCCTGTTTACCCCGGAGGACAGCGACGCGGTGCTCGATATGCTGAGCGCCATCGCCGCACTGCACAGTGCTGGACGGCCGGATCTGTTTCAGGCTTCCGGTGCAAAATACAACCGCGACGATCTGGAAACGCTGGCAGCCGACCCGAATGAGCGGATTTTCATCGCTGATACGGAGGAACGACGCTGCGCGGGCTATCTCTTTTGCCAGATCAGCGACCGGCAGCCGCACCCGCCGGTCCGTCCCTGCCGCACCCTGTGGGTGGACGATCTGTTTGTCTGCCCGGAATGCCGCGGCGGTGGTGTCGGACGCGCCCTTTTGGAGCACGCCGCAGCATTTGCCCGCCGAACCGACTGCGCCCGGCTGGAGCTGAATGTCTGGGCATTCAACGAGAACGCCGCCGCGTTCTATGAACGGTGCGGTCTGCGGGTTCAGCGCCAGATTCTGGAGCTGCCGCTCGAATGACCCGCCCACCTGAGCCACACGGCTGCGGGACGGGCCGAGCCGCACGGGACACTTTTTGAAATCAAACTGGGAAACAGCCTCGCATGGAACGTCCTGTTCCCGTGCGAGGCTGTCTGCTTATGCCGCGTTGAGGAGCGCACTGCGGCTGGTCGCGTCGCTGCCCGCCGTGTTCAGCATGTTTTCAATCAGAATCCCATACCCGCAGGTCGGATCGCTGACGAGTACGTGCGTCACGGCGCCGATCAGCTTGCCGTTCTGCAAAATGGGGCTGCCGCTCATGCCCTGCACGATGCCGCCGGTTGCATCGAGCAGCGCCGGATCGGTCACGCGCAGATACAGGTTTTTGGTTTCACTGTCCCGGCTCAGAATGCGGACGATCTCAATGTCATACGCCTGAACCTGTTCGCCCGATACGTTGGCCAGAATCACCGCCGCACCCGGCTGCACCTCCGCAGCCGTTCCGACCGGAATCGGCGCAGCGGACAGCAGCTCCGGATACAGCTCCTCCTTTCGGAGGACGCCGAACAGGCCGGTATCGAGATTCCCGTGCAGCGTTCCGGCATCCGATGACAGGTCAAAGCTGCCGATCAGCGACCCCGGCGTCCCGCGTTCGCCGCGCTGTACCCCGGTGATGGTCGATGCAATCAGCGAACCGGACGCCAACGGCATTAAAATCCCGGTTTCACCTTCGCTGATGCCGTGCCCCAGTGCGCCGAATACCCCGGATGCCGGGTCATAGAACGTGATGGTGCCAATCCCCGCCAGACTGTCCCGGACAAATGCGCCGATTTTCCGCCGGCCGCTGCCGGACTCCACCGCCGGAGTCAGATGACAGGTTCGCTGCTGTGCGCCGCGCTTCACCGTCAGCTCGACGGCTTCGCGCTTCGCGTTGATCGCCTTGACCAGCCCATCCGCCGTCGTCACCGTCACCCCGTCCACCTGCGTGATGAGGTCGCCGGGCTGCAGCCCTGCTGCTTTGGCCGGACATACGGTGCCGGACGATGTCTGCACATCGGAAAATTCTGTCACAATGACGCCGCCGGCATACATTTTGATGCCGGCTGTCCGTCCAATCGGAACCAGCGACCGCGCCTCCAGACGGCTTCCCGCTGCGGGAACCGATTCGATGGCCTGTGCAGCAGGCGTGGCCACAATGGTCAGCGCCAGCACCACAGCGAACAATGCGCCCGCCATCCGGTGCAGCCGCGTTTGTTTCCTGGATGACATGGCTATCCCTCCCTTCATAAAATGGGCAATTGTGCCTCGTTTTTTTTGAAAATTCTGTGCGAACGGAATCGCACGAAATCAGTATGCGCCGATGTGGCACGTTTCAAGCGAACACAAGCAACGAAACCTTTTGGCACTGTTTCCTCTGAAAAAAATGTGGAAAAATTGCCAATTTTGAATCATACAACCACTTTGATACGAATAGAGGAGGCACAGACATGAGAGATCTGGCGGAGATTCACTGCCCGGACGGCACCTGCTTCCGCGCACGCGTGGAAACGGAGCGCGGAATGTTCATCATCACACCCAAGGATGCGAAGCAGCGGCTGCGCGTCCGCCTGACCGATATCACCGGCCTGCACCTCGAAACGGGTGAAGACGGACAGGAGGCCTGCTGCCTGCGCGTGAAGCATGAAAAGCGCGGCGGCCTGTACCGCATCGCGTTCAAGCACCCGGAAATGGCGGTTCCTGCGCTTCGAGCCGAATGCGAAGGACGCTCGCCGGAGGAAGCGGAGGCCATCGGCCGCCGCGCCGCCGCCGCCGCACAGGGCAAACGGTACCTCGGCTTTGGTGCCGTCATCCTTGTCGCGGCGCTGCTGGGTGGGCTGATTCCGATGGCCGTCGGCCAATCATTTGACTGGTGGCGCTTCGGCGTCCTGGCGGCGATTGCCGTCATCTCGGCGGTGGTCGGCGTGGTTCGCCTGCTGCAAAGCCGATGCATCCGGCGCCGTTCGTCCGGGGAGGACGACGCCTGACGCTTGCGTGCGGCGGATGCACAGAAATGAAATGAGAAAAGAGGGATTCCGTGCTGCTCCAGGCGACGATGGAGGATGTCCAACGATACGGCGATTTTGCGTATCAGCTTGCGCTCAATCCGCAGCAGTCGTGCTATCCGACCTACACAGACGGCATCAAAACAAAAGCTGACTTCCTGCATGAGGCGCAATATGCCGTGACGAGTGAAACGGCGGAGCTGCTGCTTTTTTGCATGGACGGGACGGTCGAGGGCTGGATTTCGTACTTCTGGATACCGGAGGACAAATACCTTCAGCTCACCGGGTTTTCGATTCGTCGCGGTGCGCGTCAGGCGCTCGCGGAGCTTCTGGAAGCGATGAAAACGCGGTATGCTGGATATACGGCCTATTTCGGTTATCCGGCGGAGAACCGAGAGGCCATCCGTTTCCTGGAGGAGCACGGCTTTGTCTGCATGGAGCGGGACTGGAACCACTCGTTTTTCTTTGACGACGATACGCCGACCGCGTGCAGCTCCTGCATCGAGGCGGTCACGCGACAAAACTTTGACGCGTTCCGGGCGGTGTATCACGCGGATGCGGAGACCTATTGGAACGCCGACCGTATTCTGGAAACACTGGACGATTGGACGATTTTTGTCGCCAGACAGGGCGATACACCGGTTGCTGCGTCGTTTCTGACGGGCGAGGACGGGCGCTGCGAGCTGTACGGCGTCGCGTTTGCCGATGGCCAGTTTTGCGAAGGCGTGTTCCGCGAATTGCTGACGGCGTCCCTCAATGCGTGCAAGGCTGTGGGAGCGAAAACGATGACCTATTTCTGCGGCGAACGTGAAAAAGCAGCCCTTCAGACACTGGGCTTCCAATGCGTCGGGACGTATGTGCTGTATCAGAGAAAGCTGTGAGATTCTGTGCAGCATTGGCGCACAAGGTGTAACGCAGACGCAGCATCGTTCGACGCAGCGGCGTTCCTTCGGAACACGTGATAAGATAGGCGTAGGGCATAAGGCTCGTCTTCCACTGGGTGTGGGGAGGAGAGATCAAAGTAATTCATCCGCAGCTGCTCACAGCGGGCAGCAGCCAACGGCTCCCTTGTGCAAGAGGGACGGAGGGATTGTTGCTATCTGTGGAGTATCGCTCAGTCGTAGGGCACACTGTTTTTCTGCGTTCCTACACTTGAAAAGCCACCATCATTCCCCTCAGCCACCCACAGCGGGTAACCCCCCAAGTTCCCTCTGACGATGGGAGTTGAGGGAGAGAAAAGTTTCTCTGTGGAATTGCATTCCCCTCAGTCACCCACAGTGGGTCCCCCCCCAGCTCCCTCTGACGATGGGAGTTGAGGGAGAGAAAAGTTTCTCTGTGGAATTGCATTCCCCTCAGTCACCCACAGTGGGCCCCCCAGCTCCCTCTGACGAGGGAGCTGGCAGCGAAGCTGCCTGAGGGAGAGAAAAATTTTTCCGTGGAATCACTTGTATTCGCAGAGGCTAACTTTGAGCAAAACACGAGCCTCCCTTGTGCAGTCGTAGAGGTGACTTTAGGCAGCAATCAACGGCTTCCTTGTGCAGTCGTAGAGGTGACTTTAGGCAGCAATCAACGGCTTCCTTGTGCAGTCGTAGAGGTCGACTTTGGGCAACCACCAAAGCCTCCCTTGTGCAAAGGGAGGTGGTGCGGCGAAGCCGCGCCGGTGGGATTGCTGCTCGATGTGGAGCATCGGTTGATTGTAGGGCACACTGTTTTTCTGTGCTCCCACACTTAAAAAGCCACCACCATTGCCTGCAGCCACCCACAGCGGGCAAACCTCCCCCCAGCTCCCTCTGACTTAGGGAGCTGGCACATCCGCACCCAACTTGTCGAAAGCGCATTGGAGCGGACGTAC
>CAYUXI010000008.1:80193-81941 GCA_964448855.1 uncultured Oscillospiraceae bacterium | reverse complement strand
CCCACCCCAAACCCGGCGGGAGGCAGTCTTGTGCCCCTGCCGCGTTCACGACGGGAGATAGAGCGTCGGGTCGAGGCGGGTACCGTCCTGGAGCATTTCAAAATGCAGGTGTGCGCCGTCGAGGGATTCGAACGAGGACGGTGCGCCGACGCTACCGATGACGGTTCCGGCGGTCACGGTATCACCGACGGCGGCCGAGGGGTGATCGGCCAGGCCACAGTAGACGGAGATTCGGCCGTCGAGATGCTGAATTTCCACGACATTGCCTTTGAAATAGTCCGTGTAGACCTTGCAGACCGTTCCGGCGGCGACGGCGCAGACGGCTTCGCCCTCCTCTGCGGCGATATCGATGCCGGTATGCACGCGCCAGTCGTCCATGGTCGGGTTATAGACCGGGGTGGACGCCGAGTAGCCGCGAATGACCTCACCGGCGAGCGGACGGACGTAGAAAATCCGTGTGGCAGAGGTTTCCGGCGGCTTTGAGGTCGATGTGACATCGGGAATCAGGGTCTGCGAGGCGACGGTCTGCTCCGGTGCATCCGTCTCATCGGGCGAGAAGGGGAGTGCGGTGACGAGCCCGATATCGGGGAGCTCGGGGATTTTGGGAAGCTCCGGTTCGCTCTGCGCGTCTCTGCCGGAAAAGAGGACATAGACCGAAACGCCGATTGCGGCGATGCACAGAAAGAGTACAATGGAAAAGCCTTTTCCGAGAATCAGTTTGCCAGCCCGCTTCAAAGCGGTACCGCCGTTGGATTGGCTGGGCGGCGGGTTTTTGTGATCTGCCATTGGCAACACCTCCTGACGGTAGTGTTTCCGGCAGTCGGGTGCAATATGCGGCTCGTTTGCGCAAATGTGTGAAAAAACGGCGTGGGGTGTGGAGAGTGAGGAAGACGGGCGGGGATGTGAAAACAGTGCATCTGTGCAAAAAACAGTGGGAATGTGCGAAACACAGCGTTGTCAGGTGTGGAAAGGGTGGAAAAAATCAGTGTTGCAGGAGCAGGGAGGACGTCACCGAGGCGAGTGCGGAGACGAGCAGATACGCCCAGAAGGAGTCGAACGTAATCCCGCTGATCAGCGCGTCGGCCGCCCAGACGCAGAACACGTCAACCAGCAGGCTGGACAGCCCCAGCGTCAGGCAGCTGACCGGAATCGTCAGCAGCTTCAGAATTGGCCGGACGGCGAAATTGATCAGCCAGAGCAGGATGGCCATGGCGGCGATGGCGCCGTAGGAGGTGAATTCCGCGCCGGGCAGAATGGTCGCGGCCAGCCAGATGGCCAGCGCCCCGGCGATCAGGCGGAGGATATTTTTTTCAAGCAGATTCATGGCGAACAAATCTTCCTTTTCTATGGAATGAGTTGTGCAGCGCGGGTACGGGCGCGGTCAGCCGATTACGGGTACGGGCGCGGTCAGCCGATGGGGATAGTCGCGGTCAGCCGATTGCGGGGTAGTCGCGGGTCGGCCGATTACGGGAATAGGCGCGTTCAGCCGATGGGGGATAGGCACGGGTCGGCCGATTACGGGTACGGGCGCGTTCAGCCGATGGGGGATAGGCACGGGTCAGCCGATTACGGGGTAGTCGCGGTCAGCCGATTGCGGGAATAGGCGCGGTCAGCCGATTGCGCGGGTACGGGCGCGGTCAGCCGATTGCGGGTACGGGCGCGGTCAGCCGATTACGGGTACGGGCGCGGTCGGCCGATTACGGGTACGGGCGCGGTCGGCCGATTACGGGTACGGGCGCGGTCAGCCG
>CAYUXI010000008.1:0-80093 GCA_964448855.1 uncultured Oscillospiraceae bacterium | reverse complement strand
GCCGATTACGGGTACGGGCGCGGTCAGCCGTTGGCAGATGGCCTTGCAAATTCGACGGAGACGGGGCAGTGGTCGCTGCAGCGGAGCAGATCGGGGGTTACGAGCGTGGCATAGCGGCGGACGTCCAGATCGGACAGGGTGAAAATGTGGTCGAGCGCGCTGCGGTAGGTGCCGGTCGGCGGTTCGCCCAGCTTGTGGGAGCCGCTGATGTCGGTTTTGCCCGCGGCCATTGCCCAGGTATCGCGGAACCCGTTTTGCAGCATATTCCATGCGCCGATGCCCTTCTCATGGCAGACCAGCGCGGAGGAATTGTAGTCCCCGCAGATCACGGCAAGCGCATCGGGGTGCTGCGCGCTGATGGAACGGAACGCTTCCATCACAACGGCGCTCTCCTGCCTTTGATCGGAAACCGGGTCGCCTGGTTTCCCGGTCGTGTAGACGCCGTAGTGGACATTCCCGACCAGGTATTGCTGGCCGCTCGCGCGCTCCTGCAGGATGACCCAGACAAGCGTTCGGAAATGGGTGCGGCCGTCCGTCGTCCCGTGGGGGTAGGGATATTCCGCGGAGAGCGCTGCGCCGAGACGCTCATAGCAATCGACGGCCCCGCTTGCGAGCGCAGTGTACCGGTCTTTGCGGTAGAAAATCGGGTTCCAGACGTTGCAGGCGGGGATATTCGCAAAAATGGCCTCCGCATAGTGGTCAGCGGTCAGTGCGGCGAAGCTGGTTTCGCCGTACGAGTTGTATACATTGAAGGAAATCACCCGGATCGGGTCGCTTGTCATGCTGCTCACCCTCGTGTGCTGTTATGATATGTTTATTATACACTGCAATCGCGGAAATGACAAGCCCTTCCCAAAAACGACGCGGGAACGTCTTGCGGAACCGATGGAAATTCCTGCGCGTCCAAGAGTTGGAAACGTGAAAAAACGTCTTGCAATCTGTGTCGATCTGTGCTAAACTATAAATGTAGAAACATTGCCGCCCGAATGCGGGTATCACAAAACGGACAAAGGGGTGTTTTGTATGGGAATTGAAGTCGGAATTCAACTGTATTCCGTCCGCCATTATATGAAGGACGTGACGGAGCTGAAAGATACGCTGGCCAAGCTGCGCGAATGCGGGTACACCTGTGTGGAAACCGCCGGTTTTGCCGGTCTGGACGTCAAAACGTTCGCATCACTGCTGGAGGAGGCGGGGCTGAAAGCCGTCTCCATGCATTTCGGTCTGGAGCATCTGGTACGCGAATTTGACACGCTTTGCGAAGAAATCGACGTGCTTGGCGTCGAAAACTGCTGTGTGCCGGGCATTCCGGGCGATCTGTATCATCAGACGCAGGCCGGTTATACAGCGGTGGCCGAGGTGCTGGATGCTGGCGCGAGGAAGCTGGCGGAGAAAGGCGTCGCCCTTTCCTATCATAACCACGGCCACGAATTTTATCCGGTTGCCACCTCCTGCGGAGAACGCTTCATTTTTGATACGGCGAAGACGCTGCATATGCAGCTGGACGTCGGCCACTGCTATGCCGCCAGAGAAAACCCGGTCGAATGGCTGAACCGCTACAACGGCCGGATTGAAACGGTTCACTACAAAGACGTTCGTTTCATCGACGGCAAGCGCCACGACGTCGCCATCGGCGAAGGCGAAGTGGACTGGGTCGCGGTGACGGAAGCCATCAAGCGCTCGCCCTGCCGCTACATCATCGTGGAGCATGAGGAGTTCAACCGCGATGTGTGGGACATCTGCAAAACATCGTGCGATTTCATCCATCGGTGTCTGGCGTAACGTCAGCAGACAAAAGGAGAGAACGATTTTATGAAGCTGAAAATTTCTGCCGGGCGTCATGCCCGGAAGCAGGCGATCTGCACGGTTTGCATCCCGAACCTGCCGGAATTTGAAAACGGCCGCGCCCGGCTGTTGCCGGAGTCCGGCAAGGCCATCCCGGCCTCCATCCGCGGCACGGGCGAATCGACAGAGCTGACCTTTGTGCTGGATTGGCTGGGCGCAGGCGAATCCATCACGCTTTCGCTGGAGCCGGCTGTTTCGACAGGGAAGCCTGTCATGTGCGCAGAACAGACGGAACGCGGCGTTTCCATTACGAATGACGGGGAATTCCTGACGGAATACTACACCGGCACCGACCTGGCCAAGCCGTACATGGGCCCGCTGCAGGATCGGTTCGGCGCGAACGTGACGCGTCTGGACTTCGAGGCGAAGGAGCACCCGCATCACCGCTCCCTGTGGGTTTCCCACGGCAGCGTCAACGGTGTGGACACCTGGAATGAGCCGGCTGACCGCCATGGCTATATCCGCAACCACGCCATCCGCGACGTCTTCTGCGGCGATGCACTGGCAGCCTTCACGGCGGACAACACCTGGACGGATCACGGCGGCAAGGAGCTGCTCGACGAAACGACAACCTATAAGATTTATGCGACAACACCGTCCAAAACGGTCATTGACGTCCATATCACGCTGACCGCCGCCTATGGCGATGTCACGCTCGGCGCCACGAAGGAAGCCGGCCCGCTGGCCGTCCGCATGGCCGACAGCATCCGCGTGCAGGAAACGGGTACCATGAAAAACGGTGTCGGCGGCATCAACGAATCGGAAATCTGGATGAAGCGCGCCCCCTGGGTCGATTATTTCGGAACGGCCGGTGGCCGCGTCAACGGCGTCGCCATGCTCGATGCGCCGTCCAATGACGGATTCCCGTCCTACTGGCACGCACGGGACTACGGCCTGATGGCGGTGAACAACTTCTACCGCGGCGGCGAAAAGCACCTCGCACCGGGCGAATCGATGCACTTTACCTACCGCGTGATTGTCCACGGCGGCAACACGGAGGAAGCGGAAATCGCCGCCATGTATGACGATTTCGCACACGGCGTCAAGGTCGAAGTCGAAGCGTAACCCCAAAACAGAAGCGTCATTCTTTCAATGGAGCCCGGCTTGGGTTCTGATTTGAAAAATATCAATCAAAGAGGAGAACGAGTACCATGGAAAAAACAGTTGGTTATGCCGTTGTTGGTCTGGGCGTTGGCCAGAACCATGTGAAAGCTGCGGCAAAGGCAGAAGGCGGCCGTCTGGTTGCCATTTGTGATCTGCGCGATGATCGTCTGACCGAAACATCCGCAAAATTCCCGGAGGCCAAGGCCTACAAGAGCTTTGAAGAAATGCTCAAGGATCCGGAAATCGATGTCGTTTCCATCTGCACACCGAGCGGTCTGCACGCGGATATGGCCATTCAGGCTCTGCGTGCCGGAAAGCACGTCCTGACCGAAAAGCCGATGGACATCGTCGTGGATAAAATCTATGAAATTGACCGTGTCGCAAAGGAATGCGGCAAAAAGGTCGGCTGCATCTTCCAGAACCGCCGCAACGCGGTCATGGAGCCGATCAAGAAGGCCGTCGATGAAGGCCGCCTCGGCGAAATCTACACGGCATTCTTCCGCGTGAACTGGTACCGCAGTGACCGCTACTTCCAGGAGAGCGGCGGCTGGCGCGGCACATGGGCGATGGACGGCGGCGGCTCGCTGATGAACCAGGCCGTTCACACCGTTGACCTGATGCAGTGGCTGCTGGGCGACGTCAAGTCGATTCGCTCGGATATGCGCATCGTCAACCACAACATCGAAACAGAAGACTTCACCAGCTCCGTCATCAAGTTCACCAGCGGCGCAATCGTGACGTTTGTTTCGACCACAGCCGCCTATCCGGGCTTCGGCACGGATATCCAGCTCACCGGTACCAAGGGCTCCATCCATGCCGACGGCAGCAAGCTGGTTGCATGGCGCCTCGCCGGTGAAAGCAAGGAAGCGGAGGAAGCCGAATCCGCCGAAATGCTCGCGAAGTACGGCTCCGAAGCCGGCACCATCGCCGGTTCGGACAACACCATCGTCCGCGGCCACGACTTCATGATTCAGGATATGATCGACGCCGTCCGCTTTGACCGCGATCCGTTCGTCGGCCCGCAGGAAGCCGTGAAGGCCGTCCGCATCATCAACGCGATCTACGAATCTGCTCGCACGGGCAAGGAAATCGTTTTCTGATTTTCGCCGTCCGTTTCTCCGTATTCCGGGGGCTGCATCCAACCGATGCAACCTCCGGAATACGTTTGCATACCACCCAAAACAGAAAGCAGGAACTACCATGCAGAAAACACAAACTGAAAAACAGGCCAGCCGACTGATTTTTCTCTGCTGGCTCGTCTATACCACGGCATATCTTGGCCGACTGAATTTTAATGCCTGCCTGATTGAAATCATTGAATCCCTTGGGACGACCAAAGCGGCCGCCGGACTGGTGACGTCCTGCTTTTTCTTCGCCTATGGCGCAGGCCAGCTGCTGAACGGCATCCTCTCCAAGCGCTATCGCCCGCGTCCGGTCATCGCGACCGTGCTGCTCATTTCCGCCGGTCTGAACGTCGCCATGCCGCTCGTCGGCAACATCGGCGTGATGAAATACCTCTGGCTCGTCAACGGCCTGGTGCAGTCCGTGCTGTGGAGCACGCTGCTCCGCACGCTCGGCGTTCGCCTGCCGCAGCGGCTGATGAAGCGCTCCGTCCTCGTGATGAGCACCACCACCGCCATCGGTACGGCGGCGATCTACGGCCTGAGCGCACTGTTTGTCTGGATGTTCTCCTGGCAGTATGTCTTCTACGGCGCCGCCATTGTGCTCTGTGTGGTGGCTGCCATCTGGTTTCTCTTCTTCCCGACCGGCGATCTGCGCGGCGATGAAGAGGAGCAGGCCGACGCCAAGGCGGAAGGCGCTGCTCTGCCGAAAATGGAGCGCCGCGCACTGCTGACGATGCTCGGCGTGCTGCTCGTGCTGGCTGTATTCACGAACTTCATCAAGGACGGCCTGACGACCTGGACACCGGATATCCTGAAGGAGCTCTACCATTTCCCGAACGCCATCTCCATCGTCCTGACGCTGACACTGCCGCTGCTGGCGATCTCCGGCGCGTATTTCTCCGTGCGGCTGAACCGGCGCATTCAGTCGTTCACGGCGCTGTCCGGCGTTTTCTTCGCCGTGGCATTTGTGGCCACCGGCATCCTGTTTGTCTGCCTGCGCTGGAATGTCTGGCTGGTGACGCTGGTCGGCTTTGCAGTCACGGTCTGCGCCGTTTCCGCCGTCAACAACGTGCTGACGAGTATGGCACCGCTGGCGCTGCGCGAATCGATTGACGTTGGCCTGACCGCCGGTCTGCTCAACTCCTTCTGCTATGTCGGCAGCACACTCAGCTCCGTGCTGCTGGGTGCCATGGCCGACAGCGGCAGCGGCTGGAACAACGTTTTCCGCCTGATTCTCGCCATGACGGTGCTGGCCACCGCGATCGGCTTCGGCGGCTCCATTCTGGAACGGCGGTCGGCGCGGAAATAACGAACTCGACCCTTTGAAAAGAATATCCCCGGAGGATTTTCACCTATGCAGCTCATTGATCAGATCTGTTCGCTGATTCTTACAGTGCTCACTGTTCTGACAGCCTACCAGACATTTTATGCCATTCTCGGCTTTTTTGCCCGCGCCCGGCGCTGGCCGGAGGCACCGCAGACGCGGCGCTATGCCGTGCTGATTGCCGCGCGAAACGAGGCGCGTGTGATTGACGGCCTTCTGGACAGCATCCACGCCCAGACGTACCCCGCCGACCGGATTGAAATCTTCGTCGTGGCGGACAACTGCTCGGACGATACGGCGGCCATCTGCCGCGCACACGGCGCAACCGTCTATGAACGGAAGGACCCGGTTCATGCGCGCAAGGGCTACGCCATGCAGTTCCTGGTGGACTGCATCCACCGGGATTACGGCACGGATGCGTTTGACGGGTACTTCGTCTTTGACGCGGACAACCTCCTGGCTGCTGACTTCATCGAACGGATGAACGAGGCGTTCGCAGCGGGACACCATGTGGTCACATCGTACCGGAATACCAAAAACTTCGGGACGAATCTCGTCTCGTCCGCGTACGGCATCCACTTTTACCGCAATACGGTCGTCTTCCACCGGCCGCGCTCCGTGCTGGGGCTCGGCACACACCTGACCGGCACCGGCTATCTGCTCGATGCGTCGCTGCTGGCAGACGGCTGGCAATGGACAAACCTGACCGAGGACGATGAGCTGACCTGCGTGCTCTCCAAAAAAGGGGAGCTGGTGGCATACTGCGAAGCGGCGGAGTTCTTCGATGAGCAGCCGATCGACTTCCGGACGGCGCTGCGTCAGCGGGTGCGCTGGGCGCGTGGCCGCCTGGTGAATTTCGTCCGGAACGGCTGGCACATCCCGTCGGAGATTTTCCACTCGGAAAACGGCCTGCGCGGCTCGATCTCCAGCTATGACCACTTTTTCCACTATTTCCCGCACGGCCTCTTTACCTTCCTGATCGGTCTGGTCTATCCGGCTGTCTCGTTTATCTACGGTCTGGTGCATCCGGGCGTCAACGATTACAGCGCCATGGCGTGGAACCTGCTGGCGCTGTTCGGGTCGAAATACCTGGCGGCACTGGCGACCGGCCTGATGGCCGTGCTGCGGGAGTGGCGGCACATCCACTGCTCGCCGGTCAAGCGGCTGCTGTACGCGCTGACCTATCCGTGGTTCCCGATGATCAGCGTGTTCATTTACATGGTGGCGCTCGTACACGATGTCCGCTGGACACCGATTGCGCATACCGACCATTCCACCATTGACGATTTGACCCGCCCGACCATCCGGCATACCTGAAAAAACAGCGCATTTCCCTCTTTACGTTTTCGGAAATTTCGTGTATAATAATAGCACAGGGATGAAAGCTGTGCCGCCGCGTGAGGGCAACCTCATGAGGAAAGTCCGGGCTTCACAGGGCAGGATAACGGGTAACGCCCGCCGGGGGAAACCCCAGGACAAGTGCAACAGAGAGATACCGCCGCGCCTTCACCGGTGCGGTAAGGGTGGAAAAGCGGAGATAAGCGCCCGCTGTCAGCCGGGTGACCGGCTGTTCATGTAAACTCTATCCGAAGCAACACCCGACCGGAGCGCAGCGCAAGCTGCGGCGTTTGCCCGACGCAGTTCCAAGGATGGTGGCATGAGGCGCATGGCAACGTGCGTCCACAGATAGATGGCGGCTCATTCCCGTGCAAACGGGAGGGACAGAACCCGGCTTACAGGCTTTCAGCCCTGCAACCACAAACAAAAGACAAGGCGGCGGTTTCAAATCGTCGCCTTGTCCGATATCTGGCCGAAGCAGGCCGGAACGGTGTCAAAAAGGGGGCATATTCCTTGAAGCTCTTCCTGTTCATCCTGGAGCTGATCGGAACGGTAGCGTTTGCGATTTCCGGTGCATTGACCGGGTATGGCAAGCGAATGGATATTTTCGGCGTGGCGCTGCTGGGGCTGACGACGGCTGTCGGCGGCGGCACGATACGCGATGTGCTGCTCGGCAGCCTGCCACCGGCGGTGTTTCAGAATCCGCTGTACGTCGCCGTGGCGCTCGGCGTCTCCATTCTGATGTTCATCGCACTGCGGCGGCGCATCCTGTCGCACAGCTATCGGCTGTTTGAGCGGGTGCTTTTCCTGTCCGACACCATCGGCCTCGGCATTTTTACGGTCGTCGGCGTGAAGGCCGCCTTCCTCTCCGGGTCGGATAACCTGATGCTCGCGGTGTTTGTCGGCGCGCTGACCGGTGTTGGCGGCGGCGTTTTGCGCGATATCTTCGCAGACGACACACCGTATATCTTCGTCAAGCATATTTACGCCTGCGCCGCAACGGCCGGTGCGCTGCTCTGCGCGCTGCTCTGGTCGGTCAACGATACGGCGGCGATGCTGTCCGGCATGGCGCTGGTCTGGGTGATTCGCGTGCTGGCGGCGCATTTCCGGTGGAGCCTCCCGAAGGCGACCGGCATTCTGCCGACGGCGGAGGAGCCGACCGACACAACCGCCAGCGACAGGCGCGAACCGTGAAAGGGAGGATGGCACCATGAAACGTGTGCTCCGCAGCTGGCTCAACCGCATCCTGTTCGGTGCCGGAACGGAAGTGTTCTGGCATCACCGCGAAAAGGCGGCCGCAGCGAAAACGTCGCTCGCCCGCCGGTACCACAACTACCGCTGCATCAAAATCTGTACGAAAAACGGCGCGTCGATTCCCTCCACCACCCGAATCGATGGCCGCCTGACACTGCCGCACGGCATGAGCGGCATTTTCATCTCCAAGGGTGCCGTCATTGGCCGCGGCTGCACGGTGTTCCAGCAGGTGACGATCGGCTCCAATACGATCGAAGGCTCCAAAACCTGCGGCGCACCGGTGATCGGCGATGACGTCTACATCGGCGCAGGTGCCAAGATCATCGGCGGCATCACTGTCGGCGACCACGTCCGAATCGGTGCCAACTGCGTCGTGGTGGAGGATATCCCCGCCAACAGCACGGTCGTGCTGCAAAAACCGCGCATCCTGCTCCGACAGGAAGCGGCGGACAATACCTTCCACACGTTTGAAGCAACAAACGGGCGCTGAAGCGCCTGAAAAAAGGTGGTCAATACGATGAAGCTGACAATTGTCAAGGCAACAGAATGGACGTATCCCGATCGGACGACATACCGGTCGGCGTCAGACTGTGCGCGGATTTACGGCGCACGCGGCAGCTACGCGGAAATCCAGCTCGTGCTGTCCGGTGTGCCGGAGGGCGCAAGCATCGAAGTGGCGTCCGCCGGGGCGGTTCAGCCGTTCGAGGTCGAATGGTATGAGCTGGTGCCGGTGTATGTCGAGGACAACGCCAACCTGCCGGATGATGACGAAAGCCGCGATGAATGGATTCCCGCCCGCCCGGCCCCCTACTGGCTGTATGACTGCGCCAAGCCGCTCGGCACACAACTGACACCGAAGGACGGCGGCGCGGCGCTCTATGCTGCACTGCGCATCCCGACCGATGCGGCTCCCGGCGTCTATTCGGGCAGCTACACCGTCTGCGTGAACGGCGAAACGGTGGACGTCCCGGTCGAGCTGACGGTCTATGCGGTCGCAATCCCGGCAGAGGAGCACCTGAAAATCCTCAACGGCTACAGCCGCGCCAAGGTCATAGAATACCACCACGTGGAAAAGAACTCGGACGAATTCCGCGCTCTGGATGAGCAGTATCTCCGGCTGCTGCGCCGGATGCACCAGAATGCGCTCTATGTCGGTGTCGCCTGCTTGGGACAGGATGAAACCGGCCACTATCGATTCGATTTTGACGGCCTGAAGCGCGAGGTCGAATATTTCCAGTCGCTCGGCTATCGCTGGTTCCAGATGGGCGGCGTTGGCTTCCGCAAGAGCTGGCAGGAATCGACGATTCTGGTGCGCGGGATGCCCGCAATGAGCTACGAGGCGTATCAGTACCTGGCGGATTACCTGCCCGCACTGCAAGCGTTTTTGGAGCGGGAGGGCTGGCAGGACTGCTTCTATCTCGGCGTGGCGGACGAACCCAACGAGGCCAACGCCGTGGAATACCGCGCACTGTGCGGCCTGATTCGCAAGCTGGCACCGCGCCTGCGCCTGATCGATGCCGTCGGCACGACACCGATTTACGGCGCACTGGACACGTATATCCCGCTGAACGCCTCCTATGAGGAAAAGCAGGAGGTGTTCGAGCGCTTCCGCGAGGGCGGCAATGAGCTGTGGCACTATGTCTGCTGCGTTCCGCGGAATAAAAAATACACGAACCGCCTGATGGATTACCCGCTGCTTTCGACGGAATACCTCTTCTGGGGCAACTACAAGTACCGGATGAGCGGCTATCTGCACTGGGCGGCCAACTGCTATCAGCCGGAGCAGGATCCGTTTACCTGCAACTGCCCGACCCACCGCAACGCAGACAGCGTCTGCACACTCCCGGCGGGCGACACGCATATCGTTTATCCGGGCGACGGCGCACCGTGGATGTCGCTGCGCCTCGAAGCGCAGCGCCGCAGCGCGGAGGATTATGAGCTGCTCCGCCTGCTGAGCGGGAAGGATCCGGCGCTGGCCGATGCCATCTGCGCGAAGGGCTTCCGCACCTTCCGCGATGTCGAATATGACCCGAACCGCTTTGAAGAGATCCGGCGCGAGCTGCTGGCCGCCTGCTCCGCCCTGTAAAAATCAGAAAACACTGCGCCAGCGCCCTCTGACAGGGCGCTGGCGCAACGTGCGTCTGAGGGATTGGCTGTACTCTGTGGAATTACCTCCGCCCGTAGCCACCCACAACGGGCACCCCCCAGCTCCCTCTGACGAGGGGAGTCGAGGGAAAGACAAGAAAAGTGATATGCGTTCCTACGGAACACGTGAGGAGTGAGAGAAACGCGGCGTTCGACGTGTGACGTGAAGCGCCTGAGGGAGAGAAAACGCTGCCTGAGTGCGAACTTTCACCCGCAGCCGATCAAAAAAACCGCCTGAATCAAAACGATTCAGGCGGTTTTCATTCCGGTGATCAGCGGGCTGCAATTTGGGCGGCTTCCTCCGGGGAGGTGGCCGCGCCGTAGAAGAGGACGGGCGAGCCGTCGGCATTCTGGACGGAGACGCGGAGAAAGCGGAAGGATTCGCCGGTCAGCGGCTCCAGCCAGACGGAGCTTTCGGCGGTTCGTTCGGTAAATGCACCGCTTTCATCCAGCGCAGAAAATTCGAAGGAGCGGGGCGCACCGGCGAATTTCTGGCGCAGTCCGGCGAAAAAGCCCAGCTCATAGGGAATTTCCTTCAACGTGCCATTGACCAGCTCGTACCCGTATCGGCTATAGAACGGCTGACCGTTCAGCGTGACGCGTCCATACAGCCGGTTGGGCTGCAACAGGCGGCGGTGCCAGCTAACATCCAGCGTCAGCACCGCCCGCTCGCCGGTTTCCGAACAGAGCGGGATGGTTTTGCGGACGGTTTTCGGCGTGTAGAACCAGAACGCGAGAACGGCGATGAGCAGAAGCAGCACGCCAACGAGCAGAGCCCGGTGCCGGGCGCAGAACGCACGCATTTGTGGCGCTTACTTTCTGTGGAGCTTCGGCTTGCGGGTGCGCTGCTGCTCGTACATTTCGCCGGTAGAGAGGTAAATATAGGTCTTGAAATCCGGTTCCGCGCCGATATCGATGATACGGGCGCCGCGCGGGAAGCCCTCCGTGCCGTAGCACTGATAGCCGGAGCCGCGGCCGTAGCAGAGGCGGATGCCGTGCAGCGTGCCTTCAAAGTCGTTGATGTGGTCGTGGCCGACAAAGACGCCGCGCATGGCGCCGCCGTTGACCATGGCGGCGAAAAGGCCGTCATTCAGGCGGGTGGTGGCGACGCGCTCCTGGTTGTAGCCCTTGCAGGGCTCATAGTCCCAGACCTCGGTGTATTCCGGAATGGCGACGTGGAAGAAGGCCAGCTCATTGTGCCCCGGTGCAAAGGACGCGGAGGTGTCGGCGTACCAGTTGACCTGGTTCCGTGCGAAGGAGCCCCTGTGGGAGTCCATCATGAAGAGCACCCAGGCCGGATTGTCAGCGGTGCCGCCGACGGAGATGCAGTAGTTGCCCCAGCCGCTGACGGATTCCGGACCCATCTCAAACAGGCAGCATTCGCGGTCAACAAGCCACTCGGCAAAGATGCGGCGGCCACCCTCATCGCGGTCACCGAGGCGCTCCCCGTCGTGGTTGCCGAGAATCGGAGCCCACGGAATGCCCTCCTCGGCCAGCTCTGCGACGAGGCGGTCGATGCATTCATGGTCAGCGCCGCCCCACGCCAGGTCGCCGGTGATGGTGATCAGGTCGGGCTTTGTGTCGCGGATCGTCTGATGAATCAGCGCGTAGGTCTTTTCACCCTGTTCCAGCCGTTCATCGGCCAGCAGGTGGATATCGGTCAGCTGGCAAATCCGGAAACGGCCGCTGTCCGGCATATCGAAATGTTTCATAAAAAAATCAGTTCCTCTCTGGTGAAAGTCTCTGCAGTGCAGAGCCGTCAGGTATGCATATATTATCGCACAAACGGCTCCGGGTGTCAAGTCAATCGAAGCGGCCTGTGTGTCGGAAAAGCGGGCGAAAGCAGAAAAGGGTCGTTGACAAATCGGGCGGTTTGTGCGATAATATAGAAAATTGGAAAAGGCGGAAAAAACGGATGCTCAAAACGGAACGGACAAGCGTGATGAACCTCGATAACGCGATACGCGGCGCAAGGAACCCCATGAATTCGTGGGCGAAATCCGACAGCAGCTATGATGAAACCGGCCGATTTGTGCTGGGCCCGGCGGATCTCGCCCTGGCGGAACGGCTCTGCCGCGCCGGAAGCGACCACCGGAAGTTCATCCGCCAGATTTTTGTCTCGGTGGATATCACCGCCCCGCTCTACTGGTGGAAGGAATTCGACACCTATAAGGTCGGAACGGTCGCCAACTCCACCAGCACGATGCACAAGCTGCACGCCCGGCCGATCGAGCTCGCCGATTTCAGCGCCGATCGCCTGACGGACGAGAGCCGCGCCGTTCTGGAACGCTACCTGGCCTGGCTGGAACAGATTCGGCAGCGGTTTGTCGAAACCGGTGAGAAAAAGTGGTGGGACGATCTGATTCAACTGCTCCCGTCCTCGTATCAGCAGCTGCGCACCGTCACGATGAACTATGAAAACCTGCACAACATCTATTTCGCCCGGCGCAACCACAAGCTGGCCGAATGGCATACGTTCTGCGACTGGATCCGTTCGCTGCCGTATGCGGACGCACTGATCATCGGCGAAACGCCGGAAAAAACGGATTGCAAATCCTGACAAAAGGAGTCTCTGCCTGTGTTTCTGTTTGACCTCCATATTCATACACAGGAAGTCAGCCCGTGCGGCGAGCTGCCCGCCGCTGACATCGTCCGGCTGTACCATGCCCGCGGCTACAGCGGCATCGTCATCACCGATCACTTCCGGAAAAAGACGATGCAGCGGTTGCCGGGGGAGAGCTGGCCGGAAAAGGTGGACGGCTATCTGCGCGGCTATGAGCTGGCAAAGGAAGCTGGGGATGCGCTCGGCGTGACGGTGCTGCTCGGTCTGGAAAGCCGAACCGCCGATTTTGACTGCAACGATTTCCTAATCTACGGCATCACGCGCTCCTTCCTGCTGGAGCATGAATGGCTCTACGACCGGCCGCTGGCGGAGATTTCTGCCAGCGTGCGAAGGGCCGGCGGCATGATTTATCAGGCGCACCCGCTGCGCCGCGGCATGAAGGTGGCACCGCCGGAGCTTGTAGACGGGATTGAGGTCTTCAACGGCCGGAACAACAATTTTACAACGGATATCGCCGTTCACACGGCGCGGGAGCGCGGCTGGCATATGCTGTCCGGATCGGACTGCCATTCGACGGAGGAAGCCTGCCGCGGCGGCATCCTGTTGGAGGAGCGGCCGGAGACGTCGGAGCAGCTTTTGCAGGCGCTCCGCGGCGACCGCTATGCGTGGATTGCGCGCCCCGAGCGCGCCTGAGCGCCTGATTTTCAGCAAAGCAAAGAAAAAGGAGAACTGATTGCATGTATCTTTTTGATGTCCATACCCACACCGTCGAGGTCAGCCCCTGCGGCGTGATGACGGCGGAGGAAACCGTGAAAACCTACTGCGAGCTCGGCTACGACGGGATTGTCGTCACCGACCACTTCAACGGAGGCGTGGTTCAGCGGCTGCCGGGAACAACATGGGCAGAGAAAATCGAATCCTTCACACGCGGCTATCGCCTGGCCAAGGAGGCCGGAGACCGGCTCGGCCTGACGGTCTTCTTCGGGATGGAGACGAAAGCCTGCGATTACGATAACAACGAATACCTGGTCTACGGCGTCACGCCGCAATTTTTAATCGAGCATGAGCGGCTCTATGAACATACGCTGGAGGAAATCCACCGCGAGGTGCATCTGGCCGGCGGCCTGATCTACCAGGCACATCCGTACCGCTGCAACATGGTGATGTCGCCCGCCTGCTATCTGGACGGGATTGAAGCCTACAACGGCAACCCGCGCCACCATTCCTGCAACGATGTCGCCATCCAGACGGCCAAACGCCTCAACCTGCACATGGTGTCCGGGTCGGACTGCCATCAGCACCACGACGCCGGCCACGGCGGCATGGCCTTCTTCAAAAAGCCGGAGACGATGGATGAGCTGCTGACGCTGCTCACCTCCGACCGGTACGCCATCCTGGCCAGCCGCGAAACGCTGTAAGGCGGAGCGGGACCAAATATCAAAAAACAGCGGTTCACAGTCATCCTGGAACCGATAAAAACAGGAGGTTTTCCACTATGATTCTCGTTACCGGAGGCGCGGGCTACATTGGCAGCCATTGTGTCCGTGAATTACTTGCACAGGGGTTTGAGGTGGCCGTCGTTGACAACCTGCAGACCGGCCACCGCGACGCGGTCGATCCGCGTGCGCTCTTTTTCCGCGGCGACATCCGCGACAGCGTGTTCCTCGGCCGCGTGCTGGATGCCGTCAAACCGGAAGCGGTCATCCATTTCGCCGCGTTCTCGCTCGTCGGCGTTTCCATGCAGCAGCCGCTCGTCTATTACAACAACAACGTCCACGGCTCGGAATCGCTGCTGACCGCCATGCATGAGCACGGCGTCCACAAAATCGTCTTCTCCTCGACCGCCGCCGTCTACGGCGAAGCCAAGACCGACAAAATCACGGAGACCTGCCCGACCGAGCCGACCAACACCTACGGCGAAACAAAGCTCGCCATCGAAAAAATGATGAAGTGGTGCGACCGGGCATACGGCATGAAGTACATCGCGCTGCGCTACTTCAACGTCGCCGGTGCAGACGCATCCGGTGAAATCGGCGAAGACCACAGCCCGGAAACCCATCTGATTCCGATCATCCTGCAGGTTCCGCTGGGACGGCGCGAAAAGCTCTCCGTCTTCGGCGACGACTACGATACGCCGGACGGCACCTGCATTCGCGACTATATCCACGTTTCCGACCTGGCACGGGCACACGTGCTGGCGCTTCGCCGCCTGCTGGACGGCGGAGAGAGCGACGTCTTCAACCTCGGCAACGGCAACGGCTTCTCCGTTCTGGAAATGCTGGAGGCTGCGCGCCGCGTGACCGGTCATCCCATCCCCGCCGCCATCGAAGCGCGCCGTGCAGGCGACCCGGCCCGGCTGGTGGCCTCGTCCGACAAGGCCCGCGAAATCCTCGGCTGGACGCCGGAATACGACTCCGTGGAGAAGATCATTGCCGATGCATGGCGCTGGCATCAGTCGCACCCGCACGGCTACATCGGGGGAACGCTGTAAATGACAACTTCTATCAACGAACAGAAAATCAACCCCAGTCTGGAAATTGAGCGGCTGGCGCAGTATGGCCTGCAGCAGGGATTGATCGAAGCTTCGGATGCGCCGTATGTGAAGAACCGCCTGCTGGCGCTGCTGCACCTCGATGCGCTGGAGCCGTGTGAAGTGCCGGAGGAAGCGCTGGAATCGCCCGCGCCCATTCTGGAACGGCTGCTGACCTTTGCCTATCAGACCGGCGTGCTGGAATCCAATGCGACCTACAGCCGCGACATCTTCGATACGGAGCTGATGACGGCGCTGACGCCGCGGCCGAGCGAGGTGATTCGGCAGTTTTCGGAGCATTATGCAGCTTCGCCGGAGGCGGCCACCGACTGGTACTACCATTTCTCCCGCGCAACGAACTACATCCGCACCGACCGCGTCGCCCGCGACCTGCGCTGGCGCTACGCCTCGCCCTACGGCGACCTGGTGATCACGATCAACCTCTCCAAGCCGGAAAAGGATCCGACGCTGATTGCGCTGCTGAAAAAGCAGAAGGAGGTCCACTATCCGCGCTGCGCACTCTGCTTTGAAAATGAGGGCTTCCGCGGCACGGCGCAGAATGCCGCCCGCGGGAATCACCGCATGATTCCGATCACCCTCTGCAACGAGGGCTGGTATATGCAGTACTCGCCCTACGTCTACTACAACGAGCACTGCATCGTTCTGAACGGGCAGCACAGCCCGATGAAGATCAGCGGCACCACCTTCCGCCGCCTGCTGGAATTCACCGAGAAGTTCCCGCAGTACTTCCTGGGCTCCAACTCCGACCTGCCGATTGTCGGCGGCTCGATCATGGCGCATGACCATTTCCAGGGCGGCCGCTTCACCTTCCCGATGGAGCTGGCACCGGATGATTTCACGTTCGAGGTCGATGGATACCCGGATATCGCCTGCTCCGCCATTCACTGGCCGCTGTCGGTGATCCGCATCCGCGGCAAGGATCGGGCGCGCCTCGCCGATCTGGCCGAGCACATTCTCGGCGCCTGGCGCGGCTATTCGGATCCCTCCGTCGAGATTCTGGCCGAGAGCGACGGCGAACCGCACAACACGATTACGCCGATTGCCCGCCGCCGCGGCGACGCCTTTGAAATGGATCTGGCGCTGCGGAACAACCGGACGAGCGAGGAGCATCCGTTCGGGATTTTCCACCCGCACACGGAATACCACCACATCAAGAAGGAAAACATCGGCCTGATCGAAGTGATGGGGCTGGCGGTGCTGCCGCCGCGCCTGAAAAACGAAATCGGCATCATCCGCGACTGTCTCCTCGGCGACCGGGAAGCGTTCTATGCGGATGAATCGATGGACAAGCACTGCGCCTGGTATCAGTCGCTCTGTCAGCGCGACGATATCACCGAGGAGACGGTGGACGAAATCCTCCGCGACGAGGTGGGGCGCATCTTCACCCGCGTGCTCGAAAATGCCGGCGTCTTCAAGTGCGACGAGACCGGCCGTGCAGCGTTCAGGCGCTTTACCGATACGCTCTGAGCTGCAGCTTTTGATTGTTCCCGTCCTGTTGGCGGCGCCATATGAAATGCAAACGGCGCCGCCAACTTTTATGAAATCCACAGAAATCGAAAGGGGCTTTCTGATGAATCGACTGTTTCCGGAGCTGCCGACTCCGAAAATGCATCCGGCCAACATCGGCCACGACCTGACGCGCACCGGCGAACCGATGCCCGACAAGCTGGCCAAACTCTACTGCGCCCGCGTTTTGGCGCTCAGCCTGTTTGACGGCGACTTCAAGCAGACGATGAACGGCCTGCGGACGGTGTTCCGCACCGGTGCCAAAATTGTCGCACGGGCGGCAGCACCAAAAAAAATGGGGAGCTGGGATCTGGAACGGTTCAAGCTGATGCAGTTCTATATCACACTGGCGCACGGGGAGGATCCGGAGCTGATCTTCGACGCGTTCCTGACGGCGGACATTCAACCGACCGTGGCTGCGTTCCGCGTTCCGGAGGAGGCGTTTACGCTGCTGAACCGCCCGGTGGAGGATCGGCATTTTGACGCCGCCCGACTGGCGGAGCCGGAGGAGCGCACGCTCTGGTATGTGGCGCGGGCGCTGCAGTTTGCACAGGCCGGCTTTGAAAGCGTGACGCTGGATGAAGCGATTCCGGAAGCGGTGGAGCAGATTCTGCGCAAGCGGCTGCCGCTGGTCTTCCGTGGCGCCATTCCGTCGGCTGCTCGGCTGTCGGAGGAGCCGGAAGACGCATTGCTGTACCGCTGGACGGCGGAAAAACAGCGCGAGCACTGAAGGAGGTAGCGGAAGATGTCCAACAACGAACTGATCGAACGCATCCGGGCGATGATCGCGGAGCTCCCGCCCGCATCGGAGCATCCGGCCAACCGCGGGATGAATTTCTATTTTGACAAAAACGGCATTTCCGAAGCGGTGCTGCGCAACTACCTGTCGCGGGCGCAGAACTGCAGCGTGCTGAACGACCCGAGCCTCATTGAGGCGGGTATGCGCATGGTGCTGCATACTGGCGCCAAGATGATCAGCCGTGCCCAGACACCGTGGGTGATGAACGGCGCGGAGTATGAGCGGGATGAGGAAATCCACCGCGTGATCGAGCTGATTCACGCGTATGACCCGGATATTATTTTCGAAAACTGCATTTTTGAAGCGCTGTGGCCGAGTGTCGGGGAAATCCCCATCCCGGCCGAGACGTTCCGGGCGTTTGGCCTGCGGCCGGAGGAGCGCAACTTCTCCTATGAAGCCATGCAGTTCCCGGACGGACGGTTCCAGGGCTGGTGGGGCGGCGTGAGCTGCGTCCCGGATTTCACACAGCTGGAGACGCAGATGTGGTTCTATCACCGCGCCTGCCGGTTCATCGATCTGGGCTATGAGTGCATTCACTTCGGCCAGATGATGCTGGTCTGCAAGTCCGACGTGAATTTTTCCGCATTTGCCCGCGTGATTCAGATGATCCGCGACTATGCCCGCGACCATGCGCGGCGCGGCTGGGTGCTGGTCAATGCACACCTGTACGATGACCGCATCGACGGCGACCGGCTGATCTGCGACTTCCATATGTCGCCGACGCGTGGCCTGCCGCCGGTCGGGTCGGTGAAGCACCTCCCGTCCGAGGCCCCGCAGGAAATTGAGCTGTGCGTCGGGCACTTTGACGCGATCTACCTCGACAGCGTCGGCGGCATCACGCCGAGCGGCTGGAGAACCTCCTCGCTGCCGTACCTGATCGAGCTGGACAACGCCGGTACCTGCCAGCGCGAATGGCTGGATACGCCGTACTGGCCGAAACAGACCGAATGGTATGAGGGCGGCTGGTGGGGCTTCGATGAGATTTCCTGGTTTGCCACCCAGCCGAAGGAATACCGTCACGCATGGCTGCAATATGCGTGGGACTGGATTCAGAACATCGACGGCTTCGGATACTGCCAGATGCCCGGCAACCGCGGTGCTGCCCGCCGCATCGGCCCGAACGGCGAGGACTATGAACCGGCACCGTATCGCGCATTCGAAATGGATGACGTGGAGGCCATTCGCCAGATCTGGGTCAATGACCGCCAAACCCGCGAATAAGGGAAAAGAGAGCATGATCAAAAGGGAGCGCATCCGGATGGATCCGCTCCCTTTTGTTGTGCGGGGAAGAGAGGAGAGAGGGAAGAGGGGGGAAAAGTGATGCGCGTCGAACGACGCTTGTGATGCGCGTCTGCGGACGCTGTGATGCGCACTTTGCGCAGTGATATGCGTTCCTTCGGAACACGTGATGAGTGAGAAGAGTGGAAAACCGCGGCGGGAGTAAACCCTGTGCCCTACAAATGCCCCAATATTTCCGCCTCCCCGCAGCCGCCCACATCACCTCAGCCACCCAAGCTCCCTCTGACGATGGGAGTTGAAGGAGAGAAAACGTTGCTTATGTGCGCACTTTCGTTCATAGTTGCCCCACACGCAACGGCAATCCCACCGGCGCGCATTCGGAATGCGGAGAAAAAATGAGATGCGCCGCAGGGAACATTTGGTTCCTTACGGCGCATAATAGGTTCCTTGTGGAATATGAATCGCGTCGAACGCCGCTGTGAAACGCGGTGTCAGACGCAGTGCAACGCGTTTCACAGCGTCCGCAGACGCGTTGTCCGAAGACGCGTTGTCTGCAGACGCATCACTTGTCGCTTGTTCCGGGGAGCATGGCAATGGAGACCGGCTCCATATGGAGGGTGCGGCCGTCGGCGAAGCGGACATCCGCCGCGGTCATCCGCTCATTGTACAGTGCCAGCTGTCCGTTTTTCAGCGCGGACAGATAGACGCCGCGCGGCTTTTCCGCATTCAGCATTTGCAGCGTCAGCGGGGACAGGCCGTCAACGGTTTTCAGCAGTTCTGCGACATCGTCGATGTAGTCGTCCAGCGGTTCGCGCAGCGTATGTACCATGCAGACGCGCCCCTTGCCGGTCTGACCGGCAGCCCAGCGGCGGAACACGGTGGTATCGCCCTCGACCGTCATCAGCTCCTGCGGCGCATTGGAATGGAGAATCGGGTAAATCACGGTGCCGCCCGCCTGTACCCACGCATCGATCCGCTCCAGAACCTCGCTTTCGACGTAGTTGCCCTCGTGCGAACGCGTCAGGAAGACGAGCGCACGGTATCCGTTTTTCTCCAGCGCACCGTCCAGCACCATCTGCTCCGCGCAGAAATCATAGTCCAGCTTGCGGCGCAGCGAGAACACCTGCGAGAAGAAGGAGGAGCCGTCCAAATAGCGAATGGACGAATCCGTCAGCTTGGACTGCGTATCCGGGTACAGGACAGCCACATCGATCACCGGCTCTGCACGCTGATCGAGCAGCGGCGCATACTGCTTCCAGAGCGCGACACTTTCGTCGCAGTTGATGAAGTTGCCGCTGTAGTAAAAGAGGTGAACGCCGTTGTTGATGATGATATTGTACAGCCGGTTGATGACGCTGCGCGCCGTGCCGTAGCCGGCGGGCTCCGAGCCAAACGGGACACCGTAGAACCGTGCGGCGCTCGACAGCATCCGTGTGATGGCGAAATTCAGCTCATAGCTCTCATCTTCATTGGTGGCGCGGATGCAGCCGTTGACGGGGCGCATCCCGCGTGTCTGATCGGTGAAGTCCGTCCCGGCCTCGCAGAAGCCCCAGCCGCCGGCGGACTGGTAGATATCCGGCTTCTTGAGCTCTTCCCGCATCCAGACCGCCCAGCGGTTGCACCAGTCGGTCATTTCCGCCAGGTACCAGTCCACGAAGTCCTTGCGCTTCCGGCGCGAGGCGGCGGAGGACGGCAGGAAGGTGCGGACATCGTCGAACGACGCAATCGGCTCGTCCCATGCGCGGCTCAGCGCTTCGACCGAACCATAGCGGCTGCGGAGCCATGCGGCAAATTTGACGGAGGCGTTCCGGTCACCGGCCCACCAGCCGATGTGCATATGCTCCAGCTGGTGCCGATAGCCCCAGTTGCCCGTGGCGGGATACTGGCTCTCGCCGTAATTGCCGCTGGGGCCGAGGCGAACGCCGAACACGTTGGGGTTGTCGTTGTAGTGCCGCCCCAGCTCATGGAGATAATGCCGGACATACGGCGTTTGCTGCTCGCTGAAGATGGTCGGGACGTTGTTTTCCAGCCCGTGCTCGAGGCAGACGAACCCTTCAAAGCCCGGCGTCTCCTCCCGATACCACTGCGGGAGCGCATAGGCGGAGCCGCCGATGACGAGCGGGAACCATTTCATCCCAAACGGCGCGGCGGCGTTGATGACGGCATCGTAATAGCTCCAGTCGAACTGCCCCTTCTCATATTCGACCATATCCCACCGGACGTAGCTCTCCACGCCGTTGAAGCCCAGAGCGCGGACATAGGGCACACAGTCGGCCATGTGCTCCAGCGTCTGCGGCAGCGCCTCACGCGGGCAGCTCGGCGAATCGTCGCCCACGGTGGTGATCAGCTGGAGCGGGTTTTGCAGCTCAAAGGCCGGGTGAATCTCGTCCGGCTTGGGGCGATCGGCCTTGGCCTGCTCAATGACCTCCTCGTTGCGCCCGGCAAATACGGCGACCGACCGGATGTCCTCCATCCCGCCGATAGCGACATCGAACGCTTCCGGCGTCTCCGGCAGCGAAACCACGGCCACGAAGGTGCGAATGCGCCCGGTGCCGCACGACGTATACCCGGCCAGCGACGCGGCGGCACAGCCGTTCATCGACATCCAGGCGTAGTTGATCGACCGGTCGTCAAAGGTGACGCGAATGGTGTAGTCCTTGTCGGAAAAGAGGCGGTTTGGCGCCTGATAATGGCGCACCGTGCGCTGGTACAGGTAGTTTTCGCCCTGTCCCGGCGCGGGTTTGCCGCACTGCGGCTGAAGTGTGAGCTCTGCAAAGGGAACAGTCATTTGTAAAACCTCCATTCAAGAGTGAATCATATCGTGTGGCGGCAGCTGTGTACGGGGCATACCCCGTTGCTTTTATTATACCAGAAACGGCCGTGATGTCAACAGAAAATGAAGCAAATCTCGGAGGAATGCTTGCAATTCCCACGGGAATCCGATATAATAAAAGCGGGAAAAAATCATTGATCAAAGGAGATTTCCGCCATGAATGCAAGCAACATTTGTCCGAGCTATGACCTGCCGCATACTCGCGACCTGTATATGGAAAATCTGTCCACCGAATGGATGCAGTGCTGGGATGAGGGGCTGGATGTCGAGCCGCTCAAGCCGCTGATGGACAGCATTGCCGCGCTGAAGCCGTCCCGCCAGAAGGCGGCCATGGCCGATGCGCTGTTTGAACTGATCTGTGAGCTGCCGGTGCGCGCCGACTATTCGTATCAGGAGCCGTCCGACCTGCCCGGCATCCGCGCACTCTGCGACCCGACTCCGGCGCTGCCGCCGGTGCAAACGGATGCGCTGTACGACAAAATGCACGGCGCCTGGATTGGCCGGATTGCCGGCTGCCTGCTCGGTAAGCCTGTGGAGGGCTCCTCGGAGGAACGCCTCCGCGCACTGCTGGAGCTGACGAATAACTACCCGATGAACCGCTATGTCATGGAAAAGGACTACCCGGCCGACCCGGCTGAGCGCGAAGCGGCACACCTGCCGCAGCACGCCCTGGCCGACAAAATCCCGTATGCCGTGTCGGACGACGACACGAACTACACCGTTCTGGGCTGGCTGCTCATTGAACGGTATGGCCGCGACTTCACGCCCGACAACGTCATCGAGCTCTGGGGCAACAGCCAGATGCGGAGAGCCTATTTCACGGCGGAGCGCGCCGCGTTCGACAACTATTTCAAGGGCTTCCGCCCGCCGATGACGGCACTGTATCAGAACCCGTACCGCGAGTGGATCGGCGCACAGATTCGCGGCGACTACTTCGGCTACATCAATCCGGGCGACCCGGCGGCGGCCGCGGATATGGCCTGGCGCGATGCGTCCATCTCCCACATCAAGAACGGGATTTACGGCGAAATGTTCGCCTCGGCCATGATCGCCGCCGCAGCAGTCGAATCCGACCCGGAAGCGGTTCTGAAGGTCGGCCTGTCGCAGATTCCGCGCACCTCCCGCCTGCATGAGGCGATCATGAAGGTCATCCGCGATTATCATGACGGCGTCACGTTCGAGCAGTTCTCCGCCGCCTTCAAGGTGGATTACCCGTATACCAGCGGCCATGTCGGCGTCCACACCATCCCGAACGCCGTGCTGGTTGCAGCGGCGCTGCTCTACGGCGGCGGCGATTTCGGCAAATCCATCTGCATGGCCGTCCAGAACGGACTCGATACCGACTGCAACGGCGCCACCGTCGGCTCCGTGATCGGCATGATCTGCGGCGCATCGAACATCCCCGCGCAGTGGACAGAGCCGCTCAACGGCAAGCTGGAAACGGAAATCGCGTCGCTCGGCGTCGTCTCCATCACGGAGATGGTCGATCGCACCATGAAGCACCTCACGAAATAAAGCCCCACCACCTGCCACCGGCTGCCCATCTTGCGGCGGCCGGTGGCGGTGCAAAGCGCTCAGACGGGACGGAAAGGCGCGGGAAGATCGTTTTTTTCGCAGGATTTCTTCGCTTTTCCGTTGACTTTCCCGCCCGGCTGTGCTATACTTATACCGTGATCAAATCGACAGTTTCGCTTTGACGGGAAGAACCGGGCTCGGCGTTTTCAGAAATCCGCTCATCAGGATGCAAGAGCGGAAGCTCCGCCCCGGAGGCCACCCCTGAGCATCGGCGTGAGGAATGCCGCGGGCTTGCCGCCGTTATCCGGCTGAAAAGATGTGGCAGCAGTGCCATAATCAGGGTGGTACCGCGGTTTTCGCCCCTGGGTGCAGGGTGTGGAAGCCGTGTTTTTTATTTTACTGTTTAGGAGTTGTCATCATGAAAAAAATGGGTTTGAACGAGATTCGTGAAGCCTACCTGTCCTTTTTTGAGAGCAAGGGACATCTGCGCCTTCCGAGCTTTTCGCTGATCCCGCAAAATGAAAAATCCCTCCTGCTCATCAACGCCGGTATGGCGCCGATGAAGCCCTGGTTCGCGGGTGAACAGATTCCGCCGCGCCGCCGCGTGACGACGTGCCAGAAGTGCATCCGCACACCGGATATTGAACGCGTCGGGAAGACCGCCCGGCACGGGACGTTCTTTGAAATGCTCGGCAATTTCTCCTTCGGCGACTATTTCAAGCATGACGCCTGCCACTGGGCATGGGAATTCTGCACGCAGGTGATGGAGCTTCCGCCGGAGCGGCTGTTTGTCTCCGTCTACCTGGACGACGACGAGGCGTTTGACATCTGGACGAAGGAAGTCGGCGTGGACCCGTCCCACATGGTTCGCTTCGGCAAGGAGGACAATTTCTGGGAAATCGGCTCCGGCCCCTGCGGCCCCTGCTCGGAAATCTACTTTGACCGCGGCGAGGAATACGGCTGCGGCAAGCCGGACTGCAAGGTCGGCTGCGACTGCGACCGGTACGTCGAATTCTGGAACCTCGTCTTCACGCAGTTCAATAACGACGGTCAGGGCAACTATACGCCGCTGCCGCAGAAAAATATCGATACCGGTATGGGCCTGGAACGCTTGGCCTGCATCATGCAGGGCGTGAACAACCTCTTTGAAGTCGATACGGTCTGCAACGTCATGCGCCACATCGTCAGCATCGCCGGAAAGGACTACCAGACGGACGAAAAAACCGACGTCTCCCTCCGCGTGATCACCGACCACATCCGTTCGACGACGATGCTGGTCTGCGACGGCGTCCTGCCGAGCAACGAGGGGCGCGGCTATGTCCTGCGCCGCCTGCTCCGCCGTGCCGCACGGCATGGCCGCCTGCTCGGCATCCAGAAGCCCTTCCTCTATGAAGTGGCGAAAACGGTGATTCACGAGAGCGCACCGGCATATCCGGAGCTGAAGGAGAAGGAAGACTACATCATCCGCGTCATCCGGATGGAGGAGGAGCGCTTCTCCCAGACGATTGATACCGGCCTCGGCATTCTGAACGACATGGTGGACGCACTGCGCGCTGCCGGTCAGACGGAGCTGTCCGGTGCCGACGCCTTCAAACTGTACGATACCTTTGGCTTCCCGGTCGACCTGACGCTGGAGCTGCTGAATGAGCAGGGGCTGACACTCGACCGCGAAGGCTTTGACGCCTGCATGGATGAGCAGCGGACGCGTGCCCGTGCAGCCACCGCTGCGGCCGGGGACTTCGCCTGGGCCGGCTCCGGCCTCGGCGCGGTTGAAACGCCGACCCGCTTTGTCGGGTATGAGCAGGATGCGGCGCAGACGACCGTCACGCATATCTTCGTGGACGGCGAGGCGCGTGGCACCGCGCCGGAGGGCACGGAATGCACGCTTCTGCTCGCGGAATCGCCGTTTTACGCGGAAAGCGGCGGCCAGGTGGGCGATACCGGTGTGATCACCTCGGCGCATGGCGCGGAATTCCGCGTGACAGACGTCAAGAAGACGCCGGACGGCAAATGGCTGCACAGCGGCACGGTGGTTTCCGGCGCGTTCTCCGTTTCGGACGACGTGACCGCACAGATTGATCTTGAACGCCGCAGCGCACTGCGCCGGGCGCACTCCGCAACGCACCTGCTGCAGGCGGCGCTGCGCGAACGGCTCGGTTCGCACGTCGCACAGGCCGGTTCGCTGGTCGAACCGGACACGCTGCGCTTTGACTTTACGCATTTCTCTGCCATGACGCCGGAAGACCTGAGCGCCGTGGAAGCACGCGTCAACCAGTGGATTCTGGCGGGGCTCCCGATCACAACGACAGAAATGAGCATTGCCGATGCAAAGGCCAGCGGCGCAACGGCGCTGTTCGGCGAGAAATACGGCGACGTCGTGCGCGTCGTGAAAATGGGCGACTGCTCGACCGAGCTGTGCGGCGGTACGCACCTGACGAATACGGCCTGTGCCGGCCTGTTCCGCCTGACGTCGGAGAGCAGCGTGGCAGCCGGTGTGCGCCGGATTGAAGCCGTGACCGGCCTCGGCGTGCTGGCGCTGGCCGACGGCATGAAGCAGACGCTGCAGGAGACGGCGGCTGCCATGAAAACCACGCCGAATGACGTGGTGCGCCGCGCATCGCAGCTGACGGCGGAGCTGGCTGCTGCCCAGAAGGAAACCGAACGCCTGACGGTGCTGTCCGTTCGGACGGCGGTGGATGCGGCGCTGGCCAGCCGGACGGATCTCGGCGGCGTGGACTTTGCCGTCGTGTCGCTGGCGGATACCCCGATGGATACCGTGCGGAAGATCGGTGACGATATCAAAACGCGTCCGGAGGCGCTGGCGGTGCTCTTCTCCGTCGTCTCCGGCGGGAAGCTGAGCTTTGCCGCATTCTGCACCCGCCCGGCGGTGGCAGCCGGACTCCATGCCGGAAACCTCGTCCGCGCCGTGGCGCAGATGACCGGCGGCAACGGCGGTGGCCGTCCCGACAGCGCAACGGCGGGCGGCAAGGATCTGTCCATGCTCGACAAGGCGCTGACCGAAGCGGCCTCTGCTGCGCGTGGTATGTTGAAATAATGCATCCGGAAGTCAGCCCGCAGGGACAAACGCCTTCGGGCTGGCTTCCGTTTGTTTGAAACTGTGAGCTATCAAGGAAAGGAATTCTTTTATGACCAAAGCGATTCGGCTGATTCAAGAGCCACTGATGTATCAGAACGGCGTTCTCTGCCCCGACGACGGCCGTGGCCGCGTGGAAAAGACGCTGGCCAATACGATTTTGCAGGCACACAACACCTCCGGCGACCCGTCCAAGCTGCGCCTGCGGTTTGACGGCATGGCCTCACACGATATCACCTACGTCGGCATCATCCAGACGGCGCGTGCATCGGGCATGACGAAGTTCCCGATGCCGTATGTCCTGACCTGCTGCCACAACAGCCTGTGCGCCGTCGGCGGCACGATCAACGCGGACGACCACGCATTCGGCCTGTCCGCCGCGAAAAAATACGGCGGCGTGTTTGTGCCGCCGCACATCGCCGTCATTCACCAGTACGTGCGGGAGCGGATGGCGGGCTGCGGAAAAATGCTGCTCGGCAGCGACAGCCACACCCGGTACGGCGCACTGGGCACGCTCGGCGTCGGCGAAGGCGGCCCAGAGCTGGCCAAACAGCTCGTCGGGCGCACCTACGACATTGACCGGCCGGACGTCATCGCCGTGTACCTGACCGGCGCACCGGCACCCGGTGTCGGCCCGCAGGACGTGGCGCTGGCCATCATCGGCGCCGTCTTCCGGAACGGCTTCGTGAAGAACCGCGTGATGGAATTCATCGGCCCGGGCATCGCGTCCCTGCCCATGGATTACCGGCTTGGCATCGACGTCATGACGACGGAAACCACCTGCCTGACGTCCGTCTGGGAGACGGACGAGACGGTGCGGGAATATCTCGCGCTGGTCGGCAGAGAAGCGGACTACAAAAAGCTGACCGCCTGCGACGGCGCACGCTATGCGGGCGCGGTCTGTGTCGATCTGTCCGCGCTGCGCCCGATGATCGCCCTGCCGTTCCATCCGAGCAACGCGTATGAAATTGACGAATTCCTCGCCAACGCGGGCGACCTGCTCCGCGCCGTGGAGAAGGAAGCCGCATCCAACGGCATGGCCGACTGCCACCTGACCGATAAACTGGAAAACGGCCGTCTGCACGTCGATCAGGGCGTCATTGCCGGCTGCGCGGGCGGCCTGTTCGACAACCTGTGCGCGGCGGCGGATATCCTGCGGAACGGCAGCACCGGCACGGGCGCGTTCACGCTGAACTGCTATCCGGCCAGCCAGCCGGTCTCTTTGGAGCTGATGAAGAACGGCGCGGCGGCTACACTGGTCGCGTCGGGTGCCACCTATAAGACCGCATTCTGCGGACCGTGCTTCGGTGCGGGCGATGTCCCGCGCAACAGCGGCCTCTCCATCCGCCATACAACGCGCAACTTCCCGAACCGCGAAGGCTCCAAGCCCGGCGATCGCCAGTCTGCGGCGGTTGCCCTGATGGATGCCCGCTCCATCGCCGCGACAGCCGCCGCCGGCGGTATCCTGACACCGGCTGACCGCCTGCCGAGCGGCACGGTGGTGCCGGTCGCCTACCACTTTGACGGGACGGTCTATGAAAACCGCGTCTATAACGGCGCTGGCCGTCCGCAGCCGGAAACGGAGCTCTGCTTCGGGCCGAACATCACCGACTGGCCGCAGATGCCGCAGCTGTCTGAGCACCTGCTCCTGAAATTCGCCGCCGTCATTCATGACCCGGTGACGACGACGGATGAGCTGATTCCGTCCGGCGAAACCTCCTCCTACCGCTCCAACCCGCTGCGGCTGGCGGAATTCGCGCTGTCGCGCAAGGATCCGGCCTATGTCTCCCGTGCAAAGGCCTGCGCCGCGGAGGATGTACAGAAATTCCTCGCCGAGCACGATTTGCCGACTGATACGCTGCTGAAAAGTGTGATTTTTGCCGTGAAGCCGGGTGACGGCAGCGCCAGAGAACAGGCGGCCTCCTGCCAGCGCGTGCTGGGCGGCGGCGCCAACGTCGCAGTCGAATACGCGACCAAGCGCTATCGCTCCAACCTGATCAACTGGGGGATGCTGCCGCTCCGCCTGACGAATCCGGACGACGCGTCCCGCTTCGAAATTGGCGACTACCTGTTCCTGAAGGACGTGCGCAGCGCCATCCGCGACGCTGCCTCCGAGATTTCCGCACAGCTTCTGAAGGCGGATGGCCGCACGGAAACCGTCTCCATGACGCTGGATCAGCTGACGGATGCGGAGCGCTCCATCCTGCTGGCCGGTTCGCTGATCAATTACTACGCGCAGGAGGCCTGACCGCCCGCGCAGACGATGAAGGGAGTTTTCTCGATGGACTGCATTTTCTGCAAAATCATTGCCGGTGAGATTCCGTCCAAAAAGGTGTATGAGGATGATCTGTGCATGGCGTTTTACGACACCGCGCCGCAGGCTCCCGTCCACATTCTGGTCATTCCAAAGGCGCACATCGCCTCGGCTGCCGACATTACGGCGGAAAACAGCGCGATTGTCGCCCACATCTTCACGGTAATCGCCAAAATCGCCGCCGACCTCCGCCTGACCGGCGGCTACCGCGTGGTGACCAACAGCGGGGATGATGCCCGCCAGAGCGTCCACCACCTGCATTTCCACCTGCTGGCCGGCCGTCAGCTGAGCGATACGATGGCGTAAGCCAGGCGACCAACGCAATCAAAAAGACCCACATCCGCTCCGGATGCTTTTCCGGAACCGATGTGGGTCTTTTGCTGTGAAAAATCGGGGGGTGGCGCACCTTTCACGGTGCTGTACTCACCGCGACAAAACGCACGGCGCAGTGGATTCGCCTTTCCACGCGTGGCGCGGCCAACCGGCGAACCTTTGGCGATGCAGCAGGCGCATTTGGATGCGCCGCTTGTGTTGTTTGCGACGGCATATTCACCACGACAAAGCGCACAGCGGTGTACTCACCGCGGCCAACCGGCGGGGAGAATATCCCAGGTGATGCAGGCGCCGAGTGCGCCGTCACCCGTGTGGCTGGAAATGCTGATGGGCAGCGGATCCATCCCGACGGAAATATCCGGGAAGGCGGCCTGCAGCGCGGCGCGCCAGGCTTCCCCTGCGACCGGATCCCCGGCAAACCCGGCACGGATGGCGACGGGTCGGCCGGCGAAGCGCGTTTCGCGATCCTTCCGGAGTGCTGCAATCATGACCTCCGTGGCGGCGTGCATTCCGCGGCTCTTTTTGAAGGCGTCGAGCTTGCCACCCTGAATTTGCAGGATGGGCTTGATGTTCAGCATGGTGGCCACGGCGGCACCCGCCGCTGTGACGCGGCCGCTCTTTTTCAGGAATTCGAGCGTATTCACCGCGACATACGCGCTGGCGGCCATCCCGTCCACATCCAGATACGCAGTGACCTCCTCGGCGGTTTTCCCCTGCGAGAGCAGGTACAGCGCATCCAGGACGGATTGCCGCTGCGGGATGGAGATCCGGTGGTTATCGACCACGAGCACGCGTCCCTGATACTCGGCGGCCAGCATCTTCGCCGTCTGGCAGCTGCCGGACAGGGCGCTGGACATGGGGATGTAGATGACCTGATCGAAGGTTTTCAGCAGCGCATCCCAGCGATCGAGCAGCAGCCCGACGGGCGGCTGCGAGGTGCTGACCTCGGCACCGCCGTTCAGGCGCTGAAAAAACGTCTCCTGGGAGATTGTTTCGTTTTCAAAGTAGGTCTGCCCGTCAATGATCACGGGCATGGGCACCAGATAGACGCCGAGCTGATGCGCCTGCGCCTCGGTGATGCCGCTGTTGGTATCCGTTGCGACGGCAACGGTTTTGCGGAGGGTTTCAGCCATAACAATAATCAACCGTCCTTACAGGCCCGAAGCCTGCGGAATGGCGTGGCAGGCGGGCAGATCATTAAAAGAAGGGAAGCTCGGCTTCTCCTGAACAGGATGCCCCGTTTGCGCGGGGAATACACGGGTTCAGACGTGAAACAGACCTTCCAGCTTTTCGCCGAACATTCGGCGCAGAAAATAGCGAAGGGCGAAGATGCAGAAGGCGTCATAGACGCCGAGAATCAGCCAGAGCTTGATGTGCGGGTAAATCCCCAGCAGGCCGAGAACCAGCATCAGCACGCACATGGCGGCGAACAGCATCAGCGTTGAGCCGACGACGCTCCATTTCAGCCGCCCGAACAGGGAGCAGAACAGCACAAGCGTGATGCCGACACCGACAGCCGACGGCCAGACATAGGCGACCGACCACAGGTGCAGGCCGAACAGGAGGTCAACGGCGAAGGATGCGACCCACAGCACGGCGACCGCAGCGACGACAAACGTGCTGAACGGGCGGGAGTAGAAGATGGGGCGGAAAATCCAGAACCACAGACAGAGGATGGATGCGGCGACGATGGCCGACCAGCCGATGCGGTTGCTGATGATCAGATCGACAAAGAGCGAAATCGCCGAAACGGCGATGGCGATGAACCGCAGGATGCTCCGCGCCAGGGAGCGCTTGTCGGAAATGGCGGGATAGGTGACGGCCTCCGGGACGTTTTCCGCGATCAGGCGGCCACAGAGCGGGCAATGCGCATTGTGCGGCACGGAGACGCCGCAGGCGACACAGCGGGCGACGTCCGGCCGGGCTTCCGTGGAGTTATTCATTGGCTTCCACCTCGATTGCAATGCCTTCTTCGAGCAGATTGGAAAAAAGGCGGGTCTGAATCTCGTTCTCCGGGGAGCGCGAGGTAAAGGACAGGCACAGCGTATCGCCGAAGGTGACGGCGCCGAGCATCAGCGACAGCGTCGGTGAGCAGCCCAGCAGGAAGCTGAAGCCGCGGATATGCGCGGCGACGCAGTCCGGCATGGTGACAATGCCGAGGTTGGAAAACGCCGAGGTGTAGCGGCTCTCGCCGAACCGGAGGAAAGCGATTTTCAGCGCGATGTTCTTCAGAAACAGGGGTGCGACGCGCAGCAGCAGGTTCTTTTCCGCTGCGACATTGGCGGAAAACGCCCGGCGCAGTGCGTCCGGCTGAAAGCCCTCGGTCAGCTGCGGGACGATTTCGGTCAGGATTTCGTCGAGCGTCATGTCCGGCCGGGGCGAAACACCGGCGTTGACATACAGGGAGAAATTGCGGAGCGTGTCCGATGGGAAAAAGCGCCGCAGGTTGACGGGCACCGAGATGCGAACCGGCCGCTTCAGGCGGTTGTGCGGCGCACACGCCAGGAATGCGCGGATGTACTGCGCCGTCAGGTACTGTGTCACGGTGGCGTGATGGCGCTTGGCTGCATCGTGGACAGCCGATGCGGACATCCGGCCGCTGACGACGCGCAGATAGTCGGGATTGGCGGGCGGATGGACGCGGACATGGTAGGCGCGGGGCTCTGCACGGTTGGAGCCGGGAGCCTTTTCATACCAGCGGTCGAACCCGTCCTCCGCCTCCGAGGGAACCGGCTTGCCGAGCGGGTCTGCCATTTCCCAGCGGGCCTCCTCGACGTCGCAGCCGCGCAGCGAGAGGTAGCAGACGGTCAGCGTTTTCAGATAGGTCAGAGCGCCGGTGCCGTCTGCGGCGGCGTGGAAAAATTCGACGGAGATGCGGCAGCCGTAATAGATCACGCGGAAAATAGGCAGATCGGGATGGCCGATCTCGATCGGGGCGCAGGGGTAGAGGTGCTCCTCACTGACCATCTGCTCCGACCAGGTGGGCTCAAAATAGTACCAGAACACACCGGTGCGCAGCTGCACATACAGCATGGGGAAGCGGTCGCGGAGACTGCGGACAGCCGAGCCGAGCGTTTCGCCGCAGATCGGCTCATCGAGCTCCACACTGAGCCGGAAGGTGCTGTTCCAGTGGCGCTGCCGGGTGGCCGGATAAATCTTGGCGGCGTTGTCCAGCTTGTACCAGAAATGATCGCGTGGGTTGGGCATATCTCTTCCCTCCTTCCGATGGTGGTCATGGTGTGCCCGCTTACCGGGCGGGTATGGCCTTCCGCGCCGAAACGGCACGCGGGATTTTTTGCAGGTCGTTTTCGAAACGGATGTCCTCAAAGCCGGAGACGAGGAACAGCGCGGCCACGGCACCGGACTGTGCATAGCCGACTTCAAACGTCAGGACACCGCCAGCCTTCAGCAGGGGTGGAATCTGTTCAATGCCGGAGCGGTAGAAGTCCAGCCCGTCTTCGCCGCCGAACAGGGCGGAAATCGGCTCATACGCCAGCACCTCGCGGTCGAGCTCAGCCAGCTCCTCCCGGTCGATGTACGGCGGGTTGCAGATGCAGCCGTCAAACCCGTCAAAGGCAAAGGGCAGCGCGGACACGTCCCACTGCGCCAGCGTGAACAGGTCAGCCGGGCAGACGGTGACGCAATCCTGCAGGCCGAACCGCTCCACATTTTCCTGCGCGAGCTGCAAGGCGGCCTCCGAGTTGTCGGCCAGCACCACGCGGACGCGCTGTCCGCGTTCGCGGAGCTTCAGCGCGGCGGCGATTCCGAGGCAGCCGCTCCCGGCGCAGAGATCGAGCAGCGTCAGCTCCGGGGCTGTAGACGGCAGATGCGTCAAAAAGAGATCCAGCGTGGCGGCGCTGTCGTCGCGTGGAATCAATGCGCGGCGATCTGTCCGGAAGGCGTAGCCTTCAAAATCCCATTCGCCCAGACAGTAGGCGAGCGGCTCACCGGCGATGCGGCGGTTCAGCAGAGCATCCAGCCGCGACGAATCGACAGACGCGTCCGGCTGGAGATAAAACCGGTCACGCGTCAGGCCGGCTGCGGCGCAGGCGAGCTCCCGCGCCTCCAGCGCGATGCGGGCGGCGGTGGCTTCATCCATTCGCCGCACCGGGGCCTCCAGCGCTGTCCGGGCGCGGCGATAGGCATCCGTCAGCGTTTCAAACGCGCCGTTTACCATTGGTCAGCGTCCTTTTCCGTCGGAATGACACGCGTCAGCGCGTCGATGGCGACGGCGATCATGCTGTCATCCGGCTCCTTGGTGGTGAGGCGCTGCAGCGCCAGCCCCGGCGCACGCAGAGCGCGGGTCAGCCAGTTGTCATAGCGGCCGACCAGCCGGTTCAGCTCATAGCTCAGGTTGACGACGACCGGCAGCAGGACAAGCCGCAGTGCCAGCCGCAGCCAGGTATTGTCAACGCGGACGAATGAAAAGACGAAAATCGAGACGATCATGACGACAAAGAGGAAGCTCGTCCCGCAGCGCGGGTGCAGACGGGTATGGCGGCGGACGTTTTCGACCGTCAGCTCCTCCTCCGCCTCATAGCAGTGGATCGTTTTGTGTTCTGCGCCGTGATAGGAATAGGTGCGGCGCATATCCTGCATCAGGGAGGTCAGGAAGAGGAAGCCGATGAAAATCACCATCCGCAGCAGGCTTTCCGTCAGGCTGCGGAGCCACCAGAGGTGCTCCGGGAATTTGACCAGCCCGGACAGCAGCGTCGGCAGCAGAATGAACAGCCCGACCGGCAGAAGGACGCCGAGCGCGACTGTGATATTCATCAGGATTTTTTCGGCCTTGGCCATGCCGATCTTCTCCTCGACCCATTTGTCGAATTTTGTCGGCTCCGTTTCCTCGATTTCAGCCTCATCGGCGGAAAACATCAGCTGCGTGGTACCGTTTTTGATCGAGCTGGCGAAGACGAAAATCCCGCGGAGAAAGGGGACGCGCCAGGGCCAGCTGTGCTTGGCGATCGGCGTTTCGCGGACGACATGGCTGCCGTCCGATTTGCGGAGGACGGTGGCAACGCGCTCCGGCCCCTGCATCATGATTCCTTCAATGAGCGCCTGACCGCCAATGGTGGTGCGGCGTTTGGGTTGTTCCTTCTGTTTCATCGGTTATTCCTTTCCGGACGATGCGGCAGCGCAGGGGGATGAGCCCTTCCCGTTCCAGCAGTAGGTGCAGAATTTGCAGGCGCAGCCACCGGCCGACGCGATCATATCGTCCAAGCGGTGATACTTCAGAGAGGTGAACTTCAGCTCACGCCGGATTTCCTCGACCATGCAGGCGTATTCCGGCGAATCCGGGTCGGCGTACAGCGGGAGCTTTTCCTCGGCGCGGTCGCCCTCCAGCCGCTTGATCACGCGCCGCGTGATCAAATCCATTTCCGAGGAGGAGCGGGAGAAGTTCAGGTATTTGCAGCCGTAGAGCAGCGGGGGACAGGCCAGGCGGATATGAACCTCCTTCGCGCCGCTGTGATAGAGAAAATCGGTCGTTTCGCGGAGCTGCGTACCGCGGACGAGGGAGTCGTCGATCAAAATCAGTCGCTTATCGCGAATCAGCTCATCGACCGGAATCAGCTTCATCCGTGCGATGAGGTTGCGCTGGCTCTGCTTCTGTGGCATAAACGACCGCGGCCAGGTCGGCGTATACTTGATGAAGGGGCGCGAAAACGGGATGTTGGAGCGGTTGGCATAGCCGACGGCGTGCGCCGTGCCGGAATCCGGGACGCCCGCAACGCTGTCCGCCTCGACATGGTCGCGGCGCGCCAGCATATCGCCGCAGCGGTAGCGCATCTGCTCCACGTTGACGCCCTCATACGATGAGGAGGGGTAGCCGTAATAGACCCAGAGGAAGGTGCAGATTTGCATTTCCTCCGACGGCGGCACAATCACCTCCGCCGACTCCGGCGTGATAAAATCGATCTCGCCGGGGCCCAGCTCACGCAGCTCCTCATAGCCGAGATTCAGGTAGGCGAACGATTCAAAGGAGGCGCAGAAGGCGCCGTCCTTCCGGCCGAGGACGATGGGCGTCCGGCCGAGACGATCTCGCGCTGCGTAGATGCCCTTCGGCGTCAGAATCAGCATGGACATGGAGCCGTCGATCACGCTCTGCGCATAGCGGATGCCCTCCGGGATGGAGTCGCGCCGGTTGATCAGTGATGCGACCAGCTCCGTCGGGTTGACGTCGCCGCCGCTCATCTCCAGAAAGTGCGTGGTGCCCTCATCAAAGGCATGGCGGACAAGCGCATCGATGTTGTTGATGCGGCCAACGGTCGTGATGGCGAAGTTGCCAAGATGCGACCGGACGAGCAGCGGCTGCGGCTCGTTGTCGGAGATGCAGCCGATGCCGAGGTTGCCCTGCATCTCATCGACATCCCGCTCGAATTTGGTGCGGAACGGTGCGTTCTCGATGTTGTGAATCGCACGCTGGAAGCCGGATTCACCGAAAACAGCCATCCCGCCCCGGCGCGTGCCGAGGTGCGAATGGTAGTCCGTTCCGAAAAAAAGGTCAAATACACAGTCGCTCTTCGAAGCGACGCCAAAAAAACCGCCCACTGATTGATTTCCTCCGGTTCTAAAACTCTAAAATATCCAATACCCGCTCAGCGCTTTTCCAGCGGGAGCAGAATCGTCACGGTGGTGCCGGTTCCCTCCTCGCTGTCAATCAGCAGCTCGCCGCCGTGCATCTGGACGATTTCGTCGCTGACGGCCAGCCCGATTCCGCTGCCGGGTTTGTTTGCGTTGCCCTTGTAAAATTTCTGCTTGACGTGCGGCAAATCCGTTGCGGAAATGCCGGTGCCGTGATCGGCGATCACAACGGCGGCCTGGTCGCCACGGCATTCGAGCTGAACGTCGATCGAGGCGTTCGGCGGCGAATATTTGCGCGCATTGTCGATGATGTTGACGAAAACCTGCCGCAGGCGGGAGCGGTCGCCTTGAATGGTGACCTCGCTGCCGCAGCAGTCGGTATAGACAACGTGCAGCTGATCCTGCTGCAGGCGCTGCTCAAACATGAGAATCGTGTCCTCCAGCTCGGCGCGGAGATCCATCGCCGTGCGGTTGATGACCAGTCGGCCGGACTCGATGCGGGAGAAATCCAGCAGCTCCTCCACCAGCTCGCGCAGGCGGTTCGATTCGCGCAGAATGACCGACAGGCCGCGCTGCTCAATCTTGTCCAGCCCTTCGGATTGCAGGAGCGTCTCTGTCCAGCCGTTGATGGCGGTCAGAGGGGTGCGCAGCTCATGGGAGACAGATGAAATGAAGTCGTTCTTCATCATGATGCTGCGCTGCGTCTCGCTCGCCATGAAGTTGATGGAATCGGCCAGCTCGCCGATCTCATCGTTCCGCTTTTTCTCAATGGTGACGCCGTATTCCCCGGCGGCGATGCGCTTGGTCGTCTCGTTGATTTCGCGGATGGGGCTGACGATGGAGCGGAGAAAGTAGCGGTTGGAGGCCAGAACGAACAGGAAAATGAGCGCCGCCGCGGCGAATGCGGACAGAATCATCTGCGTCACGCGCTGCTCGACGGCAGACAGGCCGGTGACGTAGCGAATCGCGCCGATCAGCTCACCGTTGGCCAGGTAGACCGGCGACGAAACCGACATGACGCGCTCACCGGTCAAGCTGTCGCGCCCGGAAAAGGCGCGGGTGGACTGGGTGGACAGCGCATCAGCGACGTCCGGCGTGCCGGGGCAGAAGCCGGTCAGAATGTCCGACGAGGAGGAGCAGATGACATAGCCGTTGATGCCGATGACCTCAAACTCCATCTTGTCCTTGTCCACGAATTCCTCGGTGTAGCGGCGTGCGCCGGTATAGAATTCGCTCTCCGACCTGTTGATGTAGGTCTGGAACAGCACGGCGCTTGCGTTGACGCGGGTAATGAGCTGGCTGGACAGGTTGTTGCTGTAAAAATAGGTGACGGCTGCCGAAAAGGCCAGAACGGCGACCAGCAGAATCAAAATGATCGGCACCAGGTTGTTGGTGACCCAGCGGCGCTTGATGCCGCGAAAATGCGCCATGCGATTCCCTCCCTTCCATCAGGTGATTGTCAGGTATTGTGCAAGCGGTATGCGCTCAGTCCATCCACTTATACCCGTACCCGCGGACGGACAGCAGGCGGGTCGGGTTGGCCGGATCGTCTTCGATCTTGAGACGGAGGCGGCGGATATTGACATCGACGATCTTCGGCTCACCGAGATAATCGCTGCCCCAGACGGCGTTCAGGATTTCCTCACGCGAGAGCGCTTTGTTGCGATTTTCAAAGAAATAGCGGATGATGACAAATTCAATCTGCGTCAGATCGATCAGCGTGCCGCGTTTGGTCAGTGTGCGGCTGCGGAGATCAAGGCGAAAATCGCCGGAGACGATCGTTTCGACCATCGGCGTGATGGCGACGTCCGGCGCGGACTGGACGCGCCGCGCCAAAGCATCCACGCGCAGCACAAGCTCCGTCGGCGAAAACGGCTTGGGGACGTAGTCATCCGCGCCGATCATCAGGCCGGTGACCTTATCCATTTCCTGTGAGCGCGCCGACAGCATGATGATGCCCATGGAGCGCCCCATTTCCCGGATTTTCCGGCAGACCTCAAACCCGTCAATGCCGGGCAACATGACGTCGAGCAGGGCGATGGTGAGATCCTCGTTGGCGGCGACCAGCTCCAGCGCCTGTTCGCCGGTGGAGGCGGTCAGGACGTCATAGCCCGCACGAAGCAGATTGATTTCGATAAATTCGCTGATGGCGGGTTCATCTTCCAGAATCAAAACGCGTTTCATAAAACCTCCCTGTTCTCTCGTATCCGGCGCGCTTATCCGCGAGACAGACGCGATGCGCGGATGACATCGCCGGACGTGGTGTGAAAGACAATGCGTTCCATCACGTCATCCACATCGGCGAGGTACAGCCCGGACGGGACAACGCCCGACAGCTTCCGCGGCAGACGGATGGCGTACAGGATATCGCGGTATTCAAAGGTGGCGGAAATGCCCTCCACATCAATGCTGCGGAGCGCGTCCTCCGAGGAACACAGATACAGCGTCAGCAGCTCCTGCGGCAGGCCGCCGACTTCATAGGTGAACAGAACGCCCGTGCAGCCGTTTGTGCTGATTTCCCGGATTTGCACGGTGTCGCGCCACTCGTCCGGCATCAGGAAATACCAGGAGCCGTCGGAAAAATGGTAGGTGTCGGACTTGGCGAGAATGCTCCCGTCGGCGCGGTAGCCATACCACCGGACGTACTGCCCCATCATGAGCGGGTCGGCCTGCGGAATGGCAATCGGGAATTCGAGAAAACCGTCAAAATCCGAATCGGAGAACGGATAGGAGACGGTGCGCTGTGTTTCAAAGCTCTGGTGGAAAATCTCCGCGTAGGAGAGGTTGACCAGCGAGCCGCCCGGCTCGCAGACGAACACATCGGACAGGTACCGCGCCGTGCCGGTTGCATCGGTGAAGGTGCCGTCCGCAATGACGGCGGGCATTGACTCGTTCAGATACCCGGTCTGAACGGAGGACGGTGCGCGTACCTCCGCGCTGAGCGGTGCGGTGCCGCGGCTGACAATCGCTTGCCCGTCGGCGGAAAACAGCTCCGCGCACGATTCAGAGGCGTTGATGGTCAGAATGTCGCAGCCGCCGTCCCCGTCCAGGTCGAAAACGGCCAGATCGGTATAGGTGGTGGTCAGCAGCTCCACCGCGGTACTGTTTTGCAGCGCAAACACGTGCAGCTCATAAACGGCGGCGGTGTCGAGGCGGATGCTGACAAGCAGCTCCATGCCGCCGTCCCCGTTCAGGTCGGCGTAGTCGATTCGCTGGAACTGGTCGCCCGTCAGGTCAAAGGAGCAGAGCGGCGTATAGCTCGAAGCACCGGTTCTGGCGTACAGCGCCGTGCGGAGCTGGAGCGTTTTCGAATTCCGGAAAAAAGCGACGGCTTCGGGAATCCCATCCCCAAAGAAATCGACGAATTGCATGGTCAGCCGGTTCTCACCGGCGATCGGGTTCGCAGTCGTCCAGCCGTCGGACGCAGTTTCCGCGTTGATCAGCCGCAGAAGCTGCTTGTGCCCCGGAGAAATTTCCGGCAGCGTCAGCAGGTCGGAGCTATCCAGCGTGATACAGCCGGACAACCCGAAGGCAAGACAAACCGACAACCAGACAAGCAACAGCCGGCGCATCCGCAGGCACCCCTTTCAGTCGAAATTCAGCAGCCGTCCAAGCGCAGTTGGCCGCCGCAGACGGGAAAAGAAAAAAGCTTCCCCATCATATAATCCAACATTATTATACTACGCCGGGCAAACATTTTCAAGAGGGAAATTCGAACGGCCGGAATCCGGAGACCGACCGCGCAAAAAAGCCCCATGCGCTCGAAAACGCATGGGGCTCGGCAAAATCGGGGCTTCAGACAACCCGCCGCGCATGGACGACATAGCGCCGCGTCTTCCCGGTGTTGGTGCAGGTGGAGAGCGTGAGGATGTCGTCCTCCACGCCGACGGAAATGCCGGTCGCGTAGGCGCTGCGCAGCTGGATTTCGGTGAGATACGCGCTGTACGCTTCGTCATCGGCGAAGGTGAAGGTGTAGGCGTTGCCGGTGGTGGACGTCTCATAGAAGGCGAAAATCGCGTATTTCGCCCAGCCGTCCGGCGTCAGCAGGAAGATATAGGGGTGCGCCTCCCAGTAGGAGCGCTCCCGATAGCGCGACAGCGAGGCGAACATTTTGCCGTTCCCGGCGTTGTGCCCGTAGATGATCGGGTTCCGCGCCGAAAGGCTCGACCGGTAATCGAGAAAAATGCTGCCCAGACGGCTGGACTGCCCGTCATAGGTCGTGCGGAGGTACTGCGCATTGTCCACGCCCTGCAGCACGGGGTAGTGGATGGCGGTGCCCGGCTGCCAAATCCAGGCGAGAATGTCCGGGTTGACGGCGGCCAGCGCCGCCCAATTCGGCACAAAATCCGGCTCATCGGGCGCAACGGGCGGCTCAGTCGTTGTGGCGGGCGGCTCGGTTGTCGATGCGGACGTGGCATCGGTACCCGGCTCCGATGCCGGAGGCGTCGATGCGGTCGGCGGTGTGGATGCAGTCGGTGCGCTGGTCGATTCGATGGTTGATGCGGTGGCGTTCGTCATGAGGAAGCGGTCAACGGCCTGATCATAGATGGCTTCGTTCCGGCTGTAGATGCGCCAGATGCCGATCAACCGGACAACGGAATAGCAGAAAACGGCGGCCAGCAGAATGGCCAGCACCGTGCGGACGGATTTGCGAATCTGCATCATCAGACCTCCTGTCTCTGAGAAGAATCCGGCCGACAGGCATCCGGAGGGCGCCTGTCGGCCGGGAATGATGCGGTCAATCAGCGAAATGGTTTACTTTTTGCGGGATTTCCGCGTGTTCAGTGCGTTCAGCAGCAGCACCAGCAGCCCCATGGCCGACAGCACCGCCATCGCGGCGAACAGCGTGGTGTGGTTCGTGTCGCTCGTGTCCGGGACATCCGGGTCAACCGGAGCGATCGGAGCGTCCGGAGCGTCCGGTGTCGTTTCGGACGGAGCCTCGGTCGAGCCGTCAGACGACTCGGACGGTGCGGTCGTGACCGCGCTCACGTCGGAGGAATCGGACGTCGCCGGTTCGGTCGTGGTTGCCGGTTCGGATGTTGCAACCGGCGGCTCACTCGTGGAGGTAACCGGCGGCTCGTTGGAGGTGCCTTCCGTGGTGGTCGCAGAGGTCGTGGTGGCCTTGGTGGTTGTGGACTCGGTCGAGGAATCGGTCGGAGTGGATGTGGATTCGTCTGCTTTGGAGGTTGTGGATTCTCCGGTGGTTGTCTCAGTCGCCTTGCTCTTGTAAACGACGTTGATGACCTGACCGTCTTCTGTAATCACAGTGGAGGAAGCAGTGTCAATGACGCCGTCTTCGTAGGTGCGGTTGTTGGCGTCGACCGGTTTGTGGGCGTTCTTGTCAATCAGGCTTTCGACATCCGTCCCTGATTCAACAGCATCGCCATTGACCTCATCGATGTAGTTGGTAAGTGCGACGGAATCGTGATAATACTTGACGACATAGGTGAGCTTGTTGCTCGGTGCATCCGTTTCGCCCGGTGTAGGCGGTGTGGCCTTCTTCGTCAGGGAACCTTCTACCGTAATGTCGCCGGTCACCTTGTCGTTCTCGACACCGCTCAGAATGTCCCAACCGCTGAAGGTGTAATCGGTCAAAGCTGCATAATTTTCCGTGGAAACTGTAAACTCAGCACCTTTGCGGTAAACGTTGCTGTCTGTGGGGAGCGTAGCGCCGTCCGGTGTAGCAGAACCCGCTGCCCACTGATAGGTGACTTTGTACAGCGGGGCAGAGACCTTCGGAACCGGGAAGGAAACCGTGTGTTCACTCTGGTCAGCACCTGTAAAGGTCAGCGTAGCGCCACTGTTGGCGTCCACGAAATCGTAGCTGTTCTTCGCATCATATGTCGCATTCAGCGTGACGCGATAGGTGATGGATTGCGGGACGGAAAGGTCGCCCGGGTTCCAGTTCAGAGCCTTTTCGGCTGCGTCATAGCTGACGGTGGCTGCGACATCCGCGTCCGTGTCTGTGGCGAGCTCGACATAATCGACGTAGCCGCTCATGGTATCCGAAATGACACCGGAGATCGAAGTGGTGATGGATTTGGCAATCGAGTTGACGAGCTTGCTTTCCAAATCAGCAGCGTTGGTCGCGGTGTAGTAGTTGGGGGCAAACATCGTTTTCATGATGTCGATGTCCTGCGTAAAGGCGACACCGTAGAGCGTGGCCTTACTTTTGGCCGCGGTTGCAGCATTCTTGGTGGCCGTTTCGGTGGCATCGTCCATAATGCCACCGTCACCATTCGGTTTGGTGCCATAGAGGGTCGGTTCACCGTCGCTGATGACGATGATGAAATTCTGTTCGCCGGTCTTTTCAGACAGCAGCTCGGAGGCTTTGACGATGCCCTGTTCCATATTGGTGCCGACATTGGTGCCAATGGTCAGCGCTTTGTCAATTGCGTCGCTGAAATCCGAGCGGTTTTCCTCGGTCAACGGGGTCAGTGGCAGAGAGCAATCAGCGACGTTACCGAAGCCGACGACGGCGAGGTTGGCGGAAATGTTAGCCTTCAGGAAGGCGGAGATCATGTCCTCGGCGGCCTGCATTGCGGAGGCGGCGCGGGATTGATAACAGCTGCTGAGGTGTACAAGAGTATTGGACATGAAGGAGGGGTATCTACCGTGTTCTTCTTGTCCACATTTCAGACGGCAGGCATTTGTATGGGTGTGTTCGATGTCCGTGTCCTCGTAGCAGGCTGCTGTATGCTTGTGCTCGAACTGATCACAACCAAAGAGCAAGCACCCTAAATTATGTTCGTGTTCTACCTTTCCACAGGTCGGACAGTTTTTATTATGCGTATGCGGTTCTTTGCCACAATGATAGTTTTCGAGATCGTAGCAACCGCTACTATGCCGATGCAGTCCCTTGCCGCAGCTGGGATTGGTATCCCGGTCATTCATCGAGCTGGAGCCGTCGAGCACGAGGACGATGTTGGCCTTGGGTGCCGGTTTGGAGATACCCTCTGCCGCAACGGTCAGTGTAATATCGAAGGAATACGGATCGCCTTCGACGGGTGCGGCGGTTTTCGAAAGCATCACGCCGCCGGTTGTAATATCGTCGGCGCTGCTGACTTCTGCGCCGTTCGCGTCGAAGAAAACAGGGTCACTATTCTGAACGGTTTCTCTCGGCGTCTCCGGCTCTCCGCTGGCGAGAACGCCGCCGGAGAGGGTGGGGGTCAGCGCCAGCAGGAGCGAAAGCGCCAACGCCAGGACACGCCGAAGAGAGCGGTGATTCAATTTCATAGCATGTCATCCTTTCCTAATGAAACGATAATAAAGGGAAGGAAAATCGCGCCAAATGCGGTTTTTTCCAACCTTGCAGTGGTAACATTATAACATAAAAGGGGTTCTCCATGCAAGAGGAAATTTCCGGAAAATCGAAAAAAATACGGATGGGTGCGAAATGGCAGACAGGTGGCGAAGCCGACAAAAAACGGGCGGAATCGTTGGATTCCGCCCGTTGAACGGGAACGCGAAAAAGCAGCTTACAGAGCAGCCTTGGCAGCTTCCACCAGCTTGGTGAAGGCAGCCGGATCGCTGTGAGCCAGGTCGGCCAGCACCTTGCGGTTCAGCGAGATGTTCGCTCTCTTCAGGCCGTTGATGAAGCGGGAGTAGTTGATATCATTGGCTTTGCAGCCGGCGGAAATCCGGGTAATCCACAGGCGGCGGAAGTCACGCTTTTTCAGGCGACGGCCGACGTATGCGTATTTCAGGGACTTCATGACGGCCTGGTTGGCCATCTTAAAATGCTTGGATTTTGCGCCCCAATAGCCCTTGGCGAGGCGAAGCGTCTTGTTTCTTCTCTTGCGGGTCATCATAGCGCCCTTAATTCTTGCCATATCTGTTCAATCCTTTCAAAACAATCGTGCAGGCCGACCCCTTACGCGTAGGGGAGCATCTTTTTGATGGCGGGCGCGTTGGCCTCGGACGCATACGCCTGCTGACGCAGAGTTCTCTTTTTCTTGGTGCTCTTATGGGTCAGGATGTGGTTTCTAAGCGCCTGCTTGCGCTTAACTTTGCCATTTTTGGTAAACGCAAAGCGTTTTTTTGCACTGGAACGGGATTTTAACTTGGGCATGGTTGTTGACTCCTTTCATATGTCAAGCATGGCCGGGTGGCGCGCTTCGGCGCACAGCGGTCATTATTTGCCGGGTTTGGAAGCGATGATCAGGCTCATCTGACGCCCTTCGAGCTTGGCCGGCTTTTCAACGGCTCCGACTTCTCCGCAATCTTCTGCGAAACGGTTCAACAGCGCGGTACCGAGGTCGGTATGCGTCATTTCGCGGCCGCGGAAGCGGATGGAAACCTTGACCTTGTCACCATCGGCGAGGAATTTGAGCGCACTGCGCAGCTTGAAGTCGTAGTCATGGGCGCCGATGCCGACGCTCAGGCGGACCTCGCGAACGTCAACGACGTTCTGATTTTTGCGGGTTTCACGCAGCTTCTTGGCCTGCTCAAACTTAAACTTGCCGTAGTCCATGATTTTGCAGACGGGCGGAACGGCGTTCGGCGCGATTTTGACCAGATCGAGTCCGGCATTCCGCGCAGCAGCCTGTGCCGCAGCATTGGTGACGACACCCTTCTGTTCACCGTTTTCGTCAATGAGACGGACGGAAGGGTCGCGGATTTCCGCGTTGATCATATGCTCGTTTTTCGGGATAGGAAACACCTCCAAAGATTCAATACACGGGTTCACCGAAAAAAGAAAACCGGCGGGGCATTGCCCTGCCGGTTTCAGAAAAAGTCACTGCAAACACTTCACAATCAACCAAAGGAAGAAGAGCCACAGAAAAGCTGAAACGGAACGACCACCTTCGCGCAGCGCTCAGGGGTGAGGGCATGATGCACCTGCTTCAATTAACAGACATAGTATAGCACATTGCCGACGATGTGTCAAGGGCTTTTCTGAATCTTTCGAAGGTTTTTTGCGAAAAAATCGGTCAATCCTGGCGATAACGCTGCTGCGCTCTGGCCTGTTCCCGCGCCTTGCGGCGCTTGGCGCGTTTGACCTCACGGAGGATAAAGAGCGCCGCGATAAAGAGCAGCAGGAGCCCGATGACAACGGCGATCAGAATCAGCAGCACGAGGAAGAAGCTCTTGAAGAACCGGCCAATGCCGCTGCCGGATTTGCCGGTCGAGGCGGTGGAGGCGGTGCTGCCGCTTGGATCCGTGACGATGCTGCCGCTGTTGTCCGTGCTGGCCGGGTCATCATCGATGGGGAAATCGCTGTCCACGCGGGTTTTCAGCGGGACATTTTCCAGCAGGAGCACCGTCTGGGACGGGTTGTCCGGGTCGGTGCAGTAGATGTTGGCGGTGTAGGTGCCTTCGCCGCCGACCTGAACGGCGGTCGGGACGTTGTTCGGCGAGGCGTAGCAGTTGGCGGTCAGCAGGTTGGAGCTGAGCAGGAAGGAGACAGAATCCTCCAGATACAGCGTCAGGCTGCCGACGACGGTCTGATCCTGCAGCAGGTCGATGTGGCCGAGATCACCGGCGGGCACAAAGTGCGAGGTGAAGTCGGAGAAGCCGTAATCGAAGAGCTTGGCGGTGTCGGCGTAGAGGCTGGCTTCCGTTTCGGCCTTCATGACAACGGCGATCAGCTGGCGGCCATCGCGCTCGGCGGTGGCCATGATGACAAACTGCGAGGCGCTGGTGTAGCCGGTCATGCCGCCGATGACGCCGTCATAGCGGTAGTCGCTGTCGCGGAGCATCAGGAAGCTGGTCGTGAGGGCTTTGGAATCGGTGCGCTTGTTGGTCGGCTCCAGCGTATAGCTGACCTTGCCGAAGTATTGCATAAAGGAAGGCGAAGCGAGCGCCGCACGCGTAAAGAGGGCGATATCCCGTGCGGAGCTGACCTGTCCGTCCGCGCTCAGGCCGTTCGGATTTTGCAGAACGGTGGCGGTTGCGCCGAGCTCTGCCGCACGCGTGCGCAGCAGGGACATAAACCCGTCCAGCGTGGTGCCGACGGATTCGGCGACGACGTTGGCGGCGTCATTGGCGGAGGTCATCAGCATGGCGTAGAGACAGTCCGCCGCGGAGATCAGCTCTCCGGAGGTCAGACCGATATTTTTGACACCGGTGCCGAGCGGGGTCAGCGCCGATGACGTGACCGACAGCTTGGCGGTCGGATCGCTGATCGATTCCGAGGCGACAAGCCCGGTCAGAATCTTGACCAGACCGGCCGGAGCCAGCTGCGCGGTGGAATTTTTTTCACAGAGAATCTGTCCGGTGGCCGCGTCCATCAATATATAATAATCCGAGCTGATGGACGGCGGAACGGCGCCGACGGGTACCCAGAGGGTGAAAGCCATCAATGCGGCCAGAACCGTCAAAACGGCGCCGCGGAACCCCATTTTTTTCTTCATTTCCCATCCTCCTGTTTCCTGATACCGCCTGCGGAATGAGCCCGGACGAGCAGGGCGAAATGAGGCGGTTATTTCCTCCCTTATATTTTCCAACAAATTCGGTCATTTGTCAAGTCACAAATCGAAGGTTTGGCAAAAAATTTACAGAAGATCCGGCGAAGCCCCTCAAATTTGCGCGGAACCGGCCGAAAAATGATTGACAAGCCCGACCGCTTGTGGTATCATGCATACGGAAGAATGTCCCCGCGCCTGATCGTCGGGGACGGCCTGAAAGGAGCGTTTGCTATGCAATTCAACCATGTTCGCCGCACCGCTGCCGCCGTTCTGGCGCTGGCGCTGCTGCTGCTGTCGGCCTGTTCCCTCGGCGCATCAGCCCGTCCTCGCGGCGCGGGCAGCCTGGTGGCCTGGCTCGGCGAAGACGGGCTGATGCTCTATCGAATGGATGACGGGACGTCGGAGCTGCTGGTTGCCGGTTCGCATCTGTCTGCTCCGGTCTTTTCGGCCGATGGCCGATATCTCTACTATCGCAACAGCTGTGACGTGTTCTGTCAGCCGCTTTCCGGCGGGCGGCCGCTGCTGGCGGCGGTCAATGCCGAATATGTCGGCGAGGTGGATGGGTGCGCGGTGTTCCGGTCGCAGACGGCGGGCGTGACGCGCTATGACCCGGTGCAGGGCACGTCGTCGGTGCTGATTGAGCAGCCGACGGACGGCATGATCGGCGATGTGACGTTTTCGCCGGATCGGAAGCGCACGGTCTATACCGTCTGCGCCACGGATGTCGGGCGGACGGAGCTGGTTTCGGTCTGCGTGACCGTGCCGGGTGCACCTGAGCCGGACGTCTATCCGGCGTCGCAGTATCCCGCCGGTGCCCTGATGCACGCGCTGGCGTGGTCGCCGGACGGGAGCGTCTGCTATATGGCGGTCGGCGCGGCGGGCAGCGAGACGCAGCGGCTGTACCTGTTTTCGCCGATGGACGGCTCCATGGTGCCGCTGAGCGCCGGGCGGACGTCCATGCTGCTGGCCGCTGCGGATACCAGCTGCTCTACAAACGGCGCGGTGCTGCTGACGGAGGGGTATGCCTCGGAAAATGACCTGTACGAAAGCCCGCTTCAGGTGGATCTGACCGCTGCAAAGGCCGCCTACCTGCCGGGCGGGTATGCGCCGACGCTCGGCCTGGCGGTTTCCGGGGACGGCGCGGCGGTGGCCTGGGCGCTCGACGATGGTGACGTGACGGAGGCGGGGCTCTTTGTCCGCACGATGGAAAAGACGCTGTCGATCTGCGCAGGGACGTTCTGCTGCCCGGTCTTTTCCGGCGATGGGCAGACGCTCTGGTTCCTGGAAACGGCGGAGGACGCGGTCGATTTCTGCCGCTCACCCGCCAACAGCGCCGGAAAGGAGACGCTCTTGACCGGGATTCTTCGCCCGGACGGGGTGGAACGGAAAACGCTGCGCGATTGCTTCTGCATCTATGATACGACGCAAACGGCGCAAAATACCCGATAAAAAGTTGAAAAAACTGCGTTCCGGGCGGAACGCAGAAAGGATGAATATGATGAAGACGCTTGGAGATCTGTATGATACGCTGGACGCGCTGGCGCCGTTTTCGGCGGCAAGGCCGACGGACAACTGCGGCATTCTGGTCGGTGGCCGCGCCATGCTGCTGCGCCGTGTGCTGCTGGCGCTCGATGTGACGGCCGATGTGATTGAGGAGGCGGCGACGACCGGGGCGGACTGCATTCTCGCCCATCACCCGGTGATTTATGAGCCGATTCGCGCCATTTCCGAGCGGAATCCGGTCTATCTGGCGGCGCGGAGCAACATTGCGCTGATGGCGGCGCACACCAATCTGGACGTTGCGCCGGGTGGCGTCAATGACACCTATCTGCAGGCCATCGGCCTGAACAAAACAGGCCCGCTGCCGGGGACGGACGGATGTGCCGCGCTGGCGGAGTGTCCGCCGACGCTTTCCGACCTGTCTGCGCTGGCGGAGCGGGTCAAATGCTGTACGGGGCTGCCGGCGGTTCGCGTGCTGGATGCCGGGCGGGTCATTCGCACGGCTGCGGTCTGCTGCGGCGGCGGTGCATCCTTCTTGGATTGCGCCATCCAGAGCGGGGCAGACGTGCTGATCAGCGGCGATTTTCGCCATCACCATGCGGTGGCCGCGCAGAATGCGGGCATTTCGCTGATCGATGCGGGACATTATGAGACGGAGCGGCTGGTGCTGGAACCGCTTGCGAAGCGGCTGGCAGAGCGGATGCCGGAGGTGGCGTTCGCAGTGGCCAAGGCGGATCGGCCGTTTTTTCAGTACCGCTGACCGGAGGACGGATGGTCGGCCTGCCGTTCCACATAGGAGAGGACGGCGGGATACAGCTCACCGCCGCGGTCGCCGTTGGCGCGGGCGGTTGCTGCGGCGCGGACGGCAGCGTCGCCGTCGCCGGAAATGAGACAGGAGAGAATCAGCTCACAGGAGAGGTCGAGCTGCGGCTCCAAAAGACGGGCGTTGCGCCGGTTCAGATAGCGGAGAAAGTCCAGATTGTCGGCCAGCGTGACGACCTTTGCGGCCAGCGCCGACGTGAATTTGTCCACGCGGCCGGTGACGGTTCGCATGGCGGTGGAGACGGACATCAGCGCCCAGGAATCCACCGGCTGACTGCCGCGGGCGATGACGATACCGGGGTAGCAGCGCGCACCGGTCAGCGCATCATAGACCCGGTCAAACGCGGCAAAGCGGTAGGAGAGCGTGTACTCGATCTGATCGCCGTCCATGGTGGGTTGCAGAAGAAATGCCAGGTTGCCGCGGAAACAGGCCAGGCAGTTGCCGGACAGGCTCCATCCAAATGTGGCCGCGCATTCCCGAATACAAAGCTCCAGTCGTCTCAGCTTGTCAAACATATTGATCTTCCGGTCCTTTCTATGTGACCAAAACTTACAGGATTCTCTTTTATTGTACCATATTCAACGCCTTCGTTCAAGTCCCCCAAAGAAACGGCATACCATTTGGAACCGTTTTTCCGGTTCCAAGCGGGAAAGGAGATGACAATCGATGCGCCTGATGACAATTTCCGCTGCGGGTGCGCTCTGCTGCGCGCTGGCACTCGTCTACGGCTCAGCGGCCGCAATGCCCTGGCTGCTGGCCGCGGCGGCGCTGTCGGCTGCGACGGCTGCTGTCGCCGGGCTCCTCCGCCGGAAACGATTGACGCGTGCAGCCGTGGCGCTTGCGTGCGGCGTAGCGGTCGTTGCCGGCTCGTTTCTGCTGCGCATGAACTGCGTGGAGCGCGCTGCGGCGACGTATGCGGGCGAAACGGGGGAATTTGCGTTTTACGTGACGGAGCGGGTGCAGCTGTCCAGCGGCTGTCGGCTGACGGTTCGGCTCCTGGACGGGGACGGAGAGACCGTGCCCGGCGTGTCCGCGTGGCTGTATGGCTATGGCTGGTCAGCCGAACAGGTGGAGTCGGGCGACACCATCCGCGCCGAAACGCGCCTGAAGCGGACGGAGCAGACGTCGGCTGCGTCACGCGGCATTTTCCTGACCGGGACGATCAAGCAGCTGAGCGGGCGAACCGCCCGAACCAGCTGGCTGGCGGCGCTGCCCGCACGGATTCGCCTGCACCTGCTGGAGCGGTCGGAGGCGGTTTTTCAGGACGGAGCACCGCTGATGAGCGCACTGCTGCTGGGGGATAAGGCCGGGTTTTCCGATTCCTTTACCGATGCGGTCGCCGATGCCGGTGTGTCGCACGTGTTTGCGGTGTCCGGAATGCACCTGTCGCTGCTGGCGGGCGCGGTGCTGTTCCTGACGCGTGGCCGCCGACGGCTGAGCCTGATGGCCGTCGGTGCCATCTGGCTGTTTGCGGCTGTGACCGGGTTCCCGGCATCGGTCGTGCGGGCGGCTGTCATGCAGACGGCGATGCTGGGTACGCCGCTCTTTGGCCGGGAGCACGACAGCCTGACGGCGCTGGCCGCCGCGCTGATCGTTCTGCTCGCCGCCAACCCGTTTGCCGTCGCCGATCTCGGCTTACAGCTGTCGTTCCTCTCGGTGCTCGGCCTGCTGACGCTGGGGACGCGGATGCACCGCGCGATGATGGCTTGTGTGGTGCGGCTGAAGCAGGATACCCGCCTGCGCCGCGCCCGCAACCGGATGCTGGAATGGCTGGTGGGCGGGCTGTCCACGACGGTCTCCGCGCAGCTGCTGACGCTCCCGCTGACGGCGTGGTATTTCGGGCGCATTTCGCTGATCTCCATCCTGTCCAACCTGCTGCTGCTGTGGGCGGTGGAGCTGCTCTTTCTCGGCGGCTGGGTCGTGCTGCTGCTGGCGCTTGTCTGGCTGCCGGTCGGTTCGGTCGCGGCCTGGCCGCTGATCTGGGGCTGCCGCGCCCTGCAGGCGGCCATTCGGCTGCTGGCCGACATTCCCTTTGCCGTCATCGGCACGGACAGCGTCTGGATGAAGGCGTGGCTGGCGCTGCTCTTTGCGGTGACGGTGGTGTGGCTGCTTCGGCGCAGCCGACGGCTTCGAAGGCTGCTGGCCGGTGCGACGGCGATTTTGCTGGCGCTTGCGTTCGGCCTGTCCAAAGCGGAGGAGGCCGCCGCCTTTTCCGTGGCGGCGCTGTCGGTCGGGCATGGGCAGTGCATCGTCGTGACATACGGCGGGCAGACGGTCGTGGTGGATTGCGGCTCCACCCGCTCCGGCGCGGGGACGACGCTGCGCAACCACCTGCAAAGTCGAAATTTGTCGAAAATTGCGGTGCTGCTGCTGACGGCGAATGCGTCACACCATGCAAACGGCATCCCCGAGGTGCTGCCTGAAACGAAACGGCTGGTGCTGCCGGAGCAGCACGGCGATGTTGAAATTGCCGCGGAGCTGGCGGAGCGGGCAGCCGAAACCGATACGGCAGTCAGCTGGCTGCAGGAGGAAACGGTGTGGCAGGTCGGCGACCTGACCGTGACCGCCGTGGTGCCGTATGACGCACGCAAGGCGCACTGCGGCGCGGCGGCGGTGCTGGTGAGCTGCGAACACGGCGCTGTCGCGGTGCTGGGCGATATCTCCGACCGCGCATTGGCACAGCTGGCGGAGGATGCGCGGTTTTTGAATGCGGAGGCGGTGGTCTGCGCCCGGCATGATGCGGCAGCCGACGGACAGGCGGAATTTCTCTTGAAATCCCGTGCAAAATATGTTATCATATCCTCAAATGGTGCAGAGCAGCTGCCGCAAAGCTCCGAAACGGCGTATGAACAGACGTCAGCGGGGACGGTGCGGCTGCGGCTCAACTGACGGAAGGGTGACGGAACGGACAAATGGCCGTCAAACAGGAAAAAGGGGGCGCAGCCTCGCTGTCCCGCCTGAAAAAAGAACTGGCAGCCGGACAGGTCAACCGGTTTTATCTGTTCTATGGCGAGGAAGCGTATCTGCGCGAACATTATATTGGCCAGATCAAACGGCTGATTGTCGATGCGGACGAGAGCAATTTCTGCTGCCTGACCGGCAAGGGCTGTACGCCGAAGGCGCTGGCGGAGGAAATTGAGAATTTCCCGCTGTTTGCCGAGCGGAAGATGATTCTGGTGCGCGATTATGATATTCTCTGCGCGGACGCCAAAATGGTGGCCGAGGTGGAGCCGCTGCTGACCGAGCTGCCGGAAACGGTCTGCCTGATTTTTGCCTACAGCGAAGCGGAGCCGGGCAGCGGGCGGAAAAATAAAAAGATGGAGGCCGTGGTCAACGCCTGCGCACAGCGGGTCGAGTTTGGCCGCCAGAGCCGCCGCGACCTGATTCGATGGGTCATTCGGCGGTTCGAGGCCTGCGGCAAGGGCTGCGGCGAGCGCGAGGCGGGCTATCTGCTCGACAGCTGCGGCGATTTGATGTACGCGGTGCTGCCGGAGCTGATGAAGGTCGCTTCCTATGCCAGGGAGCCGCAAATCCGGACGGAGGACATCGATGCGGTCGCCATGCCGATCGGCGAGGCGGTCGTGTATCGGATTACCGATGCAGTCGCCCGGAAAAACGTCGGCGAGGCGGTGACGCAGCTGGATCGGTACCTGAAGCAGGGGAATGACGAGACTGCGGCCATTCAGGTGATCGGCCGTGCCATGCGGCAGCTGTATGCGGCGTCGCTGGCCGAGGGGAAGCAGATGCCGATCGCGGAGCTGATGCAGCTGGCGCGGATTCCGAACAGCTACGCGGCGTCACGCGTTGCGGAGCAGTCCCGGCGGTTTCGCCCGGAATCGCTTCGGCGCGCCGTGATTCGCTGCTTCCGCGCAGAGCAGGCGATGTTTTCCGGCGCAGCCGACCGTCAGGTGGTGCTGGAAACGCTGATTTACGAGCTGTGTATGTAAATAAACGGGCGGTGTACCGCAACCGTTTGGAAGAAAAAGGAGAGCAAGATTCGATGAAACAGATGACATTGATGACTTACAACATCCGCAATATGCACGGAGATCAGGGCGTTCACGGCTGGGAAAACCGCAAGGCACACGTCGCGGCACTGATTGCCGGACGTGCGCCGGACGTCCTCTGTGTGCAGGAGGCCTTCTGGCCGCAGATGGAGTACCTGCTGGAAAGCCTGCCGGGCTATGCGGCCTACGGCGTCGGCCGGGATGACGGCGACAAAGCCGGGGAATATGCGGCTGTTTTTTATCGCACAGATCGCTTCCGGCTGACAGACAGCCAGACCATCTGGCTCAGCGAAACGCCTGACCACCCGTCGCACGGGTGGGATGCGACCTATCACAAGCGCATCTGCACAACGGTTCAGCTGTCCCCGCTGGACGGCAGCGCACCGTTCTATGCGGCCTCACTGCACCTCGATGACAGAGGCGTCGAAGCGCGTCGGCAGAGCGCACTGCTGCTGCGCCGCTACTTTGCACCGGTGCTGGCAAGCAGCCAGTGCTTTGTCGCCGGGGATTACAATGCAACGCCGGCGGACGAGCCGTATCAGATCATGAACCAGCCGCCGTTCTATGATGCACGCATCACAGCGGACGAATTCTCGGATTTCGCATCCTCCCGCGGTTTTGACTGCGATCGGCTGGAGTTTGGCTCCGGGCCGATTGACCACGTGTTCTATAATCAGGGTGCGCTGCGCCCCGTGCGCGCGGAAATTCTGACGGTCAAGCGCGGCGGCGAATTCCCCTCCGACCATTTCCCGCTGCTCTGCACGTTCGAAAGCCGGGAATAGAGCGGGCGGCGGTGTATGACCGGATAGCCCGCCTGCGAAATGCTGGAGTCCAGCATCCGGCCAGACTGCTTTTTATTCTCCAATATGAAGGGATGACCACGGTATGATGAATCAAACCCCCTATATCCAACGGACGTACCGCAAGTTCGATAACGTGCTGGAACGGTATGCGGCGCATATCTTTTCGCCCATCTGTGACCTGACTGAGGTGCTCGGCTACCAGACCGACGAGCACCTGCGCCTGCCGCCGACGGTGACCGATATGCGCCCCATCCACCCGGGCGACGCCTGGGGACACGAGTACGGGAATATCTGGCTCCACTGTGAGGTGACTGTGCCGGAGGGCTGTGACGGACAGATTCTGTGTGCCATCCCTGATGCGGAAGCTGTGGAGATTCTCTGTTACAGAGACGGGAAGCCTTCCGGCATCATCAACTCCAAAAACAACTTCTTAGGCGGTATGCACTCCGCCATGTTCATTACCGACCATGCGGCTGCCGGAGAGCATTTTACGCTGGACTTTGAGTGCTATGCCGGACATGACTGCCTGGGCGGTGCGCCGTACAGCTGCTACGGTATGGACCGGGCGCAGGAGGACTTCACCAAGCATTTCCACGGGATTCGGCTGTGCGTGCTGGACAAGACCTTCCGGGATTTCTGCTTTGATCTCGCAACGGTGCTGCAGATTGCGCGGCTGCCAGAGAACAACTTCACCGCGATGCGCGCCCACGAATGCCTGATGGACGCCTTCCCGCACCTGATTCAGGATACAGCCTATGCCTCTGTGGAAGAGCTGCGCGCTGCTGCCGAAGCAATCCGCCCCATCCTGGCACCGGCGCTGGAAAAGCACCCCGGCGGCGATCGCTCCCGCGGGTGGATCGGCCTGGTGGGACACAGCCACATGGACACCGCATGGCTCTGGCCGGTATCGGAGACGATCCGCAAGTGCGCCCGCACCTATGCCGAAGCCCTGACCCTGATGGATATGTACCCGGACTACACCTTTATCCAGTCCTCGGCGCTACATTTATCGTGGATGAAGGACTACTATCCCGCCATCTTCGAGGGAATCCGGGAGAAGGTGGCAGAAGGCCGATACGATCCCAACGGCGGCGTTTGGGTCGAATGTGACTGCAACGTCACCGGCGGTGAATCCATGGTTCGCCAGTTCTTATACGGTCAGCGGTTCACCGAACAAAATCTGGGCTACCGCTCCGATACCTTCTGGCTGCCGGATACGTTCGGCTACAACGGTGCCATCCCGCAGATCATGTTTGGCGCCGGTGTCAAATATTTCTATACGACAAAAATGTCTTGGAGCGACCGGAACACCTTCCCGGCCGATACCTTTGTCTGGCGCGGCATCGACGGCAGTGAGGTGCTGACCCACCTGAACCAGATGAACGTGATTCCCGATGTGTCCACCCTGAACACGGCAGTGAACGAAATCCGCGACAAGCACAGCAGTGACAGTCGGCTGGTGGCGTATGGCTTCGGAGACGGCGGCGGCGGCCCTACCTATGGGGTGCTGGAGTACATGAAGCGTGTGAAGGATCTGGATGGTATGCCCACGATTGAACCGGTGACCGTCAGCTCCTTCATGCAAAAGCTGGAAGCGCGCCGGGATAAGCTGCCGCTGTACGATGGGGAGCTGTACCTGGAATACCACCGTGGTACCCTGACCCAGATGCACGACATGAAAAAGAACAATCGCCTTGCCGAAATTGCACTGCGGAACATGGAGCTGTTCGGTGTGCTGACGAACCATACCGACAAAGCTGCGCGGGACGAGATGTACAGGGTTCTGCTGAAAAACCAATTCCACGACATCCTGCCCGGTACCAGCCTCCCCAAGGTGTACGAGATTGCCATTCCGGAGCTGCAGGCACTCATCGCCAGGGCAAACGAGATCACGGCCGACGCTGCCTCGTCCCTGGCAACGGCCGATGAGAACCAGCTTTCCCTGTACAATACGCTGTCCTTCGACAGACACGACTACACGACATTGGACGGAGCACACGCCTTTGTCGATGCGGTGAGCCAGGTCTACACCGACATGGACGGCAACGAAAAGACCGTTGTCGAGACGGCCATTCCTGCCATGGGGACGGTCACGCTGACCCACGGCGCCCATGCCGGGGATTGCACCAGTGCGTTCACAGCGGATGGAAACAAGCTGACCACACCGCTGTACACCGTGACCTTTGACGAGAGCGGGTATATGGCCTCCCTGATCGACCGGAGAGTGACCAGAGAAGTCAAAAAGAGCGGCGGCGCCTCTCTTGGAACCCTGTGGTTTGGAGAATGCCTGTGTACGGACTACGACAACTGGGAGATCGAGGACGACATTTTCAAAAAGCTCTTTCCGGTGACCAGCCTTCTGTCCCATGAAGTGGTGACCGATGGCGCCGTGGAATATCGCGTGCGCAACACCTATCGGCTGAGCAAGCACTCGACAGCGGTAGTGGATACCGTGTTCTACGCCAGAAATCCTCGGATCGATTTTGAGGTGAAGCTGGATTGGCATGAGACCCATGCACTGCTGAAGGCCGGGTTTGACGTGAACGTGCGTTCCGGCTTTGTGAAGAACGAAATCCAGTTCGGACACGTAGAAAGACCTACCACCCGGAACACATCTCTGGAAGCTGCCAAATTTGAGGTCTGCAACCACCGCTGGTCGGATCTGTCGGAATCCCGGTATGGCGTGGCGGTGCTGAACGACTGCAAGTATGGCATTTCCGTGGAAGAATCCGATATGCGCCTGACCCTGCAGAAGGGCTGCTATCGTCCTGACCCCATCACCGACAACGGCGTGCATACGATGACCTACAGCCTGTTGCCCCACATGGGTGCCTTCGCAGCAGAAAACGTGGTATACCCGGCGTATGAGCTGAACAACAAGCCGGTGGTGGTACCCGGTGTGCTGGCAAATGAGCCGCTGTTTACCATCGATGCGCCCAACGTGATCTGCGAAACGGTGAAGGCTGCGGAGGAGCTCGAGGACGCTTACGTACTGAGACTGTACGAATGCGAACGGAACACAACGAATTGCACCATTGCGCTGCCGATGGCTCGTCGAGTGACCGCGACCAACCTGCTGGAGGAAGAGGGAACGGAGCTGCCCGTCGTAGATGGGAAGGTGGCCGTGACATTCCATCCGTTTGAAATCAAGACGCTCGTGGTGGAACGGTCCGCCAGAAATGAAAAGTAAACAGCCAGAAGTCATCAAAATGGCGCAGACCGGAAGCAGGTCTGCGCCATTTTTTGATCAGATAGGACGATGGAACGGGACAGCTGGGGGCAATCCACACCACGACGTTCGATGGAGCGTTTCACTCACTTCTCGCGTGTTCCGAAGGAACGCATATCACAGCGTCCGCAGACGCGCATCACTTTCAAAGCCTCCCTTGTGTAAGAGGGACGGAGGGATTGCTGGTATCTGCGGAATCACTTGCTCTCTTTCATCGCCGCACTTGTCAGTGCCAAAAATCCTCACTTTCACCTTTCGACGTCCGCCTTCTCTACGCGCCTTGGCTCCCCCTCTGGGGGAGCTGTCACCGAAGGTGACTGAGAGGGTGTTTTTCAGTGGGTCTTCCCTCTCAGTCGGCTAACGCCGACAGCTCTCCCAGAGGGAGAGCCAAGCGAGTTGGGTGGCTCGGTCGCAGTGACCGACATCGGGGAGGGTACGAGCCTCCCTTGTGTAAAGGGAGGTGGTGCGGCGAAGCCGCGCCGGTGGGATTGCCGTCACGTGTGGCATTCCTTCTATCATCTACCACCCAGCCTTCCCGTTGCGCCTTGGCTCCCCCTCTGGGGGAGCTGTCACCGAAGGTGACTGAGAAGGCAGCTGCGGGCGTAGGTGAGCACATAGACAACGTTTTCTCTCCCTCAGTCAGCTGCGCTGCCAGCTCCCTCGTCAGAGGGAGCTTGGAGGCCTGGGCGATGTGAGCGGTGTATTCGTAGCAGCCAGCTTCTCTACACGCCTTGGCCCCCTCTGGGGGAGCTGTCACCGTAGGGGACTGAGAGGGCAACTACGGTCGAAAGTGAGCACTCAGAGAAACTTTTCTCTCCCTCAACTCCCATCGTCAGAGGGAGCTTGGGTGGCTGCGGCGATGCAGGCAACTACGGGTGAAGGTGATTCCACAGGGTATAACAATCCTTCAGGCACTTCGTGCCAGCTCCCTTTGCACAAGGGAGCCTTTGGTGGTTGTTCAAAGTCAGCCGCTACGGGTGTGACGGGGACATCGGAACTTTTGCAGGGCACAAGGCTGCCTCCCGCCGTGGTTCTCCACCCCATCACTTCTCACGTGTTCCTCACTCCTCGCATATCACTGATCACAGCGGCGTTCGACGCGCATCACTTTTTTTCTCATCCCGCATAGCCCGGCAAAACATCGGCAGCGGCGGCGGGGGTGGTGCCGGGGTAATAGTAGGCGAGGATGCGGTCGGCGTCATAACCGTCCAGCGCCAGCACCTTTGCGCCGTTCTGGCTCATGCCGACGCCGTGCCCATAGCCCTGTGTATCAAAGCGGATGCGTCCGGAGCCCTGTGTCACGGTGAAGGATGCACTGCGCAGGCCGCAAAGCGACCGAAGTGTTCCGCCTGTGACCGATACGCCGCCGACGCAGACGGTGCGCACCAGCCCGCCCTCGGTGCGATCGAACGCTGTAAACCAGTCGGTTCCGTCATTCAGCACGGCATCCGGATAGCGTTGGACGAACATCCGACGAAACTCCTCCGCATCAAACACGACCGACTGGCTCCAGCCGGACAGCTCCGCTTCGCCCTCCGGCGCGGCCACGCTGACCAGATACGGCACGCTGCCGCCCCAGACATCCGCGCTGCTGTTGGTCGTCCCGGCCGACATGGCGTGGAAAACGGCGAGAATCGGCGCGTCCGCATACGTGAGAATCTGCCCTGCCGTGCTGGAAACGGCGTCTCGAATCCGATCGGCATACGTCGAGCCCTGCTCACCCCAACCTGCGGCGAGCGCGTTCAGATCGGCCAGCGCACAGCAGTGTGCGGGGTTGTCGCAGATGACCTCCGACGGGTGCACGGCAACCGGATGCAATGCGCGGTAGCAGAGATAGGTGCGGGCGGCAATGGCCTGCGCACGGAGCGCCTCCTCCGGGAAAAGCGCCGGCATTTCGGCGGCGACAATGGCCTCCACCACTTCCTCCAGCGTCATTTGCGTGGAAACGCCGTCCGCCAGCACGGCAATCCGCTCGGCCTCTGCGGGTGCTGGCAATTCGGTCAGCTGCGTCGGCGCGGACGAGGCAGCCGGAGCTTCAGTCGCTGCGGCGGTGGCGGGCGACGTGCAGATCGCCAACGGCAGCGTGAAGGAGGTGAGCAGCAGACAGATGGCAAAAATCAGGCTTCGTTTCATGGCTTGTCTCCTTTGTTGGGTTCTGTTTGCTCCATTTCTATGCGCAAACGCGGCGGTGTATGCGCACGGCTCCGAAAATGTGCGGATGCAGCGCCGATTCTTTCGGTCTGTCTGCAAAAAAAATCGGGAAAGCGCGGCGGAGTCTCTTGACAAAATGCCCAAACAACGGTAAAATATATATGTATGATAGAATCGGGTGGTATTCTCCGCAACGCTTGCAGCCGCCCTTGTTTTTCGGAGATCTGTTTTTTGATCGGATCCGTTTTGTCGGACGCCGCATAAAGGGCGTCCGCTGAGATAGATAAAAGCCGTTCCCGGCGGAAGTATGCGCGGGCGGTTGTGTTCATATACAGAAAACGCAAAAAGCGGAATGTTTTGGCACATTCTGAAAAGAAAACACCTCTCCGGGCTTGTTATCATGAACTTTTTTTACAGATTTACAGAGAGGTGTTTGATTGACATGGGTTGGCTGAAATACGTCCTGCCTGCGGTGATTGTGCTCGCCGCCGCAGTCGGCGGGATTTTCCTGGGCATTCTGTACCGCAAAAAAATCGGCGAAAAAGAAATCGGCAGCGCGGAGGAAGAAGCTCGGCGCATTATTAACGATGCCATCAAAACGGCGGAAACCAAGAAGCGCGAAGCGCTGGTGGAAGCAAAAGAAGAAATTCTCAAGGCCAAAAACGAACAGGAACGCGAATGGAAGGAACGGCGCGCTGAGCTGCAGAAGCAGGAGCGCCGCCTGACCCAGAAGGACGAAACGCTGGACAAAAAGCTCGACAACGTCGATAAAAAAGAGGAAACTCTGAACCGCAAGCTGAAGGATGCGGATCGAAAGCTCGAAGAAGCGGAAGCGCTGAAGGCCAGCCAGATGGAAATGCTGGAAAAAATTTCCGGCTATACGGTGGAGGAAGCCAAGGCGTACATCCTGCAGACCGTCGAGGTCGAAGCCCGTCACGATGCGGCGCTGAAGCTCCGCGAAATTGACCAGTCCATGCGCGAGGATGCGGAGAAAAAGGCCAAGGAAATCCTGTCGCTGGCCATCCAGAAATGCTCCTCCGATTATGTCACGGAGGCGACCGTTTCGGTTGTTCCGCTGCCCAATGACGAAATGAAGGGGCGGATCATTGGCCGTGAAGGCCGGAACATCCGCGCCATTGAGACGGCTACCGGCGTTGACCTGATCATTGACGACACGCCGGAAGCGATTACGCTGTCCTGCTTCGATCCGATTCGCCGTGAAATTGCCCGGCAGACGCTGGAAAAGCTGATTGCCGACGGCCGAATTCACCCGGCACGCATCGAGGAAATGGTCGAAAAAGCGCGCCGCGAGGTGGAGCAGACCATCAAATCGGAGGGCGAACGCGCCGTCTTCGAGGCGGGCGTTCATGGTATTCACCCGGAGCTCATCAAGATTCTCGGCCGTCTGCGCTTCCGTACCAGCTACGGGCAGAACGTCCTGCGCCATTCCATCGAGGTGGCGCACCTGGCCGGACACCTGGCGGCAGAGCTGGGTGTGGATCCTATGCTGGCCAAGCGCGCTGGGCTGCTGCATGACATCGGCAAAGCGGTGGATCACGAGGTCGAAGGCACACACGTGGCCATCGGCGTCGAAATTGCAAAGAAATACAAGGAACACCCGGAGGTCATCCATGCGATCGAGGCGCACCACGGCGACGTCGAGCCGCATTCCCTGATTGCATTCCTCGTCGATGCGGCAGACGATATCTCCGCAGCCAGACCGGGTGCCCGCCGCGAAAATCTGGAGGCGTATATTCGCCGTCTGGAGCGACTGGAAGAGATTTCCAACTCCTTCCCCGGCGTGGAACGCTCCTTCGCCATTCAGGCCGGCCGTGAGGTTCGCATCATGGTCAAGCCGGAGGAAGTCAGCGATGACAATATGGTGCTTCTGGCACATGACCTGGCCAAGAAGATCGAGAGCGATCTGGAATACCCCGGACAGATCAAAATCAGCATGATCCGCGAGACCCGTGCGGTGGATTACGCGAAATAAACAGACAACAAACCGGCGCATCAGAACATCTGGTGCGCCGGTTTTTCTGTGGGTGAGGAGATGCGCGACAGCGCGAGACAGGCCTCCATGTCGCAGCTGCGCGCCCGCGCCAGATCGGCCAGCGAGAGGATCCCCACCAGCTGCTGCCCACGCGTCACGGGGAGACGGCGGATGCGCCGATCCGACATGATAGAGGCCGCCTCGCGGATGTCCGCATCCGGTGAGACGGTGGTGACGCTGCGCGTCATGACGTCGCCGACGGTCAGATCGGCCAGCGGCGCATCGCGTGCAACGCTCCGGGTCAGAATGTCGCGGTCGGTGACGATGCCGCAGAGTACACCGCCGCTCGTGACCGGCAGGACGCCGACGTGGTAGTGCGTCAGAAGCTGAACGGCGTGCGGTAGCCCGGTTTCCGGTGAAACCGTCACTACGTTGGAATTCATGAGTGCGCCGACAAGCATGGCAAAACCTCCGAATACAGAAATCAGTACAAAACTGCTGAACCTTAGGATGTGAAAAAATCCCGCAGTTTATGCATGAAAAGGAGTGCCCGGCGGAGAGAGACGCGTCGAACGACGCGGCGAGAAGTGAGGGGTGGGAAGTGAGGATTTTGGGTACTGACAAGCTCGGCGGCAAAAGGAAAATGTAGTCCCACAGATACCGGCAATCCCTCCGGCGCGGCTTCGCCGCACCACCTCCCTTGACACAAGGGAGGCTTTGGAACCCACGCACTGTCAGCCACTGCGGGTTGCAAGGGAGGCTTTGGTGGCAGTTATCCGATGTAGAGCAGCTGCGACTGCACAAGGGAGGCTCGTACCCCACCCACTGTCGGCTACTGCGCCCGAAGCTGCCCAGCCCGCTTGGCTCTCCCTTTGGAAGAACTGGCGGCTCCGCGCCTGAGAGGGAAAAAGAGTGAGGAATGAGAAGAAACGCGGCGGACGCCGCGATCAGTAATGCGCCCGGTGAGCGAGGGCTTCAGCCGACGGTCAATTCGGACAGGCGGGCGAAGGTGGGTGCATCGGCGGCGGTCATGCGGAGGAGTGATGACAGGATGGCCGGCGCCTGATCATCGGGCAGCAGCAGAGTAGCGCCGCCTGTGGTCAGCAGGTCATAGGCCTGCGTCAGCTCTGCACGGCTGCTGCCGGAAAAGCTGTACCCCGCCACCATCGGGCAGTACCCGGCGGCGGTCAGCCGATCCATGGTGGCCTGATCGGGTGCAGATTCGAACAAAACAGCGCGGGAAACGGTGCGTGTTGCATGAAAGAGTGCCTGATTTGCAAGATTCAGCGAATCGGCGCTCTGCACGATATCCCCGGAAAAGACGATGCCGTGCCCTTCTGCCACGATCTGCCGGAGCAGCTCACCGTTCTGCGCCGCATCGGCCAGGGTGACGCGGAAAACGGCGGAAATCGAGACGGAGCGGAGCGAGGACAGAATGATGCTCGCGTGCTCCAGACCATCAATCACCAGCCGGACTTCGTATTGCAGGGGCGGCGTGGTCGGCGGCGGTGTACTCTGCGTGGGTGCGGCAGAGCTGGACGGTACGGCCGACGTGCCCGGCGTGGAAACCGATGTGCCGGAATCACGGTACTGCGCGAGAATGGTCGGCGCTGCGGCCTGATAATAGCGCTGGAAGGCTGCATCCGACAACGCGTTGTCATCGGGGTAAAAGACCCGCGCAAACGGAGCAGGGGACACGTCGAAGATACGATACGCCAGACCGAGCCGGTCGGCGGTGAATTCGAACGGGACGAAGCAGACACCGTTGCGGACGATGGCGGCCACGCGATAGGTGCTGTTGCTGTCCGAAACCGTGCCGGAAACAGTGTCAAATGAGAGAATGACCCCGGATTTCATGTTGGACAGTATGATATACGGAGTCTGGTCGGAGCAGTTCAGCCCCAACGCGACAAACATATCGGTCGGGACATACAAAATCGAAGCGGAGTAGAACGGCATGGTGTCCGGGTCGGGCTCATTGATGCGGTACCCGGTGACCATGAGGATGACCGGATCATCCGCAGCGGCGGTCAGCGCAAGGCGCAGAGACAGCGCCGAGCCGAGCAGCAGCACGGCGAACAGCACAGACAGCAGACGAACGGAGCGTTTCACAATGACACCTCATACTTCCAACAGAATTGATTCTATTGTACCTGTTTTCCGGCGAATTGTCAAGGAATTCCCGCAAAGAAAAAGAATCGATTTGCCATGCGGGTGCATTTATGGTATAATTAGAAACTGAGAAAAAGTCGATGGCCGATCGACAACGGTGACGGGAGGCGTGCCGGTATGATACACTTTGGCGGATTTTCGGAGCGGAGCACATCGGACGGCGTTCGCGTCGTCGTCTGCGACGCGCTCTGCGGGTGCGAGCATCTGTTTTCCACGCGCTGCGGCGGTGTCAGCACCGGTGCATATGCATCCATGAACCTGACCACCTCAACGGGCGATGCGCCGGAGGCGGTCGAGGAGAATCTGCGCCGCCTGCTGCCGCTGATCGGCGCGGACGGTATGAAGGTCTGCCGGACGCATCAGATTCATGAGGATCAGGTGCTGTCGGTCGGCGCGGAAAATGCCCTGCGCTTTGTCGAAGCGCCGCCCGCCTGTGACGGGCTGGTGACGGCGGAATCGGGCATCGTGCTGATGGGGCAGTTTGCCGACTGCGTTCCGATTCTGCTCTGCGACCCTGTGCGGCGCGTCTGCGCGGTGGTTCATGCGGGCTGGCGGGGCACGGTTCGGCGCATTGCCGAACGGGCGGCAGACGCCATGCATACGCGCTACGGCTGCCGATTGGCAGACTGCGTGGCGGCGGTCGGCCCATCCATCGGCCCCTGCTGCTTTCTGACGCATGACGATGTCGCGTCCGCTGTGCGCGCACTGGATGGTGTCCCAGCAGAGGACGTGATGACGCCGTCGCCGGATGGCCGGATGCACGTCGATCTGAAGCGCATCAATGCGCTGCTGCTGCACCGAGCAGGCATCGGCGAAATCTATGTATCGACCGCGTGTACCTGCTGTACGCCGGAGCGCTATTTTTCGCATCGGCGGGACGGACGCGCACGCGGCGGCATGGCCGCGCTGATTCGTCTGAGCGGACAGAATGGTTGAAAATTGGAAGAATTCCGGAAGGAAACGAATGTGAAATATCAGAAACAGGCAATTTTGAGACAGACAGCCGGGCTGCTGACCTGCATCCTGCTCCTGTCCGCACTGTTCGGCTGCGCCGAGGCTGAACCGGTTCAGACGAGCCATTCCGAAGCGGCCACGTCTGCGACGGTGCTGACGCCGCCGGACGCCGCTGTCAGCACGCTGTTCGGCATCCCGTATGTCGCGGGACGGCGCATCAACCCGATCACGGAGACGGTGCAGGAAAACCGCGACGTCCATACGCTGCTCTTTGACCCGCTCTTTCGTGTGAACGCTGCCTTTCAGGCGGAACCGGCGATCTGCGCCTCTGTCGAGACGGAGAACAATACGCTGGTGCTGAACCTCCGGCAGGACGTCGTCTTTCACGATGGCAGTCGATTGAGCGCGAAGGACGTGCTGTATTCCCTGAACCTCGCAAGAGAACAGGAAGGCTCGGCCTACCGCGACCGCTTTGCGGGCGTGGAAGCGATGGAGGCAGACGGCTCCTTCCGGGTTCGCCTGACGCTGAGCGCCGCGCATCCGTCTTTGCCCGCGCTGCTCGATATCCCAATTCTGAAAAGCGGCACCGGCGTGGACAATGACGCCGTCGGCTCCGGGCGATACTGCGTGATGGAGTCGGACGGGCAGTCCTATCTCGTGCCGAACACGACCCATTATTCCGGGCAGAGCGGGGCGGCACAGATGACGCACCTGCTGCTCGTGGACGTTTCCGATGCAGAGGCGCTCGTGTACGGGGCGCTGTCGGGCAACCTGGGCGTGCTGCGCCCGTCCGCCGCGGGCAGCGATATCAGCCTGCACAGCAACGCCGACCGCTACCGCATCCGGACAACGGAGCTGGTCTATGTCGGCTTCCGCGTGACGTCCGGGTTGTTTGCAGACGCGGACGTGCGCCGTGCTGCGGCGGCCTGGCTGGCCGAAGCAAGGCCCGGAGGCAGCGACCTGTCTGACGCCGGTCGGCTCTATCCGGCGGCGCTCGGCTATGACCTGCCGGACACCGAGCCGGTGCCCGCCGCGTTTTCTGCGGAGGGCAATGTGCGGCTCCTGATATCCGCTGATGCGCCGAACGATGTGCGGGCGGCGGCGGAAGCGGTTCAGCTGCGGCTGGAATCGGCCGGGCTGACGGTGGAATGGGTGGAAAAAACGGCGACCAGCTATGAAACAGCGCTGCGAAACGGCGCATTTGACCTGTATGTCGGCAGCTGGGACGTCGGCGCGGATTTTGATTTCCGCGGGCTGCTGGCGTCCGGCGGTTCACAGAACCGAACCGGCAGCGGCAGCACAACGCTGGACGGGCTGCTGACGGCGTATGTCCGCGCCGGAACGGCGGACGGCGAAATGCTGGCACGGCAGATCGAAGCGGCTGCTGACGAGCTGGCCGCCATTGTGCCGCTCGGCTATCGATATGAGGAAATGCTGGTCAACCGCCGGTTCGGGATTCGGAACGTCCGGCCGGTGGCGGATGACCTGTTCGATAACATTTATGATTGGATATGTGAGAGGTGAAGGAAATGAAGTGGATCCAGTTCGGTGATTTGCACCTGGACGCGCCGTTCCGCACCCTCAAGCCGTCGGCGGCGGCTGCCCGGCGACGGGCAGCGCGTGCGCTGCTGCGGGAGATTGTGCAGCACGCGGAAGCTGTCGGGGCGGATGCCATCCTGTGCACGGGCGACCTGTTCGATTCGCAGACGCCGTATCGGGATACGGTGGAGGCGGTGGCACAGGCCTTTGCGGCGACGGCGCTGCCGGTATTTGTCACGCCGGGCAACCATGATTTCTACGCGGCGGCCTCGCCGTACTGCGCAGCAGAGTGGAGCGAAAATGTCCACATTTTCACCTCACAAACGCCGGAAACCGCGACAATCGGCCATGTATCCGTCACCGGAGTGGCCTTCTGCTCCGATCAGCCATCGCTCCGCCCACTGAACGGCTGGCGCGGGGACGGCGTCTTCCTCGGGCACGGCGACGCGCTTGTGAACGATTCGCTCTATGCGGCCTATCCGCAGGCGGACATCGCCGCATCCGGCCTCACCTACCTCGCGCTGGGGCACATTCATCAGCCGGAGGTGCAGCGCTGCGGGCAGACGCTTGTCGTGCAGAACGGCAGCGTGGAGGGGCGCGGCTTTGACGAAATCGGCCCGCGTGGATTTTTTGAAGTGACATGGGAGCGCGGTGAGCCCATGTGGCGCATGATTCCCTCGTCCGGCTGCCGTGCGATGCAGCTGACGCTGGAGGGCGGGCCACACGAGACGGACGCGATTCTCGCCGTGCTGCGGGAACGGTGTGAGGTGCCGCCGGAGCGGACGCTGTTGCGGCTGACCGCTGCGGCGAAGGATCCGACTGGGCTGGCGGAGGCGCTGGACGAAGCGTTCCTGAGTGTTCGGCTGACGCTGCCGCCGCAGGAAGCGGAGCGTCCGACTGTTCGCTCGCCGCTGATGCAGCTGTATGAGGAGCGGGCGGAGGCTGCGATGGTGGCTGCCGCAACCGATGCGGACAGGCGGCGAATGGAGCTGGCCTGCCGATTTGGCATGGCGGCCATGGAAAATCGGGAGCAGCCGAGCTTGAAAACGGAAAGAAACGCTGAAATTTGAAAGGGCGATCGGATTTGTTGTATCGGGAGATAGCCGGGCGATTTGGCGGTGTCGAAGGGGAACTGCACCTGAAGGAGGGGCTGAACCTGTTCTACGCGCCCAATGAATCGGGAAAATCGACGTGGTGTGCGCTGATTCGCGCCGTGCTGTACGGCGTCGATTCGTCAGAGCGTGCAAAAGCGGGCACGGTGCCGGTGAAAACGAAATATCAGCCGTGGAGCGGCCGCCCGGCGTTTGGCCGGATGGTCGTAGCCGCGGATGGCCGGGACATCACGCTGACCCGGCAGAGTGAGCGCGGGCGGATGTTTCAGGCGTTCTCGGCAGTCTACACGGATACCGGCTCGCCCGTCCGTGGAATGGACGGGACGAATGCTGGGGAAACCCTGACCGGCGTCGCGGCACCGGTCTTTGTGCGGAGCCTCTTTTGTACGGGTGAGCAGCTGGCCGTCACGGAGGATGCGGAGCTGGAACGAAAAATTGCCGCCGTGGCCGGAACGGGTGACGATGAAATTTCGGCCGGTCTGGCACTCGAGCAGCTGGGTGCCTGGAAGCGCGAACGGCGCTATAACGGCCGGGGCAGCATCCCGCAGACGGAAGAACGGATTCGGAAAAACGAGGCCGAGCTGCGGGAAATCGAAGAATTGAACCGGGATTTGCTGCAATTCAGCGCTGCCGTGCGCGAAGCGGAGCAGGAAACGGCAGCGCTGCGGGCAGACGCGGCGATCTTTGCCCGGCGTCCCGCTGCACCGGATGCGGCGAAGGCTGCCGAAGCGGAGGCGGCTGCCGAGCAGGCCGCTGCTGCCGCAGAAGCGTTCTGCCGGGCACACGATCTGACCGGCGCAAGGGCGGACAGCGAAACCTGTATGCGCGCCGCAGAGCAGTTCCGGCTGGCTGCCGGGCGCGAAGCGGAATGCCGCATCGCGGAAGCGGAGGCCTATCAGGCCAGGGCGGCGGCCAACGCCTGTGTCTGTCCGGCGGAGCTGTCGATCTTTGAGGGCTGCACGGCGGACTTTGCGCGGGAAACAGCTGCGGCCGACTGCGCACGGAGCGAAGCGCTCCTGAAGGCGCGGGCGAAATTCGGGCTCTTTCCGGTGGCTGTGCTGACGATTGCCGCCGGGATTCTGCTGTCCCTGCCGAATTATGAGGAAAGCCTGCTGGGGACGGTGCTGATGCTCCTCCTCACCGTGGCCGGACTGGCGATCGGCGGCCTGGGCGTCGCATCGGTCGTCCGAAGCCGCAAACACCGCGAAGCCGGTCAGGCGCTCTGCGATTCCTACGGCGTGCAGCGCCCGATGGATATGCTGGCGATGGCAGGGGCGTATGAGCAGTATCTGGCGGAGTGCCGCCGCCTGGCCGATGCGGCCGATGCGGCCAATGCGAAGCTGGCGAGCCTGCGCGAAGCCGGTGCACTGGTGAAAAACGGGGCAGACCAATATGCCGCGCGGCTCCGCATCCAGCCGGACAGCGAGGCCGCGGAGGAGCTGGTGCGGCTGAACCGACAGTATGCGCAGCTCTGCGCCAACGCAGACCGTGCGGCTGCTGCCTGTACGGCTGTCCGCGAGGCCGCTGTGGTGCAGCCGCCGGAGGAGCCGACACGGTTCCCGACGTCCGAAGAGACGGAGGCGGCGCTGGCGGAAGCGGAGGAACGCCTTTTGCGGGAGGAGCGTGCGATGGCGGCCTGTGAGGGGCGGCTGTCGCGCTGCCGCGATCTGGCCTTTTTGAGCGCCGAGACGGAGCAGCTCCGCACAACGCTGCAGACGCTGCAGGAGGAATATGCGGCGATTGAGCTGGCACAGACCTGGCTGACGGAGAGTGCGGATGAGCTGTCCTCGCGGCTGACGCCGAAGCTCTGCCGCCGGGCGGGTGAGCTGTTTGCCACGATGACCGGCGGGAAATACGGCGACCTGACCATCGATCAGCACCTGGCTGCAGCGGTGCGGGAAGCGGGCAGCGTGGAGCCGCACGGGATGCGGCTGCTGAGCCGCGGCGCACTGGATCAGCTCTACCTGGCCATGCGCATTGCGCTGAGTGAGCTGTGCTGCCCGGACGGGTTGCCGCCGCTTGTGCTGGATGACTGCCTGGCGGCGTTTGACGATGAACGCGCCGACCAGACCATGGCGCTGCTGGCGGAGCTGGCAAAAACGCGGCAGATTCTCTTCCTGACCTGCTGCAAACGGGAAGCGGACGCCGCCATGCGCTACGGCGCAACGGAAATCCGGGCAATCACCGCAGCGGCACAGGATGAACAAACGACAGAATTTCAATAAAACGGAGCTGGACCAGACGGATGAAAGATCAGACAAAAATTCGAAATTTTTCCATTATTGCACATATTGACCACGGAAAATCGACACTGGCGGACAGATTGCTGGAGGCGTGCTCTGCCGTTTCCAGCCGCGAGATGACCGAGCAGCTGCTGGACAACATGGAGCTGGAGCGCGAACGCGGCATCACGATCAAGGCGCGTGCGGTCACGCTGAACTACCAGGCGTCCGACGGGCAGACGTATGAGCTGAACCTCATCGATACGCCGGGGCACGTGGACTTCAACTATGAGGTGTCGCGGTCGCTCAGCGCCTGCGAGGGCGCGGTTCTGGTCGTCGATGCGGCGCAGGGGATTGAGGCGCAGACGCTGGCGAACACCTACCTGGCGCTGGATGCCGGGCTGGAGCTGGTGCCGGTCATCAATAAAATCGACCTGCCCGCGGCGGATCCGGATCGGGTCAAGCAGGAAATCGAGGACATCATCGGCCTCCCGGCGGAGGATGCGCCGTGCATCTCGGCGAAATTGGGGCTGAACATCGGCGACGTGCTGGAACGCATCATCACCGACATCCCCGCGCCGAAGGGGGACGCGGACGCACCGCTGCGGGCGCTGGTCTTCGACAGCCAGTATGACAGCTACCGCGGCGTCATTGTCCTGATGCGGGTGTTCGACGGCACCCTCCGTGCGGGCGACCGGATCCACATGATGGCCACGGGCAGCGAGTTTGACGTGGTTGAGGTCGGCATCATGAACCCGCTGGGGCTGACCCCGTGTGAGCAGCTGTCGGCGGGCGACGTCGGATACCTGACGGCGAGCATCAAAAACGTGCGGGATACGGAGGTCGGCGATACAGTGACGCTGGCGGAGCGGCCGACGGAGGAGCCGCTTCCGGGCTACCGCAAGGCACAGCCGATGGTCTTTTCGGGCATTTACCCGGATGACGGCTCGAAATACCCCGATCTGCGCGATGCGCTGGAAAAGCTGCGCCTGAACGATGCGGCGCTGTCCTTTGAACCGGAATCCTCCATCGCACTGGGCTTTGGCTTCCGCTGCGGCTTTTTGGGGCTGCTGCACATGGAGATCATTCAGGAGCGCATCGAGCGGGAATTCAACTTTGACATCATCACCACCGCGCCGAGCGTTATCTATAAATTGAAGCTGACCGACGGCCAGGAGGTCATGATCGACAACCCGCAGAACTACCCGGATCCGGCGCAGATCGAAATCGCGTATGAGCCGTTTGTCAAGGCGAGCATCATCACGCCGTCGGCCTATATCGGCAACATCATGGAGCTCTGCCAGAGCCGCCGCGGCGTACACAAGGGCATGACGCTGCTGGATTCCGACCGGTATGAAATTCACTACGAGCTCCCGCTGAATGAAATCATCTACGACTTCTTTGACGCGCTGAAATCCCGGACGAAGGGCTATGCATCGCTGGACTACGAGCTGCTGGGCTATCGGGAATCGAAGCTCATCAAGCTGGATATCCTGTTGAACGGCGAACCGGTGGACGCGCTGTCCTTCATCGTCCACGCCGACAACGCCTATCCGCGTGCGCGGCGCATTGTGGAAAAGCTGAAGGACAACATCGACCGCCAGATGTTCGAAATTCCGGTGCAGGCGGCCGTCGGCGGGAAGATCATTGCCCGCGAAACCGTCAAGGCGCTGCGAAAGGACGTCCTGGCGAAGTGCTATGGCGGCGACATCACGCGGAAGAAGAAGCTGCTCGAAAAGCAGAAAGAGGGCAAAAAGAAGATGCGCAGCATCGGCAGCGTGAACCTGACCCATGAAGCCTTCATGGCGGTGCTGAAATTCGATGAATAAAACGCTGGGGCTGTATATCCACATCCCGTTCTGCCGCTCCAAATGCGCGTACTGCGATTTCTACTCGCTGCCGTCCGCCACGGCTGCGGCGCAGGCGGCCTATGTGGAGGCGCTGGAGGCGACGGCGCGGAAAATGGAGCCGCTGGTGGCGGGAAAGCCGATCACCAGCGTCTATCTCGGCGGCGGCACACCGAGTGTGCTGGAGCCGGAGCTCTTTTGCCGGGTGATGGCGATGGCGCACCGGTTTCCGGTTGCACCGTCTGCGGAAATCACGGCGGAGGCCAACCCGACGCCGCTGCCGCCGACGCGGATGGCGGTCTGGCATGAGGCCGGCATCAACCGCGTCTCGATCGGAATGCAGTCGGCGGTGGAGGCGGAGCTGCGCGCCGTTGGCCGACGCCATACGCTGGCGGATGTCGCTGCGGCGGTGCGCTCGGCGCGCTCGGCGGGCATCCGGAATATCAGTCTGGACTTGATGCTGGGGCTGCCAGGGCAGACATCAGCCAGCGTGCGCACCTCGCTGGACGCGGCGCTGTCGCTGGAGCCGGAGCATCTGTCGCTCTACTGCCTGAAGCTGGAGGACAACACGCCGCTGGCCAGACAGGTGGAGAGCGGGCGGGTCTGTCTGCCGGATGATGATCAGACGGCGGACTGGTATCTCGAATGCTGCGAGCGGCTCGGTGCAGCCGGGCTGGCGCAGTATGAAATATCCAACTTCGCACAGCCGGGCAAGGAGTCCCGGCACAACCTCCGCTATTGGCAGCGGGGCGAGTATCTGGGCATCGGCGCGGCGGCGCACTCCTTCCTGAACGGCGTGCGGCGGTTTTTCCCGGCCGATTTGCAGACGTTTCAGCGCCAGGCACTGTCGCAAGCGCTCGGCTGGGTCGAGGATGAACCGGTGAACCCGGCGGAGGAGACGCTGATGCTCTCGCTGCGGACGACAGCCGGGTGCTGCATGGCGGAGCTCTCCCGCGTGGCCGGTGCTGCATCGGCTGCGGCGGTCGGCCAGACGCTGGAACAGCTGATGCCGACCGGGCTGGTTGTCCGAACCGCGGACGGCTATGCGCTGACGCCGCAGGGGATGCTCGTCTCCAATACCATTCTGTCCGACCTGTTCCTGCGGATGGAGCCGTCGGATGAAGCGACAGCCAACAAACGAACCATATAATAATATCATAAAGGAGAAAAAATATGCGCGCAGTCATTACCGTGATCGGCAAGGATGCCGTGGGCATCATTGCGGAGGTTTCCAACGTCCTGAAAAAGCGGTCGGTCAACATCGTGGACATCACACAGTCCGTTCTGCAGGAACTGTTTGCCATGATCATGCTCGTGGACATTTCGGCGCTGAATGTCGATTTCAGCGACCTGTCGGATGAGCTTGCAGCGCTGGGCAAGACGCTCGGGCTGGATATCCGCGTGATGCATGAGGAGATTTTCAACTCCATGCACCGGATATGAGTGCGGAGGAGCCGGAACGGATATGCTGAACAGCTTTGATATTCTTGAAACCATCCAGATGATCTCCGATGAGCATCTGGACATCCGCACCATCACGATGGGCATTTCACTGGAGGACTGCGCAGCCGAGCACGTCAGCCGCTGTGCGGAAAAAATCTACGACAAGATCACGCATCGGGCGGAGCACCTGGTGGAGGTCGGCAACCGCATCGAAAAGGAATACGGCATCCCGGTCATCAACAAGCGGATTTCCGTCACACCGATTGCGATTGTGGCGGCTGCGTGCGAGGAAGCCGACTATACGCCGCTGGCGCAGGCACTCGATCGGGCGGCGCAGGCGGTCGGCATCAACTTTATCGGCGGCTTTTCGGCGCTGGTACACAAGGGCATGACGGTGTCGGACAACCGCCTGCTGGACTCCATCCCGTCTGCGCTGGCCGCGACGGAGCGGGTCTGCTCGTCGGTCAATGTGGCGACGACACGCGCCGGAATCAATATGGATGCGGTGGCGCGCATGGGGCAGATCATGAAGGAAACGGCGTACCTCACGCGGGAAAGCGATTCCTTCGGCTGCGCGAAGCTGGTCGTCTTCGCCAACAGCCCGGAGGATAACCCGTTTATGGCGGGCGCTTATCACGGCGTGGGCGAGGCGGAATGCGCCATCAACGTCGGCGTTTCCGGGCCGGGCGTTGTCCGCGCGGCGATTGAGCGGCACGGCGCGATGAATCTGACGGAGCTGGCCGATGTCATCAAAAAGACGGCGTTCAAGATCACGCGGGTCGGTCAGCTGGTGGCCTGGGAGGCGTCGCGGCGGCTCGACGCGAATTTCGGCATCGTCGATCTGTCGCTGGCACCGACACCGGCGGTCGGGGATTCCGTTGCGCGGATTCTTGAGGCGATGGGGCTGGAAACGTGCGGCTGCCACGGGACAACGGCCTGCTTGGCGATGCTGAATGACGCGGTCAAAAAGGGCGGCGTGATGGCGTCCTCCCATGTCGGCGGGCTGTCCGGCGCATTCATCCCGGTCAGCGAGGACATGGGCATGGTGGAAGCGGCACAGAAGGGCGTTCTGACGCTGGACAAGCTGGAAGCCATGACCGCCGTCTGCTCGGTCGGGCTGGATATGATTGCCGTCCCGGGCGATACGTCGGCGGAGGTGCTGTCGGCGATCATCGCGGATGAAATCGCCATCGGCGTCATCAACAATAAGACAACCGCCGTCCGCCTGATTCCGGTCTACGGCAAAACGGTCGGGGACAGCATTTCCTTTGGCGGCCTCTGGGGTGAAGCGCCGATTATGCCGGTGCATGGGGAATCTCCGGCAGTCTTCATTCAGCGCGGCGGCCGCATCCCGGCACCGATTCATAGCCAGCGGAACTGACAGAGGAGCGCTGCGCTTGAAAATGCGGATGAGATGGGCGGAACCCAAACGGCGCACATCGACGAAGGAGCGCCTTTGGCAGTGTGATGCTTCTGCCTGTGTGTTTTGAAAATGATGATCCAAGCAAGAAAAAATGGTGAGGTGTTTCACGTGGTCAACGCAAATCATTTTCGCGGTGCATCGGACAGTGATGTTCTGGAGCAGGCCATTTGCAGCCGCACAGCCGACGGGATTGTCGTCATTCCACCGCGGGCTTCCGAGACGGAGCCGGAACGGACGGTCTGGCTGCTCGACCGCGCCATTCGCCTGCCGGAGCATACGACTGTGATTCTTCAAAACTGCACCCTGCAGCTGTCCGACCGCTGCAGGGACAACTTCTTCCGCACGGCCAACTGCGGCCTTGGGATTGCTGACCCGGCGAAAATCACCGACGTGCATATCCGCGGCGAGGGGGTCTGTACGCTGCTGGGCGCGGAGCATCCGCGTGCAACCGGCGACGGCTCCAAGATTCTGGCCTGTCCATGCCCCAAAAAGCGGGAAGACCTGCTGCGCCTGGCCGATTGGATTCCGGAGGAACGCCGCCAATCCGGCGAGCTGATCTTCTGGGACGAGCACGACCATTCCTACGGCACGGATGCGGGCAACCCGGACGAATCGCAATACGGCGACTGGCGCGGCATCGGCATCCTGTTTGCCAATGCGGAGCGCTTCTCCATCCGGAATCTGCGGATGGTCGAATCGCACGGGTGGGGCATTTCACTGGAAGCCTGTGCCTATGGCCGCGTGGAGCAGATCGACTTTAATGCGAAAATGGAACGCGAAATTGACGGAATGCTGCAAAATACGGAAAATCAGGACGGAATCGACCTGCGAAACGGCTGCCATGATATCGTGCTGTCGGACATCACCGGCGGCACGGGGGATGACCTGATTGCGCTGACGGCCATCGCGAACCCACGCTTCCTGCCGGGTGGCAGTCTCCGCACCACCCATGTCATGCACAATGACTGGTCGCGCCGGGAGCGGGACATCCATGACATCGTCATCCGCAACGTCATCGGCCGCTGCCAGAGCGGCATCTGCAACATCATTCGCCTGCTGCCCGTCGATGCGCAGATTCGAAACGTGATCATTGACGGCGTCATCGACAATTCGCCGGAGGGCTTCCGCGCCGGCTCTGCGCTGCTGCTCGGCGAGGGCGACGGCGCTTATGGCTGCAATCGGCCGGAGTCCATCCGCTACCTCACGGTGTCCAATGTGATCTCCGCCTGCCGCTGTGCGGTGAATGTGCCGGGCTATGTCTGCGATTCGGTCTTTTCCAATATCGTCAACAAAAACGACCGACCGGTTTTTGAAGTCCACCGCGCAAACGGCCTGCAAAACGTCTCCATGAGCAATATCCAGACGCAGGGGAAGGAAATTGTCCGGCAACACGCCTGATAAACAGCGCAAGGTGGGAGGCGGCGAGTCAAACGGCCAGAGGCTCACTTGTGGTCCCCATAGTTGCTGACATCGGACGATTGACAAGCGGGACAGTGGAGCATCTATGAAAAAACGACAGTTCACGCAACACTCTACCAGCGCAGCATACAGTTTGAGCGCGTTTCTGTTTGACAAACGGAGCGGGCGGTCATTCCGAAGAATGGCCGCCCGCTGTTTTTCTTTACTTTTCGTGGAAAAATTCGATCAGTTCGCCGTCAAATCCGCGGACAAACGCAATGCGCGCCGGAATCTGCAGCTGCCCGTCGCTGCCGAGCAGCACATCGGACGGTGCGCGGTAATCGTCGGCACCAGCGGCGCGTGCGGCAGCATAGGCCGCATCAACGTCGTTCGCCTTCAGCGCGACGTGCCAGAAGCAGCCCTCCGGCTGTTCCGACGAACCGCCCGCAAACAGCTCCAGACAGCCGCCATCGCCGAAGTTCAGCAGCGCGACGTGCTTATCGCCTTCGCCCCATGAGGTGCGCAGCTCGAAGCCGAGTGTCTCGGTGTAGAATCGAAAGCTCTTGTCAAAATCGCGGACGCGGAGTGCCAGATGGTGGAAGCCGCAGCCGGCTATGCGTGAATTGCTCATATTGTTTCCTCCCTGAAGGTTTGAATGAATCGGTTAGGCGCGGGGTGCGCGGTCAATGCGGTGCAGGTGCTCCGGATTCGGCACGGCCTCCGCCGTGATTTGGCCGTTCTGTGCCGTCAACAGACCGCCGACATATACGTCGCCGTCCTCCGTCGGCACGGCGGGAATGGACAGCACCGCCGTCGGGAAATTGGCGTCGCGCTTTCCGGGGGTGTGCGGCGGGATGTGGTAGGCGTGGTGCATATGCCCGGACAACAGCAGGTGGAGATCCATCTGGTTCAAAAGCGCCACCCACTGGTCGTAGATGTCGGAGGCGGTGTCAAACGGCGCGGGCATCTTCTCCGTAATCGGGACGTGGCAAAAGGCCACCCGGTACAAAACACCCGGTGCGCGGAACTCCTGCTCGGCGTTGGCCAGCACGGATTCCAGAAACGCGGTCTCGCGGCGGCGGAAGGTGTCGCAGAGGACAACGCCGCCGTATTCCACATGGTCATCCCGCTTGTCCTCGCCACAGTCGAGCACCAGCCCCCAGAGCGGCCCCTGACGGAAGGTGAAAAAGGTCTCCCGGCGGCCATCGCGGCAGACGGTTGGAACATAGTCCGGCAGATGCCGCGCAGCCTGCCCACGGGTATCGTGATTGCCGCGGGCGTGAATCACAGGGCGCTCCCCATGAACCGCATCGGCCGACAGGCGAAAGAGCGTGTCGAATCGATCGGCCGTGGCGCTGTGCTCGTTGATATCGCCGTTCAAAAGCAGCAGATCGCAGCCGCCGACGGATGCAAAGGTTTTCAGCGGCGATTCCTCGCGGGCGTGTGTATCCGCAAACTGAAAGAGCCGGAAGGAATCCCCGACGACCGGGTAAAACGGATAGGCTTTCCGCACTTTTTCCACACCGACAGAGCGATATGGACGGATTTCCTCATATTCATGGAACACAACGGTATAATGCCCGACGCGGTTGAGCAGCGCGCCGGATACCGGAATCTTGTGGACGCAGCCAAACTGCAAAAGGCCGCACTCCTCGTCTGTGAATCGCTCTCCGTCGATTTCAATCCAGCCAATGCCCTCCGTGGCCGTCAGAAACACGATCTGATAATCGTGACCGACGGCAAAAACAGTGGGGTCAAACCGCAAAACGGAATCCTGCATACCCGGTACCTCCGATGACTGATCTTCTGTCAGTATTATACCTGCTTTTTCCGCTGGTGTCAAGCAAATGGATGAAAATAAAAATACCGAAAAAAAGAAACAACCTTCTTGATAAAACGGAGACAATATGGTAAGATAGAAGCGTGAACAACAACCGAATAATAATTCGGAAAGGGGTGCGCACCATGTGGCCGAATCGAATCGCCTTGCTTTCAAAAAACGGGTTGTCTGCGGACAATCCGACCGGGAAAAAATCAATGAAACAAAGGAGAGAAAATGATATGAAACGGACAGTTGTGCGAATTTGGACGCTCTGTCTGGCGATGGTGCTGCTGCTGTCTGCGTGTGGGCAACCGATGCAGCCGACGGAAACGACCCCGGCTCCGACATCGACGACAACGACTTCCCCCGAAACGACTGCGGAGCCGACTTCAGCATCCACGACAACGGAGCCGACCTCAGCTGCACCGGAGACCGACCCTGTGCCGGAAACGACGAAAACACGGCTGGAAAAGCAGTCTGAAATAATCACGGATCATATTCTCCTTCCATATAATGCAGCAGAGGACTGGGAGCTGATTGCGGCCTACGGCAAAATCATGCTGGCTTATAACGAAATGCTGAAGCCGGAGGAGACGTCGGGTGCGCTGATGGATTCGAAGGTTCTTGCGGTCGAGGATCCCTGGACTGCATGGGAAAACGGGGAAGAATATCTGTATGCGGGCGTGCAGTACGCCGTGCGGCTGTATCCGGGCGGTGCATGGGCCGGAAGCATTACGGACGGCACCGGAGAATACGAGGGCTGGGTGATCTGGGGAGGCGACTGGATGTTCCGCCTGGAGGATGAAAGCTGGCACTTTGTAGGTATGCTAACAGGCGGGCTCATGCAACCGGAAGGATTAACCTGGCACGACGTCCCGTAACCCGCCAAAATGATGCGAAAACAAAAAACCGGCAGGCACGAATTTGTGCCTGCCGGTTTTGCGCGCAGGGGAGTCAAACGGCGGTGTTGGCGACGCCGAGCAGGCGGAGGCCGTTGGCGGAGAGGATTTTTTCGGTCAAATCCTCCGGCAGGTGGAGCGACAGCAGATATCGGAGCGAATCAGCCGGGTCAGACCAGGGCAGGTCGCTGGCGAACAGGAGGCGGTCGCTGTCGTGCGCGAGGAGCATCCGCCGCATCTGCGCGGGCTCCAGCGCAAACAGGGAGGCCAGGGACGTATCCAGCCAGACGGGGCGGCCGATCAGGAAGCGCTCGACATCGTCCCAGCAGCAGGCGCCGCCGACGTGCGCCGCCACCAGCTTCAGGCGGGGAAAGCGCTCCAAAACGCGAGCGATGCGCTCCGGCGAGGCGTGCATGAAGGTTGGAGAGACGTAGTCAAACCCGGCGTGTGTGACGACGAACAGGTTCTGCTCGATGCAGCATTCAAAGATCGGCGAGAAGCGCGGGTCGTCGATCGGGGTGTGCATATAGTCGGGGTGGATTTTGATACCGGGGATACCGGCGGCTGCGAGGTCGGACAGGACGGTGCGGATGGTCGATTCGCTGCTCTCCGGATGAACGGAGCCGAGCGCGTACAGGCGGGGGTTCCGGTTGGTTTCCAAGGCGAAGCGGTTGACGTTGGTGGTTTGGCGGTCGTTGGTGGCGATGTTCAGAACGACAGCGCGGTCAATGCCGGCTTCGTCCATTTTTCGGAGGGTGCCGGAGACGGTTCCGTCGGAATGCGTCTGGATTTCGGCGGTGGCGGACAGTGTGGCCAGTGCACGGGGTGCGAGTGCATCCGGGAAACAGTGCGTATGAAAATCGAGAATCATGAAAAAAAGCTCCCTGAAGCCGCCGACAGGAGCGGAGCGCGCCGACGGAAATTTTTGTATATTATAGCATAACTCTGTGAAAAAATCCAGAAGTCCGGCGAGAAAACGAAAACTGTCAAAAAAACCGGGCATTTGAGCGGGGATTCCGTCAAAACGCGCCTTTACAAAGACGATGCAGCGTGCTATAATATGGAACTGGTGCCCTGACCGGGTGAATCGGTCGGGCGAAAACAGAAAAGAGGATGAAATCATATGCAATCACTGATGAGCATCGCCGTTGCGCTGATGGCGGGGCTTTTGCTTTCCCGTGTGGTCAAGGTGTTGAAGCTCCCGGCGGTCACGGGGTATCTGATCGCGGGGATTCTGGTCGGCCCGTATTGTCTGGGGCGGCTGGGCGTGCCGGGGCTCGGCTTCACCTGTATGTCGGAGCTGAAGGCGCTGGATGCCATTTCGCAGGTGGCGCTCGGCTTCATCGCCTTCGCAATCGGCAACGAATTTCGTCTGAAACAGCTGAAGCAGACCGGCCGACAGGCGACCGTGATTGCGTTCACACAGGCGCTGGCGGCGACACTGATGGTCGATCTGGTGCTGATCGGCGTTCACTTCCTGGTCGGCGACAAGCTGCCGATTCCGGCGGCGATTACCCTGGGCGCCATCGCAACGGCCACGGCTCCGGCGGCGACGCTGATGGTCGTGCGGCAGTATAAGGCGCGGGGCAAGCTGACGGATATTCTCCTGCCGATCGTTGCACTGGACGATGCCATCGGGTTGGCGGTGTTCGCCGTTTCCTTCGGGATTGCGCGTGCGCTGCTGGATGGGGAGTTCAGCCTGACGGCCATTCTTGTGGAGCCGCTGCTGGAAATCGTGCTGTCCGTGGCGCTGGGCTTTGTCATGGGGCTGATCTTCACCTGGTTTGAACGCTGGTTCCATTCCAACAGCAAGCGCCTCTGCCTCTCCGTCACCTTTGTCATTCTGACTGTTGCGCTGTCCATGCTGGAATTTGACATCGGCGGCGTCCACATCGGCTTTTCCTCGCTGCTGGTCTGCATGATGCTGGGCTCCGTGTTCTGCAACATCTGCGACTTTTCGGAGGAGCTGATGGGGCGAACCGACAAATGGACGGCACCGGTGTTTGTCCTGTTCTTCGTTTTGAGCGGCGCGGAGCTGGAGCTGAACGTTTTCACCGATCTCGCCATTGTCGGCGTCGGCGTTGCCTACATCGTGGCGCGGTCGCTGGGCAAATGCGTCGGTGCCTGGGGCGGTGCGAAAGCCATGAAATGCGAACCGAACATCGTCAAGTATCTGGGCATCACGCTGCTGCCGCAGGCGGGCGTCGCGCTCGGTATGTCGCTGACGGCGGCCAATACGCTCGGCGCGGAGGGTGCGCTGATCCGCAACGTCTCCCTGTTTGCCGTGCTGATCTATGAGCTGGTCGGCCCGCTGCTGACGAAGATTGCGCTGACCCGCGCCGGTGAAATCGTACCGGGCGCAACCGATGCGCGTGTCGCCGATTCGGACGAGGATGACGAATAACCGCGGCAAAGCGGGAACTGAAGCCTGAAACAATCGAAAATGCAATCCCTCCGGTGAAACCACGCCGGAGGGATTTGTGTTTGTGTGGGTGGCTGCGGGGGGGCAGTCTCCTGCCGTGTTTCTCCACTCTCCTCACTCCTCACGTGTTCCGAAGGAACGCATATCACAGCGCGAAGTGCGTATCACAGCGTCGAAGGCCAGCGTCGTTTGACGCTGGCCTTCGGGCGCGCATCACTTTTCAGAGCCTCCCTAGTGCAAGAGGGACGAGGGATTGTTGTTGCGTGTGGGAGCGGCTGCGGGTGGGGGTGGGCACACAGAAACAGTCTTCTCTCCCTCAACTCCCATCGTCAGAGGGAGCCTGGCAGATTGCCCTCTGCGGGCGGCATTTTCGAATGCCGGAACACAGGGTACAGCAATCCCTCAGTCAGCTGCGCTGCCAGGGCAGATTGTCAAGCAAGTGCAACACTTTTTCTGAAAACT
>CAYUXI010000007.1:0-88220 GCA_964448855.1 uncultured Oscillospiraceae bacterium | reverse complement strand
TATCATTCTCTTCTGATGCACCACTTTCCGGGCGGGATTTGCGAATCCCGCCCGGAATTTTTTTTGGAAAAATTTGCGTTTCCCTCTTGACAAACGCAATCGTCTCTGCTATAATATATCTCGTTCGATGCGGAATTGTGTAAGGGTAGCACGACAGACTCTGACTCTGTTTGTCTGGGTTCAAATCCTAGTTCCGCAGCCAGAAAAAATCCCAGAAGTTGAACTTCTGGGATTTTTCTTTTTCCAGTCGATTTTTGATCAGGTACGGGTGCGGCGGTTTTTCGTGGCCGTTTGCACAGGTGGGAGGTTTTTGAAATGCTCTTTCATCCACAGCATTTGACGGCTCAGGCAGGCCATCTGATTCTTTCCGGCGACGTCCATGCCAAGGCTCCATCCTGTCTGCATCAGGACATCTTTCGGGAGTTCTGGCACAATTTCACCTTTCAGGCGTCCACGCTGCGCCTTTCGGAGTGTCCGGACTGCACCTTTGTCATCGGTTCTGCACAGCCGCTCCCTCTGAACGATGCGGATTTCAGCATTTGCATCGAGCCGGGCGGTTTATGCATCCATGCGGAAACCGAGCAGAACCTGTTGTCCGGGTTTCTGACGCTGATTGACCGGTTTCAGGCCATCGATCAGGACGGCGGTTCCGCGGTTCAGCTCGACTGCTGTCAGATTTGGGACAAGGCGGTCATTCGGAACCGGATGGTGCATTTCTGCGTTTTTCCGGAGACAGAGCTTTGGGAGCTACAGAAATTTCTCCGCTTTTGCGCTGCGCTGCGATACACCCATGTGGTTTTGGAATTCTGGGGCATGGTTCAGCTGGACTGTATGCGGGAGCTTGCATGGCCGCACGCGTTCACCCGTCAGCAGCTGCGCCCGATTCTCCAGGAGGCGAGCGATTCCGGGCTGGAGATCATCCCCATGTGGAATCACTGGGGACACGCCTCCTCCGGGCGAGTGATGCATGGAAAGCACGTCGTGCTCGATCAGAACCCCACCCTGCAGACCTATTTCAGCGATGACGGCTGGTGCTGGGACATTCGCAAGCCGAAGGTTCGGCAGCTTCTGCGCCGGATTCGCAGCGAGTTGATCGAGCTCTGCGGGAGTGGCCATTATTTTCACATTGGCTGTGACGAAGCCTACAATTTCGAATTCACACAGGAAAACATGGAGCTGGTATGCGATTTTATCAACGAGATCAGCGCCGACCTGTCTGCGCAGAACCGCAGGGCTCTTGTGTGGGGCGATATGTTCTTGTACCGCCATGCGCACTACAACACAAAGAACTGGTACACCTGCAATGCGCCCTCCCCGGAAGCCGAGCAGTTGATGCTGGCGCGTTTGAGCCGGGATGTGATCCTTGCAGACTGGCAATACGACGCCGCGCACGCCCCGGTCGAGACGGCTGCTGTGTTCCAGCAGGCCGGTTTTGACTGTCTGCTCTGTCCATGGGATCGCGGTGTTGGACAGATGAACGCGGTGCGCGCCACCGTTGTGGAGCAGTCGCTGATGGGGATGCTGCACACCACGTGGCACACGCTGTCCAGCGGGATGCCGTATGTGGCAGCGGCCGCCGTGGCCGGTTTTGAAGCCCGCGAGATTCACGATATGCTGCCGTTTTTGACGCAATCCGCTGCGCTGCTCCGCAAGGTGATGCCGGTTCACGGCGATTATACAAAGGCCGGATGGAGCAAGGTTCAGGTAGACACGCTGTGGTAAAGGATCGGCGGTTTCGAACGACTTTGCCTCTCCACGGTTTCAACAGAAAGGACGGAATCAAACATGAAAATGGTGGTTTTAGACGGATACGCTTTGAATCCGGGCGATCTTTCGTGGGATGAGCTGGCGCAGCTGGGTTCGCTCACAGTGTATGATCGGACGGCTCCAGAGGATGTCCTGAAGCGTGCCGAAGGAGCGGAGATCCTGTTGACCAATAAAACCGTTCTGACGGGTGAAATGCTTCAGCAGCTGCCGAATCTGAAATTCATTTCGGTGCTGGCGACCGGGTACAACATTGTCGATATCGAGGCGGCAGCCGCGCTTCGCATTCCGGTTTCCAACGTGCCGACCTACAGCACAATGTCGGTGGCTCAGCTGACGTTTGCGCTCATATTGGAGCTCTGTCACGGCGTTGCACAGCACAGTCATTGGGTACACGACGGCAACTGGTGCGCTGCTCCGGATTATTCGCATTGGGTTCAGCCGTTGACGGAGCTGGCCGGGAAAACGCTCGGCATTGTCGGTTTTGGCGCCATTGGGCAGCAGGTTGCCGTGATTGGCAGTGCATTCGGGATGAAAATTCGCGCCTACAACCCTTCAGCGCGTTCCGCACCGCAGCTGCCCGATTTCGCGTTCGTTTCGCTCGACGAGCTATATGCGCAGGCTGATTTCATCACGCTGCACTGTCCGCAGAAAGCCGACAATCTGGGCATGATCAACGCAGACGCGTTGCGCCGGATGAAGCCGTCGGCGTATCTGATCAACACAGCACGCGGCGGGCTCATCGATGAGCAGGCACTCGCCGACGCGTTGAATAGCGGTGCGCTTGCCGGAGCCGCGCTGGATGTCCTGTCCTCGGAGCCGCCGGAGCGTTCCAATCCGCTGTTGTCGGCCAAAAATACCCTTTTCACACCGCACATCGCTTGGGCCACCTTTGAGGCGCGGCAGCGTCTGATGGCCACAACGGCTGAAAATGTCCGCGCCTACCTGGCCGGTCAGCCCATTCATCTGGTGAACGCCGCCTGGCTGTCATGATGTCATGCGCATTCAGCCCGCCATGTTGATTGCAGCACTTCCCTACCCAACAAAACACAGCCCCTGAAGGTTTTCAAAGCCTTCAGGGGCTGTTTGGATGGTTGCGCAGGTGCGTGTTATTCTTTCCGGAGAATCAGCTTCTCGCCGTCGCGCTCGGCAATGATTTTGCCGGGTGTTGCGATTTTCAGCTCATCCACATAGGCTTGCGGCAATTGCAGCCGACCGGCACGGTCCAGCGTGAGCCACTCGGTGCGGACGACCTCCGCTTCATGCAGGTGCATCTGCTTCAGTTCGTCGGCGTAGCTGATGGTGCGGATGATCTCGCTGCTCGTTTTGCCGTCCCGGATGTTGACGACACGTCCGACCTTTTCCGACATTCGGTAGTCGTGCGTCACGATGACGATCGTCTGGTTCAGGGCGTCATTGAGGGCGCGGAAAATATCCAGAATCTGATCGGCGGTTTTGGTATCCACAGCGCCGGTCGGTTCATCCGCCAGCAGCAGAGCCGGTTCGTTTGCCATGGCGATTGCAATGGCCACGCGCTGCTGTTCCCCGCCGGAAAGCTGATCGACCTTATTTTTCATGCGATTTTTCAGGCCAACCAGCTCCAGCAGCATTTCTGCCCGTTTGCGCCGTTCACGGCCACTGCGCTTGCCCGCATAGATCATGGGCTGCAGGACATTGTCATAGGCGCTCAAAAACGGGAGCATATTGCGGGCATTGTTCTGCCAAACAAAGCCGACTTCGTTGCGTTTGTAGTCGGTCATTTCTCTTTTTTTCATGCGGAGCATATTGTGCCCGTTGACCGTCAGGCGGCCGGCGGACGGGGTATCCAATCCGCCCAGCATATTCAGCAGCGTCGATTTGCCGCTGCCGCTTTTGCCCATGATGGCCATGAGCTCGCCTTCCTCCACGGTCAAATCCAGTCCCTGCAGCGCCATGACTTCGATTTCATCGGTTTTATAGATTTTGACCAGGTTTTCGCACTCAATCATTGCCATCTACAATCACCCCATCCGACAGTGTATAGACACAGTCCGCCAGCTCGAGCATATTCGGATCATGTGTCGTCATGACAATTGTCATTCCGCGTTCCTGAATCAGGCGTTTGAAGATGTCCACCACCTGAATGCCCATGGCCGTATCGAGTGCTGCGGTCGGCTCATCGGCGAAGATCAGCTCCGGCGAATGGGCAATGCTCCTCGCAATGGCGACGCGCTGCTGTTCCCCGCCGGAGAGCTCCTGTGCCAGGTGGTTCATCCGTTTGCCCAGGCCGACCATGCGGAGGCATTCCTCTGCGTTTTGGCGGCTTTCGCGGTTGAATTTTCCGGCAATCCTCAGGCCATATTCTACATTTTCAACGGCGTTCATGTCTGGCATCAGAGCAACCGCCTGAAAAACGAAGCCCATCTTTTTGGCGCGCAGGCGATCGCGTTTTCCGTTGGCCATCGTGGAGATGTTTTTGTCTTCAAAAAACACCTGACCCTCTGTCGGCGTATCCAAGCCGCTCAGAATATTCAGCAAGGTGGTTTTGCCGGAGCCCGACCGGCCGCGCAGAACCGTCAATGCGCCCTTTTGAATTTCCAGATTGACATCCTTCAGCGCATAGAACGAGCCAGCGCCCGTGTGATAGACCCGTGTGAGATGCTCGCCGCGCATCAGTATGGTATGTTCCATATCGATTCGCACCTCCCTATTCTTCGCCCATTTTGACCGCACGGTCAATTTTCTGATGAATGACCATGACCGACAAAATGACGATGCAGATCAGCAGCATTCCGCCCAAAATGGCCCCAATCCGCAGGAGGTCACCACGTGTTGCAATGACGCGGAACGGAATCACGTCCTCTGCCGATGTATAGTTGATGGCCAGCATCGGCACGTACAGGGTACTGCCGATTTTGCCGATCAAAATGCCCATGCCCGCTGCAACACCGGAAACCAGCAGCTGTTCACAGATCAGCATCTTCATGACACCGGCCTTGGACAGGCCGAGTGCGCGGGAAATGCCGAACTGCAGCGTCCGGGACTTGATCGAGATGATCCAGTAGATCATAAATCCGAGTGCGCAGATGAGGAGCGACGTCAGGAAGGAAACCGTCAGCAAGCCGTTCGTTCCCTGAAGCGTCGGGCTGTTTTTCTCTTCAATGACGGCCTGTGTGGCGCTTTCGATGGTTTTGATGCCAAATTCGCTTTCGGCAAGTGTCTGGTAGAGCTGGGCATCCGTCACGCCGTCTGCGCGTTTGATCCAGAAACCGTAGGGACGAATTTCATTGTCCCGGAGCAGATACGACAGATTGCCGACCACAAAATACGTCTCGGTGACGCGGCCTTTCTCGGATTCCTGATATTTGTCAAAGCCGGGCCAGGCATCGACACCGGCCAGCACCGTGCCTTTGAGGCTGCCGGCGGCGTTGGAAACGGTGATCGAATCGCCGGGTTCCAGTTCCAAACTTTTCATCAGGTTATTGGAAAGAATCAGAACATCTTCGTTCTGCATCAAAACGTTCAGGTAGGCATTCAGATGGTAGTCATTCATGTTCGGGACGGAGAATGCGACCGTGCCGAAATCATACGGATCGATGTACATAACGTCAACATCATCCTGATTGGCTTGATTGCCGCGAACGGTGACACCGGATTCCCGATAGACTCTGGAAACCGCCTCAACGCCATCGAGCTCCTGGAAGGACGAGCTGAGCAGCTCCGGGTAGGTGACACGGATGCTCTGAACCAGGACGCCCTCATCATAGATTTTGATGATATTGCCGTTATTGTCGGCTTCCATTTTGATCTCATTGCCGTTGTTGTCGTATTTTTTCCAGACCGGCATATAGTCAATGTCCGCGCCGATGGTCGTTCGGGCATTGTTTTCGATGTGGCTGTTGATGGATTGCGCGGCATCCGTGCTGAAAATGCCGACAGACATTGTGGCAATCAGGAACAGCATGATGTAGGAGCAGTCGCGGTTGCGGGCGACGCGGTTGATGGAGGAATAAGCCCATGCCGGCCAGATGCGGCGGCCGATCCGGAAAATCAGCCGCACCAGCAGCGGATAAATCCGGAGGAAGAGCATCCCTGCGCCCAGCGCAAACAGTGTGCTGGACAGGTAGGTCAGCACGTCGGTGGTACGGGTACCGACCGTCCCCTCTGCCAGCATAGACACCATCAGCTGACGCTGTGTTTCCATGGTATAGTATCCGTACATACCGACTGCAAGGAAGAGGATATCCAGGAAATATTTGTGATAAAACGGAATGGTCTTCTTCTTTTTCCCGCGCTTGCTTTCCAGGATATTGACGCCTGCGCCAAAAAACGCCGGAACCATGGTGATCAGGATGAACAGGAGTGCCGCCCCGGCCACGGTGAACAATGCGGTAGGCACCACCCGGTAGTCCAGCGCTTTCCGGTTGACAAATTCCATAAAGCCGTTGGATGCGCCGATGATTTTACAGAGAAACAACCCCAGCATCGGGCCAATCAACACGGCACAGGCCATCAGCATCAGGCATTCGATCAGGTACAGGCTCAAAATATAGCCCCGCCCCGCCCCACGGCTCTGCATGACGGAGATCTCGTTCTGCTCACTTTGCAGCTTCAGGCGCGACACCATAATAATATAGAAGGCCAGCAGGATAAAAATCGGGATGGTCAGAATATACATACTGACCTCCACCACCGCGGATTCCTCGACGAATTGATCGACGGCTGTCAGCATTCCCAGCGACAGCTGGTCTTTGGGGAAGGATGCGTTCAGGCGTTCTTCGGCCTTGTAAAAGAGGCGGGAGACATCCTCGACCGTGTCGGTTTTCAGGTCATAATAGTCGAACGCTTCAAAGTTGGTAAACTGTGTGACATGGCGTGCGTAGTTCGGATTGGCGGCGATTTTCTGGTCAAACACTTCCCGCCCGGTAAACAGGCCGCCAGTGATGTCATCGAACGGCGTCAGCCAGTACAGCTCGGATGCGTCATTCGGTTCGACCACGCCGACAATTTCCACCCGGATGGACTCGTTTTCGTCGGTGTACATACTGTTGTACTCGTAGACGTTGTTCATTGTCAGCAGGGTTTTCACCATGACGCGGTTGCTCGCGACCACCTCGACGACGCCGTCTGATCGGTCAGGGTTGAACATACGGCCGCTGACGAGATGCACATGATCTTCGAAATCTTCCAGGTAGGTCAGAACCAGATTTTCCGTTTTTCCGGTTTCTGGCACGGTGCGCCGGAACATTTCATACTTCAGCATTTTTCCCCGCGTCAGTGTAGACATCGGCAGGGACTCATGCAGCTCATTCATCACGTCATCAATCGTCGCTTCAATCGAAACGGCATCTTTTTTGACGCCGGCCATTCGATAGTCATAGCTCAGGAGTGCCGGATATTTCCCCGTATTCTGCTGAACCTCCTCCAGCGTTTTGATCAGAATGCGCTGAAGAATGGCATCCGAATAGACAGGGATACAAAAGGCGATGGAAATCGCCAGAATCAGGCCAACCAGCAGAGACAACACCTTCCAGCGGTTGCTGTTCAGCCTGTGAAGTACCGTTTTGATCATAGTATCAACCAACCGTTTCTTTTAAGATTCATCGGTTTCAGTAAATGATCTGATCATCATCTTTCAGGCCTGAAATAATTTCGATGTTGTAGGCACTGGAAATCCCGGTCTGCACGTCGCGCTCCCGGCGATATCCGTCCTCCAGCACGTAGACATAGGTGCGCGTTCCGGAGGTTTTCAGGGCGCTCTTGGCGATGACCAGCGCATTCTCGCTGCGTTCGATCAGGTACGAAAGCGTCACCTGTGTGCCGATTTCCGTCCCCTCCGGCAGGCTGCCATCCAGCTCCAGCAGAACCGAATAACGGTCGGTGCTCAATGCGGTTTCCGGCAGATTATCCGGCGTTTGAATCACGGTGCCCTGATATGTCTCGGAATCGCTGCCACGCGTCAGGGTGATTTCGCATTCGGCATACAGCGGCAGCTTGGCATAGTCGATGCCGGAGTAGCGGACGCAGAGCTGATCGAGAGAAGAAATGGTAAACAGGGTATCCTTGGCCTGTATCTTTTCGCCCTCTGCGACGTTTGCTCGGTATGTAATCTGGCCGGACATCGGCGCATACAGCTGTGTATTTTCATATTGCTCCCGGAGCTTTGCGAGGTCGCGGCGGACGATATAAATGGAGAGTTCTGCGCGTTTCCATTCAATTTCGCTGATTTCGCCGTTTTTGTAGCGTTTTGCGGACTGAGCATATTCCATTTCCGAAATTTCCGCCCGCATTTCCGCTTCGGTCAGCTTCTCGCCGATATCGGGCGATTCGAGTGCGCAGAGCAGGTCACCCTCCTCGACATAGTCCCCATAGTTCGCATACAGCTTGGCAATGGCGCCGGAGCTGTTTTCAAACGAAACCTGCTTGCTGTGCATCGGAACAATCTCCGCACGGCCTTCGACGCGGTTCTCGATCGTCATGCGTTCCGGGGTGCGTGTCAGATACTCCACCGGTTTGACCTCAAGCAGCGGCACAGAAATCGGTTCCTCTTCTTCCGGAAACAATGCACATCCGCTGAGCAGGAGAACCTGTGCCATCGCGCACAACACCAGAAGGCTGCAAATGCCAGCTTTTTTGAGAATTGAATGTTTCATATGGTTTTTCATATGAATTCCTCCTTTTTTCTCTGGAAATCAAATTGTCTGTGCAATCAGGGTTCGTATAGGGAACTGAGGTTATATTCATGCGCCGCAAAGCATCTTTTTACATTTCAACCGGGTGTTTTGACCGAGCAAACAGGGATGTTTTTCGCCTTGTGGTACCTGACTTTGGATATATTATACAAATTCACTCAACGTTTGTCAAGTGGCAATTTGCCAAATGCACGGGGTTTGTAAAAAAATTTTGGAGAGCCGCTGTGATTCCGTTTGGATTTTATGCAGATCATTCCCCTGTTTGGTTCCAATTGGGCGAAAAAAATCTCCGCATGGTCGCAGCCATCCGGAGATTTTTCGGCTCAGAAACGTTGATTTCTGCTTTGATGGATACTTTCAGGTGCTAACGGCTTCAGCCTTTTTGCCGGAAGCTCGCGCATTCGGTTTCCTGGCAGCTGCAAGGATTTTTACAGCCGCAGGAGCAGACCGAAATGTGTTGCGCCGTACACGATCCGCCCGTATAAAACGCGCATTGATCGGCACCGCACCGGATTTCCGTTGCGGTCAGCGGCTGAGTCGCCTGTGTGTGACCCGTTTCGGCCGCAGTCCGCTGTTCAAAGGACTCGCAGCAGGTTTGATCTTTTGTCGATGCGTGGTGTCCGTTGACACAAACCGCATTTTTTCGGCATCGATTTCCGCTGTGATAGGCGCAGGTTGTCACTGCGCACTCAAGGTTGGTCATTTCATTCGTCTCCCCTTCCGTTTTGCAAACCGACTGATTTGCACACAGCTTAGTATCACCGGATTTTGGTTGGGTATGCAACGCTTTTTCTTTGTCAATTTTGCCAAAAATGTTCGCGCCAATTTCCCCGTTTTCTGTATGACAGTCTGTTTCCGGAATTTGTTTTTCTGCCGTTCATTGCAAAATCAAAGCAAGTGGTTTATTCTTGCGGAAAATTAGATTCAATATGTTTTTGGAGCATTGTCCAATGCTTCCCGGTGTTTCATGTCGAATCTGCTTGATTTTTGCCAAAAACAGGTGTATACTGAGTGCATTGGTTCTCATTTGATCATACTACACTTTCTGTTGATGCCCCAAAAACTGACCTTTCACCAAGGAGCGTACTTCAAATGAATCTGTATTTTACCCGTCATGCGCAATCGACCGGGAATGTTGTTCCCAAAACCGGCGGTCTGGATCCGAAGCTGACGGAGCTTGGCCGCCGACAGGCACAGGCTCTCGGCGAACGGCTTGCGACCTTTCCCTTTGACTGCATCATTGCCAGTCCGTTGATTCGGACGCTGGAAACCGCGAATGCCGTGGCTTCGCGCCAGCCAAACGGCCCTGCACCGGTCGAGCTGCTGCCGGATTTGATGGAATGCGGGACGCCGTCTGATTTCATCCCGCTCCCCATTGAAGAAGCGCGTCAGTTCTGTCCGACCGCTTTGCCGTTCTCCGTTCCGACCCCGGCCGGCGGCGGTGCAAGCCTCCCGGAGGAGTTTCGCGATCCGATCAATTATCTGGCTCGCGCCTATCGGATTATGGGCTATCTGCGTCGGCGATTCACCGGCGATGAAAACGTTCTGGTGGTGACGCACGGCTCTTTCCTGACGCATCTGATGAATGCGGCACTGCCCACTGCCTCGCCGGGGCTCGCCCATTTTTCACACGACAACACCGGTCTTTCTCTTGTCCGTTATCTGGTTGAAGACAATCGGCCGCGCACGGTTCTCGGATTTCTGAATGACCTGTCTCATCTCTATCGGGCAAATATCACAGAGGGGGTTGCAAGCGTCCATGCGTTGTAAGGATATCATTCTGGAATATTTCCGAAAAAACTGGGTTCGATACGTGTTCGGCGTCATTTTCGTTGTGCTTGCAACGGTCTGCAACGCCCTCCTTCCGCAGCTGCTGGGTCAGGCGATTGACCTTTTGAAAGCGGCAAAGGATCCGCTGCAAAGCGCCACGCTGGCCGATGTCCGCAATCTCTGTCTACTCATGTGTGGCTGCGCGGTTGCAGCGTTCATCACGCGCAACATCTGGCGGTATCTGATTTTCGGCTTCACGCGCTCCATTGAGCTGCATCTGCGCCACCGGCTGTTTTCTCACCTGCAGGTGCTCAGCCCTGATTTTTATGTCAAAAACAACACCGGTGACCTCATCACCCGTGCCATCATCGACTCGCAGTCCGTCCGCAATATGTTCGGCATGGGGCTGATCGGCATTGTCGATGTGCTGACGGTCAATCTGGTCACTTTGGGGTACATGATTTCCACAACCAGTGTGAAGCTGACCCTGATTGCCGTCATCCCGCTCCCCTTCCTCCTGTTCGCACTCGTCAAGCTGCGGACGGCCATGCGCAAGCGTTTCACCGTCGTGCAACACACTGTTTCGGACATTGCCGCCAAGGTACAGGAGAATCTGACCGGAATTCGCGTCATCAAGGCCTTTGCACAGGAGGAGAGCGAGAACAAGCTGTTTGAGGGCTTGAGCCGCAAAAAATGGAAGGCCGAGATGGATATGGTTCGCGTCTGGTCCTTCATCAATCCGCTTTCTGCGCTGGTTTTCGGTTTGATTTTCTCCGTATTCCTCTATTTCGGCGGTAAAATGGTCATTGCCGGTACGTTGACGCTTGGGGAATTCGTCGCATTTAACACCTACATTGCGCTGTTGATGGATCCGATCTCGCGGATCAGCCGCATCATTCAGATCTGGCAGCGCGGGATTGTCTCCATGCAGCGGTTGGATACGATCTTCACCGCGCAGCCTTCCATTGATGATGCGCAGGCGGACACGTCGATCGAGGCGCTCAAGCCGCTGACGCTGGACGTTTCCAATCTGACCTACCGTTATCCCGGCACGGACAAGGATGTCCTGAAAAACATCTCCTTCCATCTTGAAACCGGTGGAACGCTGGCCATCATGGGTGCGACCGGCTCCGGCAAATCCACGTTGATGGGGCTTTTGATGCGGATGTGGAACCCGCCGGACGATTCCATTCGGGTTTCCAATCATCCCATCCATTCGATTCCGCTTCACGTTCTGCGCGGCTCGATTGCCTATGTGCCGCAGGAAAGCTTCCTCTTTTCCGATTCCATCATGCGGAACATTCAGTTTTATGACGAGCGGATTTCGGAAGAAGATGCCATTCAAGCTGCCAAGGCTGCGGCGATTCACGACAACATTTCGGAATTCCCGAATCAGTATGAAACGACGGTCGGAGAGCGCGGCATGACGCTGTCCGGTGGTCAGAAGCAGCGGATTTCCATCGCACGGGCACTGGCTCGGAAGCCGGAGCTTTTGCTGCTGGATGACTGTCTGTCGGCCGTTGACGCGGAGACAGAGCGCACCATTCTCGACAATCTCCGCAGCTATCTGCGGAACTGCACCACCATCATCGTCACGCACCGAATTGCCGTCGCCGGCATTGCCGATCGTGTTCTGCTTTTGAACGAGGACGGCAGCATGGCAGCCATCGGCACGCACGACGAGCTGCTGGCGTCCTGCCCGGCTTATCAGCATCTTCTGGCGATTCTCGAATCCTCCAAAGAACAGACGGTCTGAGTGACCGGACAGACGTGCAACCCGCCGCACATCCGTCTGTCTGTACAGGTTCTTTCGGATGCGGCGGAGAAAAGAGGCTTTATGAAACAGGCATCGTCGCCATCCGTTCCGGATGGACGCATGGCAGAATACACGCAGCGCAAAAAGCGGCACACGCTGATTCGGCTGCTCAAATACTTCTTCTATCACAAATGGCTCACGTTCCTGACGCTTTGTCTGGCTGTCGGTTCCAGTCTGGTGCAGGTTGTCAAGCCCTATATTCTGAAGCTGGTCATTGACCAGAACCTGGAAATCGGCGTCAACGACATTGGTGCCATCGGGCGTCTGGCGCTGCTCTATTTCGCCGTGGTGCTGCTCGGCTCCGTCTGCGACTATGCGCAATCCGTGACGCTTGCATCGCTTGGGCAGCGGATTATGCACCGGATGCGCACCAATCTGTTCGCACACATTCAGCGGATGAATATGTCCTTTTTCGACGCGAACTCTTCGGGCAGTCTGCTGACGCGTGTCAACAGTGACGTGGAGTCCCTTTCGGATCTGTTTTCGAGCATCATCATTCAGTTTGTCAAGGACATTCTGATCATTTTCAACATCTGCGGTGCCATGCTGCTGCTGGACGTTCAGCTGGCGCTCTGGTGCTTTGTCTGCATTCCGCTGATCGCGGTGATCACCTTTGTGTATCGCAATCTGTCGCGCCGCAACTTCATCAAGCTGAAGGCTCAGCTGTCGCGTTTGAACGGTTTTCTGGCTGAAAACATCACCGGGATGAAAATGGTACAGATCTACTGCCGCGAGCCCCAGAAAAACGAGGAATTCTACCAGCTGGGTCGCGAATATTATCGGCTCGGCATGGTCGAGGTGCTTCTGAACTGTCTATCCAACCCGCTGATGTCTGCTCTGGCCAATCTGGCCACCGCCATTTTCATTTCGGCCTTTGCGCCGCAGGTCATCGGCAACCGTCTGGACGTCGGGACACTCTACGCCTTTACGCAGTATATCAAGCAGTTCTTCAGTCCGATTGCCAATCTTGCGGAACAGTTCACCTCCATTCAGTCGTCTCTGATCTCTGCGGATCGAATTTTCGACATCATCGACAAAGCCGACACGTTGGAGGATTTGGAAGCTGGTCTTCCGCTGACGGAGTTCTCCGGCCACATCGAGTTCCGTCACGTCTGGTTTGCCTACACGAAGGACAACTATGTCCTGAAGGACGTCAGCTTTGAGATTCACCCCGGCGAGAGTGCCGCGTTTGTCGGTTCCACCGGTTCCGGGAAATCCACCATCATTTCCCTGCTTGCGCGGTTTTATGAGATTCAGCAGGGTGAAATTCTGATCGACGGCGTTGACATTCGGAACTACCGTCTGACGGATTTGCGCCGCTGCATCTCCGTTGTCCAGCAGGATGTCTTCCTGTTTACCGGCGATATCAACTACAACGTACGGCTGAACGAGGACTCCATTTCGGATGCCGACGTTCGCCAGGCCATTCAAACCGTCAGCGCTGAGCATTTCGTCAACAGTCTGCCGGACGGATATGCGTCGCACGTTTCGGAGCGCGGTTCCGAGTTCTCCGCCGGGCAACGTCAGCTGATTGCGTTTGCCCGTGCGGTCGCGGTCAAGCCCTCTGTTCTGGTGCTGGACGAGGCGACTGCGAGCATCGATACGGAGACGGAGGCTGCGCTGTCGCAGGCGATGCAGACGGTTTCGGCCAACCACACCACCATCACGATTGCGCACCGCCTCTCCACCATTTCCGGCTGCGACCAGATTTTCGTGCTGGATCACGGCGTCATCATTGAGCAGGGCACGCACGAGGAGCTGATCGCGCAGAACGGCCACTATGCGGAGCTGTACCGGATTTCTCTATCGGCCAGCGACAATTCGTCGAAGACCACGGCCTGACGGTTTTGGCTCCCAGACGCATTGACAAGGCGTGTCGATTCGTTTATAATTAAGGTAGGAATTTTTTCCGGCTGCTGAGTCGGCAGCCATCTCCGGATACCAAACTACAGAAAGTGATGATCGTTATGCTGGATCTGCGCAAAATTACAGACTCTCTCCGCGACTGTCCCTGTGGCAGGAAACATGAAATCAACATCCGTTCCTTAGAAATCGGATATCAGAACACACCGGATACCGGACGCATTCTGAAGGATTCGGGGTTTGGCCGTCGGCTGCATCTGGTCGCCGACAAAAATACGCTGGCCGCAGCAGCCGGCATCACGGACGCTCTGCGTCAGGCGGATTTCCGCACCACGCTGACGCTGTTTGACGACTTGCAGCTGGCCGATACCACCGCGGTTGCACGCGTACAGGAGGAGCTTGCCCGCAGCGGTGCGGAAGCCCTGCTCTCCATCGGCACCGGCTCGCTCAACGATATTTGCCGGTTCACGGCGGCCAAGCTGGATATGCCCTTTGCCATCTATGCCACGGCGCCCTCCATGGACGGGTTTGCCTCTGTCATGGCACCGATCACGGAAAACGGCTTCAAGCGAACCTTCCCCGCCAAAGCGCCGGAGGTGATCATTGCGGACAGCGCCGTCCTCGCCAAGAGCCCTGCGGTTTTGAAGGCAGCCGGGCTGGGCGATCTGCTCGGCAAATACACCGCGCACGCAGACTGGGAGGTTTCCGCCTGTCTGACCGGTGAATATTACTGCGCACAGATTGCGGCCATGACCCGCGCTGCCGTGGATGAAGCAGCTGAGCTTGCGCGCCGGTCGGATTCCGATTCGCCGGAGTTTGCCGCATCGCTGATGGAAGCACTCGTCCTGTCCGGGTTGTCTATGCTGCTTTCCGGCTGCACGCGTCCGGCATCGGGTGCGGAGCACCACATTGCGCATTTCTGGGAAATGCAGTATGCGCTGATGGGGCGTCCGCAGGTCTTCCACGGCAAGAAGGTCGGGATTGCCGCCGGGCTGGTTGCGGATGTGTACAACCGGCTGGCGAAGCTGGATCACGTTCACGAGCTGCGGCGCGAAATCGACTGGGATCGCCTTTCCGAAATCTACGGGCCGCTGCTGTCGGAATGCCGCAAAGAAAACACACCCAATCCGGTCGATGCGATTCCGGTTGGCGCTGTGGAAGCCAATTGGGAGACGCTGCGTGCTGCATTGGCACGTGTTCCGTCCGGCGATGAAATCCGTTCCCTGATTCGGCGCACCGGCGGTGCGGCCACCTGTGCAGAGGCCGACATTCCGCTCCATCTGGAAGAACAGGGGCTTCGCTATGGCCGGTATGCCCGCTTCCGCATGACGATGATGCGTCTGCTGGATATTCTGGAAGAAGACCCGATCTAAGGCGAAAGGAGCGGAGCTATGCAGGCCATTTCTCAAATCCGTGACTTTCTTCTCGACATGGACGGAACCATTTATCTCGGCAATCGTTTATTCGAAGGGACGCTGCCTCTGCTGAACAGAATCCGTGAAAAAGGCGGCCGGGCGATCTTTCTGACCAACAATTCCTCTGCATCCCCTGCCATGTACGTTGAGAAGCTGCATCGTCTCGGGATTCCCGCTGTTGCAGACGACATTTTCACCTCCGGCGATGCCGCAGCCGTTTCCCTGTTGCAGCATTTTCAGAAGCCGCCTGCGGTCTACCTGTTGGGGACGCCGCAGCTGGCCGACCAGCTCACCGGCTACGGGCTGCGCATCGTCAACGATACGGAGATTCCGCCCGACTGTGTGCTGCTCGGTTTCGACAAGACCCTGACCTATGAGCGGCTGGAAACGGCCTGCCGTTTGATCGATGGCGGTATCCCCTATTTCGCAACGCATCCCGATCGCGTTTGCCCGGTGGAAAACGGGTTCATTCCGGATGCCGGTGCGATGATTGCCCTGATTCAGACGGCGACCGGCCGCACACCGACCGTATTCGGCAAGCCGGAAGCTGCGATGGCCGCAGCCGCGTCTGCCCGCTATCATCTGTGCATGGAGACGACGGCCATGGTCGGGGATCGTCTCTCCACGGATATTCGCTTTGCCAACAACGCCGGAATGACGGCCGTTTTGGTCTTGTCCGGTGAGACGAGTCTGGCCGATTATCAGGCGCAGCACGAGGTTCACGCCGACTGGATTTTCCCCTCTGTCCGTGAGCTGTGCGATGCACTTTGATCGGTCATGGGGCTGTACCACATCCAACTACCAATCAAGTCTTTTGCAAACCGATGGATACAAACGAGTGTCCATCGGTTTTTGCGTACGATGCTACGGCGTATACCGTTCTTCTGTAATCGAAAATTGGCGTAATTCAGAGAAAAACAGCGAGAATCATAGAGTGATGGAGCTATTTGAATCTGTTTTGTTCTCTTCATATCACAGTCACTTGACCGTCTGTTGCATTCATATGACCGTTTATGCTATCATAATATTGTTCAGAGAGGTGGTGCCGAACGGCATTCCACTGCATGAATGATTCAGTAGAGAGGTTGTGATTTCGATGTTTGCACCCGGAACCATTCTGGAAACCGACCCGGAGCATTTCAATCCGCTGGCCTGCATTCCGGACGTCCTGTGGGACAGCGGAGGGTTGGTGATGGGACAGCTTCGCCAGATAACCGGTTTGGAGACTGCTGTCATTCAGAACTGGATCAAGCGCGGTTACGTGGCACCGCCGATCAACAAGCACTATACCATTGATCAGGTGGCACGCATTCTGATCATCAACGCTCTGCGGGACAGCTTGCCGCTGGAAAAGATTGCACAGCTCATTCGCTTCGTCAACGGTTCGCTGGTCGATACATCGGACGATTTGATTGCGGACAGTCGCTTGTACGATCTGTTTTGCCGCATGGCTGTCGTTCTGCAGGAAAACAATTACCACACCTTTGAACAGATGGAAGCGTTTGCGGACGTGCAGACCGCTTCCATCGAACCGGCAGCTGCACGTCCACGCATTCGAACGGTTTTGCTTTTGATGAGCGTCTGTTATCAATCCATCCTGATTCGGCAACGCGTCGAAAACTGGATTGACGAGCTTTGACGGCCAGCCGTTTCATGCAGAAAGGAGGTTTTGATGGATGCGTATTTTTTGGGAATCGCTGACACTGTTTCAACAGATTCTGCTCTGTGTCGCGTTACCCGTCTCCGTTGTGCTGTTGATTCAGTTCATCCTGCTCCTTTTCGGGCTCGGCGGTGACGACGAACCGGATTTTGAGGTGGATTTGGACGGCGACGGCATTCCGGACGATGTATCGAACGGCGATTACGGCATGGCGTTTGGGGAATTTGGCGGTCTGCGGCTGTTGACGCTGCGTGGCGTTCTGGTTTTTCTGGCCATAGGCGGCTGGAGTGCGCTCGTGGCCAGCACCGGGCTATCCGTCTGGCTTTCCCTGTTGATCGGTCTGGCGGCCGGTCTGCTCGCCGACGTGCTGTACGCATGGGTCATGCATACGGTTCTCCGTTTGCAGAACAACGGTGCCATCTGTCTGGAAAATGCCATCGGGCTGACCGGTGAGGTCTATATCCCCATTCCGCCAGGCCAGTCATCCAACGGAAAAATCAATCTGGTTTTACAGGGGCGTTTTTGTGAACAGGCTGCCGTGTGGGCAGGCGATTCGTTTCTGCCAACCGGTTCCAAGGTTCAGGTGACGGGTGTACTCGGCGATGCACTGATCGTTGAGCCGCTCTCCCGTACATAGCTCCCCTGCCCCGATTGTCGTTTCCTTTCATTATAATTTTCAGGAGGTTTTCTCATGTCACCCTTTGTCATTGGTTTCATTACCGTTGCAGTTGTGATCTTTTTCACACTTCTGATTCTGATTGTGTCGCGGTTTCGGAAATGTCCGTCCGACAAAATCATGGTCGTCTACGGTAAGGTCGGGAGCAATGCTGACGGCACGGCGCGTTCGGCGCGTTGTATTCACGGCGGTGCTTCCTTTGTCTGGCCGGTCTTTCAGGCCTATGAATACCTCGATCTGACGCCGATCTCCATCAGTGTCGATCTTCGCAACGCGCTGTCGCGTCAGAACATCCGAATTGATGTCCCCTCGCGCTTCACCGTCGGTATTTCGACAGAGCCGTCCATCATGCAAAATGCTGCGGAGCGGCTTTTGGGGCTCAAGCTGGCAGAAATTCAGGAGCTGGCCAAAGATATCATTCTGGGTCAGCTGCGTCTTGTGATTGCAACGATGGACATCGAAGAAATTAACGCCGACCGGGATAAATTCCTGCTCGCCGTTTCCGGCAACGTCGAAACCGAGTTGAAGAAAATCGGTCTGCGGTTGATCAACGTAAACGTCACCGATATCAACGATGAATCCGGCTATATTGAGGCGTTGGGTAAAGAGGCCGCTGCCAAGGCCATCAACGACGCCAAGCGGTCGGTTGCGGAAAAGAACCGCGACGGTGCTGTCGGTGAATCGAATGCGAACACCGACCAGCGAATCAAGGTTGCAAACGCCAATGCGCAGGCCATTCAGGGCGAAAACAAGGCACAGGCCGAAATTTCGCAGTCCAACGCAACGCGCCGTGAAGTTGAAGCCGATGCGCTGCGCCGTGCCACCGCCGCCGAAAAGATTGCTGCCGCGAATGCGCTGCAGGAATCCTATGCTGCTGAGCAGGCCGCGGAGCTGGCTCGTGCCGACAAGGAGAAGGCGACGCTCGAAGCGGATATCATCGTGCAGTCCGAAATCAACCGCAAGAAGATTGAGATCGAAGCACAGGCTGAGGCGGAGCGCGAAAAAATCCGTGCGCAGGGCGAAGCGGAGGCTTTGTATGCCCGGATGGAAGCAGAAGCTCGCGGTATGGAGGAGCAATTGACGCGTCAGGCCGCCGGTCTGGCCGAGATTGTCCGCGCCGCCGGCGGAAACCCCAGCGAAGCCGTCAAGCTGATGATTGCCGACAAGATCGAGACGCTGGTTCGCACACAGGTGGAGGCGATTCAGAACCTCAAGATCGACAAAATCACCGTCTGGGATCAGGGCGCGAAGGATGGTACATCCTCGACTTCCAACTTTGTCTCCTCGCTAATGAAATCCATTCCGCCGATGAACGAGCTGTTCCAGATGGCCGGTATGGACTTGCCGGAGTATCTCGGCAAATCGCACGAATCCACCAATCCTGCCCCCGCTGCACCCGAAGCAGAGAACGCACAGGAATAACGTCAAACCGCCGCCGCAAATAATTTGCGGCGGCGGTTCATTTTGTTTGGATGGCAGGGCGCACCGCAGGATGTGCGGCATCATTCAGCCGGCTTACAACATCCGGTCGGGCGCTTCGTGGTTTTCGCACTGTAGCACTTGACAGGCTGGCAGGTGTGTGATATAATAGGAAACATAAGTTGCGCAACATATGTTGCATTTTGCGATTCATAGAGGAGGAGGACAGGATGCCGCCAAGAAGCAAATACAGCCGGGCTGAGATCGAGCTGGCCGCACTGGAGCTGGCGCGTTCCAAAGGGATTGAGGCGGTCACGGCGCGATCGCTCGGTGAAGCCCTCGGCACGTCTGCCAAGCCGATCTTCGGACAGTTTGACGGGATGGAGGAGGTCCGGTTGGCCGTTGTGCGCCGTGCGGAAGCCTTGTATCACCAGATGACGCAGGAGTTGGTTGAAAGTCATCAATACCCGGTCTACAAGAGTACTGGGATGGCCTACATCCGGTTTGCACGGGAGGAGCCCGCATTGTTTCGGCTGTTGTTTATGTGTGACCGCAGTGAGCAGCCACACCATGAAGCGTCTGCGCCGGACATGGAGCAGCTGATTCGTGTGATTCAGGGGGCAACCGGTTTTTCGGCAGAACAGGCCTATCGGTTTCATTTAGAGGTTTGGATATACGTACACGGCGTTGCAACGATGCTGGCGACTGCGTATCTGAATTGGGACGACGATTTTATCAGCCGCTCTCTGACGGATGTTTTTGAGGGGCTCAAGCTCCGTTTTGCGCAGGAGGCGATTGGATGAGCAAACAGGAAGCCATTCTGGTTCAGGCGCTGACGAAGCGGTACGGCACGCGGACGGTGGTCAATTCACTCGATCTGACTGTTCACGCGGGTGAATGCTTTGCGCTGCTCGGTGTCAACGGTGCAGGGAAAACAACGACCCTTCGAATGCTGTCCGGGCTGACGCGTCCCACATCTGGTGATGCATGGTTATGCAATCACAGCATTCTGACCGATTTGTGCGGGGTGCGGTCGTGTATCGGTGTATCGCCGCAGGAAACAGCGATTGCGACGCATTTGACCGTGCAGGAAAATTTGCTGTTGATGAGCGGGTTGTACGACATCCCCGTGCAGAGCAGCTTAGGCGTGTTGACGCGCTGTCGGCGTGTTTCCGGCTGACGGATGTGCTGCGTCAAAAAGCTGCGACGCTGTCCGGAGGGTATCAGCGCCGCCTGAGCATCGCCATGGCGCTCATTGGCAAGCCACAGATTCTGTTCTTGTATGAGCCGACGCTGGGGCTGGATATCCTTGCGCGCCGTGAGCTTTGGGATGTGATTCGGGAGTTGACCGGCAGTATCACGATGATATTGACGACGCATTCCATGGAAGAGGCGGAGCAGCTTGCCAGCCGGGTCGGCATTTTGAAGGCGGGGCATCTGCTCGCGCTCGGTTCGCCGTCGGAGCTGATGAAAGAGACCGGAACCAGTCATTTGGAGGATGCATTTTTGCAACTTGTCAAGGAGGAAATCAGATGAAGCTGTGTGCATTTGCCAGTCGCGTCACAAAGGAACTCCTGCGGGATCCCCTGACGTTTGCATTTGGGCTGGCCTTCCCGCTGCTGCTGCTCGGATTGATGGCGCTCATTCAGTCCAGCGTCCCTGTGCCACTGTTTGAGCTGACTTCCCTGACGCCCGGCATCTCTGTGTTCGGTCTGTCCTTTTTCACCTTATTCAGCGGCAGCCTCTTGGCCAAAGATCGGGAAAGCGCGCTGCTCGCCCGGCTCTCGACGACGCCTATGACAACCGCGGATTTTCTGTTGGGGTACACGCTGCCACTTTTGCCCATGGCGGCCATGCAGGGCTGTGTCTGCTATTTAGCAGCACTTCTGCTCGGTCTGCGCCCAACGCTTCGGCTGATTCCGGTGATTCTTTCACTGATACCGATTGCGCTGCTCTACACGTCCATCGGGCTGATCTTTGGTGCAATTTTATCGGTCACGCAGTTAGGATTCATCTGTGGCGGGCTCTTCATCAATCTGTCCGCGTGGGTGTCCGGCGCATGGCTGGATTTGGACTGGATGGGGCGCGGATTTCGGTGCGTAACGAATCTACTGCCGTTTGCGCATATCGTCCGGTTAGAGCGCGGCATTCTGAGCGGCGAAGCGTTGAAGAGTCTGCTGCCGCATATGCTCTGGATTGTCGGCTATACATTGCTGACGGGGGTTCTGGCAATTGGGCTCTTTCTGCGGCGCGTTCGCAAGCCATCATAGATTTTGGGCAGTAAAAAACCGACGGTAGAAACCGTCGGTTTTTGTTGCGCACTTATGCCAGTTTGCTGTACTTCAGCGCGATTCTGCTCTTCTTGTGAGCGGCGTTGTTTTTATGAATAACGCCCTTTGCGGCAGCCTTATCGATGACTTTCACTGCGACCTGAACGGCAGCAGCAGCCTTCGCCTTATCGCCGGCTTCAATCGCCGCGTCCGCTTTTTTCACGGCAGTTTTGAGCGATGATTTCACCATACGGTTTTGCAGCGTTTTAACTTCCGCCACCAATACACGTTTCTTTGCAGATTTGATATTCGGCATTTCAAAACACCTCCTTGCGCGTTAGATTCACCTAAATCACAGTAATTATAATTATATCACAGAAGCCCGTTAATTGCAAGAGGAAAATCGGACTTTCTCGCGATTTTGGCAGAATTATTTTCCGATGTCATCGCGGAGAAGCATATCGTTCGGTCGGATCCAGCCCGCTTTACGCATTCCCTCGCTGACGCCGAGCGCCAGGAACGCCGGAAGCACGAAATGCATCAGAAGGATGACAATGATCACGTAGACCGGGTCGCGGCCATCTGCGATCATCGATTCATAGGTTGCGAACTGGCCGACCAGGCCGCTCGTCCCCATGCCGGCACCGGTGGGGGTGGTTGTCATATGGAAAATCGCGGTGGAAACCGGCCCCAGGACTGCGCTTGCAATGATGGCAGGCAGCCAGATTTGCGGACGGCGCACGATGTTTCCGACCTGGAGCATGGAGGTTCCAAGCCCCTGAGAGATCAAGCCGCCAAACCCGTTTTCACGGTAGCTGGCGACGGCAAAGCCGACCATATTGGCGCAGCAGCCGACGCAGGCGGCACCCCCTGCCAGTCCGGACAGGCCAATCGAAACGGCAATGGCCGCACTGGAAATCGGCGCGGTGAGAATCATGCCCATGACAACGGAAATGATGATACCCATCGGGATGGGACTGACCTCTGTCGCGTGTTGAATGAACTGGCCGATGGCTTTCATGGCGATGCCAATATACGGGCCGGTCAGGCCGCCAATGATGCAGCCCGGCAGAATGGTGCAGATCGGGACAAGAACGATATCGAACTCTGTCCGACCGGCAATCAGGTTGCCGACTTCAGCACCAACGACCGCTGCGATGTACGCATTGAACGGGCCGCCGCCGCCGGCTGTATAGGCAAACGCGCCGACTGCGATGTTTGAAAAAATGACCAGCGGCTTGCATTTCATGCCGTAGGCAATGGCGGCACCGATGGCCGCGCCCGTTACGCCCTTTGCGGCGTCCGCATAGTTTTTCAGGAGATCAAAGTGTTTGACCGGGATTTTTGCAAGCAGGTCAATGATTGTCCCGATAATCAGAGATGCAAACAATCCCAACGCCATTGCGGAAAGTGCATCGATAAAATACCGTTTGGCCAGTCTACCCAGCACACTTTTCGTCTGTTTCTTCCCTGCCATTGTGACGATTTCCTCCGAATCATTCAGAACCCGTACGCAGGGAAACGAGCCCTGCGTACGGGAATGTGATTATGATGCTCTTTTGAATGCGAGGGCTGTCAGATTTCCATCATCCAGCCATGTGTATCCGGCAGGCGACCCCACTGGATGCCTGTCAGCGTGTCATACAGCCACTGGGAAACCGGGCCGATTTCGCCGTTGTTGATGCAGATCTTCTCATCGCCGATTTTCAGCTCACCGACCGGGGAAATGACGGCGGCGGTGCCTGTGCCGAAGATTTCTTCGAGCTTGCCAGCGCGGCCGGCTTCTTCGACTTCCTTGACGGAGAGGCGGCGTTCACTGACGCGGTAGCCATGGGCTTTCAGCAGTTCAATGCTGGATTTTCTGGTGATGCCCGGCAGGATGCTGCCTTCCAGAGCCGGTGTGACGATTTCGCCGTCGATCTTGAAGAAGATGTTCATTGCGCCGACTTCTTCAATGAATTCGCGGTGAACGCCGTCCAGCCACAGAACCTGATCGTAGCCCGCTTCATGAGCATTGACCTGCGACTTGATGGACGCCGCATAGTTGCCGCCGCATTTTGCGAAGCCGGTGCCGCCTTTGACCGCACGGACGTATTCCGTTTCGATGTAAATACGAACCGGGCTCAGACCGTGAGCATAGTAGCTGCCGCTCGGAGAAAGAATGACAATGAACATATAATGATCCGATGCACGAACGCCCAGCGCCGCGTCGGTCGCGATCATGAACGGGCGGATATACAGCGCTTCGCCCGGATTGGTCGGCACCCAGTCAAGATCGGTTTCGACAACCTTGCGAACGCATTCAACCCACAAATTCTCGTCGATCTGCGGCATACAGAGACGATCACAGGAGTTGTTCATGCGGCGGGCATTTTCCCACGGGCGGAACAGCAGCGTTCTGCCGTCGTCGGTGCGATATGCTTTCATGCCTTCAAAATTCTCCAAGCCATAATGGAAAACCATGGCCGACGGATCCAGTGCAACAGGACCATACGGAACAATTCGCGCATCGTGCCAGCCCTCTGCTGTCGAGTAGTCCATGATCAGCATATGATCCGTGAAGACTTTTCCGAAACCCAACGCGCCCTGCGGTTTGGCCTTCGGAGTTTGTGTACGTTCAACTTTGATTTCCATCCTACATAACCTTCCTTTATCCTGTCATTGCTCTGGGTTCTCAACGCCCGGCGCAAAGGCATATACAAATTTGCCTATTATCATACCATTTTGCAACTGTTTTTGCAATATACAATCTTCCCAAACCTTGTTTCCACTGTTGCCCTCAGTTTTGAACGGTCAGGCCGTCACAGAAACGTTCGGCGGTTATAGTGCTTTTTCAGGGATGCGACGATCCCGAGTGCGGCAAACATCGTGACGACAGATGTGCCGCCGTAGCTGATCAACGGGAGGGTCAAGCCGACAACCGGGGCGATGCCGAGGTTCATCCCGATATTGATGAACGTCTGGAAGGTCAGCATGGCTGCAATCCCGATGCAGGTCAGCATACTGAACCGATCATCCCGCATTTTCAGCGCTGCCGCCACGCAGATGCCGATGATGGTGCCGAGGAGGACAAGAATCAGCAGACCGCCAAAAAAACCCAGCTCCTCGCAGGCGACGGAAAAGATAAAGTCCGTCTGCTTGGCCGGCAAATAGCCGTATTGCGTCACGGTGCCCTGATAGAGTCCATCGCCCCAGAGGCCGCCGCTTTGGATGGCGGAGAGGCTCTGGTGCTGATGGTATCCGACGCTGTCCAGCTTGTAGGTTCGGTCAAACAGGACAATGAAACGATCCCGCTGATACTGACCCAGGACAAAATTCCAGGCAAGCGGCACTGCAGCGCCAGCGACAACAAGCCCGGCTGCGCAGTAGCGCAGGTAGATTCCGCCCGCAAAGGCCATGATGATGAAGATGAACAGATAGGACAGCGCCATCCCGTCATCCTTGGAAAACAGGTAGACGAATGCCACCGGCACGACGCCGTGCAGCACCAGCATCAGGAGGCCGCGCAGGCTGTTGACGCGGGTTCCGAGCACCTGAAAATGCTTCGCCAATGTGAAGACGAACAGCACCTTGCCGATTTCCGCCGGTTGGATGCCCGTTTCGACGCCGCCGAGTGAGAAACGAATCCAGCTATTGTTCCCTGTTGTCTGCATACCGACGCCCCAGAACAGCGTAGTGGACAGCAGGAGCAGATTGCAGAAGAAAACAGCTTTCCAGAGAGACGAGAGATGTTCCAGATCAAAGAGCGTCAGAATCAGGTAGGCCGCGATGCCGAGCAGGATGGCAATCCCCTGCACGATCAGCGGGCGGGTATTTCCGCTGGCGTGAACCGCGCTGCTGATCAGCACCATGCCGTATGCCGAAGTGACCACGGCGATCAATAGCAGCAGCAAATCCGTTCGGGCGCAATAATTCCGGATGGCTGCAAAGAGTTTCCGCATCATGTGTTCCCTCTTTCCGGCTTTCTGTTTGCCCCGGGCATTTACTGCTGACTGCCCGGCATATGGACAGGCTGCTCCAGGACGGTTCCGTCTGCCAGCCAGAGATAGGTCTGGAATGGGACGGACGGATCCCGATTCAAAAGAATCACGCGGCCGCCCTGGCGGAAGCCCTCACGGCTGTATGCGCCGCGATGATCACCGCTGAACCCGGTGCCGCGGCCATAGGCCAGGCGAATGCCATGATAGTCGCCGATGTAGTCGTTGACGTGATCGTGACCGACAAACGTCCCCTTGGCCGAATCATCTTCCTTCAGCGCGGCGAAGAAGCCGGAATTCAGATAGGAGCTGCACACGCCCTCATTTTTTTCGCCGTAGCATTCCATTTCATCCCAGACGTTCCGGTATTCCGGCAGTGGAATGTGGAAGAAAAAGAGCGACGAGCTTTTGCCGAACTCCCCACGCAGCGCATCCCGCGTCCGGCGATACCATTCAATCTGCGAGTGGCGGATATGGGCATAGGGATGGTGACCGGCGATGGAGATGTAGTCGTGCGAGTCGATCATATAGAGCACCCACGGCAGCTTTTCCCCGTCAAAGAGGCGGACGGTATAGTTGCCGTCGCCTTCGACGTCGCGTTCGCCGTGGCGATAGATGCAGGTCTTGGACTGCCAGAGGCGCGCCTCGATTTTCTCCGTCGGGAAATGGAAGCGTTCTTCGCGGTCATGGTTGCCAAAGACGAATGCCCAGGGCGTGCCGAGTTCGTCCATGAAATCGCAGAAGATGGAGAGGTTTTTCTCATTTTCCTCCGAGAAGAGCAGGTCGCCGGTCATCACGAAGAGATCCGGCTGTTCGGCCGCCTGCATTCTGGCAATCATATCCAGTGTCTGCTGCTCCGGCCCTGCGCCGTCCATGTGAACGAGGTGAATATCGGTCAGCTGAATCAGCTTGAAGGTGTCCTTTTGAAAATTCAATTCGGTTGGGTACATAAAACTGTCTGCCTTTCTGTCGGAACCCCGTTTTTGAGCGTTGTATGCCCGGATGGTTCTGTTGTTAATTATACCATTTGACGCGTGAAAATGCAAGAAAAACCTGATCTCCTGTCGAACTGGAAATCAGGTTTTTCGATTTGTGTGTTATTTGATGCTTCCGGTTAGGATACCAGCCACAAAATACTTTTGTGCGAATACAAACACCAGGTAAACAGACAGGCTGACCAGAATGGTGGCCGCCATCATCAGGTTCCAGCGAATTTCAGATTCGTTTCGGAACAGCGTCAACGCGATCTGGACGGTTTTCATAGAATCCGACCGCACCATAATGAGCGGCCAGGTGTATTCGTTCCAGGTGCCGGTAAATTTCAGAACGGCCAGTGACGCCAGAACAGGCTTGCTGAGTGGGAGGTAGATGCTGAAAAAGGTGCGGAAGCGGCCGCAGCCATCCACCGTTGCGGCGTCATCCAGCTCTCGTGGGAAGCCGAGATAATACTGTCGGCAGAGGAACACGCCAAAGGATCCAGCGATGAAGGGCACAATCAGCCCGGCATAGGTATCGATCAGCCCGCTGCCGCCTGCACCCATCCAGTCGTTCCCGTTGACAAACGGCACACCGCGCAGCATGGAAAAGACCGGAATCATCGTGACCTGCGGCGGAATCATCATCCCAGCCAGAATCAGGAGAAACAGCGCCCGCGAAAAGGGAAAGCGAATTCTGGCAAAGACATAGCCCGCCATGGAATTGATGACCAGGCTGACAACCACCACGATCGCCGCAACGAGGAAGGAATTCAGAAAGTAGCGACCCCAGTTGGCGCACTTCATCGCTTCCACATAGTTGGAGATCGAAAAGGATTTGGGAATCAGGCTGGCGGAGGTAGAGAAAAGCTCGGACTTCGTTTGCAGCGAGACGGACAGCATCACCAAAAACGGAAATGCAACCACAGCGACCATCACCGCTGCCAGAAGGCCAGATACAATCCGGATGATTTTTTCGATCATTTTGGTTCAGTCCTTTCCGTTTGCGCTGTTTTTGAACACACGGAAATTGACCATGGTCACCGCAAAAATGATCAGGAACAGGATGACCGACATAGCAGCGGCATATCCCATTCGGAAATCATTGAATGCGCGGACATAGATCTGGTAGACCACCGTCGTCGTAGACGTGACGGGGCCACCCTGTGTCATGATCTGCACCTGTTCAAAGGTTTTGAAGGCTTCAATGCAGTTGTTGACCAGCACGAAAAACGTCACCGGTGCAATCTGCGGCAATGTGATTTTCAGGTGTTTCTGAAGAAAGCCTGCGCCGTCTACCGTTGCAGCCTCATACAGCTCCGGTGGGATATTCTGCAAGCCGGCCAGATAGATGATCATGCAGTAGCCCAGGTTTTTCCAGATATTGATCGCGATCAGCGAAGGCAGCGCCAGTGAAGGGTCATTGAGCCAGATCGGCGGATTGTCAACGCCCAGTGTAATCAGTAGCTTATTGAGATAACCGGTTGTCGGATCCAGCAGATAGAGCCAGATCATGGAGACGGCGACCATGCTGGTGGCATACGGAATGATCATCGCCGTCCGTGCGACCTTTACCAGCCGTGACCGGTGGTTCAGCAGGACGGAGATGAACAGCCCCAACACCGTCAGAAAAACGACGCTGAAGAGCGCATAAATTGCGGTATTCTTCAGGGATTCGAGAAACCAGTAATCTGAAAAGAGTTCCCGATAATTCGAAAGGCCGACGAATTTGGTCTTGTTGCCCAGATTATAGTTTGTGAAGCTGTAATACAGGTTTTTCAGGAGCGGATAGAGCACGAACAGCGCAAAAAAGATCAGAAACGGCAGCAGCATACCATAGGCTGCAACAGCATCCCGGCGGGAGTTTTTTGTAGTTCCTGATGATTTCTGTTTCATAGTCACGTCCGCATTTCCTGTTATTTTGCCGCGTTGGCAATTTCGAGTTCCAGTTTCTCCTGTGCCTCTGCAAGCACCTGTGCCGCGTCGCCGCCATTCAGCACATTTTGCAGCATTTCATTTCGAACCTTTTGGAAGATCGTCGACCAGGTTGTCACCGGCATACCGATTCCGTTGGCGACAGACTGCGCACGGATGTCGTTATACTCGCTCAGGGTGGCATAGGCATCGACCTGCGAATTCAAAACAACCGGTGCCTTTAATTGCTGTGCGCGCTCCTGCACGACATTTTTGGAGACGGCATAGGTGATAAAATCAAAGGCGGCGTTCGGGTTTTTGCAGTCCTTCCCGATAAACAGCAGGCGGCAGCCGGAGAAGGTCATGGATGTTTTGCCTGCATTGGCCGGGGGCATGGCAATTGCGATTTTGTCCTGATATTCCGGGTCAGAGAACATCGGGGTCAGCTTGACGTTGTCGATAAAGGTCATGGCAGCGTTGCCGGCCATGAACGGGTTGGTCTCGTTGTTGTTGTACGGGATGCTGACATCTGCCATCAGCTCCTGCACATATTGCAGGGCTTCCAGGTTTTCCGCCGTATTAAGCGTCGGGTTGCCCGCTTCATCGACAAAGCGGCCGCCGTTGGAGAAGGTGAACATATCGAACTCAACCATATTGCCGCCGGAGGTCGGGAACGCGAAGCCGGCCTGAACAATGCGGTCACCCTCTTTGACCGTCAGCTTTCTGGCGTACTCCGCCAGCTCTTCCCAGGTTTCGGGCGGACGGTCATATCCGGCCTGTTGGAGCAGGTCGGTTCGATATGCGAAGACATACGGGGTCGGCAGGTAGGCAATGCCATACACCTCGCCCTGATAGGTACCCAGATCAACCAGGCCGCTCATCAGATCGTCTTTTTCGCTCCACTGATTGTAATACTGTGTGATCGGGATGTACTGTTCGGCTTCCACGCGGCTGGCGATGGAAAGGATGCCGTGGCCGATGATATCCGGGCCTACATTTGCGGTAAAGCCGCTGGTCAGCTTCGTGTCCATGGCATCGCCGATGGCGGCATCATCATACACAATTTTGACGTTTTCATGGGTCGCTTCATAGTCTGCAATGACGTCCATCCAGAACTGTTTTTCCGCTTCATCGTTTCCGATGCGCAGGAAATTCAGCGTGATCACGCCGTCATCTGCCGTTGAGCAGGAGGCCATCGGCAGCAGCATGGCAAACACCAGCAAAGTCATCCATACAATTTTGATTTTTTTCATGTCCATTCCCTCGTGATTTTCTTATCGTGTTCCGTTGTTTTCGTACCCGGTTGGTCGGCACGGACTCTTTTTATTCTCCAGCAGCTGGCGATCCATCCAGCCGCCCTGTAAAAACAGGTCGCCCTGTGCTTTCAGGCAGTCATACAGGTTTCTGCGCATCCTGCAGATACGCGCCTGCTCGTCTGGCCAGCTGATGCGGTTGACCTTTTCATCCGGGTCTTCGTCCAGGTTATAGAGCTCATCAATGTCTGTCATGTTCCAAATGTACTTATAATGATGATCTCGCAGCATCCGCTGATTGAAGAAGCCGAACTGCTGACCGTTGGACGAGGCGGTAATCTGCGTCCGCCAGTCCGCCGGCTGTTGACCCTGAAGGAGTGGGACGAAGGAACGTCCCTGTGCGTCCGGCGATGTCACGCCGAACCATTCATCAATGGTCGGCGGGAGATCCAGTCCGGCAGAGACGAGCGCATCCGGCACAATCCCCTGCTGAATCCCCGGCCCCGCAACAATCAGCGGTACGCGGACGACGTCGTCATACAGGATGTAGTGTTTGTCGAGCATTCCGCGGCTGCCGCACGTATCGCCGTGATCGGACGTATACAGAATGATGGTCTGCTCCAGAGCGCCGCTCTCCCGGAGTGCTTCGAGCAGCAGGCCGATGCTGTCGTCGATCTGGCTGACCATGCCGTAATAGTGGCGGACGCATGGGAGCCAATCCTGCCAGGTCATATCCTCCAGCCCCCAGTTGAGAAGCTGTTGGCGATGCATATAGGGTTTGCCTTCGAGCGGGTCATTTGCACCGCCCCAGGGAGGGAGTTCCTGATCCGCATACATACTGTAAAACGGTTCGCTCACCTCGCACGGGAGGTGCGGGTCGGTATAGTCGATGCGGATATGCCACGGCTGGCCCGATGCTGTGAAGCTGCGGATGGTATCGGCCGCCTGTGCAGCCAGCCAATGCGTCTTGGAATCAGCGAGCGGCAAGTCGCTCCTGCCGCCGAACCAGTCCGGAACGGTGCGGTTCGGATACAGCTGCTGTACGCGCTTCTGCCATCCATCAAACCCGGTATACTGTTCATAGCCGAATTCGCAGGCACCGTGGTGCTGTGATGCGCCCCATTTGCCAAAAAATGCCGTCTGGTATCCGGCGCGGCGCAGCTGCTCCGGCCAATACGGTTCAGGTTCCAGAGAGGCGGCGTCAAAGAAGCCATAGTTCCAGAAAGCGCCGTAGCTGTCCGGATTCTGGCCGCAGAGCATAGCCTGTCGCGCCGGGGCGCACACGGGCAGCGGCGTGAACGCGTTTTCAAAGCGCGCACCGCGGGCGCAGAGCTCGTCCAGATTCGGCGTATGGATTGGAAGCTTTCCGGCCGCGCCAAGGGCATCGGCGCGGTGCTGATCGGCGACGATCATCAGAAAGTTAGGTTGCTGCATAGGTTCGACCCTCCCCCGGAGAAAGCCTGACCGGAAGTGGTCAGATTTTGTCATAGTTGTTTTTGTATTCACTGGGTGTCATGCCCGTAAAGAGTTTGAACTCTCTGGAAAAATGGCTCAGGTGCTTATAGCCCACCGCGTGAGCGACCTGTCCGAAATTGCCGGAATGGTCTTCGCGAATCAAATCCATCGCACGCGCCAGGCGATAGCTGCGGAGAAAGACAACCGGACTGAGCCCCATCACCTTTTTGAACTGTCTGGACAGGTAATCCGGCGAAATGTCCACGGATGCGGCCATGCCGGTCAGGTCGATTTCCTCCGAAAAATGCTGTTCGATATAGTTCAGGACGCGTACCACATAGTTCAGGTAGTTTTTTTCGGACGTACTGGCGAGATAATGGGTGGCATAGCTGCGGGAAAAGAGCGTCAGGAAGCGGATCAGCAGCGATTTCATCATCATCTGCCAGCCGAGCTGGCGGCTGTTCTGTTCGTCGCACATCCGTTCCAGCACGGAAAGAATCTGCATCCGTTCGGCCGGGTCAAGGCGAACACGCGTCCATTCATAGCCGCTTTCTTCATGAAACAGCCAGGCGGTTCCCGGCATTCCGCGGAAGTCGTCACGCACATCTGTCAGCGCTTCATCCGTAAACAGGCAGTTATAGACCCGCGTATCGTGCAGGCCGGTATACGCGTGCTGCACGCCGGGGGGAATCACAAAAATATCGCCTTCCGTCAGTACGGACGTGGATTCGCCATAATAATGAACCGTGAAGCCTTCTTTGACATAAACGAATTCATAAAAATCGTGACAGTGCATTTGAACCGGACCGTCATGATACCCGTCTTTGACGGCGATTGGAACCTGTTCGTTCCCGCCGACATCACAGAATTTCAGTTCACGGTTTCCCATATGGGTGTTTCTCCCTTCCGGCGGTTTCAGCAGACCCTCTACATTATAACCCTTTTCGAAACGTAAGGCAAGATGTTTTCCGGGATTTCATTCATCTTCAGCAAATCGCGCACGGATCCAGTGCGGAATTTGTCAAGTGCAAAGGAATTCAGATAAGTTTTTCAGTGCACCGACTGCTGCGCCTGACGGTCGTACTGCCGGGCGCGATCGCGGATTTCGTCGCAGTTTTTGCTGTTGACGTATTCCAGAATGAAGGGGGTTCCATCGGAATATTGATGATACAGGCGGAAAAATTCCACCCAGTCAATATCGCCGTCACCCAGATTACAGCCGTATGTATCGTTGACATGGCGGTCTTTTCCGTGAAAATATGCAACATACGGCGCCAAATAGCGGAACATATCCGATTCATCCGACGTGGCAATCAGATTCGCGGGGTCGAGCAGAATGCGGAGATTGTCCCGTCCGGTTTGCAGCAGAAAATCACGGGTTCGTTTGGCGGACGGCGTCAAATCAAGGACGCATGGTTCAAAGGCGACTGCGATTCCGTGTGCTGCTGCCAGGTCGGCCAGGCGCGTCATTCGGTTGCGGAATTCTGTAAAATCGCGCTCATAGGTGTCTGCCTGTATGCCGCGTTTTCCGGGGACAAAGCCGTTTTCCGTGGCAATCATTGGAATGCCGTTGTCCTCGGCAATTTCAATGCAGCGCTCAAAATAACGGAAGTTTGATTCCAGCGCATCCGCGTCCGGCTCCATCAAATTGGAAAAGGCTCCGACCGAAACCACCTCAATCCCGTTGTCACAGAATTTGCGAACGATATCGGCGGCCGTTTTCGGCGTCAGCGCAGAAATGTCCGCGCAGCCGTTATAGCGCCAGCAATCCAGATCACGGAACTGAAAGCAAAGCTCTGTACAGGCAAAGCCGGACTGTGCCATTTTGACAGCACATTCTTCGGCTGTCCAGTCTGAAAACGATCGCGTTACAACACCCAGGTGCAGCATATGGAATCCATCCTCCTATTTGCGGCTGTTTGCCGTATATTCATAGGATATCATGAAACACTAAAAAAAGCAAGTCCCAAAATATCGGGGCATTGATTTTCCCTCGACTGATGAGGGGTTCTTGAGACAGGAGCGGATTGATGAAGCTTGCCATTTACACGGATTCCTATCTGCCATCCGTTGACGGTGTCAGCGCGGTTTGTCAGGCATATGCCCGTTTCCTTCCGCAGGAAGGGATACAGTGCTGCGTTTTTGCACCGGCCTTTCCCGGCTGTTCCACGCCCGGGACGGTGCCGATCTCTTCCCTGCCCCTGCCCGGCGGCTTTCAGTATCGCCTGGCCTTGCCCTTTGCCGATTCACGGCTTCTGCGGTGTGAGCAGGCTTTTTCTCCGGACATCATTCATGCGCACTCGCCGTTTGCGGTCGGATGGCGTGCCGTGGCGACTGCCCGGCGGCTGCACGTGCCGCTGGTCGCATCCTTTCACACCAACTATCGGGCCGATTTTTTGCGGGCGCTGCACGCGCCCTGGGCTGTCCGGCCATTGTTGAAAGGAATCGCCGCCTTCTATGCGGCTGCAGACGAGGTCTGGACCATGAATCCCGCCTCTGCATCGATGCTGCGCTCCTACGGCTATCGCGGTGCCATCCGGCTTTTGCCGCACGGAGGTGCAGCCCACGACGGTTCCGAGGATGCGATTTGCAGGGCATCTGTTTTTCAGCAGCTACCGCCGGACACTTCCCGGCTGTTCTTTTTGTATGTCGGGCAAATCATCCATCAAAAGAATATCGCCCAGACGCTGAAGGCATTGGCACTTCTGCGCGGGCGACTGGATTTTCAGATGTATTTTGTCGGAAAGGGACGGGATTTGGAGCCGTTGTCTGCGCTTTCGAAAGCGCTGGGGCTGGCGGATCGTGTCACCTTTACCGGGTATCTTTCGGATCAGATGGTGCGCGGACTGTATCTGCTCGCCGATCTGTTCGTGTTTCCGTCCCCATACGATACAGCCGGACTGGTGGTATCGGAGGCCGCTGCGGCGGGGCTGCCCGCTCTTGTTTTGCGCGGGAGCGGCGCGGCCACAGGGATCATCGACCGCAGGAACGGGTTTCTCTGTGAAGATTCCCCTTCCGGCATTGCTCAGGCGATTTGGACGGCGTGCAAAGATCGTTCGCAGTTGCGGCGCTGTGGTGAAGCGGCGCGCAAATCTCTCGTCATCGGCTGGCCGGACATCTGTCATCGGGCGGCCAAGCGGTATCAGGCGCTCCTCAGTTTGTCCGGAACAGCAGACCGCCGCGACCGGCCGAGACGAACTGAATCCGTACAGACGAGGGCAGACCGTTTTTCTGAAGCTGAATGGTCTGGTCATTGACGCGGAGCCACGGATATTTGCCGAGTGCCACTGCGAGGCCGCTTTTGCCGGTCATATGCAGGAGTGCGCCGCCGATTCCGGCGTTTTTGTGTTCCTCCTGATAGGAAATGATGCCTTCTGCGCGGCCATCGGCCATGCGAAAGGTGTCGATTTTCATCCGGTAGGACAGATTCATCTGTTTGCCCGCCTGTACAGACAGGCAGACGGTACCGTCATCGTTGAGTGTGACGTTCTGGAATTTCAGGCTTTCATCCGACAGAATGACCGCCAGCTGATTCAGGAACGACTGCGAAATGATCAGCTGCCCTTTGGCCAAAGCCGATCGATCCAGTGTGGCCAGCATGGCGGCGACCTGATTGGCATGGGCAGACAGTCGAATCAGAATATCCTTCATGAGCAAACCTCCTTTGAAGATCCTCAAAAAAGTATATGCCCGAAACGGCGGTTTTACGCCGTTTCGGGCACTGGAAAAATCGTTACAGAGTGTTGGAGGAGCCGAGGACGTTGCGGATTTTGTTGGAAACCAGACCTCTGATCGCGTCTCTTGCCGGGGAGAGGTATTGACGCGGGTCGAAGTGATCCGGATGCTCGGCGAAGTATTTTCTGACGGAGGCCGTCATTGCAAGGCGGAGGTCGGAGTCAATGTTGATTTTGCAGACTGCCATCTTCGCGGCCTGACGGAGCATATCTTCCGGGATACCGATGGCATCCGGCATCTGACCGCCGTTGGCGTTGATCTGTTCGACGAATTCCGGAATGACGCTGGAGGCGCCGTGCAGAACGATCGGGAAGCCCGGCAGCAGAGCCTGGATTTTTTCCAGAATGTCAAAGCGCAGTCTCGGCTTCTGACCCGGCTTGAATTTGTACGCGCCGTGGCTGGTGCCGATGGCGATGGCCAGGGAGTCAACGCCCGTCTTTTCGACGAATTCCTGAACTTCGGACGGATCGGTGAACTGTGCATCTTCGTCGCTGACGTTGACAGCGTCTTCGATGCCGGCCAGTTTGCCCAGCTCGCCTTCGACAACGACACCGCGTTCGTGTGCGTAATCAACGACACGGCGGGTCAGCTCGATGTTTTCCTTGAAGGAATATTTGGAGCCGTCGATCATAACGGAGGTGAAGCCGCCGTCGATGCAGGATTTGCAGATATCAAAATCTGCGCCGTGGTCGAGGTGGACACAGATCGGCAGGTCGGTGTCTTCGATGGCTGCTTCGATCAGCTTCATCAGATAGACGTGTTTTGCGTATTTCCGGGCACCTGCAGAGACCTGCAGAATGATCGGGGATTTTTCCTGCTGGGCAGCTTCGGTGATGCCCTGGATAATCTCCATATTGTTGACGTTGAAAGCGCCGATGGCATAACCGCCTTCGTAGGCCTTCTTGAACATCTCGGTTGATGTGACTTTCGGCATGGTATGCAACTCCTTTTGTATCTTTGTTGGCCGGACAAAATGAAAGCCATTCTGCCCAACTATATTATATACCAGATTCCATTATTTTTCAAGTGCAAAAAATGCTTTTGATGCACGGTACATCATATAGACGTCGAGCTTCGCTGTGATTTCAAACGGCGCGTGCATGGCCATCACCGGTACACCGATATCGACGGTGTCAATGTTGCGGCTTGCCATGTATTTTGCGACCGTACCGCCGCCGCCCTGATCAACCTTACCAAGTTCACCCATCTGCCAGATCACGTTGTTTTCGTCAAACACGCGGCGGATTTTCGCGATGAGCTCCGGTGTCGCGTCATTGGAGGAGGACTTGCCGCCTGCGCCGGTATATTTCATCAGGATGGCGCCGCCGTTGGCCAGTGCGCTGTTGCGTTTATCGTAGACCTCGCCATAATTCGGGTCATACGCGGCACCGACATCCGCAGACAGGCAGATGGAATGTTCATAACAGGTGCGGAGATCGGATGCGGTGGATGCACAGAGGTTTGCAAAGAAGGTATCGTACCATTCGGACTGCATCCCGGAGACGCCCTCCGAGCCGATTTCCTCTTTGTCGGCCAGAATACAGACGCACGTTTTCTTCGGCGTATCCTTCATTTCCAGCAGTGCAGTCAGCGTTGTATACGCGCAGACGCGGTCATCCTGACCATAGGCACCGACAAAGCTGGCATCGAAGCCGATATCGCGGCTCGGTCCGGACGGAACGAGCGACAGCTCGGCGGAAAGGAAATCCTCCTCGCAGATGTCGTAGCGTTCATTCAAAAGGCTCATCACGGCGAGCTTGACCTTATCGCTGCCCTCATCGCAATAGGGAACGCCGCCGACAAGGACATTCAGGTTTTCACCGGAGAATGCCGTCGAAAGCGGTTTGGTGTTCTGGTCTTTGGAAAGGTGCGGCAGCAGGTCGGTAATCACGAAGGCCGGTTCATCTTCCCGGCCACCCAGGTTGATTTTAACGGTTTCGCCGTTTTTCTTCACGACGATGCCGTGCAGCTCCAGCGGGATGGTGACCCACTGATACTTGCGAATGCCACCGTAATAGTGGGTTTTGAAAAATGCCATGTCGCTTTCTTCATAGAGCGGATACGGCTTCAAATCCAGGCGCGGAGAATCGATGTGCGCGGCGGTGATCCAGGCGCCGTTGTTCATGGATTCATTGCCGATGATCGCCGCAGCGATGGCGCGGCCATGGTTCATAGCATAGACGCGGTCGCCCGGCTTCAGCGTCATTCCGCGTTCATACGGGAGATAGCCCGCTGAGCGAATCATGACCTCTGCCGCTTCTGCCGCTTCCCTTTCGGTTTTCCCGCGGTTCAAAAAGACTTTATAGCCTTCGCAGTAATCATTGAGCTGTGCCACTTCTGCGCCGCTGATGCGTTCGTAGCCGTTGGTACGTTTCATGAGCAGCGTGTCTCTGAGCTTTTCTGTATCTGCCATAGTCAAATTCCTCCTGTTATTGGTTCCGTCTGAGGACGGACTTGTTTGTCTCATTTGCAGGCAGGTGCTTTCAGCGCCTGCACCAAAGCATCGACGGCTTCCTTCAGCTCAGCCGGTGTCCGGTCATTGAGCAGGATATAGTCGCATCGGTCGATAAAAAACGAGTCTTCCGGCTGTGCATCAATGCGGGCTGCCGCCTCTTCCTCCGTCAGGTGGTCGCGCATACAAATGCGACGGACGCGTTCATCCCGCTCGCAGAGGACGCCGACAACCGCATCGCACTGCTGGCTCATCCCGCTCTCGAACAGTGCAATGGCTTCCACTGCGGCATTTTCCTTGCCGCAGGTGCGGATGCGTTCCGCGACCGCCTGTCGAATGACGGAATGTGTAATCGCATTCAAATCGGCCAGCGCCTGTTCATCGGAGAAGACGATCTTTGCCAGCGCCCGGCGCTGAATCACGCCCTGCTGGACAATGCCCGTTCCAAAGCGTTGAATCAGCATTTTCTGAAGTGCATCATCGTGTTCAAGCAGTTCGTGGTAGACGCAGTCGGCATCGAGAAAAAAGAAGCCGTGTTGTTCCAGCAGGTGTCCTACGGTTGTCGTACCGCAGCCGCTTCCCCCGGTAATTCCGAGAATCATGCTTGCTCCTTTCTGCCGCTTCAGACCGTAATCACGTCAAATCCGGCTGCCTTTTTGATGCGGTTGGCGACCGCCAGGCCAATATCGCGTTCCGGCGGACACTGTACGAAAATCCGGTCAACCGCCAGCTGATCGGCTGTGCGCAGTGCGTCGAACAGGCTATGCGCCAGAGCGGCCAGCTGTTCCTCCGCGCCGTACGGCACGCACTGTGCGCGGCCAAATGTGCCGTTGAACCGGTCATAGCAGATCACGGCGCACGACGCCGTCGTCTGGTCGATTTGTGTGCGAATATACGATGCCGACGCTTCCCCGTCTCCGCAGACGGCCTGCACCGGTGCTTTGGGGGCGTAATGGCGGTATTTCATGCCGGGTGAGGAAACGCGCTCGGTATCGTCAATTTTCTGGCGAACCGCTTTATCGACGATCACCTCGCCCAGAACGTCCGTCAGCTGTTCATACGTCACGCCGCCCGGACGGAGCAGGCGCGGCACCGGCCCCGCCAGCGAAACGACGGTGGATTCCAGGCCGACATCGGATGCGCCGCCATCGACAATCGCGTCGATACGTCCGTTCAGATCGGCCAGCACGTGTGCCGCCGTTGTCGGGCTCGGCGAGCCCGACAGATTCGCAGACGGAGCGGCCAGCGGGCTGCCGGTCGCCGCGATGACGGCGCGAGCCAGCGGATGGGACGGGAAGCGAATCGCCACCGTATCCAGTCCGGCGGTCACGACATCAGGCACCTCCGGTCGGCGCTTGAGAACCATGGTCAGTGGCCCCGGCCAGAAGCGCTCCGCCAGCAGCCGTGCCTCTGGCGGAATTTCCGCTGCAAGGAGCGACAGCTGCTCGATCGACGCGATATGGGCAATCAGAGGGTTATCCTGTGGGCGGCCTTTTGCGACGAAGATCTGTGCAACCGCATCCGGCTGGAAGGCATCGGCCGCCAGCCCGTAGACGGTTTCCGTCGGGATGGCCACCAGACCGCCGCGCTTCAGAAGATTGGCAGCCACTTCTATGTCATTGGCCGTCAATTGCAATGTTTTCATGATTTCATCTGATTTCTTTCTGTTTTTTACGATTCCGCATTGCGCAGCTTTTCCGCCTGCATGGCTGTGATCAGTGCGTCAATCATTTCGTCCATATCGCCGTTCAGGAAGTTTTCGAGCTTATACAGAGTCAGATTGATGCGATGATCAGAGACGCGGCTCTGCGGATAGTTGTAGGTGCGGATCCGTTCGCTGCGGTCACCGGTTCCGACCTGGCTACGCCGTTCTGCAGCGATTTCGGCGTTCTGCTCGGCCAGTTTCTGGTCATACAGCTTGGAGCGGAGCACCTTCATGGCGCGCTCTTTGTTTTTGTACTGGCTGCGCTCGTCCTGACATTCGACAACCATCCCGGTTGGTAGGTGCGTGATGCGAATGGCCGATTCCGTTTTATTGACGTGCTGGCCGCCTGCGCCGCTGGAACGATAGGTATCGATTTGCAGATCAGCCGGGTTGATTTCCAGCTCCACTTCTTCCGCTTCCGGCAGCACTGCCACCGTGACGGTGGAGGTGTGAATCCGTCCGGCCGACTCCGTCTCCGGGACGCGCTGGACGCGGTGAACGCCGCTCTCGTATTTCAGCCGGGAATAGGCACCGGAGCCTTCGATCGAGAAGCTGACTTCGCGGTATCCGCCCAGCTCTGTCTCATTGGCGTTGATCAGCTCAAAATGCCAGCGATGCAGATCGGCATACATCCCGTACATCCGGTACAGGACACTGGCAAACAGTGCGGCTTCTTCCCCACCGGCACCTGCGCGGATTTCCACAATGACGTTCTTTTCGTCATTCGGGTCCTTTGGCAGGAGCAGCACCTTGATGGCTTCTTCGTCCTGCTCCATCCGCAGTTTGGCGCTTTCGTACTCTTCCCGCGCCAGCTCATTCAGCTCTCTGTCCCCGCTGCTCATCAGCTCCTGCGCTTCTTCCATGGACGTCCGGGCAGCCTGATAATCGCGGAACATCTCCACGATCGGGCCGAGCTCCTTCAGCTCCTTTTGCAGCGCTGCGGACAGCTGTGGCTGCGAATACACTTCCGGTGTAGCCAGTTTTTCATTGATTTCCTCATACCGCTGTTCCAACAGCAGCAGTTTTTCAAACATATGGAAAATGAACCTTTCAGATAGACTTTCTGGATGGAGGGTGCGGTCGGAAGGGTTTAGTTTCCGACGACGATCTGCCCCATCCCATTGACGTAGGAAAAGAAGGTTTTGCCCGGATTCAGCTTCAGTTCCGTTCCGTCGGCATTCATCAGCTTCAGCGGCGATGTGGCAGACGATTTTGTCCAGCGAATCTGGACAGAGACACCGTCCGTTGCATAGATGCCCGTCCCGCTGCCTACATCCGAAAACTGACGGCGACCGGCCGAGTCCCCGGAAATGACAGAGGACGGTACCGAAAGCACCACGACGTTTTTGAACGTCAGCTGTTCGCCGGTGGCCTGATCGATGTGCTTGGCACCGTATTCGTAGCGCTGATAGGTCGCGGCGCTGGCGTCATAGCGGAAGAACGGCTGATAGGAGCCGTATTTGGTGGTAATTTTCTGGGCGGGTGTGCCGTTGGTCGGCTGGATATCCCGCTCGTTGAAGGCCAGTGGTGCGGTATAGCCGCTTTTCAGCGTCATCCGCGTCCCGGAGGACTCCATTTTCTGCAGTTTGGATTGCAGGCGCGTGCCGTTTGTCATCAGAGAATGCTCAATGCCCATGCTCTGCTGGCGGCCTGCGTCGCGGTAATAGACAGAGCCGTTATCGTACAGGCCGTCAATATGGGACAGGCTGTAGGTAGAGATGTCCTGATACGCTTGCGGAGAGCCGCCGGAATGTGCAAAGACGCAGTCGAGGCCGAGTGCAATATGCACCATGACAGGGCGCGCCGAGCGCACGGAGCCGATGGTTCCGACGGTGGAAATGTCGGAGAAAACGGCCAGCAGGCGCGTGACGCCGCCTTCCGCTTCGACTTCAAAGACGATATCCGCCGAGCTGATGCCGTGCTGTGGCAATGCGCGGCGAAGGTTGTTGTAGACAACGGCCACCGGGCGTTTGTTTTGGTGTTCGGTTGTCGAGGTTGGCAATCCGGTCAAGAAATTGACCGACATCGGCTGAACCGGATCTGTGGCAACGGTGGTATCGGTCGGCGCTTCCGATGTCGCTTCCGATGAGGTGACGGACGTCGCCATGGAGAGCGGGATATCAGAGAGCAGGCCGCTCGAGCTGGTCGGTGTCGTTGCATTCGATTCGGAAACGGAGGTCGCCGGGGTTGTCTGAGGGGTTGGCGAATCGGGTTGACTCGAGCCGCACGCCGAAAGCAACGCCGTCAGGAACAGGAGAGCCGCAGTCAGCACAGCTGCTCTGCGTCGCAGAATACGGGACATATGAAACAAATCCTTTCAGTTCATGTCCGCCCGGTCAGAGTTGCCTGCTGAGTCCGGGAGAACCGTTTGAGAGTAGTCGCGCATGACGGCGTTCAGGATTTCGTTGTAGATCATTTCCGCATTGTTGCGGAAATTCCCTTCCAGCAGCGACGCCAGGCGCTTATTGACAACCATCAGATCCAGGTTGATGATTTCGCCCAGACTGTCGCTCATTTTTAACGTGACGACAAAATTATTCTCTGAAACTTCGCGTGTCGAGGTCGAAATCAACGCATCGCGCTTCAGCCGTGCCACCGTTTTCATGACAGCGCGCTGGGCATCCCGGCGCACACTCGCGGGCAGTCGGCGTTCATACCCCGTCAGCACGGAGCGGCCGCGCTCGGTGATCCGGTATTTCCCGGCCTCCTCCTCCTGCACATGGCCGCTGTCAACCATTTCATAGAATGCATCTGCGACATCAAAATACGTCATGGCGTTGTCGATCATTGCCATTTCAACGACGTCATCAAACGAAACACTGATATCCAGGCATGACAAAACAAACAGGATCAAATACTTTACGTCCAGCTTTTCGCGGATGTATCCGTATGCTCCCATATGCAAAACCTGTCCTTTCTGCGGTTTATTGTTTCAGTTCGCGAACGCCATCCCCCGCATCGGAGACATAAAATGCCGGTTTCAAGCCCGTCGCTGCTTCATATGCGGCGCCGACCTTCTCGATGAAGGCGGAAACCTGATCTTTTTCAACGATGCTGACGGTGCAGCCACCAAAGCCGGCACCCGTCATGCGGGAGCCGATGCAGCCCGGAACCGTCTGGGCGTATTCGCTCATTGCATCGAGCTCGCGACCGGTCACTTCGTAATCATTCTTGAGCGATGCGTGCGAAGCATTCAGCAGCTGGCCGAAGCCCTTGATATCGCCCTGCTGCAGCAGAGTGACAGACTGCCGGACGCGGTCATTTTCCGTGACGGCGTGGCGAACGCGGCGGCGAACCGTTTCATCCGGAATGAGGGTGGCGAAGCGTTCGAAGGTCTCCGTATCCATGGCGCAGAGCGTCGGGAGATCGTCCAGAACGGTGCGCATGGCGGCCAGGCCGGCTTCGCATTCTGCCCGGCGTTCATTGTATTTGGAATCAGCCAGCGAGCGTTTTTTGTTGGTGTTGCCGATGACGATGGCATAGCCATCCATATTCAGCGGAACGCTTTCGCTGTGGACAGAGACGCAGTCCAGCAGGATGCCGCAGCCCGCCTTGCCATTTGCGCAGGCGTACTGATCCATGATGCCGCAGTTGACGCCGACAAACTGGTTCTCGGCGCGCTGCGTCAGGAGGGAGAGCTCGCGCAGATCCGGCGTCACGCCGCACAAAACCATTGCGGCATAGCCCGTGACAACTTCGAGCGAGGCCGAGGAGGAAAGGCCGGCGCCAAACGGCAGTGTGGAATAGAACAGCATATCGAAGCCCTTCAGCTCAACACCGAGCTTTTCCAGCTCATACAGGACGCCGATCTGATATGCACCCCACTCTTTTCCGCGTTTGGATTCCAGATCGGACAGTGGGACGGAAACAAGTGTCCCATCGAGGTCATCCGCGGCCATGCGAACGAGATTCTGGCCGTTTTCGCGGATGAGGAGATAGTTGCCGATGGTCAAAGCGGCCGGGAAAACGAAGCCGCCGTTGTAGTCGATATGTTCGCCGATCAGGTTCACTCTGCCCGGTGCAAAAAAGAGGTGCGGCGTTTCGCCCTTGCCGTACAGTGTTTCGAATTTGGCGAGCAGTGCCCCCCAGGTTGTCTGATCCAGAAAATCGTGATTCTGTATGCTCATATTCAAACACGCTCCTATTGAAATAAGTAAAATTCGGTGCAGTTTCCCGGTTCCGGGATTTTCCTGTTCTATTATACCATAAAACTCCTTCTCTGCGCTTGCATTTTCAAAGATTCTTTTGTATAATATCTTTGCGAGGTGAGCCGATGCTTGAATTTAATCTGGAAGCCGGGATGCCGACGGTCGCTCAGGCCATTCAACGGCTGAATACCATTCTGACCACGCAGCGCGCCATGCGAACCAAAGCAATCAAGATCATTCACGGCTACGGTTCCAGTGGGAAAGGCGGAAAGCTGCGGATCGAGCTGCGCCGTTATCTGGACGGCTGCCAGCGCAAGGGACAGATTCGCGGATATGTTCGCGGCGAGGAGTTCTCCATTTTTAACGAGGGAACGCGCAAGCTGCTCACCGCCTGTCCGGAAGCCGCCAAAGACAGCGATCTGGAAAAATACAACAACGGCATTACGCTGATTCTTTTGTAGATTCTGCGGTTTCTTCGCGGGAATCCGTTTTGATTCTGTTATTCCACAGAAAGGACTCTGTTTTATGAAAAAGAAATCCACCTACTATCTGGTCGGGAACGCTCACCTCGACCCTGTCTGGCAATGGCGCTGGCAGGAAGGCAGCAGTGAAGCCAAGGCGACGATGCGTTCCGCATTGGATCGGATGAAGGAATTTCCCGATTTTGTCTTTGTCTGTTCCTCCTCCTCGGTGTTCCAGTGGGTCGAGGAATTTGCACCGGCCATGTTTGAAGAGGTTCGGCAGCGTGTCGCAGAAGGGCGTCTGATCGTCGTCGGCGGTATGTACGTCCAGCCGGACTGCAACAACCCGTCCGGTGAGAGCTTTGCCCGTCAGGCGTTGTATGCGCAGCGCTTCTTCAAGGAAAAGCTGGGCGTCACCGCAAAGGTCGGATACAATGTAGACTCGTTCGGCCACAATCTGATGATGCCGCAGATTTTGAAGAAGAGCGGCATGGACAGCTATATTTTCATGCGCCCCGGCGAGCATGAAAAGCATCTGGACAGCGACCTGTTCAACTGGGTTTCCCCGGACGGCTCTTCCGTCCTGACGCATCGGATTCTGGAAGGCTATTGCTACAATTTCCGTTCGGAGGAGCAGCTGGTATACCGTCTGAACGAAGTGGACACCAAGACAGCGACCGATCTGGATGAGGGCTTCCTCTTTTACGGCGTCGGCAACCACGGCGGCGGCCCCACCATTCAGAATCTGCGCTTGATCGAAGCCTATCGGAAAGAGCATCCGGAAATCAAGATGGTTTATTCGACGGTTTCGGACTTCTTTGATCACGTCCGTGCGTCCGGTGTCGCACTGCCGGAGCATCACGACGATTTGCAGCATCACGCCGCCGGCTGCTATGCAACCGTCTCTGCCGTCAAGAACGGGATTCGCCGTGGCGAAAACAATCTGACGGCTGCCGAAAATTTCGGGATGCTGGCGCGCCTGCTGTGCGGCAGACCGCTCCGTTCCGACCGGCTGCAGGAGGCCTGGAAAAACATTCTGTTCCTGCATTTCCACGATTCCATGGGCGGTTGCTCCATCCGCGAAGTCCACGACGATTCCGCCTATATGTACGGCGCAGCGCTCAACACAGCCGCTGTGGAAGAAAACAGCGCATTGCAGACCATTTCCTGGCAGATCGACACGGCCGCCATTCGCACGGGTGTGCCGATTGTCCTCTTCAACCCGCACGGGTTTGATGTGGACGAGACTGTCCGGCTGTTCCGCAGCGCCATCCGCATGACCGACCACAACGGTCAGGACATCCCTTTCCAGAAAATCTACTCGACGACAGAGGAATGCTTCTGGCGCACCGATACGCTGTTCCGTGCGCACGTGCCGGCCATGGGCTACGCCGTCTACTACATGAACGACGACTGGGTTCCGCAGGAGGAGCAGATGCGCCTGACGCCGGATTCGCCGGACAGCCCGGTTCGTGCAATCCCCTATTCCGGCTACCGGACGGCCAACAACCACGAGGGCACCGTTCTTGAAAACGATATTTACCGCATTGAGTTTGAGCTGCACACCGGCGCAATTCTCTCCTTCCGGGATAAGCGCACCGGCGAAGAGCTGATCACCGACCGTGCCGCTGTGCCGGTGGTCGTGGATGAATATTATCACGACGCATGGAGCCACGGGAAGACCTTCTTCACCGATTACATGGCACGTTTTGGCGATGCAGAGGTGACTGTGACGGAGAGCGGACCGATTCGTGCAACCGTCAAGGTCGTCAGCCGGTACAACGATTCCCGTCTGACACAGTATTTTTCACTGGAGCCCGGCAGCGAGCAGCTTTCTGTCCGCGCCGAGGTCGATTGGCACGAGCATCACAAGATGCTGAAAATCGCCTGGCCGATGAAGGTGGAGAATCCGAAGGCGTACTACGAGATTCCGTTCGGCGTTATTGAGCGTCCGGCTGACGGCGAAGAGGAGCCGGGGCTTCAGTGGACGGCGGTGAAGGGTGATCGCGGCGGATTTGCACTGCTCAACAGCGACACCTACAGCTCTTCTGTCAAGGACGGAACCATTTACCACACCATTCTCCGCAGCCCGATTTACGGCGATCACGGTGGTTCCAGAACCGCAGAAAGTGAATTCACCGAACAGGGCGCTCGAAAATTCTCCTACACCCTGATGCCGGTCGGCGACAGCTGGGCACCGGTCATCCGCGCTGCACGGCAGCTGAACAAGCCGCTGACAGCGGTCATGGAGACCTGGCATTCCGAGCTGGTTGAAACGCTGTCGGAGGCGGAAAAGACGGATGTCATCACGTCCCTGCATTCCGGTTCGCTGAGCCGTGAGCCGTACAGCTCCCTGCGCATCAGCGCCGACAACATCATGCTCTCTGCCTGCAAGCGCAGCGAAGACAACTCCGGGTTGGTTCTGCGGCTGTACGAAACGGATGGGCGCGAAACAGATGTGACGGTGTCCGGCGATCTGCTGCCGGTTCCGCTCCACGTCACGTTCTCGCCGTGGTCGATGCGCACCTATTATCTGGCCGATCAGGCTGAGGACTGGAAGGAAGTCCTGCTGACCGAATACGATCAGTGAGTCCATTTGCTCCCTGTCGCGCTGCTTTTTGAATTCAACTGTAAGCAAAACAGACCGTGTGACGAATCACACGGTCTGTTTTTTATTCGTAAATTGCGTTTACTGCGCCATGGCGGCGACAGCAGCACGGCCCGCTTCGACCGTTTCGGTCAGCGCGGCTGCACGGCGTTTTTCCGCTTCGACGACATTGGCCGGGGCTTTCCCGATAAAGCCAGGGTTAGCGAGTTTCGCGTTCAGCTTTTCGAGTTCCGCCTCATTTTTGGCCAGTTCCTTTTTCAGTCGTGCCAGCTCCTTCTCCTGATCGACGAGTTCGCCGGTCGGAATAAAGAGGTGGTCTGCGCCGGAGATGATGCGCGTCATTTTGCCTTCATCGAGTTCGGACGCATCCTGAACGAAGAAGAGCTCCGAAACGGAGGCCAGCTTTTTCAGGAACGGCTCCGCATGGGTATACGCTTCCTGATCCGCCGCAACGACGGTGAGGGTTGCCTTCTTGGAGGGCGGAACGTTCATTTCGGCGCGGCGATTGCGGATGGCGCGGATGACCGCCATCATATGCTCGGTCTTGGCACAGTCGTCTGCGAAAATCTGTTCCGGACGGCTGACCGGCCACTGGGAGGTGATCAGTCGGCCTTCCGTCCCCGGCAGGCAGCCGTAGATTTCTTCCGTGATGAACGGCATGAACGGATGGAGCAGCTTCAGGATTTTATCCAGCACATACAGCAGGACGCCCTTGGCTGCGTCGGCCTCGTCGCCGCCGGCGGTCAGCATCGGTTTGGCCAGCTCAATATACCAGTCGCAGAAGCTGTCCCAGACGAAATCATAGAGCTTCTGAGCGGCAACACCGAGGTCATAGCGTTCGATATTTTCCGTAACCTCTGCAATCAGGTTATTCAGGGCCGTCAGAATCCATTTATCTTCCCGGCGCAGCTTCTCCGGCAGCGGATATGCACGGTCTCCGGCGTGCATCAGGACGAAGCGGGAGGCATTCCAGAGCTTATTGGCAAAGTTGCGGCTGGCTTCCACGCGTTCCGTGGTGAAGCGGGTATCGTTGCCCGGGCTGATGCCTGTCACGAGCATGAAGCGCAGTGCATCGGCGCCGTACTGGCGGATGATCTCCAGCGGGTCAATTCCGTTGCCGAGCGATTTGGACATTTTCCGCCCCTGTGCATCGCGGACAAGGCCATGAATAAAGACTTTTTTGAAGGGTTCCTTTCCCATATGCTCCATGCCGGAGAAAATCATACGGGCGACCCAGAAGAAGATGATGTCGTAGCCGGTAACCAGCGTGGATGTCGGGTAGAAATAATCCAGCTCCGGCGTTTTCTCCGGCCAGCCCAGCGTTGAGAACGGCCAGAGCGCCGAGGAGAACCAGGTATCCAGCACGTCTTCTTCCTGTGTCAGGTGCTGACAGCCGCATTTCGGGCAGACCGTCGGCGTTTCGCGGGCGACGATGGTTTCGCCGCAGTCGGCGCAGTACCATGCGGGGATGCGGTGACCCCACCAGAGCTGGCGGGAAATACACCAGTCGTGTACGTTTTCCATCCAGTTCATGTAGATCTTCGAGAAGCGATCCGGCACGAACTCCACGCGGCCGTCGCGAACGACTTCCATGGCTGCTTCCGCCAGCGGTTTCATCTTGACGAACCACTGTTTAGAGGCAACCGGTTCGACCGTTGTCCCACAGCGATAGCAGGCTCCGACGTTGTGTGCGTGCGGCTCAATGCGTTCCAGCAGACCCTGCGCCTCCAGATCGGCAATGATCCGTTTCCGTGCTTCATAGCGGTCGAGGCCGTTATAGACGCCGCCGTTGATGATTTTGGCGTCGCCGTCCATGATCAGGATTTCCGGCAGCTGGTGCCGTTTTCCGACTTCAAAGTCGTTCGGGTCATGGCACGGTGTGATTTTCACGCAGCCCGTTCCGAAATCGCGTTCGACATATTCATCGGCAATGACCGGGATTTCGCGGCCGACCAGCGGCAGAATCAGCGTTTTGCCGACGATATCGCGATACCGCTCATCCTCCGGGTTGACAGCGACTGCGGCATCGCCCAGCAGCGTTTCCGGACGTGTGGTGGCGATGGTCAGGTAGCCGCTTCCGTCCTTGAACGGGTAGCGAATGTGCCAGAAGTTGCCGTTCTGCTCGCCGTATTCGACTTCGGCGTCGCTGAGAGCCGTGCGGCATTTGGGGCACCAGTTGATGATGCGGTTGCCGCGGTAAATCAGACCCTTTTCCCACAGGCGGACGAACACCTCACGAACGGCCTTGGAACAGCCTTCATCCATGGTGAAGCGTTCGCGCTGCCAGTCACAGGAGGCACCCAGCTTTTTCAGCTGTTTGATGATGCGGCCGCCGTATTCGCGTTTCCAGTCCCAGACCAGATCAACGAAGGCGTCGCGCCCGTAATCATACCGTGTTTTTCCGGAGGTTTTGCGCAGATTCTCTTCGACTTTGATCTGCGTTGCGATGCCTGCGTGGTCGGTTCCCGGTAGCCAGAGGGCGGAAAAGCCCTGCATTCTCTTGACACGGATCAGGATATCCTGCAGGGTTTCATCCATTGCATGGCCCATATGCAGCTGGCCTGTGACATTGGGAGGCGGAATCACGATGCAATACGGCGGCTTGGCCGGATCCACCTCTGCGTGGAAACAGCCCTCTTCCTCCCACATCTGGTAAATTCGGTCTTCCACGTCAGACGGATTATAAATTTTTTCCAATTCTTTCTGCATGAATCGGTCTCCTTTCGGATTGATTGGGACAGAACGCAAAAACAGCGTCCGTCCTCGAAACTGTTCGGGACGGGCGCTGTCTGTTCAACTCCCGCGGTACCACCCGAGTTTGCAGCAAGAGCCGCACACTCTATGCCCTATAACGGGCGCACCCGTTCCGCACCTGTACCGTTCGGTTCGGTGGGAATGCTCACAGGCGACCTTCCCCTGTTTCTTTCCAAGCCGCTCACACCCGGTCTCAGCTGACCGGCGGCTCTCTCTGAGGAAGAAATTCAGGTACTCCTCCTGTTCACCGCATTTTTTCATATATTGTGGCTATTATATCATGCTTTCTCTGATTTGTCAAGTAGGCGTTTTCGTCAGAGAAACCGGTTCCCGGAAGTGTTTGTCGCTTCAGTCGGCCAGCGAACCCATCGGATCCCACGGTTTCAGCTGCACGAGCGGCTCGGCCAGCACGGCTTCATATTGGGTGAGATATTTCTTATGGATGACCGCCTGGAAGACATACTGATCGAACCAGGTGTCGCTGCAGACGTAGTAGCCCTTGTTGCCGGTTTCATCGCCCCAGCTGTTTTCGATCTTCCAGCGGTTCGGTGCGCCATCACAGAGGTTGACGCCGGTCAGCACCATGGCGTGGTTCATGGCGCTGATGCCGTGATCGAGCCGTTCCGCTTTGGTGGTTTCCATGGTGAAGCCGGTCACGGACGAATAATCAAAGGAGCTATCGTCCCAGACGCCATGCGGGCGGCTGCCAAAATAGCTGATGTCGCTGCCGAACCAGACCGGTTCCCCATCGCCCAGCTGCTGCAGAACCAGTGTTTTGAACTCATCCATGGGCAGGTTCAGGTGGCGGACAGGATCGCCTTCCACCACATTGCCGAGCAGCTCGACGGTGTAGACATGATGGAACGGTTTGTCCTGCGTCGGGGCGTTGATGATGCTGACGTAATTGGACAGCATATCGCCGACGTATTTTTCCGCAAACGTCTGCGGTGTATGGTTCCGCTCCACATGGTAGACGTTGTCGCGATCGACATATTCGAAGTCGAAGGTCTTCGGCGGTTCGCCATAGCAGCTGCACAGGAAGCCATAGGCCTGGTGCAGCAACGTATCTTTGACCGATGCGATCTCCGCATCCGTCGCGTGCTCGGCAACCATGCGGCGCAGGTGCGCTGCATCGCCCCGGATTTTTTCATTCAGCAAGCGGTTCATATCGCCAGATGCGCTGGACTGTTTGGTCTCCGGCATGGCGTCCTTTGGGACGATACCGTACTTTTTGACGAGGTTGACGAACATATCCCACTGGCCGCCGTCCTGCACGCCGGTCTGCAGCAGGTACTGCACGGTGCGGTCACCGACTTCGAGGTCGGCCGTTGCAAGAATGCTTTCATAGAAATAATTGACGCGTTCGAACTTGTCCCAGAAAGCCGCATAGCTCTGCGAGCATTCGAAGAATTCCAGATTGTTTTCCTTGGCGATATTTTCGCGAATCAGATTCAGCGCGGCAAACAGCCAGCAGCGGCCGGTCTGTTTCTGAGCCGTGACGGTCATGGTCGGCAGTTCATTGGAGAAGCGGTGCAGCATCTGCTTCATGGCGGTATCATCGATGGCGGCATCGGCGATGGAGCAGTGTGCAAGTACGTGTGACATGGCCTTTTGCAGTGCGTTGTTCTGATAGGCTGCGCCATACGCGGCAAGCTGTTCAGGGCGAACCGCGCCGTTCGGATTGAGTTTGTTCATGTGATTTCCTCCTGATTTTATAGATTGGTATCGGCCAGAGAGCCGGTGTTCGGTTGCGTTTTTTGTTCGGAGCATTTCGATCGTGCATCATGTTCCGGCTGTGTGCAGCAGCTTCTGCTGCAGCGGTCACATCCACAGCCGCAGCCGCCGCGTCGGTTGGCCTTTCGCCAGACGCGCCATGCGAGCAGCATACAGACGGCCACCAGTGCGAGGAGCATCCAGTCCAGCCATTTCATACGAGCAGCCCCGCAATCGCATAGGCCGCAAACGATGCAACCCAGGCCACGGCGCACTGCATCACGACGACAATGATCGTTTTTGGGACGGAGTTCAGTTCCCTGCGAATGGTCGCAACGGCCGCCACGCACGGCGTATAGAGCAGCGTGAAAACCAGAAAGCTCACGGCTGAGCGGGTGGAGAACAGTGTCATCACCGTTGCAGCGCCCAGCAGCACCTCCAGCGTGCTGACGACGGATTCCTTGGCGACGAAGCCGGAGATCAGCGCCGTTGCACAGCGCCAGTCTGCAAAGCCGAGCGGTGCAAAGATCGGAGCGATCACGCGGCCGACCAGTGCCAGCAGGCTGTCGGAGCTGTCGGTGACGACGTTCAGGCGCAGATCAAAGCTCTGCAGGAACCAGATCAAAACCGTTGCCAGGAAAATGATGGTAAAGGCGCGTTGCAGAAAGTCCCTTGCTTTTTCCCAGAGCAGCAGTGCAACGCTTTTCACGCTCGGCATCCGGTAGTTTGGCAGTTCCATGACGAACGGAACCGGTTTGCCGCGGTACAGTGTCCGATTCATGACGAGTGCGGCCAAAATACCGACCAGAATGCCCAGGACATAGAGGCCGATCATCACCAGCGCACGGTATTTCGGGAAAAAGGCGGCGGTGAAAAATGCATAAATCGAGATTTTTGCCGAGCAGCTCATGTACGGAGTCAGCAAAATCGTCATTTTCCGGTCGCGATCGGAGGAAACGGTGCGTGTGGCCATGATGGCCGGAACGGAGCAGCCGAACCCGATCAGCATGGGGACGATGCTGCGTCCGGACAAGCCGATTTTTCGCAGGGGCTTATCCATAACGAAGGCAACACGCGCCATGTAGCCGGTATCTTCCAGAATGGATAGGAAGAAGAAGAGTGTGACAATGATCGGCAGGAAGACGAGTACACTGCCGACACCGGCAAAGATGCCATCGACAATCAGGCTATGCACCACGGGGTTCATGCCATATGCTGTCAGCGCGGAGTCCACCAGACCGGTCAGCGCGTCGATTCCGACGGCGAGCCAGTCGGACAGCTGTTGGCCGATCACGTCAAAGGTCAGGTAAAATGTGAGGAGCATGACGCCGAGAAACATCGGAATTGCGGTGAAGCGACCGGTCAGGATGCGGTCGATTTTCATGGAGCGGGCGTGTTCGCGGCTTTCGTGGCATTTGACCACGGAGGATGCCACGACCGATTCAATGAAGCGGTAGCGCATATCGGCCAGAGCGGCGTTGCGATCCAATCCGGCTTCCGCCTCCATTTGGACGATGCAGTGTTCCAGCAGCTCCCGCTCGTTCTGATCGAGTTCCAGCTCATCTGCCAAATGGTCGCCGCCCTCGATAAGTTTGGCGGTGCAGAAGCGTTCCGGCAGGCCAAGCCGCGATGCATGGTCTGAAATCAGGTGGACAACGGCATGAATGCAGCGGTGAACCGCAGAGTCGCCTTGACAAAAATCCTGCACCTTGGGCAATGTTTTGCTGCGCGCAACGGTCAGCGCCTGATTGATCAGCTCAGAAATGCCCTCACCCTTGGCGGCAGAAATCGGCACAACCGGGATGCCAAGGGCGCGGCTCATATCGGCGACATCGATCGTTCCGCCGTTGGCGCGCACCTCGTCCATCATATTCAGTGCCAGAACCATCGGGACACGCAGTTCGAGCAGCTGCAGCGTCAGGTACAGGTTGCGTTCAATATTGGTGGCGTCTACGATATTGATGATGCCGTCCGGCTTTTGATTCAGAATAAAATCGCGGGAGACAATTTCCTCCTGCGTATACGGGCGAAGCGAATAAATCCCCGGCAAATCCACGACCGAAGCGTCTTTCTCGCCGCGAATTGCCCCCATTTTCTGATCAACGGTGACGCCGGGAAAATTGCCGACGTGTTGATTGGAGCCGGTCAGCGCGTTGAACAGTGTTGTTTTTCCGCAGTTTTGGTTGCCGACGAGTGCAAAAATCATACGCGTCCGACCTCCTCCACCTTGATTTTTCCGGCTTCTTCCAGTCGAAGCGTCAATTCATAGCCGCGCACACGAATTTCGATCGGGTCGCCCATCGGTGCCACTTTTTGCAGCGTCACCTGCGTTCTCGGGATCAGACCCATATCCAGCAGGCGGCAGCGCAGTGCGCCGTCTCCACCAACCTCTGTGATCACAGCTGAACTGCCGACACGGAGTTTGTCCAGCGTCATATTTGTTTCCCCATTTCCGTTCCATCAGACTATCAAGTGTATCATATCACAGCCCTCGAAAAATGTCAACCGTTTTCGACAATTTTCAGCGCGTTCTTTCCGGAATGCACCGCGTTTTTTCATCGCTTCAAACAGGTGGGATATGCAGCTGCCCCATGCAAAAAGGCAAAAAAAGCATCGCGGAAGTCCGGCGTCAGCGGGCTTTCTCCAGGATTTCGTGGATTTGGGACAGGTTTTCGGCGAACAGAATCCCCTCCTGCCGTTCCGGCGTGGAGAGTCCCTTTTGAATCATCTGTTGGAGAAGGCGGCGAAAATCGTCATAGAAGCCATTCAGATTGTATAAAATACAGGGGGCATCGAGCAGGTTCAGTGACACCATAGACATGACCTCGGCGATTTCTTCGAGTGTGCCGGTTCCTCCCGGAAACGCGAGAAAGGCATCGCCGAGTGCAATCATTTTGGCCTTGCGCGTCGCCATGTCGGGCGTGACGATCAGCTCGGTCAGGCCGTCGAGCTGCATTTCGCGGTCAATAAACATCTGGGGTTCGACGCCGATGACCGGTGCGCCGGCGCGCAGTGCGCTTTCTGCCAGTTCGCCCATCAGACCGGCCTTGGAGCCGCCGTAAATCAGCGTATGGCCGGCCGTTCCAATCCATTCGCCCAGCTCACGCACGGCAGTTTTCAGTGCCGGGTCATTGCCCTCATTGGCACCGAGATAGACAGTCAGTTTCATAACGGTTTCCCTCGTTTTCTCAAAAGTTACCAGTTCAAAAACACAGGCGGAAACCATCCGGTTCCCGCCTGTGCAATGGATGCGGCTCAGTATTTCTGGCGTGCTGTATAGCCTGTATGCAGAATGTCGTGTGCCTTGTGGCTGCCCGGCTTGCCGAAGTATTCGTCATAGACGCGCTGAACATCCGGATTTTCATGGGATTTGCGAACCGGAAGGTTCTGATCGTCTCTGTACAGGGCTGCCGCACGTTCTGCACGGATGTCGTGGAAATTCAGGTAGTTGCCGGAGTGAATCGGCTGACCGCCGCCGTTGACGCAGCCGCCCGGGCAGGCCATGATTTCCACAAAATCATACTGTTTCTCACCGGATCGGATCATATCCAGCAGCTTTCTGGCGTTGGCCAGACCCGATGCGACGGCGACGCGGATTTCGTTGCCCGCGAGGGTATAGGTCGCTTCCTTGATGCCGGCGGTTCCGCGGACCTCTTCGAATTCGAGCTTTTCGAGCGGTTTGCCGGTGACGATTTCTGCAGCGGTTCGAAGTGCCGCTTCCATAACGCCGCCCGTGGCACCGAAGATGGTACCCGCGCCGCTGCCCAGTCCAAACGGAGCATCGAATTCTTCGTCCGGCAGATCATTGAACAGAATGCCCTGCTTTTTGATCAGGCGGGCGAGCTCACGCGTGGTCAGAACCACGTCGATGTCGGCGAGACCTTCCACGGCAGTATGATCCATGCGCTGTGCTTCGAACTTCTTCGCGGTACACGGCATCACGCTGACAACGACGATGTCCTTCGGATCCAGACCCATTTTTTCGGCATAATAGGTTTTTGCAACGGAGCCGAACATCCCCTGCGGAGATTTGCAGGTGGAAATATGCGGCAGCATATCCGGATAGTTGTATTCGGCGAATTTGATCCAGCCCGGCGAGCAGGATGTGATGAGCGGGAGGGTTTCCTTTTTGCTGTAATGCTCCAGGAATTCCGTCGCCTCTTCCATAATCGTCAGGTCGGCGGTGAAGTTCGTATCGAAGACGCCGTCAAAGCCGAGGCGTTTCAAGGCTGCGACCATTTTGCCGGTCACGATGGAGCCGACCGGCAGACCGAACTCTTCGCCCAGGCCGACGCGGATGGCCGGTGCAGTCTGAACGATGACGTGCTTTGTTCTGTCGTTCAGCGCGTCGATGACCTTCTGGGTGTCGTCACGTTCCGCAAGTGCGCCGGTCGGGCAGACCGTGATGCACTGTCCGCAGGAAACGCAGGGCACCTCAGCCAGATCGGCCTCAAAAGCAGAGCCGATATGGGTTTTGAAGCCGCGTTCGTTCGGGCCGATGACGGAAACCGACTGAATCTTATCGCAGACAGCGACACAGCGGCGGCACAGAATGCATTTGCCGTTATCGCGGTACATATGGACGGCGGAATTGTCGATTTCGTATTCATTGCGGGCGCCTTCGAAGCGATTTTCATCTTCGATTCCGTATTCGTGGCAGAGCTTCTGCAGTTCGCAGTTGCCGCTGCGGACGCAGGACAGGCAGTTCCGCTTATGGGTGGAAAGAATCAGCTCCAGCGTTGTTTTCCGGGATTCGATCACCGCCGGGCTGTTTGTCCAGACTTCCGTTCCTTCGCGGTCGAGCGGATAGACACAGGCGGCCACCAGGCTGCGTGCGCCCTTGACTTCGACGACGCAGATGCGGCAGGCGCCGATTTCATTGATGTCCTTCAGATAGCAGAGGGTGGGGATTTCGATGCCGACCGAGTGCGCCGCTTCCAGAATGGTTGCGCCCTTGGGAACCGAATAGTCCCGGCCGTTGATTTTGACATTGATTGTATCCATGAGTCCGCTCCTCCTTATTTCTTGATGATGGCGCCAAACTTGCATTTTTCCATACAGGCGCCGCACTTGATGCACTTCGACGAGTCAATGACATGGGGCTGCTTCACGGTGCCGCTGATGGCATTGACCGGGCACTGTCTGGCGCAGGCCGTACAGCCCTTGCACTGATCAGCGACAATTTCATAGTTCAGGAGCTTCTTGCAGACACCGGCCGGGCAGCGTTTCTCCGTGACGTGAGCGATGTATTCGTCCCGGAAGTAGCGGAGGGTGGAGAGAACCGGGTTCGGTGCCGTCTGGCCGAGGCCGCAGAGGGAGTTGTTCTTGATGTAGTAGCAGAGCTTCTCCATCTTGTCCAGATCTTCCAGTGTCCCCTGACCCTTTGTGATCTTGTCGAGCATTTCATACAGGCGTTTGGTACCGATTCGGCACGGCGTGCATTTTCCGCAGGATTCATCGACCGTGAATTCCAGGAAGAACTTGGCAATATCCACCATGCAGTTGTCTTCGTCCATAACAATCAGACCGCCAGAGCCCATCATGGAGCCGATGCTGATCAGGTTGTCATAGTCGATCGGGATGTCAAAGTGTTCAGCCGGAATACAGCCGCCGGACGGACCACCGGTTTGTGCGGCTTTGAACTTCTTCCCGTTCGGGATGCCGCCGCCGATTTCCTCGATGACTTCGCGCAGTGTCGTTCCCATCGGGACTTCCACCAGACCGGTGTTGTGGATTTTGCCACCGAGCGCAAAGACCTTCGTCCCCTTGCTCTTTTCGGTTCCCATGGAGGAGAACCATTCCGGACCCTTGAGGATGATCTGCGCGATATTGGCATAGGTTTCGACGTTATTCAGGATGGTCGGTTTGCCGAACAGACCCTTCAGAGCCGGGAACGGCGGGCGCGGACGCGGTTCGCCGCGTTTGCCTTCGATGGAGGTCATCAGAGCGGTTTCCTCGCCGCAGACGAATGCACCGGCACCGAGGCGGATTTCGATATCGAAATCAAAGCCGGTCGAGAAGATATTTTTGCCGAGGAGGCCGTATTCACGCGCCTGATTGATGGCAATTTCCAGGCGTTTGACGGCAATCGGGTATTCGGCGCGGATGTAGATATAGCCCTGTGTTGCGCCGATTGCATAGCCGGCGATGGCCATGGCTTCAATGACGCTGTGCGGGTCGCCTTCCAGAACGGAGCGATCCATAAATGCGCCCGGGTCCCCTTCATCAGCGTTGCAGCAGACGTATTTCTGGTCGGCCTGGTTGGCAGCGGCGAACTGCCATTTCAGGCCGGTCAGGAAGCCGGCACCGCCGCGGCCACGGAGGCCGGAGTCCTTGACGATTTGGATGACCTGCTCCGGCGTGTATTCCGTCAGGCATTTGCCCAGCGCTTCGTAGCCGTCGTAGGCGATATATTCATCGATATTTTCCGGGTTGATTACGCCGCAGTTGCGGAGCGCGACACGTTTCTGTTTGGAGTAAAACGGCGTATGATTGAGCGATTTGATCATATCTTCCGTCACGGTTTCTTTGTAAAGCAGCCGTTTGACAGGACGCCCTTTGAGGAGGTGCTCCGTGACGATTTCCGGCATATCGTCTGCCGTAACGCCGGAATAGAACGAGCCTTCCGGATAGACAATCATGATCGGGCCGACGGCACAGAGGCCAAAGCAGCCGGTCTTAATGACCTGGATTTCTTCGCTCAGACCATTTTTTTCGATTTCGGCTTTCAGCGCATCAATGACCTTCGCGCTTCCGGAGGACGTGCATCCGGTACCGCCGCAGACAAGTACGTGGGAACGATACATATTTTTTCCTCCTTTATTGTTCAGGCATTCTCGCCGAGTGTGTATTCCGTCACAACGTTGCCGTTGACAACGTGGCTTTCCACGACGCTGCGTGCTTTTTCGGGGGTCATGTTGATATAGGTTGTTTTGGTGCCGGTTTCATCCGTAATTTCGACGATCGGCTCATACTGGCAGAGGCCGATGCAGCCGGTCAGTGAGACTGCGACGTCCACCAGGCCGCTTTCGCCGATGGCATCCGTAATCGCTTTGACGACTGGGCGAGCACCCGCAGCAATTCCACAGGTTGCCATGCCGACAACGACGTGAATTCTGGCTTTATCGTCATTTCTGATGCCGATCTTCGTTTTCATCTGTTCTTTGATGGCTCTCAGTTCTTCGAGTGACTTCATAAATCCTTCTCCTTATTTCTTGTTCCACGCAGGAAATGTGTCCGCAGGGAGCTCCACCCGGAAATAGGCTCGGAGAAATCCGGAAACCTCCGGTGCAGACAGCGGGATATCACCGAGGATTTCGCGCAGCCTGCGCGTATCCATGATCACAGTGTCTGCATCCAGGTGGCAGGTCAGGACAAAATCGATCTGCGGATAGCAGATGGCGAGCGTGGAAAACGTCTCGCTCAAATTGCCGAGGGGCATACAGTCGATGCTGTCTGTATGGAAAACAGCGTGCAGCACCGTCCCCCTGCCTGCCTGCGATTGCATTGCAAGGCTGCCGCCTGTCATTTCTGCCGCCTGTCGAAAGAGCGGGATGCCGAGGCCAATCCGCCGGTTGGAGCGGGTGGTATAGAACGGATCCGACGCACGTTTCAGCTGTTCGGCGGTCATGCCGCTCCCGTTATCGGCGATGGTGATCTCCAGTCGTCCGGACTGCGCTTCTGTCCGGAGTTCTGTCTGCACCAGCGTTGCACCGGCGGAAACGGAATTCTGAATGATATCCAGAATGTGAAGGGACAGCTCTCTCATCCTGCTTATGCGTATTTGGCCAGAATCTTATCCACATCGTCCACAGTCAGGCGGCCGTAGACTTCATCATCGACCGTCAAAACCGGGGCCAGCCCGCAGGCACCGATGCAGCGGCACGCTTCCAGCGAGAACTTGCCATCCGGCGTACAGCCGCCGCTTTCCTTCATGCCAAGCCGTTCGCAGAGTTTTTGATAGATCGCGCCGGAGCCCTTGACGTAACAGGCGGTACCCAGGCAGACGGAGATGCGGTGCTGACCCTTTGGTTCAATGGAAAACAGCGCGTAGAAGGTTACGACGCCGTAGACCTCTTCCAGGGATAATCCAAGCCCGTCTGCCACAGCCATCTGAACCTCAAGCGGCAGATAGCCATATACTTCCTGCGCTTTTTTCAGAACCTGAACCAGCGCGCCCGGAATGTCTTTATGCTCGGCGATGATCTGTTCAAGCTGCGCCCGTTTTTCAGGCGAGTCCTTGAACGGGACTGTCTCCAACTTATTTTTCATTCCTGCAATCCTCCTCAAATATGCTGCGGTCAAAGACCCGGAGCGAGACCATCTGCCCGCGCCGGGAACGGCTCCGCAGAGTTGCCACTATTGTATCACATTTTTCGAAATTTTTCCACCATTTCCTTTTGGAAAACCCAATTTTTTTTTGGCGGCGTCCAGCGTTTTTCCGGAAAACCGATCTCATTTCGATATTTTTTTGGTCTTAAAAGTTGCTGTGACAGACAAATTGCCGCCGTATACACGTCTTCGTGCGTGCATATAATTGTAATTTTCTCTTTAATCGCTACATCGAGTAGCGATTCATCCGGCTGCTGTCCGTCCGCCAGAATGATGCAGGCCACCTCGCGCATGACCGCGACCGCCGCCACATTGACGTTTGTCATGACCGTAATCCACGCGGCATTTTTCGCCGCATGGGTCATGGCGTGGCTCAAGAGGTCGCCGCACCACCCGCCGCAGACGGGCCTGTCCGCTCCCTCGACGGCCATCGGCCAGTTCAGCGCCCGCGACAATTCTCTGACTGTCATATCTGTTCCGCTCCCATCCTGAGATTTTCTGTTGATTTCATTATACTACAAATTGGAAAGTCTGTAAAGATTTTTCTGCCGACAGCCCGGCCGTTTGGGCTGCAAACGGTCGGGCTGTCGGCGGTTTCATCGGATTGGGAGGCTACAGGATGATACAGATCAGGCCGGAGCTGCCTTCATTGATGATGCGTTCCAGCGTTTCGCGGAGCTTGCACCGCGCCGCTTCGGGCATATGGTTCAATTTCCCGGTCAGCCCTTCGCTGACCAGTTCATGCAGGGATTTGCCGAAGATGTTCGATTCCCAGATTTTCAGGGCGTCATCCTCGAATTCGCTCATCAGCGATTCGACCAGCTCCTCCGACTGCTTTTCGCTGCCCACAATCGGTGAGACTGTGGTCTGGATATTCGCCTTGATCATGTGAATCGACGGAGCGGACGCCGACAGCTTCACGCCGAACTGACTGCCCTGCCGAACCAGCTCCGGCGGTTCCAGCGTCAGCTCCGCGATGCCCGGCGTGACGATGCCGTAGCCCTTCTGCTCCACCTCTTCGATGGCTGTCCGGAATCGCTCATAGGCCGCTTTCGTCTCGGCCAGCTCGCGCAGCAGCGGCAGGAGTGCCTGATCGCCGGACAGCGTGAAGCCGGTTTCTTCATTGGCAATTCGATAAAAGACGGAGCGAGGGATTTCCACCTCCAGGGCGGCTGCGCCGTTGCTCAGACCGACGTCGCGGCACTGGCAGGAGGCGACGCAGTCCACCGCCGACAGCGCCGTTTCCAGCGCTTCGACATCGCGGACACGGCGGATGCCGGACGCCGCATGGCCGGCACTTCGGAAAATGGTTTCCTTCAGCCAGTGGTTCGGCGGCAGCGATGTACACCAGTCCGGCAGAAACACATCCACCGTTTGCAGCGGGAATTCATAGAGAACGCTCGTCAGGATGGCCTCGAGCGTCGGCACCTCCATCTGCATGACGTCGGCAGCCACGACGGAGACATCGTAGCGGCTGCGCAGCTCGGCTGCTATCGACTGTGCCTCGCTGCCATTCGGATTGGTGGAATTGATGACGATCACGAACGGTTTGCCGGTGGCCTGCAGCTCCTGAATGACGCGTGTCTCCGCGTCGGCGTACTCTTCCCGTGGGATGTCGGTGATCGTCCCGTCTGTGGTCACCATCACGCCGATCGTTGCATGGTCGGCAATCACCTTTCGCGTGCCGATTTCCGCCGCCTCCGTCATGGGGATTTCATGGTCGAACCACGGTGTACTGACCATGCGCGGCAGCTCGTCTTCGAACTGTCCCAGCGCACTCGGTACGAGATAGCCAACGCTGTCCACCATGCGAATGTTCGCCGAAACACCGCCCAGACACACCTCTGCCGCGTCCTCCGGGATGAATTTGGGCTCTGCCGTCATAACTGTTCGGCCGGCGCCGCTCTGCGGCAGCTCATCCATCGCACGCGCCTTCTGGTGTTCATTTTCCAGATTTGGAATGACGAAGGTCGTCAGGAAGCGCTTGATGAAGGTGGACTTGCCCGTTCGAACGGGACCCACCACGCCGATATAGATGCTCCCGCCTGTCCGCTCGCTGATATCCGCATACAGTTCCTGCATATTCATGCTTTCATTCCCCCTTCCTGTCTGTCGGCGCGTGCGCCCCGCGGAATCAGGAGCATTTTGCCTGTCGGCGGACAGTCACCCGTCAGGCCGTTGGCCGTTTGAATCTCGGTGGACGAAGCGCCCAGACGTTTGCCGAGCATCCAGAATGTTTCGCCCTCGCCGGCGAAGCAGAGTGTGAGTGCCGGTTTGCGGACGTCCTCCTCCGCGTCGGCCTCCAGATGCATCCCGCTCACCTGGGTGACGGTTTCCTCCTCGTTGCCCTGCAGGGAGAAGACGAGCGTATAGCGCACCTCCACGTCTTCGCTACCGCTGATGTGATAGCTCTGATCGGCAACCTGCAGGCTTTCCACCGCATAGCCGTGCCCGCTCCCCGTCGCCGATGCGGTGACGTTTTTGACCAGTGCATAGATGCCGCCGTCCTCCGCTTCCAGAATCAGCTTCAGTTTCACGTCTGCCACGGCCTCGCAGCCCTCCTCCGTATCACGGCAGGCAGCATGATCGGCGGTCACGCTGCAGAGATAGACATTGCGGATCGCAACGCCGGTTGCAATGGTATCGCGCTCTGTCTGCCGCAGCGTCTCCGGCTTCTGCGCTTTGCGGAACGGCAGTGTCGCCGTATCGCAAAGCAGGCTGCCTTTCAGGCTGTAGGCGTCTGCAATCCAGCTGATTTCCCGCTCCTCCCATGCCTCTGCGCAAACCGTCAGATTGAGCTTTGCCGTCAGCAGCGGGCGATTGGTTCCGTTTTCCGTCACCGGTTCCAGTTCGCACCCGGCGACACGGTATTTCAGCTCCACCGCCGATTCCTCCTGCACGCCTTCGCAGTCCAGCACGCCGGCAAACGGAAGCACCGCCTCTACGGTTCGGATGGTTGATTCTTCCGACCGGCCGGAGACGAGCATCGTCACCTGAATTTCGCCCTTGAGGATGATTTTGTTCCGGATATTTTTTTGATCGAGTGTTTTGATATGGAGCTCATATTTCAGGATTTCCGAGCAATCCGATGGGTTGATGTTCAATTCTGCAGAGTCCGAAATTGTCAGCGTCTTTTCGCAGAGGCCGGTCGTCAGACGGACACGCCTGGCCTCGGTTCGGATTTCCACGGCTCCGCTCTGTTCCAGGCCGGTACAGAGCTCCTGCTCCCGCGCCGCATACACCGTGCCCACAAAATTGCAGGCAACCTTGACCGAGATTTTTCGCGGATTCAGCTCCCGCGCCGTCGCCGAAAGCAGCGCGGCATCGAGCAGAATCTGTTCGGCCTGTTCCGCCTCCTCACCCAGCTCCATCGCTGCGGACAGCGGCAGCGAAATGGCCAGGCGGCAGAGGCCACCGCCCGACTCCGGCACGTACACGACGCTGATATGTGCAGCCGCCTCCGCGTACAGCTTTCCTCCGCGTACCTCGCGGTTTTTGACCTCCACGTGCGCATCCGTTTCAACGATGCGGATGATATCCGGCAGGCTGTCTGGGACGACGACGTCTCCGCTTTCCTCCGAAATCGCACTCAGGCGGGCAATGGCTGCCAAATCCCTGACCGGTTCGCGCTTCAAATTCAATTCCATTCTGCTTTCACCCTTTCAGCCTGCTCACAGATTCAGGCGTTTTGAAATCTGTCTGTTCTCTGTTTCATTCTATTGTCCCTCCCGCGCGGATATGCGCCGACGGCGACTTTTTTATCCCGCCAGCAGCAGGCGGCTGAGTGCTGCTGAAAGAAAAGCCTGCAGGAGCTTGCCCGCCCAATACCACCGCATTCGCAGGTGATGTGGGGCGGCGAAGGATGCTGTCTGACAGGCTACGCACAGCCCACCGAACCCCGTCAGGAATGCGCCCGTTGCCAGCTCGTTCCGGTCCAGTGCTGCAATGCCTGACGACAGCTCCAGCAGTCCGGCTGCTGCACCGGCCTGCACGAGGTCGGCCAAGGCGGTCGCCACGCTGAAGAGGCAAATCCAGCCGCACAGGCGAAGCATGGCCAGCGATGCGCGTCCGACCGCACCGGTCAGATGCACAGGCAAGCTCTCCTGATTGGCCGATGACGGCCTCAGGCTTTCGTGTGCCGGTGCGGCTTCACCGCGCATGGCAAACGGTCGGAGCAGGACGGCGGTGAGGAGGGCGGCAAGCAGATGCAGGCCAAACAGCCGGGCGCTCTTTGCCGTTGTCAGTCCCAGCTGCGGTCCGACGACGGCAATCATGTACGCGGCACCGCAGTTGTTGGAAAAGCTGAGGGCGTATTCCGCTTCCCGGCGGTTCAGTATCCCCGCTTCATACAGCGCTGCAACGGTCTGTGCGCCGATGGGATAGCCGCCGGCAGCACCCAGCAGAAACGCACTCGCAGCATCCGGCGGCAAGTGCAGGATGCGGCGAAAAAGCGGCGACAGCAGTCTGGATGCCGGGCGCAGCGCATCCAGACGGACGATCAGGTCGGCGGTCACGGAAAAGACAAACAGAGACGGAATCACGCTGCCGATGGCCAGCTGCATTCCCTTTTGAACGGCTGTCCGGACGGTGGCAGAGCCGATGAGCAGCAGCCCCACGGAAATCAGCAGGCTGCCTCTAAGAACGGACGCGCCGAGCCGTGTTTTGGTCACGAAACTGTCCCCCTTTTTTCGCACTTCTGCTGCTATCTTTATGCTTCAAAATGTGGTTTCAGTATGGTGTATGGCGATGTGACGATTTTTTTTGGATTGCATTTGGCGCCGAAACATGGTATAATCAATGCATCCGGGTTTTCATGTGCAAGGAGGTTTTCGCCTTATGAAACGCAGATCGCATTTGTTCCGGCTCTCCGCCGTTCTGACAGCGCTGCTTCTTCCGTTGGCCGCCTGTCAGGCCGAACCCGCGCATCCCACCGCATCGGACAGTCCGTCGGCGACGTCCGCATCCTCTGCTGATCCAGAAGCAACCACCGTTTCCGACTCGATCATTGAAATTGCCGTCCCTGATCAGCCGGTCTTTGAGCCGACCGTCACCATTCAGGAGGAAGGCCAGACCGCAACCGTCACCCACAGCAGTGGACTGCGCTACACCGCGACCGGCTATGCTTCCATTGTGGGCAATCAGCTTGTTTTCGACAAAGGGCTGACGTTGGTCTTTGACCCCGCCGACACCGCCGAAGCCTTCAACCGTTGGGCGCTCGGCTATACCGCCACCCAGCCCTTGTACGGCACCGTCACCTATACGGTTGACGGTCAGACCGCCGTCGATGATTTTTATCTGGAGGCTGGGACGCAGACCTTTTCCTGTCTGATTCGCTCCTATCTGAGCGGCCTTCACGGGGCTGGCGTTCAGTCCATGACCTTTGAAACCTGCAACGACGAGACCGCCAGCTTTGCCCTCTGCACGTTCCATACGCAGGACTACCCCCTGTACGGCGAAAGCAGCGACACGTTCTATCTGGAAAATGCCCGTTACAAGCTGGGGATTCGTCTCATCTGGGGCGGCGGTGTGAATTATCTGGAAGACAAGCGCTGTGGAATCAAGCGTCTCGACAATCTGGTCAACCAATACGATACCGGGCGGCTCATTCAGCAGTCGTACTACGGTGTGCAGGAAAACAGCGAATACACGCCCGGCCATTTCAACGGTTCCAAATGGGTCTACAACCCCGTGCAGGGCGGCGATGTCGCGCAGAATCACAGTCGGCTCATTGATGTGGTGGTCACGGACGCTTCGGTGTACATCAAGTCTCAGCCGATGGACTGGTCCAACGACAACCGGATCACCCCGTCCTACATGGAAAACACGTATACGCTCTACGTAGACCGCATTCAGGTGGACAATCGTTTCCTCGACTTTTCGGGCTGGGAGCACCCCCTGCACAATCAGGAGCTGCCAGCCTTCTACACCGTCAGCTATCTGAGCACCTTTTCGTTCTACAACGGGACGCAGCCCTGGACGGGCGATACGCTGTCATTTCGCGATGACCTGAATTTTTGGGGCGATGCCGATTACGCCGCTGACTGTACCTTCCGGCTCCGCGCCTCCAACACGGAAACCTGGTGCGCATGGACGAATGCAACGGACGATTTCGGCATCGGGCTCTACGTTCCGAATATCGATGTGCTCTACGCCGGCCGGTACCAATTCACCTATTCCACCGGGGCTCGCAGCGCGGCGACCAACTATGTGGCGCCGGAAGCGATGATTCAGCTCCACTCCTTTGAACCGCTGGCGTACAGCTATCTCATGACCACCGGAACGCTCTCCGAGATTCGAACCACCTTCACGGAGCAGCGGGATTTTGCTGCGAACGACGCACTGGATTTGCACAGGCAAAGTCTCCGTCTGGACGATTCAGCAGTGGTTACCAATGAGGATTCGTATGCGGACAAAAGTCCTCGTGAGGGCAAGGTGCCGTCCATCGAGTGGAGCGTGGCAGCAGCCGATGCGGCGGAGCTGGATTTCACCGTTTTGGAGCACGCTGCATATCTGCGACCCACGAACAATGCCGTTGTGGCCTTTCATTCTGCCGAACGCGGTACGCTTCTGACGGCCACCGGCCCCGACCCGCACGTGACCATCGGGTACGACGGTGCGCTCTCTGCCAACCAGTACAAGACGCTGGAAATCACGTATCTGCTGCCGGAAACGAACAGCCCGGGCAATCCTATGCTCGACCTGTTTTTCTGCGCCGGGACGATCACCGCTCCGACAGCTGATGCCAGTGTGCGAGAGTCGCTCATCGCTGACGGGCAGCTGCACACGTTGACCATCAATCTATCCGGCAAGGCCTTCTGGATTGGCACCATCCACAAGCTCCGCATCGACTTTCTCGATGTCTGTGAAGCGGGCGACGGGATGTATCTTCAGCAGATTGTTTGGAAGTAAGCTGCTCCCCCTTTTTCCGTCTGTACAGAAACGCCGCGACCTTTGCAACAGGGTCGTGGCGTTTTTTCTCAAGCCGGGAGATTTGCCGTGTCGGGGCGGCTGACAGTGTTTTTTGAGGCCGGATTCGCATATTCATTCGTGAAAGGCGGTGGGAATCACCATGACCCTGCACAAGCTGCATCAAAAAATCTACCGTGCGGCGGCGACCGCATTCGATCTGCCGGAAACGATTGTGCCGAACGTCTGTGAGCTGTATGTCTGTGGGAAGGAATCGGTTTGGATTGGCGCGTATGAGCGGATTTCCCGTGCGGAAGAGACCTGCGTTGCGTTTTCATGCGACGGGTTTGCGATTCAGATTCACGGAGAGGCGCTGCACATCGATGCCGCTTCCGGGCAGAGTGCCATTGTTCGGGGGCGTTTGCTTCAGATTTGCTTTGAATAACGGGAGGGTGTCATGATTCAGTCTCTGCTGGCCGCGCTGGATACGCAGCTTGAGCTGTCTGTTGCTTCGCCGGATCCGGAGCGGTTTCTCAACATCTGTCTGCAAAATGGCATCCGACTGCGGAATGTCCGCCGTTTGGATGCACTGACGCTGCGCGTCCGGATGCGTGCGGCCGATTTTCGACGGCTTCCACATCTGGTCTCCGGCCGCCATGTCCGGATTCGCATTGTGCAAAAATCCGGCGTTCGTTCGATTGTTCTGGCGTCGCTTCACCGTCCTTTTTTCTGGCTCGGCGGTCTTTTGACAGCGCTGGCGATCCTGCTGTCCTCACGGTATGTCTGGCAGATTTCTATCCGGGCGGAGGGGCTATCTGCGCATGAGCTGCTGCACCAGCTCGCCGTGTTCGGGCTGAAGCCGGGTGCAGCCATTGCCGCCATCGATGAGGAAATGATCAAGGAGCAGGTCATTGCCGCCGTGCCGGAGCTGTCCTGGATCGGCATTTTTCTGCGGGGTTCGACGGTGGAAATCGACTATCGGCTTCGGACGATTGCGCCGGAGGTCATCCCGCTCGATGAGCCGACCTCGGTCTATGCCGCCCGCACCGGTGTAATCACCGCACTGTACGCCTATCACGGCCAGCCGGTGGTTGCCGTCGGCGACACGGTTCTGCGCGGTGATCTGCTCGTCAGTGCGGTGATTCCCATCGGTCAGGAGGGCAATTTCCGGCTGGTACACGCATTGGCCGATATTGAGGCGCGAACCTGGCACGAGCTGTGCGCTTCGTCCTCGTTGATCGCCCGGCAGAAGGTATATACCGGGAAAGCAATGCGGCGAAGCCGTCTGATTTTTTGCGGTCAACCCATAAATTTACCATTCAGCCATGGAAAAGTATTTGACGAGTATGATATAATAATAGAGAGTCGGAAAATTGTGTCCGGATTTCCGTTGACAATTGTGACGGAACAGTATCTGGAATATGTCACAGAGCCGGTCGTTCTGGATCCGGCCGTTGAGGAAGCGCGATTGACTGCCGCTCTGTTTGAGAGCCTCCGTGCTTCCCTGAAGAACGGGCAGATTGTCACCTCTGAGGTGACTGCTTCTGTGGATTCCGACGTTTTGACGGTACGGCTGTCGGCTGAATGTCTGGAGGACATTGTCGTTTCGCAGCCCTATTCCCCACTGACCGACACGGGAAGTATCCGTCAACCATGAAAGGAGTTCTGCCGTATGTACGAGAGAGTGCTGATCACCGATCGACTGGACAATGTCGCCACGGTCTTTGGAAATTTTGATGAGAATATCAAGCTGATTGAGCAGGCCTATGATGTGCGGATCATCAACCGCGACACCGACCTCAAGATCACCGGTGAGGACGCGGAAGCCGTCGATCATGCGGAAAAAGTGCTGAACGGCCTCTTTTCGCTGGCAGCGCACGGGGAGCCCATCTCTACGCAGAATGTCCGCTATTGCATCACTCTGGTCAACGACGGCAACAGTCAGCAGATTGCCGGGCTGGCCAGCGACGTCGTCTGTGTGACGGCCAAGGGCAGACCCATCAAGGGGAAGACCCTCGGCCAGAAAAAATATCTGGAGGCCATTCGGACGCACCCGGTCACGTTTGGCGTCGGGCCGGCCGGAACCGGGAAAACCTATCTGGCGGTTGCCTGTGCCGTTTCCGCGTTTCGCGCTAAGGAAATCAACCGGATTATTCTGACGCGGCCGGCCGTTGAAGCCGGTGAGAAGCTCGGCTTTTTGCCGGGCGATCTGCAAAACAAGGTAGACCCCTATCTGCGCCCGCTCTATGATGCGCTGTTTGATATGCTCGGCCCCGATACCTTTCAGAAATATCTGGAGCGCGGCAGCATTGAAGTGGCTCCGCTCGCCTTCATGCGTGGGCGGACGCTGGACGATTCCTTTATCATTCTGGACGAAGCGCAGAATACGACGCCGGAGCAGATGAAGATGTTTTTGACGCGCATCGGGTTCAATTCGCGTGTCGTCGTCAACGGCGACATCACGCAGATTGACCTGCCCGCCGGGAAGCGGAGCGGTCTGAAGGATGCGGTCAAGATTTTAGAGCACGTGGACGGCATTGCCTCCGTTTTCCTGACGAGTGCCGATGTGGTGCGCCACGAGCTGGTACAGCGCATCATCGACGCCTACGACAAATACGGCGCTGCGCACGCCAAGCAGGCCGCCGAGAAGCGAACCGTTTATCGCTCGTCCTTCCGGCGTTGACCGGCTGTGTTCCGGGTTTTGATCTCTTTTGAAAGGTTGTTTTTCTGTGATGTTGATTTCTACGATTCGTCGAGTGACACCGGCACATCAGATCATTACGCTGCCGCAATCCACTCCGCCGCCGCACGACGCCTGGATGGCGGCTGCACGGAAGGCGGTGCGCAGCACGTTTGCTTTTTTGAAGATGGAGGATGCGCTGAGTGTCGAGCTGCTGTTCGTGGATGAAGCAGAAATTCGCGAACTGAATCGCAGCCAGCGCGACCGCGACGCGGTGACGGATGTCCTCTCCTTCCCTGCCCTTGCGCTCCATCCCGGCGATCAGCCGCGCAGTGTCGCTGCACCGGAGGACTGGCAGGACCGGCGCATCGCCCTCGGCAGCATTGTCATCTGTACACAGCGCGCCATCGAGCAGGCCGACGCCTACGGGCATTCCCCGCTGCGGGAATGTGCATTTTTGGCAGCGCACTCCGCCCTGCACCTGCTGGGCTATGACCACGAGACTTCGCCGGAGGACGAAGCGCAGATGTTCGCTTTGCAGGATCAGATTCTGCGGGCGGCCAATATTTTACGATAACCGGAGGACAAGTTTCCATGAATGATATGCAGGCTCTTTCCAAATGCGGCACCGTTTCCATTCTCGGGCGGCCAAACGTCGGGAAATCGACGCTTCTGAATCAGCTGATCGGCGAAAAGGTTTCGATCGTTTCTCCGAAGCCGCAAACGACGCGCAACAAGATTACCGGGGTTCTGACCCGCGGAAATGTCCAGATGATTTTTCTGGACACGCCCGGGCTGCACAAGCCGCAGTCCAAGCTGGGCGACCGAATGATCAAAACGATTTATTCGACAGCGGACGATGTCGATCTGGCCATTTTGGTCGCGCAGGCCGACAAGCAGCCCGGCAAGCCGGAAATCACGTTGATTGAACGGCTGAAGAAAAATGAAATTCCGTGCATTCTGGTGCTCAATAAAACAGATGTTTCGAGAAAAGACATCATTTTGGAGACCATCGGCCAGTATGCAGCGCTGCACGATTTCGCCGCAGTCATCCCCCTCTCTGCGCGAACGGGTGACGGCTGTGAGGAGCTGCTCGCCGAGATCGAGGAGCGTTTGCCGGAGGGTGAGCATCTGCTGCCGGACGATGCACTGACCGATCAGCCGGAGCGTGTGCTGGCGGCGGAGCTGGTTCGTGAGCAGCTGCTGCGCGCATTGAACGAAGAGGTTCCGCACGGCATCGTCTGTGAAACAGAGCGGTTTGCCGAGGACGAAACCGGAAAAATCGAGATCGACGTTCTGATCGTCTGCGAAAAGGACAGCCACAAGAGCATCATCATCGGCCGGCAGGGCTCCATGCTGAAGCACGTCGGTTCTGCTGCCCGCCTTGAAATTGAGCGGCTGCTGGATGCCCCGGTCTTTTTGAAGCTGTGGGTCAAGGTCAAAAATGACTGGCGCAACAACGCCTATTTCCTCTCGGAGCTTTCCGTGATGCAGGATCAGGAGCTGTAATTTTTCCGCTTGGGTTCATATGCGCTTCGGCTTTGGCAAATGCTAAAGGCAAATACCGACCAGGCAGGAGGATTTCGCCATGAACCAGAAGCAATCATGGGCTCTGTTCGCCGCTACAGGTCTGCCGGAGGCTTACCTGTTATACGCCCGCATCAAAGTAAAGGAGCCGAAACGTGTTTGTCAAACTCAAAGGTCTTATCACACGCGAAACCCGCTTCAAGGATCACGACAAAATGTTGACCGTGATCACAGCTGAGCGCGGCCGCATTTCGGTGCGTGCACGCGGAGTGATGCGGCTGAAATGCCCGTTTGCACCCGCCTGTCAGCTGTTTTCCTACACGGATTTCACGTTATTCGAAAACAAAGGGCTGTATTCTGTCAACGCAGCGGAGCCCCTTGAGCTGTTTCTCGGGCTTCGGACGGATCCGCGAAAGCTGGCTTTAGCGGCCTATTTTTCGGACATTGCCGCCGCTGTTGCCGATTCGGATTCCGACTGTGAGGATTTGCTGCGGTTGACCTTAAATTGCCTGTATGCGTTGGCGGCCGATTCCTATCCGCCGGAGTGGATTCGTGCCGCGTTTGAGATGCGCATGGCCTGCATTGCAGGCTATACGCCGCAGCTGACCGTCTGTTCCCGCTGCGGTGCGCCCTGCGCACAGGGAAGTCTGTTACCGGCAGATGGCGCGGTCTGCTGTGCGGATTGTCTGACCACGGCTGATCGCATGGCCGGTGCCTTATTCTGTCCGTCCGGCGTTCTGCCCGCTCTCGCCTATTTTTCCGCCGCGCCGTTGAAGAAGGTTTTGCCCGCTCCGCCGGAGGAACCGCTCATTTCGGATACGGTCGCCGTGACGGAGCGATATCTGTTTGCGCAGCTGGATTGCGATACCAGGCCGCTGCATTTTTACAAATCATTCCCGGCGCTTCCCGTTGAAGCGCCGAAAGGACATAGCTATGACAATTGACGATTTTCAAATCAAATCCATGCGGACGCTGGAGCTGCACAAGGTCTGCGAGCAGCTCGCTTCCTATGCCGTATCCCCGGCCGCCAAGGAAGCGGCTTTGAATCTGACGCCCGCCGGCAGTCTGAAGGAGGCCAATCGTTTATCAGAGGAAACCTCTGCCGCGTTTCAGCTGGCCTGTCGGAAGGGTACGCCCTCGTTTTCCGGCGTTCAGGATATTTCTGCCCTCCTGCTGCGTGCAGAGCGTGGCGGCATTCTCTCGATGGCTGAGTTGCTGACGGTTGCCGCGCTCTTCCGTGCGGCGCGGAGTGCGCGGGATTACCGGTTTCGCGATCGGGATGAGGTCGAAACCTGCATAGACGACTATTTTTCGCTGCTGCGACCGGATTACGGCTTTGAGCGCAGCATCACGGACGCCATTCTCAGTGAGGATGAAATCGCCGACACGGCCAGCAACGAGCTGTTGACCATTCGGCGCAAGCTGTCTGCTGCGCAGAGCCGCGTTCGGGAGATTCTGGCGCGCATCATTTCCGGCCCGAACGCCTCTAAAATTTTGCAGGAAACGCTGATTACGCAGCGTTCCGGCCGGTATGTTGTCCCGGTCAAGGCTGAGCACAAAAGCAGTGTGCCCGGCATGGTTCACGATGTTTCGTCCAGCGGTGCCACGCTGTTTATTGAGCCGATGGCAGTTGTGGAGACCAACAATGAGATTTCCGTTTTGAAAGGCGAAGAGCGGAACGAGATTGAGCGGATTCTGGCGCGTTTTTCATCGGAAACCTTTGCCCGGAGGGATGCTCTGCTGCTTTCTTACCAGATGCTGGTGCAGCTGGATCTGATTTTTGCACGGGCGCGTCTTTCGCAGGTACTGGATGCGCGGCCGGCACTTTTGAATGAGGAAGGCCGCTTTGAGCTGAAAAAGGCGCGGCATCCGATGATCGACCCCAAGCAGGTCGTTCCGATCGATATCGCGCTCGGCGCCGGATACGACACGCTGATTGTCACAGGTCCCAACACCGGCGGGAAAACCGTCAGTCTGAAAACGCTGGGGCTGCTCACGCTGATGGCGCGCTGCGGGCTGCACATTCCAGCCGCAGAGGGTTCTGTCGTTTCCTTTGACGGCGGCGTCTATGCGGATATCGGGGATGAGCAGTCGATTGAGCAGTCTCTTTCCACGTTTTCCTCACACATGAAAAATATCGTTGAGATTCTCTCCCGTGTGACACCGAACTCGCTCGTTTTGTTCGATGAGCTCGGCGCGGGTACCGACCCCACGGAGGGTGCCGCGCTGGCCATTGCCGTGATTGAGCGCGCCGCTTCCCTCGGTGCCAGAGTGGCTGCCACCACGCACTATGCAGAATTGAAGGTGTACGCCCTCAACACACCCAATGTGGAAAACGCCTCCTGCGAATTCGATATTGAGACGCTCCGTCCCACCTATCGCCTGCTGACCGGGATTCCCGGGCGCTCCAACGCATTCGCCATTTCCAGGCGGCTGGGTCTGCCGGAGGAAATCATTGCCCATGCGCACGAACTGATCGGGACGGAAGCCAGCCATTTTGAAGACGTCATCTCCAAGCTGGAGCGCAACCGCCAGAAGCTGGAGGAGGAAAAACGGCAGGCCGAGGTGCTTCGCCGCGAAATTGAGACGTTGACACGCCGTGCGCGTGACCGTGAAAAGCAGCTGGAGGCCGAAAAGGCCAAGGCGCAGGCCGCCGCCCGTGAGGAGGCCATGCAGATTGTCCGGGATGCCCGCGCCGAGAGCGATGCGCTGCTGGCCGATCTGCGTCGGATGTATGCGCAGGCCGAGGGCGAGCTGCAATCGTTGGATTTGAACCGTGAAACGGTGGAAGCCCGGCGTCGTCTGAATGCCATGGAAGCATCAGCGGCCGTTTCGGAAGCAGCTGTGGATTTGCCCGATGCGGTGGTTCCCAGCCGTCCGCTGGCCATCGGTGACCATGTCCTGATTGACCGGATGGGCGTGGACGGCGTCGTTTTGACCGTTCCGGACAAGGATGGGCGGATTCAGGTGCAGGCCGGTTCCATGAAAGTCCGCGTGCAGACGGACGCGGTGCGTCTGATCTGCGAATCGGCCGACAAGCCCGCTGCCAAGAAGCGGAAGGTACCCGTTTCGGCGGCTGCTGCCAGTCAGATGCTCCCCGGCGCTGCTGCCCCATCCGTTTCCAACCGACTGGATCTGCGCGGGCTGGCAGCCGACGAAGCGCTGTACGAGCTGGATCAGTATCTGGATGCGGCGGTTCGTCAGCATTTGACCGAAGCCACCATCGTCCACGGCAAAGGAACCGGCAAGCTGCGCGACGCTGTCCGCAGCCATCTCCGCCACCATCGTCAGGTCAAAACCTTCCGCCCCGGCGTCTACGGCGAGGGCGAGGATGGGGTTACGATCATTGCCCTGTAAATCTCCGATTCGGAATTCCGCCTGACCCCTTCCGGATCGAGTGAAATTCAATAAAGGAGTGAATGCACACATTGTACTCGAATCTTCATGAAAAGGTCAAGGAGTCGCTCAAATCCGTCATTCCCATTACGTTGATCGTTGCTGTACTCTGTTTTTCCGTGGCACCGATCTCCAATGATGTGTTTTTGATGTTCATCCTTGGCGCCCTTTGTCTGATTCTTGGCATGGGGATTTTCACGTTGGGCGCAGACATCGCCATGACACCCATCGGTGAACAGGTCGGCGCTCATTTAACCAAATCCCGCAAGCTGTGGCTGATTGTTGCGGTTTCATTTTTGATGGGATTCATCATCACCATTTCCGAACCGGATTTGAAGGTATTGGCAGATCAGGTTCAGTCCATTCCCAGCACGATGCTGATGGTGGCCGTCGGCATCGGTGTCGGCCTGTTCCTTGTGCTGGCCATTCTTCGAATTCTCTTCAAGGTCAAGCTGTCCTATCTCCTGATCGGCTGTTATGCGTTGGTCTTTCTGCTGGCCTTTTTGCTGCCGAACCGGGATTACCTGGCCGTTGCGTTCGATTCGGGCGGTGTCACGACCGGGCCGATGACCGTTCCGTTCATCATGGCCTTGGGTGCCGGTATTGCTTCCGTCCGCAGTGACGGCGGTTCGGAGAGCGACAGCTTTGGTCTGGTGGCGCTCTCCTCAATTGGACCGATTCTCGTTGTCCTGATTCTCGGCATCCTCTACCCGACGGATGGCGGCGTGTATTCTCCGGTCGAGGTTCCGGTTCTGGCCGATTCCCGCGACGCCTGTCTCCAGTTTTTGCGGGCTTTCCCGATTTACATGAAGGATGTCGCCGTTGCGCTGGCACCGATCTGCGTGTTTTTCCTGTTGTATCAGGTCTTTGCGCTGCATCTGCCGCGGAAATCGGTCTGGCGAATTCTGATCGGTCTGGCTTATACATATGTGGGGCTGGTGCTCTTTCTGACCGGCGCAAACGTCGGCTTTATGCCTGCGGGCAATCTCATCGGTCAGGTTATTTCCAGCCTGGACAGCAACTGGATTCTGATTCCGATCGGCATGATCATCGGCTACTTCATTGTGGCTGCGGAGCCGGCGGTTCACGTTTTGAACCGGCAGGTGCTGGAAATCACCGGCGGTGCGATTCCGTCCAAGGCGCTCAGTCTGAGCCTTTCCATCGGCGTCGCCTGCTCCATCGGTCTGGCCATGCTGCGGATTCTGACGCAGATTCCCATTTTGTGGATTCTGATTCCGGGCTATGCACTGGCCATCCTGCTAACGTTTGTGGCACCGGATATTTTCACCTCGATTGCATTCGACTCCGGCGGCGTTGCATCCGGAACGATGGCCACCACGTTCCTGCTGCCGTTTGCCATGGGTGCCAGCGAGGCGCTCGGCGGAAATGTTGCGCAGGACGCCTTCGGCATTGTGGCCATGGTCGCCATGACGCCGTTGATCACCATTCAGATTTTGGGTCTTGCCTTCAAGATTAAAACAAAAAGACTCAACGCACAGAAAGAAGAGGACCTGCCCGTCGATGATGACGTCATTATCCAATTGGACGTTTCCGACGGTAGCAGAAAGGAGTAATTCATTATGCAGCTTTCCTATCTGATTACGATTGTGAAGCGCAGCAACTGCGAGGATTTTACGGCATTTTTCAAACGAAAGGGCGTTCCGCTGACGCTTCGTATGCTGGGAGCCGGGACGGCACGCGACAACATTCGCCGCCTGCTCGGACTGGCTGAGACTGAAAAAGAAGTGTTTATGTGTGTTGTACCCGAACAGAAGGGACAGGAGCTCATGCGGGATCTTGTTCTTGAAATGGATATGGATGTGGTCGGGCGCGGCATTGCATATACGATTCCCGTTTCCAGTGTCGTCGGCGCCTCTGCGCTCCATTATCTCGCCGGTGACGGATCAACCGCTATGGAGGAAGTAAAAATGAGTGAAAAGAAGCAGAATCACGAGCTCATCGTGATCATCACCAATAAGACCTATGTGGAAACTGTAATGGATGCCGCCTATGCGGCCGGTGCGGGCGGCGGTACCGTTGTCCACGCGCACGGCGCAGGCAGCGAAAATGCGGAGAAGTTCTTTGGCGTTTCGCTGGCACCGGAAAAAGAGATGATTTTCATCGTGCTGAAGGATTCCGTGCGTGAGGCCGTGATGAAGTCGGTTCATGCGGCGGCCGGGATGCAGACCCCGGCGAAATCGCTGATTTTCTCCGTTCCGGTGACCGACGTAGCCGGTCTACGCGAAGTGTACCGGGAGCCAATTGAAAACAGATAAAAGTCCTCTGACGCACGAAAAAACCGTCTTCCTCCATCGATATCGATGGAGGAAGACGGTTTTCTGTTGGAATTTTCTGTTGTATGGCTTATGCCTTGCGGCGGTGCGAATGGCGCTGGCAGAGCTTGACAAGCTCCACCACCGGGATGACGAGAATCGCGAGGCCGAGAGCAACCAGATACTCGGAGAGCGAGATCGAGGTGAAGCCAAAGAGCTTGGCAATGGCCGGAACCTCCACAACGATGGTGGCCAGAATCAGGCTGCCCGCCATTGCGCCCCAGAGGATGCGGTTCTGCCCGCGCAGGGTGAAGATGCTCTTCCGCTGGCTGCGCATATTAAAGCTGTGGAAGATTTCGCACATATTCATCGTCAGGAAGGCCATCGTCATGCCGTCCGGGCTGACGCCCTTCGGCATTTCAAAAGCGCCGATTTCCATGCAGTGGCCGATGACATAGGAAACCATCGTCACAGCGGCGATGAAGATGCCCTGCCAAACAATATCGATGCCGAGACCACCGGCAAAAATGCTGTCCGACGAATTGCGCGGCGGGCGTTTCATGGTATCGGCTTCGCCTTTTTCCACGCCGAGTGCCAGTGCCGGGAAGCAGTCTGTGATCAGGTTGATAAAGAGCAGGTGGACGGGGTTCAGCAGCGTGAAGCCCAGCAGTGTGGAGAAGAAGATACCCAGCACCTCGCTCATATTGGATGCCAGCAGGAACTGAATGGCTTTGCGGATGTTGTCGTAAATCCGGCGGCCTTCCTCTACGGCATTGACGATGGTGGCGAAGTTGTCGTCGGCCAGCACCATATCCGCGACGTTTTTGGTGACGTCTGTGCCGGTAATGCCCATGCCGATGCCGATATCCGCCGATTTGATCGATGGGGCATCATTGACGCCGTCGCCGGTCATCGCTGTGACGGCGCCCTTGGCTTTCCACGCGTTGACGATTCGCACCTTATGCTCCGGCTGAACGCGGGCATACACGCTGTAGCGTTCGACGGCCTCGGCCATTTCTTCATCCGTGAGATGATCCAGCTCTGCGCCGGTGATGGCCTTGTCGGCACTATCGATGATGCCGAGCTGTTTACCGATGGCGACAGCGGTATCGATGTGGTCGCCGGTGATCATGACCGGTCGGATGCCGGCTTCGCAGCACTTGGCAATGGCCGTCTGGACTTCCGGGCGAACCGGATCCATCATGCCGACCAGACCAACCCAGCAGAGCTCCTGTTCCAGCGCTTCCGGGGTATGATCGCTCGGCTTTGTCGGCCAATCGCGTTTGGCAGCTGCGAGGACGCGCAGCGCCTGATTCGCCAGCGTCTGATTATCCTTCAGGATGGCGGCGCGTTTTTGATCATCCAGCGGTTGAGCCTGTCCGTTTTCCCAGATGGTCGTGCAGCGTTGCAGCACTTCATCCGGTGCGCCCTTGGTGTACTGCACGAACGCGTTGTTGACGCAGTGAACGGTGGACATCATTTTGCGGGAGGAGTCGAAGGGCGCTTCATCCACTCTCGGCTGTTCCGCCTCCAGCGACGGTTTTTCAAGCCCTTCTGCCGCAGCGAACGTCACGAGTGCCGCTTCGGTCGGTTCGCCCTCCCCCATTTTCTCATCGTTGAGGACGGCATCATTGCAGAGTGCCATTGCCGTTGCAAGCAGCGCCGTATCGCCCATATGCTCAATGACGGTCATGCGGTTTTGGGTCAGTGTACCAGTTTTATCGGAGCAGATGACCTGTGTGCAGCCCAGTGTTTCGACGGCGGTCAGGCGGCGAATGATGGCCTGTCGCTTGCTCATATTGGTGACGCCGATGGAGAGAACGACCGTAACGACGGTCGCCAGACCTTCCGGAATGGCTGCCACAGCCAGCGAGACCGCCACCATCAGCGTGGAGAGCACACTTTTCAGGGTGAATTCACCGGCAGCAATCAGGTCAAAGAAGAAGATGAAGACGCAGATGCCGAGAACCAGCTTGGAAAGCAGCCGTCCCAGTTCATCCAGGCGGCGCTGCAGCGGCGTCTGTTCATCCTTGGCAGCCGCCAGTGCGCCTGCGATTTTACCCATTTCGGTCTGCATACCGGTGCGGGTGACGAGCATTTTGCCGCGGCCGTACACGACGGTGGAGCCCATGTAGGCCATGTTTTTGCGGTCGCCCAGCGGGATGTCTCCGCCGTTGGCAGTCAGATTCAGCATGGCTGCCGCTTTATCCACCGGGACGCTTTCGCCGGTCAGTGCAGCTTCTTCAATTTTCAGGCTGGCGGATTCCAAAATGCGGCCATCGGCCGGGACACTGTCCCCTGCTTCGAGCACCACCAGGTCGCCCGGCACAAGCTGGTCGCTGTGCAGCACGATCTGTTTGCCGTCGCGGATGACCTTACAGGTGGCGGCGGACATCTTTTGCAGCGCTTCAATCGCCGCTTCCGCCTTGCTCTCCTGGACAACACCCAGCACGGCATTGAGCAGCACGACAATGGCAATGATCACCACATCGGCGAAGCCTTCGTGCTCAATGGCACTGGTGATGCCCGAAACAACCGCTGCCGCCATCAGGATGAGCAGCATCGGGTCTTTCAGCTGATTCAGGAAGCGGCGCAGCAATGTCGGTTTTTCTGCCGTTTTCAGGCGGTTTTCGCCGTACTGCTGCAATCGTTTTTCCGCTTCCGCTCCGCTCAATCCGGTTTCACCGGAGCCGAGCTGCTGCATCAGCTCCTCGCCGGATTGCGCATATTCTTTTTGCATATTCGTTCTCCTTTTCTTGTTTCGTGAATTGAAAAGACTCATGCACAGAAATCGCGTTCCGTGCATGAGTCTCATTCTTTGATGGTTCGGCGTCCCGGGTCATAAAGGACCGGCTTGACGGGTGCGCCACACGCCGCTTTGCATCGGCATGGAATTACTCCCTCATGTGGGTATGAAATTGTTTCAGCGGTTTACGCAAGGACGAAGTACTTGTTCAGCAGCTTTTCCGCTTTGTCCTTCATATTGGAGAGCTCGGACGCATCGGCTTCGCCCAGATAGTACTCGCGCATCAGCTCGCCGTCCATGGCGGCAATGCGGTCATGGAGCGGGAACCAGTTGTCCATCAGGAAGCAGGCGTATCTCTGGAAGCGGAATTCGCCAACCAGGCGATATTCCTTCGAGATCGTATCGACTGCAACCGAGTATTTGTCGCGGATGGACGCCAAAATATCGGTGCGTTCGTTTTCATGGGCAAACACGATCGTGGAGCAGATGTCGGAATTCCGGTTGTGCTCGGTGGAGCCGTGCGTATCCGTGGAGCCGACGATCGGATGAATCCGGTTTTCGCGGTATTCCTCGTAGTAGAGTGCGGTCTGGAAGCCGTTCTGCTCGTAATAGTTTTCCCCGCCCAGTACTTCGAATGCATCAAACGGGTGTTTTTTCATCATATGGCGGAGCAGAGAATCCGGAACATTCCACATATCGGAAATCCAGTACGGGTGGGCAAAAATGCCCAGACCGCCGCCCTCGCGAATCCGGTCGAACACCCAGCAGCAGACGGCGTACGAGATCTTGTCCGCATCGGCCGGGCAATCGGCACAGCGGTCGGACGCGGCCAGCTCCTCAATCTGGCGGCGATACTCCTCTTCATCAATCACGTCCGGGGCTTTGCCGTCAAACGAACGGGTTTCCAGCGCAGCGCCTTTTTCCTTGTAGTTGGAGGAGGTATCCAGCATTCCGTTGACGGAGAATGTACCGCCGGCGTTGACAATATGAACACTGGTCAGCGGCATATGGACTTCTTCGCCCGGTAGGATGTTCAGGTAATGCGGTGTATTTTCATACGCCTTCTGCGCTTCCAGCGACGGATAGTAGCGGCGGTGATCGGTGATGACCAAAAAGTCATAGCCGAGCTTCCGGTAATTCGCGCAGACGGTGGCCGGGTCTTCCCGTCCATCGGAGCGGCAGGTATGCATATGCAGGTCGCCGCGGAGCGGAATCCGGCAGGCCAGGTCGGAATCCAGCGCATAGACAGACAGCTGGAACAGGCGGCGTTCTTCGTCCGGACGGAAGACGCGGACGAAATACTCGCACTCGACCGGTGCGGTAAACTGGATGCGAAGGGTGTTATCGTCTCCGGCTGTGACGGTATATTCGGTGCCGTTTTGACCGACATAGCCGCGGGACGTATCGGCGTCGAGGCGCAGAACGACAATTCTGTATTCGCCGGAGAATTTGGCGTGCTCGCCCAGGCCGCGGATGGTAATCTCAACAGAGCGGCCAACCGGGAAGACCTTCGGATAAATATCATAGTTGTAGAGCAGTTGATTCATCGAAACAAATCTCCTTTTTCATTTTGAAAGTTGGAAAGATACTGCCTGATACACCTACATATTATACAGGCTTCCCTTTGATTTGTCAAGCAAACACGTTGAATTTTAGGCGACTGTTTGGGAAAGCTCCTGCCCATTTTCGAAATGAGCAGGAGCTTTTTTGGGCGTTATGCGTTCAGTTTGCTGGTCTGCTTTTGCGCCATCACCAGTTGGTAATAAATCCCCTTCTGCTCCAGCAGCTCCTTATGGGTTCCCACCTCTGCGATGTGACCTTTTTCAATCACGACCAGGCGGTCTGCGTGGCGAAGTGTGGACAGTCGGTGTGCGATGGCGATGGTGGTGCGGTTTTTGACAAGGCGACCCAGCGCCTCCTGAATCTTGCTCTCCGTTTCCGGATCGAGTGCGCTGGTGGCCTCATCGAGGATCAGGATTTTCGGATTCCGCAGCACAGCGCGTGCAATCGCCACGCGCTGGCGTTCACCGCCGGAAAGCGTATGGCCGTTTTCGCCGAGCAGAGTGTCATAGCCGTCCTTGAGCTTCATGATGAAGTCGTGTGCGTTGGCGATTTTCGCGGCGGCAACGACCTCCTCCAGTGTGGCATCCGGCTTTGCGTAGCGGATGTTGTCATAGACACTCGCGGCAAAGAGCAGCGTCTCCTGAAAGACGACGCCGATGTTTTCATGCAGCGTTTTCTGGCTGATCTCCCGCAGGTTCACGCCGTCGAGGCAGATGGTGCCCTCATTTGGGTCATACAGGCGCATCACCAGATTGATGAAGGTGGATTTGCCCGCGCCGGAGTGTCCGACCAGACCGATCATTTCGCCCGGTTTGATTTCCAGCGAGATGTTTTTCAGGACAGGCTCATAGGAACGGTAGCCGAACTTCACGTTTTCAAACGTCAGGCCGCCGACCGGCTGCAATGCAACCGGCTCTTTCACGTCATCAATCTCCGGTTTTTCATCGAAGATTTCAAACAGCTTGACCAGGCTGGTGATCAGCTGCGCCAGTCGGCGCGGCAGGGTTGTCATCCAGCGGAGCGGCTGGTAAATAAAGCTCAGGTACAGATTGAACTGAATCAGCGCGCCAAGCGTCATACGGCCTTCAAGTACCAGTCGGCCACCGAACAGGAGCACCAGAAATTCGCCGATGCCCACGCAAAAGCTGAGCGGCTGGAAGAGCAGCGCCCAGGTGCGTTCATTGCTGGCGGAGACGCGTGCAAGGCGCTCCCGTGCGGTGCGGAATTTTTCGATTTCCCGTTCCTCGTTTCCGAAGGTTTTCACCACACGGATGCCCTTGATGATATCGTGCAGAACAGAGGTGGCGCGGGAGTTGCAGCGCCACTGTTTATCGTACCGGCTGTGCATATACCGGTAAAAGCCGCGCATACACAGCACGACAAAGGGGATCGGCAGGAAAACAAGGAGCGTCAGGAACGGATTGGTCAGCAGCAGCACAATGGTGATGATGACCATCATCAGCGACTGTTCGATCAGATATCTGCCCTGATCGGTCAGGAACTGCTGCACAACATTGGTATCCGACGTAATCCGCGTCATGAGATCGCCGCTCGTTTTTCTGGACATAGAGGAAAGCGACAGCCGCTGCACCTTGTCATAGGCCTGCTTGCGGAGATCGTCCGAAAAGCGGCTGCCGACGCGGTTGATCATGCGGTTGGAGAGAATGTAAATCCCTTCGCCGATGGCGCGTGTCGCGATCATCAGTGCGCCAATCACCAGAACGCCGGTGACGGGGTTCGAGAAAAGCGCATGGGTGGACGCATCCGGTGCCAGATAGTGGTCTGTCAGGATGCGGTTCAGGTAGGGATAGCAGGCGAACAGAACGTTGGACAGTGTCAGAATCAGCGAGGAGAGAATCATCGCCTTCAGGTGGGGGCGCATCAGCTTCAGGAAGCGGCGCCAGACGTAGGATTTATCCACGCAGAAGATGCAGATATCCATCCCCTTCGCAAGCGGGCGGCCGCAGGTTTCGCAGTGGTGCTTTTCCAGGTGAACAACGCGGCTCTCCCGGCCGGTTTCGAGGTAATAATTGACGACCTTACAGAGTTCGGCCATATCATCGACGGCAGACATTGTGAAGCGGCAAACGCGGAGGTTTTCGCTTTCGTCCTGCGGGTTCAAGACGAGTTCCAGCGTACCGCAGCCGATATCGGTCAGCTGTTTCAGTTCGGCTGCGCCGTCCACGCTGCGGGAAAAGATTTCCCGGCTGTCGATGGTCGCGGTCAGTTTGCCGTTTGCGAATGACAGCTGCCCGTGGCATGGCTTTCCGTCCGGTGACAAGTCAAAGCCAATCGCATTCGTCTCAACAGAAGAGACAGGCTGCATGGCAAATCACCCTTTCTTTTTCCATGTTTCAGATTTAGTAGAGATACGGTTCAATGCGGCGGCGGCTCTTGCTGTCGATGCTCCAGACGTCCTCGATCAGGTAGCGGTTCCCGTCCACGTCGGTCAGGATGATGCGCTTTTCATCCAGCATTTTGATGCTCTTGGACAGGTCCTTCACGGCGAAAATCTTGGCATAGGTGCCGATTTTGACGTCGAAGTAGAAATAGCCCATTTTTTCCTTGATGGATAGAATTTCCGTAACAGCCGGGCAATAATACCGCTGATCGAGCTCCTTGCGAACGAGTGTCGCCTGTTCCTCCGGCAGTTCTGCCGTATCGCGCAGAATGCCCAGCTCGTGATTCTCCAGATCGGACACAGAGATATGGCAATAGGGCTCTGAAAACGGCAGAATGCGCGATAGCTTCACGCGTTTGTGGTCGGTCTCCCCTGCTTTCAGGCAGAGAAAGCCGTTTGCATTTTGATAAAACGTCAGCGTTGACGCATCGAGCAGTCCGATGTCGAAGGTCTGGTCAGCGCCGACTGGTTCCAGTTGCGTTTGTGACATGGCAATACAGACTCCTTTTTTAATCCTGACCGATGCCGACATATTTCAGCGCTTCAGCCTGGATTTGATACAGCTTGTAATATTCGCCTTTTTTGCGCATCAGCTCCTGATAGCTGCCGTATTCGACAACGGTTCCGTCTTCGATGACAGCGAGCATATCGGCGTCCCGCAGGGTGGACAGGCGGTGTGCGATGGCGATGGTCGTGCGGCCGGTTTTCAGCCGGGTCAGCGATTCCTGAATGCGGCGTTCTGTCTCCGTATCCATGGCAGCGGTCGCTTCATCGAGAATCAGGATTTTCGGGTTTTGAATGATGGTTCTTGCGATGGAAATCCGCTGTCTTTCGCCGCCGGACAAGTCCTGTCCGCCGGAGCCGACACGCGTCTCATAGCCATTGGGCAGCTTCATGATGAAGTCATGTGCGCTGGCCGCTTTGGCTGCGGCGACCACTTCTTCGATGGATGCATTCGGTTTGGCGTAGCGGATATTGTCGGCGATGGTGCCCATAAAGAGGTAAATGTCCTGCGAAACCATCCCGATATTCTGGCGCAGCTGCTTCAGGGACAGCTCACGGACGTCTACGCCGTCGATGGAGATGGCACCGGCCTTTGCATCGTACAGGCGGGCAATCAGGCTTGCGATCGTCGTTTTGCCGGCGCCGGTCTTGCCTACAATGCCGAGCATGGTGCCCGCTTCAATGTTCAGGTTCAGCTTTTTGATCACCGGTCTGGCCGGTTCGTATTCAAATTCCAGTTCCCTGATGGTCACGGCACCGCGGAAGTTGTCCAAAACAACCGGGTGTTCGGCTTCGACGACATCGGGGTCGGTATCGATGATTTCGAAGACGCGCTGTGCCGAGTCCACGCACCGTGCCCAGCCATTGGAAATCCAGGAGAGGAAATCGAGCGGCGAATGCAGCATATCCAGGTAGATCGTGAAGGTCAGCAGTGTGCCGAGGCTCATCTTCCCGCGCACCACCATCACGCCGCCAATGGCAACGATCAATGTAGTAGCGACATACACCATCAGCTCGATCAGCGGATAGACCGTCGATGAGGCGTTGTTCAGCTTCAGTTCAGCCTGCATCAGCTTGCCGCTGGCTTTCGAGAAGCGATCGAGCTCTTCGTCCTCGCGGGCAAACGCCTTGATGACGCGTTGGCCGTTGATGTTATCGCTGACCATGCTGGTCAAATTGGCATTGTACGTCCAGCGCTGATGGTGCAGGCGGTGCCAGATGCGGTCTGCCAGTCGGAACACCAGAAAAACAACCGGCAGAGAAACAATGGCGATCAGCGTCAGCTGCCAGTTCATCAGAGCCATCATGACGAGAACGCCGATCATAGTGACGACATCGATCAAGCATTCCGGCATCGCCTCCACAAAGAACCAGTAGATGTTGTTGGCGTCGCCTGTGACACGTTCCATCAATGAACCGGTCTGTTTGGACGAATAGAAGCTGACGCCAAGGCGCTGCATGGTGGTGAAGATTTTCAGCATGATGTCATGAATCACCCACGGCATGATGCCGCCGAGAATCCACTGGTAGACCATGGTGAACAGCATATTGAACAGCCGGATACCGGCGATCACCAGAACCATATAGCCCAGCGAAACCATCAGCTTCGGAATCGGCGTCAGGTTGTCGGGGTTCAGCACCTGGTCATACAGCGTTTTCGTTGAAATCTGCGGGGTGAGCAGTGTAATAGCGGAGCCGACCAGCATGGCCAGGACAATAATGCCGACCTGCTTTTTGTAGCCGCCGAAGAACGAAAAGAGCCGTTTGATGGTCGAATGGCGATCCATGCATTTTGGACAGATTTTGCGTTCCGGATCGGGGTATCTCCGGCCACATTTCGGGCAAAAAGGCATTTCATGGAACGTTTGCCGGACGGTTTCCAGGTTGCCGCCCTCCTTGACCGTATTGAACGCTGTGACGAAATCGGCGAAATCGGTATGTAGGCCGATGGAAAAGCGCGTGACAATCTCATCTTCTCCGTCTTTTTCGGCGATCAGATAAGCGGTTGAAACGTTTTTTTCGATTTTCAGCCGATCAATGTCTGCGGCTGGTATGGTTTTCAGCGCATCCAGGCGATACTGGACATCCAGTCTGCGTTTGCCTTTGACGAACTGTTCCTCACCGAACGCGAGATACAGTCCCATCGGGTCAAAGGCCATCCAGCAGTTGGTGTATGCGCCATCTGCATCCATATCACCGGTGACAGCATACTGGAAGCCGTCCGTCTGAATGCCGTTTGTTTCCATCAGCTTCAGAACTTCAGACGGGAGCTTGCCGCTTTGCTGTGGTTTGTTCATAAATGAAACCGTTCCTTTCTATCAAATTCTGTTGTTTTGGATCCTGCGCTGCGAGTCTGACCGTTTGATCGTGCGGAGCCAATAAAAAAACGGCCGCCGCAGCGACCGTTCAAAAAAGCACAAAATTAGTCAGAGACAGCCACGCAGGCACCCCGCGATGATACACAGGGCGAATCATATTCGGTTTTGGACACACTTCTGCCCTCCTGATTTGCAACAGCAAAAAGACCGTTCAGCACGGAGTAGGCGGAAGCAACATTCGCGAACAGGATCATCGGTGGCACCTCACTTTCTATCATCAAAATCATACGATCATTCGTATGGGTTTAGTATACCATAGCTCCCTGTTTTTGTCAAGCCCCAATTGGATATTCCGTCCGTTTTTTGAAAAATGTCCCAGAAGGATCCGCAATATTCATCGATGATGGGCGTAAATGTCTCCCCTTTCGCGTTCGTCCGCATTCATCAGGCGAGCTTGACTGATTGTGTGGCGGAGTCGGATGTAGCAAAACATGAGCGTCCCGGTTCGTGCTGTTCCACGGTTCGCACTTCCTGCTGGAGGGTGCCAAAAAGCCCCGCAGCGTGCGGGGCAAGGCTTCCAACGGTATGGGGGAGTCACCAGATTCCAGCGTGAATCGCGTTGTATTTGATGGTGGCAAACAGAATACAGGAGCGGTACATTTCATAGATAGCAATGTTCATCCATTGTTTGCCTCCCAGTTTTTACCAATCGTTTTCCAATCCGTTTTCCTGAGCAAAGCGGTCAAACTGCCATTCAGGGCCATCGAATAACAGCTGCAACACCGCTTCCTGCAGTTCACCCTTTTTCATATGCTGGACATAGCAACATACTCGTTCAAAAAGCTCCTGCTGCCGTTGTTCCTCTTCTTGCTGATCGGCTATTGCTTCTGCATAGAATCGATCGGCTTCCTCGGGAAGTGCCATAAAGTATGCTGCAACGATGTGTTTGCAGATGATTCTTTTCCCATTCGCGTGAGCGCAGTTGCATTTCGATTTTCGCGGATGATCCACGTGAAGCTCAAAAGCGGATAAAAACAAGCCACCTTCCGAGGTGTTCTCCGCGAAATTTTGAATTCACCATCAAGATTGAAGAACGCAAGTAAAACTGAAGCATAGAGAAAAGCGACCCAACCGGTTAAGGCTGGATCGCTTTTCTTCTGTTTGGCATTACGCAAACCATACCGTGACGGCAAACCCGCCGACATAGTAATAGCCGTTCTGTAATGCTTCAAGGGTTTTCGGCGTGGTGTACTGCTTGAAATATCAATTTGCGAGGATTTCGGCGGCGGTCTTGGTTTCGAGGTTGTCGGCAAATGTGGCGAGGGTTTCGGCTTCGAATTTCTTCGCCGCTTCTTTAATGTTCGGGTGCTGTTCTTCGGGTGCTTCCCAATTCTCCGGCACGATGTGGACGGGCTGCCCCGGTTTGGGTTGGGTGTTGGTCTCATTAACCCCGATTATTTCATACTTGCCGAGGGTCTGAAAATAGGCTTTTGCTTGTTCTGCTGTCTCTGCCTTGCAGAGGTTAGCGGAGTAAATACCGCTGTTCTTGTCGTTCGTGAAAGTGATTTCAAATGTTTTCATTGTGCTACCTCCATTAAATAGCCTTGATTTTCTGCCGGGTTTGTGCTATAATAGAGGAGCAGCCGCCCGGCGTGGTGTGTTGTGTGGGTTGTCCGCTTGTGCTTTGGTCGGCGTTGCGGTCAACCCTTTTTCTATTACGGTAACATTATATCACGATTTGCCGTAAATGTCAATAGATAAATCAAGATTTATCGTAATTTTTTCGTGGCGATTTTCTCGGCGTTTTTCCGCTGTTTCGGGTGGCATACCCCCGGAGGGGGAAGCCGGGCGGCGGTTTCGGGGCGGGTAGGGGTCGTAACCACTCGGAAAAATAAAAAGGACTATTTTACGAAAACCCCTTGACAGGTAACCGTAATTATGGTATACTGTTACCGTAATCAAGGAGGAGTTCAATATGAAAAATGTTGTTGCATATATAAGAGTCAGTACAGACGGTCAGCTCGGAGACGATAAATTCGGTCTTGAAGCACAAAGAGAACAAATCATAAAATACTGTGCGAAAAACGATATGACCATCTTGAAATGGTATTCTGATGAGGGCGAGAGTGGTGCTAAGTACAGACCCGGTTTTGATGAGATTGTTTATGGAGAAGTCAGCAATCCTCCCTATGAAGCTGTCGTTGTGGCGAAGTCGGACAGAGTAGCAAGAGATATTAACATCTACTTCTACTATCAGGGTGCTTTGCTCAGGAAGAATGTTGAACTCATAAGTATTTGTGAGGACTTCGGACAGTTTGGTGTTTTCGCCAATATGCTTAAAGCCTTTACTCTAACCTGTGCTGAGATGGAGCGTGAAAATATCAACAAGCGTACAAGTGCAGGTCGTTCGGTAAAGTCAGCTAAGGGTGGTTACAGCGGTGGTCGTACACCGTTCGGTTATAAAGCCGAAAATCATCAAATGGTTGTTGTTCCCGATGAAGCGGAGATTGTTAAGACTATCTTCCGTATGAAAGATGATAAAGGACTGACCTACAAGACCATTGTTGAGCATCTCAACTCTGAGGGTAAGACTAATCGTAGCGGAACAAAGTTCTCTATCAGCACCGTTCAAACCATTTATGAAAACAAGAAAGTCTATCAAGGCTATTATCGTTACGGTAAAAACGCTGAGTGGGTCGATGGTGTTCACGAGGCTATTCTCTCAAAGGAGGAATGAATTATGATTTGGGTATTTAAGATGTTTTTCAAGATAATCGGAAACATAATGATATACACTTTTGCGTTTGTTATCTCTCTTATCGTTTTGCCGTTCTACGGAATTTATCGCTTGTGCGGTGGAAAATCACCTAAAGTGAAGAAGCCAAAGAAAGATAACGATTCGTGGCGTAGCCGCTATGAGTGGGCGGCGGGTTATTTATGGCACTAAGGCTCTTGCAACAGGGCAATGAGTAACAGTCAACAAGGACTACTTTCGGGTAGTCCTTTTCTTTTTAACCCGTATCATTTCTGCCGTTTTCACTTTAACTATGGCACTCATTACGACTTTTCTTATTCCATACTTGAAGAACAAGGTGGATGCAG
>CAYUXI010000006.1:0-98654 GCA_964448855.1 uncultured Oscillospiraceae bacterium | reverse complement strand
CTGTTAACATGTTTTTCGAGCTCTTCACATTCTTCCTTTTCGGAATGCTTGATCAGGTTGAGTACTGCGTAAAGAAAACATCTCATACGTTTTTTTCACCTTTCCTGTTGTTTACTCATGATTTTTGCTGTGCTTATTTTTTGTATTTGTGCCAAATTCGATCACAAATTCCCGCAGAAGCTCCATGTCCAACCGAGCCTCAAACACTTTGACTTTACACCTATCGGTAATCCGAATAGCTTCAATTTCTGTGCTGCCGCAAAATTGAACACGCCAATGGCATATTCCGTTTCTTAAATGTCGAACAATATTCTTTAGGCTTTTGTCCGTTGCGCACATGCTATGATCCAGGCAAATCGTCACATTGCTTTGGATTCTGTGCAGTAGATCTGACGAGATATCGGAATCTTCGATACTGTCTTGTACGCTTTGATGTGGCAAAACCAGCAAACCTGTAAAGGAGTTTAGTAACTGTGTCGCCTCGTAGGTCGCAGGTACACTGTTTTCAATCCATTGCAAATTCGCCAGGGTTCTTTCGATAAATTCCGGCATAAAGTTTTCCTGATCTGCAAATTGCACCGTCATTCCTCCTTTCTGTTATAATCTTTTCTCTTTCTGTATTCGTTTCTTTCGCTCTACCCTCTGAAATGTTGTGCACACACCATTTCCTATCGTAATATGAGCGTCCTGCCGCGCACGCCTCCTTTTTTGCAGCAAGGTGTACTTTTTTGCAAGAAAAAAACGGCGAAAAAACAGGGGAAATCTGCCCGTAGAGGATTGACTTTTCCACTGAAATGTGCTATACTTATCTTATCTTTTGGTAATCATTTCGTGTTGCAAAAAAGTACACCTTTTTGCTGAACGGTCGAATTCCGCTTCTGCGGCGCTTTCGTACTGCCGTGCGCGGTAGCGAAACGTCGAAAGCGGCATCCCACAGGCTCTGGCCGCGGCGAGGCCGGTCAGGTCTCCGGCCTTCCATCGGCTGTACACGGCCAGGAAGTTTTCCGGCAGCGGTCTCGGCATCCGCCCGAAGCGAATGCCCCGCGCTCTGGCGGCGGCAATCCCTTCGGCCTGACGCTTCCGGATGGATTCCCGCTCGTTTTGTGCCACGAAGGACAGAATTTGCAGCACCAGATCTGCAATAAATGTCCCCATCAGGTCCTTGCCCTGCCGGGTGTCCAGCAGCGGCATATCCAAGACGCAGATGTCGATGCTCTTTTCCTTGGTCAGAAAGCGCCACTGCTCCTGCACATCTTCATAATTGCGCCCCAGCCGGTCGATGCTCTGAATGTAGAGCAAATCGCCCGGCTTCATTTTTTTGACCATTTTCTTGTACTGCGGCCGGTCAAAATCCTTGCCGGACTGCTTGTCCAGATAAATCATCGAATCGCAGACGCCCTTTCTGTGCAGGGCGATCAGCTGCCGGTCTTCGTTCTGATCGGTGCTGGATACCCGCACATATCCGTAAATTTTCATGCGTGGTTCACCTCCGCTCCAATGATAGCAAAAACCGACCGGATACCGGCTGAAAAATTGGAGCAGCGGCGAAAAATGCTGCAATTTTCAATTCTCGTTCAATCAATTGTGCTATAATCATCTGGTAGAAGGGGGAGTGTTCGATGCGGATTTTACTGGTCGAGGACGAAAAACGCATGGCGCAGGCGCTGTGTGAAATTCTGCGTCTGGAAACGTATACGGTGGACGCTTGCGACAACGGCACGGCGGGGCTGGAGGCGCTGGAAAGCGGCATCTACGATCTGGTAATTCTGGATGTCATGCTGCCGGGGATGAACGGCTTCGAAATCGCGAAGCGCGCCCGCGCAGCGGGGATCCGCACGCCGATTCTGATGCTGACGGCCAGAGCCGAGCTGGACGACAAGGTTACGGGGCTGGACAGCGGCGCGGACGATTATCTGACCAAGCCGTTTCTGACGCGGGAGCTGCTGGCGAGAATTCGCGCACTCACCAGACGATCGATCAACACGCCGGACGGTACGCTGCGCTGCGGAGATATCGCGCTGGACAGCGGCACGTTTGCGCTCACCTGCACCGCCAACGGTCAGAGTGTCCGCCTGAGCGAAAAAGAATACCACATTCTGGAATACCTGATCGCCAACGCCGGGCAGATTCTGTCCAAGGAGCAGCTGGCAATGAAAATCTGGGGCTATGAAAGTGAAGCGGAATACAACCATGTTGAGGTTTATATGTCGTTCACCCGCAAAAAGCTGGCATTTGTCGAATCCAAAACAGAAATTCATGCCGTCCGCGGCATCGGCTATGAGCTGAGGTATCAGGATGTTTAAGCGCTCCCGACGAAAAATTGTTGCGGCCATCATGGCGGTGCTGGCGCTGCTCTTTCTGGGCACGCTGATCGTCATCTATACGGCCAGCTATCTCGATGTTTTAGAGTCCAATTTTGAAATGCTCACACACCACGCCGAGCTGTACCTGCTGCACGGCGAACAGCGCATCGATGCACCGGAGCCGATCGGGCCGGAGCCGGGGATGCAAAAGGAGAACCCGCGCATGGAGCGCTTCCCGGAATTCCAGCTGTCCACCTTTTATTCGGTCGCCATGACACGCGAGGGGGAGATTCTGGCAACCGATACGGCCGACAACATCGTCTATGAGGCGGCACAGCTGGAGGAATGTGCGCGAACCATCGTCGAGCGCGGAAAAACAAAGGGCATTCAGGGCGAGCTGATTTACCTCGTGAGCGGGAAGCCCGGCTACCTTCTGGTGACGTTCATGGACAACCGACTGCTGCAGGAGAGCATGAACACGCTCTTCCGCTACACGTTGATTTTCGGCAGCGCAGCACTCGTCGCGCTCTTTTTTCTGGCGGTCTACCTGGCGAGACGCATCGTCCGGCCGTTGGAGGAAAGCTACCAGAAGCAGAAGCAGTTCATTTCCGACGCCGGGCATGAGCTGAAAACGCCGATTGCCGTGGTCAACGCCAACGCCGAGATGCTGCAGCGGCAGCTCGGCGACAACCCGTGGCTCAGCAATATCCAATATGAAAATGAGCGGATGCGCCTGCTGGTTGGACAGCTGCTGGAGCTGGCCAGAGCCGAGCACGTGACGCCGCAGACCGAACGACTCGACCTCAGCCACCTGATCACGGGTGAGGTGCTGCCGTTTGAAAGCGTCGCATTTGAAAAGGGGCTGACCATCGTCTCGGAAATCGAGCCGGGTCAATTCGTCAACGGCAACGGCAGCCAGCTGAAGCAGCTGACGGCGATTCTGATCGACAACGCCATCCGCCACAATGACCATGGCACACAAATGACGGTGAAGCTGACCGGAACGCGCAGCACCGTGCAGCTGACGGTGTCAAATGCCGGACAGCCGATTCTGCCGGAACAGCAGGCGCACCTGTTCGACCGGTTCTATCGGATGGACGAAAGCCGCAGCGGGGAAGAGCAGCACTATGGCCTCGGACTGGCCATCGCCAAAGCCATCGTTTTGTCCCATCAGGGAAAAATCGAGGTGCAATGCGCGGACGGACTCGTCACATTCTGCGTGACGCTGCCGAAAATTGCCTGACGCTTCAAGCCAATTTCAAGCCTGCGCTGGTATGATAGAGCTCAAACCTGTACGGCGGCACGGTGCTGTCCGGGAAAGGAGCAGACGGATGAAATACCGCCATGAGTGGAAGCACGAAATCAGCGAAAGTGATCGGCTGCAGCTGCGTCAGCGGCTGTCGGTGGTGGCCAAATGGGATGAGCACGCGGTCAACGGCGCGTATCGGATTCGAAGCCTGTATTTTGACAATGCGTCCGACAAGGCGCTCCGTGAAAAGCTGGATGGCGTCAATATCCGGGAGAAGTTTCGCATCCGATATTATAATGACGACCTGTCCGTGATTCATCTGGAAAAAAAGAGTAAGCTCAATCAGCTGTGCGCCAAGGAGAGCATCGACCTGACGAGGGAACAGGCGCAAGCCATCGTGAACGGGGAATGCGCCTGGATGGCGACGAGCGGGTCGCCACTGCTCGTGGAGCTGTACAGCAAGATGCGGAGCCAGGGACTTCGCCCGAAGACCATCGTCGATTACACGCGTGAGCCGTTCGTCTTTGCGCCCGGCCATGTGCGCGTGACACTCGATCACCACATCCGCACCGGCCTTGTTAGCACGGATTTCCTGAATCCCGACTGCGTCACCATCCCGGCTGGCGCAGCTCCGGTCATTCTGGAAGTGAAATGGGATGACTACCTGCCGGACGTCATCCGTGATGCAGTGCAGCTTCCAAACGGGCGAACCGGTGCTTTTTCCAAATATGCCGCCTGTAGAATCTACGGGTAATTCAAAAAAAGGAGTCCATCCTATGAGCTTCAAGGACATTTTCAAATCGAGCTTTCTCGAAAATATCACGGGCGTCAGCCTGCTGGATATGGTCATTGCGCTGCTTCTGGCCTTCGGCGTCGGAATGCTGATCTTCCTCGTCTACAAGAAAACGTATCAGGGCGTGATGTATTCATCCAGCTTTGGCACGACGCTGGTGGCGTTGACCATGATCACAACGGTGGTGATTCTGGCGGTGACATCCAATGTTGTGCTGTCGCTGGGCATGGTCGGCGCACTGTCCATCGTCCGCTTCCGGACGGCGATCAAGGAACCGCTGGATATCGCATTCCTGTTCTGGTCGATTGCCGTCGGCATCGTTCTGGCGGCGGGGCTGATTCCGCTGGCCGTAATCGGCAGTGTGGTGATTGGCGCGATGCTGCTCGTGTTCGTCAATCGCAAATCGCACTGCAACCCCTATATCGTCGTGCTTTCCTGCGAAGATTCCGCATCGGAAAAGAGCGCCACCGCCTTTTTGGAGCAGCAGGTGCAGCGCTGCGTGGTCAAAAGCAAAACCGCCACAAAGGGCATGATCGAGCTGAATCTGGAGGTTCGGATGAAGGACGATAACACGGATTTCATCAACGTTCTGTCCGAAATGAGCGGCGTCCACAGCGCCGTGCTGGTCAGCTACAATGGCGACTACATGGGCTAAGGGGGAGACCGTATGTCAACCCATCGAGCATTTGACCGGATCTGCGCCGTCGTTCTGATCGTCACGCTGCTCCTGACCGTTCTCATGATGCACGCGGAGAGCTTCGGCCTGCAATCGGCCTCCGTGGTCATGGGCTATGAGAGCCGACTGTTTGCGACCGACCGGGTGCATACCATCGATATCCGCATGACGGACTGGGACGCATTCCTCGCGACCTGCGAAAATGAAGAATATGCCACCTGCACCGTTGTCATTGATGACGAAATCTATTCGAACGTCGCCATCCGCGCCAAGGGCAATACCTCCCTGACGCAGGTCGCGGCCTATGGCAATGACCGCTACAGCTTCAAAATCGAATTCGACCACTATGACAGCAGCAACACCTACCATGGCCTGGATAAGCTCTGCCTCAACAATCTGATTCAGGACAACACCTGCATGAAGGATTACCTCTGCTATCAGATGATGGCCGCCATGAACGTGGCCGCACCGCTCTGCAGCTACGTCTCCATCACCGTCAACGGCGAGGCGTGGGGGCTGTATCTGGCCGTCGAGGGCGTGGAGGAAGCCTTCCTGCAGCGCAATTACGGCAAAAACTACGGTGAACTGTATAAGCCGGACAGCCAGAGCATGGGCGGCGGGCGCGGCAATGGCATGGCCTTCGACAAAGCGGGGATGGCTTCGTTCTTCGACCAACTGGAGAAAACGGAGGACAGCTTCCCAACCGGTCAACAGCCGACGAAAGACGGCTGGAGGTTGCCGAACGGACAGCTGGGAATGCCGGATGCCATGCAGCCAAACGGGATGAACGGCAGCGAGGACGTCCTGCTGAAATATATCGATGATGCCTTCGAAAGCTACACGAATCTGTTCGACAACGCGAAAACGGACGTGAGCGACCGCGATAAAACCCGCCTGATTGCAGCGCTGAAGCGTCTGTCCGCGGGGGAAAGCATTGAGGATACGGTAGCCGTGGAGGCGGTAATTCGCTATTTCGCGGTTCATAACTTTGTTCTGAACTTTGACAGCTACACCGGCTCCATGATTCACAACTACTACCTCTATGAAAAAGACGGGCAGCTGCAAATGATTCCGTGGGATTATAACCTCGCGTTTGGCGCTTTTGAAACGTCCATGAGCGCGACGGAGCTCATCAATATGCCCATCGATTCGCCTGTTTCCGGCGGAAACGTGGAAGACCGGCCGATGCTCGCCTGGATTTTTGCTGATGACGCATACACGGCGCTGTACCATGAAACACTGGAAACGCTCGTGACAACGTATTTCGAGAGCGGGTATTTCGAAACCATGATCGACGCGGTCACAGCGATGATCACGCCCTATGTCGAACAGGATCCGACCTGCTTCTGCACGTTTGAGGATTTTCAGACCGCCGCAGCGACACTGAAATCCTTCTGCCTGCTCCGCGCCGAGAGCGTTCGGGCGCAGCTGAACGGCACCATTGGCACCACCACGGCCACACAGGAGCCGGATACGCTGGTGGATGGCGGCGATCTTCAGGTGAGCGATATGGGCAGCATGAATCATGGCGGGATGGGCGGCGGCGCGTTCGAGGTCGGCGGATTCGATCGCCTGACAGCGGGGGATGGCATGACCCCGCCCACCGGCGACCAGCCCGACGGCATGACCCCACCCACCGGCGACCAGTCCGATGGAATGACCCCACCCACCGGCGACCAGCCCGACGGAATGACCCCGCCCACCGGCGACCAGCCCGACGGAATGACCCCGCCCACCGGCGACCAGCCCGACGGAATGACCCCGCCCACCGGCGACCAGTCCGATGGAATGACCCCGCCCACCGGCGACCAGTCCGGCGGAATGACCCCGCCCACCGGCGACCAGCCTGACGGAATGGGCGACCGAAACAATTCGATGCAGCGGCCGGAGGATGGAAACGCGGAGCCCACTGCGGACGATGCTTCAGCCGGACTCTACCTCGGCCTGTCTGTCGGCGCGCTGCTGCTGGGTCTCCTCTTTGCTGGATTGTTCCGACAACGCGGAACGACCCGCCGTAAAAAGTAAAGAAAAAAGCGAAAACTCACCCGCCGGACGCAAGTGATGAAATTGTTGAAAATAAGAAAAAAACAGCAATCTGGCGCCACATTGCCCTATTTTCATGATATGCTCGGGCTGTAGTCCCTTTCCCCGGAATGCTTAGTTACAAAAAGAACCTCTGCCGATTTTTTGGCAGAGGTTCTTTTTACTTGGCCTTTGCATCGCGGATGATCTGCGCGGCGTCTGCCGGGGTCTTGGCCTTGCTTTCCACCAGCTGAGCCAGCACTTCCAGAAAAGCGTTGAATTGCTCATCCGTCATGCCATGTTCGTGTTCCTGCTCCAGTTCCATCGTTTTCACTTCCTGTTCATGGGGGGGAAAAACCCCGCTCGATTTTTATGAAGGCCGCCTTGCTGCTTCAAACGTGCAAGGCGACAGGGATTCAAAAACGTGGGATGCAACAGCCGGTCAACTGCGTCTGCGTAACACCTCGGTCGCTGCACCGAGCGGGCGAAACAGCATCAGACGACGACGTTCGAATCCATCCCCTTCACGTCGAACACGCGAACGTAATCCACCAAAAAGGTATCGCCGACGGACTCAAACGCCTCCCGGGTCGGGCAATGATGCGCATAGCGGTATCCCTTCACCTCGGTGGAAATCAGAAGAAATTCCGGACGGTGGGAGACATATTCCGAAATGTGCCCGTCTTCTTCTCCGTCCACATAGAACGTATATCCCTTGTCTGTCCACAGCATTCCAAACGTGTGCCATTCACCGGTGGTCACCTGCTTGCCGCCGCACATGGCGCGTTTCATATCCTGTCCGTAGCCGCCGGTAAACGCGTTGTGCGGAGCCACCTCGTTTGGATGGAAGCATTCCATAATATCCAGCTCCGCGCCGGAATCTGCCGGATTCAGCGTTGCACCAATAATGGGCGACTGCATCCAGAATGCACTCCACCAGCCAAAACGGTTTTGCAGACGGCAGCGGCACTCATAATACCCGTAGGTGTGGGTAAACCGATCCTGCTTCAGCTTGCCAAGATTCCATTGCAGGGCGTCATCGCCGAATTTCGTCTCTTTCACCGGCTCATCCATAAAATTATAGCCGGTTTGCAGCTGGGAGCTGACAGGAATTCCGTTTTCCTCCAAACAGGTAAAGACCGCATGGCTGTGTCCGTCGAGCGTCACGCCTTTGTCCGTCCAGGCCGGGTGCCGTTTCCCCATCATGCACAGACGGTAGTCCCACTTGGAGGTGTCCAGCGTATCTCCGTCGAATTCGTCGTGCCAGACCAGCTCAAAATCCAGCCCGTCCGGCAGTAGAGAGGGCTCATGCCCCTGCAGTTCAAACTGCTTCATCAATCGGTACCTCGCATTTCGTATTGGAATGGAAAGCCTGCGATGGATGCTTCCCCGGTTTCTGCTCGGGATAGCGTATGGTTGACCGCTGGAAGACGGCCCGAGCCATTTATCGCACCGGAATCAGGTCGAATTGCCTGCTCCGCAAAATATCGACCAGCTTCCGATCATCGGTGATGCGTTCCTGCGTGATGATGCCGCCCAGCGGAATGTGCGACTGCCGATGGGCATCTGCACCGGAGGTGAAAATCAGCTCCGGATGCTCCGCCGCAAATTCGTGTGCGCGTTGATCATTTTCCTCTGTGTTCCCGGAATTCTGAACCTCAATGCCGTCGATGAGCGACAGGGGGAAGACGCCGATGATCTGGTTGTAGGATCTTGTCCGGAAGGGATGCGCCTGAATGATCAGAATGTCGTAGGCCTTGCGCACCCCGTTCCACGCTTCGATCGTGTGTGTGCGCAGCTCCGGATGGCGGTACAGCATTTCGGGCGTCAGGCCATAGGCGAGGATTTCCAGCCCGCCTTCAATGTGCTCCTCGACGCCGAACAGAATATCCAGCTGCTTCCGTGCGGCCTCTTTTTTGCATTCGAGATAATCCTGCTCATAGGCGCGAACGAATTCCTCCCAGGGGAGCTCGCGGTCAATCCCGGTGTTGCCCCAGAAAAAATGATTGGTCATGATCGCACCGGTATAGCCCTCTGTCTCCAACGCCTCTGCCAGCTCTGCCGGGGTCATAATGGCACAGGCACTGCACGGTGTCGTATGTGTATGCATTTGATATTTGAATCCAGCCATTCAAGTCACTTCCTGAAAAAGTTCTCTGCCCGTGCCGCTTCGTCCAGAAAAAACGAAAAGAAAAAAATCGGCAAACCCCAGAATGAGGTTTGCCGATTTGGTCGGAGTGTCGGGACTTGAACCCGAGGCCTCTTGGTCCCGAACCAAGCGCGATACCAAACTTCGCCACACCCCGATGCGCCCGGAACACTCCAATATGATACACTATTTTCCGCCGTTTGTCAAGGGGGTCAGCGAAATTTTTCTGACGATTTTTGCGAATCCCCGGTGATGCACCCGAAACCACCGGTTTTCGCCGCTCCAGCAGGGGAGACAACGCACCTCAATCCAGCGATTCGAGGCCCTCCACCAGAAACACGCCGCAGTATTCATACGGAACGACGGCAGAAAACCCATCGACCGCCTCCGCCGAGCCGACTGCCACCACACGGCCAGACAGCAGATCGGTGACGCGGTAGGCGGGGTAGTCGGCAGCAAAGCCCTCTGCAAACGGGATGCTGACCTGACAGACGCCGGTCTGATCGGCAGAATGGTTGGCCAGAATGATCGCCATGCGGTTGCCCGCACTTCGCGCATACGCCTCTGTCGTCTGGTCGGTGAGACCGGCGACGGAAACGGCGCAGATGTTGGCGTCTCTGTGGTTGAGCGGGAAGACCTCAAACAGATCGGGATACGTCCGGCGAATGGCAATCATCTGCTTGACATCCTCAAAGAACAGCCCCTGCTCCGGATTGGCGGCAATCTCGTCATAGTTGACCGGCAGATCGTAGAGGACGGCGTGGTTCTGCACGACGCCGAATTCGTCGCCCATGTACCACAGGGGGATAAACGGCGCAAACAGGGCAGCGTAGCCGATCTTGACCCGGTTGCCGCAGACGCTCCGATTCTGATAATCGTGGTTGGTGATGCAGTTGGTATAATAGCGGTAGGTGCCGGCCACACGGCTCTTCCGCTGCAAATCGCTGGCGCCCAGACCGGTTCCGTTCCGGACGGAATCCACGATCGACAGGTATCCGTCTACAAAGAAATTTGCCTGCGTCTCCTGATAGAGCTGTGCGCGGCTCATGGAACGGTAATCCAGCACGCCGTCCTGCTCGCAGTCAAAGGCGTTCTCCCGGCGGCCTCCGGCTTCGCTCATGATGAGCGGGTAAATGCCCTCGGCATTCAGCCGACGGCGAATCTCAGCGAACAGCTCATACCCGGCGGTAAACGGCTCACAGTCGCAGCGATACCCGTCTGCGCCGGTGATTTCCAGATTGGTGACGGCCTGCGAAATGAACCATTCGCGCAGCTCCTGATTGCTCCAACGGAAGGCATCACCGCCCCAAGCCTCACCGGAAAACCAGTCCGGGTGCTCCGCAAACAGCTCAGAGCCACTCACGCAGCCCCAGGTGACCAGATCGAGCAGGATGTAGACGCCTTTGGAATGCGCATAGTCCACGAATTCGCGGACAATCTGCCAGCTCTCCTCACGGTCTGTCGTGCCGGTCAGAAGCGGCTCCACCGTGTGCAGCCCGGCATTGCTGTAGCCGTTGCCGGTGGCGGTTCGCTCATAGATCGGGTCGAGCCAGATCACGTTCACACCGGCCGAAGCGTAAAAGTCCACGAGCCGCGTGGCCTCCTGAAACGTTCCGCCGAGCGATGCCGTATCCAGCCGCACCTCCACCATGATGGCGGTGTCCAGCCAGACCGGGGACATCAGCTCACCCGCGCTGTCCGAGGGCGTGGCCTGATGGTGGCCGAGATTGGACAGAAAATGCGCGTTGTCCAGCTGATCGTCCGCGTAGGTATAGCAGACGCTGAAACTGTCATCCGCCCGGATGACCAGATCGCCGTCGCTGCCGCCGCAGAACTGCGTGCCGACATACAGAATGGCTTTCTTCAGCGCAGCCGCCGAGCCACCCTTTAGCGTCAGATTGCCGGTCTCGCAATCGACTGCGACCGACCAGTCCATCGGCGCTCCGGCCAGCGAGAGCGCAATGGCATGGCGCGCTGCGGGTGCGGAATCGGCTGAAACAGACGGGTGCGCCCCGTATTTTTCGTCCATCACGCGTGTCAGCCAGTCCAGCTCCGCCGAACAGGCGTCGGAGACGTCTGCACTGAGCCAGAGGGTGTAGTCGGTTTGACCGCCGGTGATGATGGAAAGGGTGTGTGCACCGGATGCAGAAGGCGCGGGCTGCGCCTGACAGCCGGTGACGGAAACAAGCGACAGCGCTGCGAGGAAGAACGACAGAATGCGGTGATGCGACTTCATGGGTTTGACCTCCTATGATTCAAAATGACGCGGGCAAAACGGTTCAGTCCGGTTCCTTCCAGACAAATGGCGGATTTGCTGCGGGCGTGGCCGGTTCGGCGGCGGAAGGATGGCTGCCCTCCGCGATAATCAGCCGTTCCAGCTCGCTGGCGGCGACACTGAGCGGCAGATCCTTTCGCCGGATGATACAGATGCTGCGCGGCGGAATCGGATCGACCAGCTGGATGGCATAGACCTCGCGCATCGACGGCAGAAAGTCCTCCGGGACAAAGCCAATGCCCAGCGAGGCCTCCACCATGGGCGGCACCTGATCGGCTGTGGCGGCTTCGATATCCGGATGAAACGGCAGGCCGTGCGCTGCGAAAAAATGCGCGTGGAATTCGTAGGACTTCGTTTCCGGCCCCAGCGAGATGAAAGGCCGCTCGGCCAGCTCAGACAGCGTGACCGGACGCCCCAGCAGATCGGAAAAGGCGCGGGTGCAGACGGCGATTTCGCGGATCTGCCGCACCTGGCGCTCAGACAGGGACGCAGACGCGACCGTCGGCGTTGTGACAACGGCAATGTCTGCGGCGCCGTCCTTCAGGGCGGCAACGGCCTGCGGCGTGGAGTTGTTGCTGATTCGAACGCGAATGCCGGGATACAGCGCCCGGTATCGCTTCAAAACCGGCAGCAGCAGACAGCGGAGCGCCACTTCACTGGCCGCGACCGACACACTGCCGGCCTGTAGACTGCGGCTGGCCGCAATCTCCGCCTCGCCGGATTCCAGATGCTCAAAGGCAATCCGGACGTGTGCATAGAGCTTCTGCCCCTCCGGCGTCAGCTTCATGCCCCGGTTGGTGCGCGAAAAGAGCGGACAGCCCAGTGCGCTCTCCAGATTTTTGATGGTGCGCGTCAGGTTGGGCTGGTTGTTCATCAGAACCTTGGCGGCCTGTGAAAGATTCCCGTACTTGGCGACGCAGTAAAAGATGCGATAGTAGTCATAATTGATGTGCATGGATGCGGTTCCTCGACAGCTTTAGAAGATGCCATATCAAATCCATATGGCTCCTATATGATAATCGGATTTTACATATACCAACAAATGTATTATAATACAGGAGGTCAAAAGAATCAAGAGGCTCAGAGAGGAAAGGCATAAAAATGACGGAAGAAATTTCTGCGGCAGCGCTGCAGGCTGCGCATGAAGAAGATACACAAAAGCTGAACAGAATGCTGGAACAGGGCGTCTCGCTCGATCTGTCCCGCGGCAAACCGGCACCGGATCAGCTGGAGCTGTCCCTTGGAATGCTCGACGCGGTGGACAGCCGGAGCGTTCTGGACTCCGAAAACGGCCAGGACTGCCGCAACTACGGCGGGCTGGACGGCCTTCCGGAGGCGCGGCGTCTGATGGCGCAGATGATGGGCACACACGCCGACAACACGATGATCGGCGGCAACAGCAGCCTGATGATCATGTATCAGCTGATGAGCCATGCCATGGTGGACGGCATCTGCGGAGAAGCGCCGTGGCAGACCGTGGAAAACCGCAAATTTCTCTGCCCGGTTCCCGGCTATGACCGCCATTTTGCCATTACGGAGCACTTTGGCTTTGAAATGATCAACATCCCCATGCTGCCCACCGGCCCGGATATGGATCGGATTGAGACGCTGGTGTCGCACGACCCGACCATCAAGGGCATCTGGTGCGTACCGAAATACCAGAATCCGACCGGGATCGTGTTCAGCGATGAAACGGTTCGCCGCTTTGCCCGCCTGAAACCGGCCGCCAAGGACTTCCGGATTTTCTGGGACAACGCCTACTGTGTCCATTCCTTTGACGGCGAACCGGCGGAGATTCCGGACATCCTGGCAGAAAGCGAAGCGGCCGGCAATCCGGATATCGTCTACGAGCTGACCTCCACCAGCAAAATTACGTTCCCGGGCGCGGGCATCTCGGCACTGGCCGCCAGCCCGGCCAACCTGATCGATATCCGCCGCTTCCTGCAATATGCAACCATCGGCCCCGACAAGCTGAATCAGCTGCGCCATGCCCGATTCCTGAAAAATCCGGCTGGGCTCCGCGCCCATATGCAGCGCCATGCAGCTCTGCTGCGGCCGAAGTTCGAAACGGTGCAGCGCGTCCTGCAGGAGGAGCTGGGCGATTCCGGCATCGCCGAATGGACGAAACCGAGCGGCGGCTATTTTGTCTCCTACAACACCCCGCAGGGCTGTGCATCGGAAGTGGTGCGCCGTTGCGCGGCGTGCGGCGTGAAATTCACTCCGGCCGGTGCGACCTTCCCGCATGGAATCGACCCGGAAGACCGCAACATCCGCATCGCGCCCTCCTTTGCAAGCGTCTCCGATATTGAAACAGCTGTCCGGATTCTGGCCATCTGCACCCGCCTGGTCGATCAGGAACACCGCCTGGCCAGGCTGGGCACCGTCTGATTGCGGCGCGGCTCGCAGCATCGCATTCCAATTTCCAAAACCAATCAAAAAGGCTCGACTTCACCGGGAAGTCGAGCCTTTTTACGTTCATGTTATTCGGTTCGCAGTGCAATGACGGGGTCTTTGCGCGAGGCGATTCTGGCGGGAATCAACCCGGCAATCAGCGTCAGCCCCATGCTGATCAGAATCAGAATGACGGCACCGGCCACCGGCAGCGCGGCGATATCGGCGATACCGGCCAGAGACGCGATGATTGCGTTGATCGGAATGATCAGCAGCAGCGTGATCAGAATACCGAGCGCCCCGGCGACAAAACCGACAATCAGGGTCTCGGCGTTGAATACGCGGGAAATGTCGCGGCTGCGCGCACCGATGCTGCGCAGAATCCCGATTTCCTTGGTGCGCTCCAGCACGGAGATGTAGGTGATGATGCCGATCATGATGGACGAAACCACCAGCGAAATGCCGACAAAGCCGATCAGGACGTAGCTGATGGCATTGATGATGGTGCTGACCGACGACATCATCAGCCCGATGTAATCGGTGTAACGAATGACGTGGTCATCCTGACCGTCCGCCTCCAGCTGGCGGTTGTACGCGTCAATGGCGTCCGTCAGCTGCTCTTTGGCGGCGAAATCCACGGCATACAGGTAAATGCGATCCGGGTCATCCTCCGAGCGGGCACCCAGCTGCTGCAGGTTGGACGTGAGGGAGGCCGCACCGAAACCGGTGGCGGTCAGAGCATCCCGCTCCTCCGGCGAAAGCGCCGCCAGAGCGGCCTGCTGCTCCTCGGTCAGTGCAGTCCAGTCGATTGCGCCGTGATCATCCGGGAACGGCAGACCGGTGAACACGTTGATTTCCGGATTCGCCTGCTGCTCCAGTACAATTTCAGAGGAATTGGCAGCTTCCATCATCTCTCTGGTCAGGCTGCTCAAATAGCCGACCGTGCCGGTCAATGCGGCAGAAACCGTATCCTCCGCCGGACGAATGATGCCGACGATCGTCAGCTCTGTCGCGTCCTCCAGAACGGACTGCAGGTAGGCATCGTCGTCGCTGCGGTTCACCCAGACGTTGTCCTGCTTTTCATAATAGGCGGAAGACGGCAGAATCCGGTATGTCAGGCCGAGCAGATCGTCATAGCTGTAGCTGGCCTCCGGCGGGGTGTAGGATTCGCCGGTGCGCAGAGCTACCATGATCTCCTGTAGCTCCTCCGCATCCTTCAGCCCCAGCGCGTAGAGCGAATAATCGGAGATTTCCTTGTTCTCGTCCGTGATCAGGATGATTTCATGCGAGGATTCCGGCCAACGACCGGCCAGCAGCTCGTACTGCGATTCCAGCAGCTCCTGATTGTCGAGCATTTCCGTCCAGACGCTCAGACCGGAGGACAGCAGCGTGTTGCCGGACTGCGCATTGGAACCACCCGCAATGCCGAGCTCCTGAAAGAGCGTGGACGGGTTGACCTGGTGGTAGCCGTCAGCCGTCGGCTGATAGATGTTCAGATCAATCTGATAGCCGTAGGAAATGGCGTTCAGATACGGCGCAAGCGTCTCTTCGTTTTCCTGCAGATAGGTGCGGAAGGAGGCGAGGTCGTTTTCATAGACTTCGCCGAACGTGGCCTGCATCATGCCGCTGAGAATGTTCTTGGAATAGACGCGGTCGTCGTTGTGCTCGACCTTTTCGCCCATTTCCATCATGGACGTCATCACGGAGGACATATCCACCGAGGCCTTCTCGATCATGATGGGGTAGCCCGACAGCGTATTTTCCTGAACGGTATCGATGTAATTCTGAAAGCCGCTGGACAGCGACAGAATCAGCGCAATGCCAATGATCCCGATGCTGCCGGCAAACGCCGTCAGGAAGGTGCGCGTCTTTTTGGTCATCAGGTTGTTCAGACTGAGCGACAGCGCCGTCAGGAAGGACATGGAGGTCTGGCGTTCGCGGACTGCGGGGCGCGTTGCCGGAAGCGCGTCGCCGGAGTCAAACGGATTCGTATCGCCGATGATCTGCCCGTCCAGCAGGCGAATGATGCGCGTGGAGTACTGTTCGGCCAGATCACCGTTGTGCGTGACCATGATGACGAGCCGATCCTTGGCAATCCGCGCCAGCAGCTCCATGACCTGGACGCTGGTTTCGGAGTCCAGAGCGCCGGTCGGCTCATCTGCCAGCAGGATTTCCGGGTTGTTGACCAGCGCACGCGCAATCGCGACCCGCTGCATCTGACCGCCGGAGAGCTGGTTGGGACGCTTATCCAGCTGATCGGCAAGGCCGACCTCGGCCAACGCCTCCGTGGCACGCCGCCGCCGCTCTGCTTTGGAAACGCCGGAAAGCGTCAGCGCCAGCTCCACGTTGGCCAGCACCGATTGGTGCTGAATCAGGTTGTAGCTTTGGAAGACAAAGCCGATGGAGTGGTTGCGGTAGGTATCCCAGTCACGGTCGGTGAACTGGCTGGTGGAGCGGCCATCAATGATCAGATCGCCGCTGGTATATCGATCCAGACCGCCGAGAATGTTTAGAAGCGTGGTCTTCCCGCAGCCGGATGGGCCAAGAACCGAAACAAATTCGTTCCGACGAAATTCCAGATCGATTCCACGCAGCGCGTGGACGACTGTGCCGCCGGACGAATAGTCCTTGACGATGTTTCGCAGAGTTAGCATAGAAAATGGCACCGTGCCTTTCAAAAAATCAATTGTTCTTATTATACGCAGAAAAGCGACGCGATGCAATTTCTCAATTGTAAATTTTATCCGCAGTGCAGGAAGAAATCGAAGAAAAAGATGCAGATGAAAAAATCGGAAAAACCTCTTGACAGGAGCGGGGGAAACATGGTATAATACAGAAACATATTGGATGCAGTGAACAAGAGGAGTAGCTGCCTGAAACGCTTCAGAGAAGGTGCGGTCGGCGTGAGCCGGGTGTGAGCCGCCCAGCGGGCAGGGGAGTGAAGGTCGCTTGCGAGCATTCCATGCTGAGCGCGTCTGCGTGTAGGTGTGGGACGGGTGCTCCCGTTATCGGGCAGAGGTTTCAAACAGACCTTGCTGAGTGTGCGGCGTTGCCGCAAATTTGGGTGGTACCGCGGGTAAGCTTTCAGGCGCCCGTCCCGAGCAATCGTGGACGAGCGCTTTTTTGTATCCAAAATCCAATGTGAAACTGTCATATCCGGATCGGTCTGATGCCTCCTGCACAGACGGCGATCCTGAAGGAGGCTTGATTCTGTGTCTGATCATGTAAAGGAAATTGCCGTGCGACTGAGAACCATGCGTGAAATTTCAGGCCTGACCGTAGAAGAAATGGGTGAACGCCTGACGATCTCTGCGGTGGAATATGCCCGGATGGAAGCGGGCGAAATTGATATTCCGGTCAGTGTTCTGTGTGAAGCGGCCGATATTTTCGGCATCTCTGTGACGGAACTGCTGACGGGGGATCGCGCAAAACTGACCATGTATTCCATTGTCCGGAAGGGCCGGGGCATCGGCGTCGAACGGACAGCCGGCTACGATTACGCGGCACTGGCGCACGGCTTTGCCGAACGCCGTGTGGAGCCGCTGCTTGTGACCATTGAACCGAAAGCGGATGAAACTGCGCTCCATATGAATACCCACGCGGGGCACGAATTCCATTATTGCCTGGAAGGCGAAATGCGTCTCTATATCGGTGGCCATGAACTGACGATCCACGAAGGCGACTCGGTCTACTTCGATTCCAAATTCCCGCACGCAATGCGTGCGCTGAACGGAGAAGCCGTCCGGCTGATTGTCATTGTCATTAAGTAAAACACTGAGGCGAGGCTGAATATGCTGATTTCTAAATTCTGTGAGACCCAATTTTCTTCTTATGAAGACTTCAAAAGCCGGTTCCAGATTCGGGTGCCGGAAAATTTCAACTTTGCGTATGACGTCGTGGACGAGCTGGCGCGCACCAAGCCGGATGCGCGTGCGCTGGTCTGGTGCAACGATCAGGGCGAAGAAAAAACCTTCACGTTTGCCGACCTGAAAAACCTGTCCGATCGCGCCGCCAACGTCTTTCTGGCGAATGGCATCCGCAAGGGCGACGTCGTTATGACACTGCTGCGCAGCAAATATCAGTATTGGATCTGCGCACTGGCGCTGCACAAGATCGGTGCGGTGCTCCTCCCGGCCACCCATCAGCTGATGGAAAAGGACCTGGAATACCGCTTCCGCGCCGCGTCAGTTGCCGCCGTCGTGACGATCGACGCCGACCGCCTGATCAAGGCGATCAATCAGGCGCAGGACAATGCGCCCTCTCTGCGCAAAAAGTTCGTGGTCGGCCATGCACCGGACGGCTTCATCGATTTTGACGCGGCCGTGGCAGCTGCATCGGAGCATTTTGAACGCCCAACGGGCGAAAACGCCACCTGCAATGACGACCTGATGCTGATGTATTTCACATCGGGCACGACCGGCTTCCCGAAAATGGTCGTCCACGATTTCCGCTATCCGCTGGGACATATCCTGACCGCGAAATTCTGGCAGAATCTGCAGCCGGGCGATCTGCATTTCACCCATGCCGATACCGGCTGGGCGAAGACCTCCTGGGGGAAAATCTACGGCCAGTGGATTTGTGAAGCGGCCATCTTTGTCTATGACTATGAAAACAAATTCAACCCGACCGACCTGCTGCGCGTCATCGAACAGCACAAGGTGACGGTCTTCTGCGCACCGCCGACGGTGTTCCGTTTCCTGATCAAGGCGGACATTGAGCACTATGACCTGTCCTGCCTGCGGCACTGTTGCATCGCGGGCGAACCGCTGAACGCCGAGGTCTATTATAAATGGAAGGAACTGACAGGTCTGGAGCTGCGGGAGGGCTTCGGCCAGTCCGAAACCTGCGTCCTGATTGCGAACTTCCCGTGGATTGCGGCAAAGCCCGGCTCGACCGGCCGCCCGAGCCCGCACTTCAATGTCAAGCTCCTTGGAAAGGACGGAAACGAAGTCGAGCCCGGCGATGAGGGCGAAATCTGCATCGATATCTCCAAGGGCCGCCCGGCCGGTCTGACCTGCGGCTACTATCATGACCCGGACAAAACGGCAGAGATCATGTACGACGGCTGGTATCATACGGGCGACATGGCCTGGATGGACGAGGACGGATATCTCTGGTTTGTCGGCCGTGCGGACGATGTTATCAAATCCTCCGGCTACCGGATTGGCCCGTTTGAAGTGGAAAGCGCGCTGCTGGAGCATCCGAGCGTCCTGGAAGCGGCCATCACGGCGGTTCCGGACAGCGAACGCGGCCAGATCGTCAAGGCGACGGTGGTTCTGGTCAAGGGCACTGTCCCGTCGGATGAACTGAAAAAGGAGCTGCAGGATCACGTCAAACGGACGACCGCGCCGTATAAATATCCGCGCATCATTGAATTCGTGGACGAGATTCCGAAAACCTTCAGCGGCAAAATCAAACGTGCGGAAATCCGCAACCGTGACAAGTAAGCGACGGAAAATACTGTCGGGATACAGCGGAAAGGCATTATTACAAAGAGTAATACCAACTTCCAAAAATTGTGCAATTTGACGAAGTAACCCGAAATCGAACGGAGGTACGTGCCTTACAGGACGGAACCTCTGTTCGATTTTTTACTGGATCGAAGGGGCGGAAGGGCGAAAAACTGACATCGCGCCGAGTTGGGATACGGTTCGATCATATATGGGCAAAATGATGAATATGATACCTGCAGAGGAGACCTTGCTCGGTGAAAAGCGCCAACGATTTCAAAGTTCACAAAACTTTAATGCGCGGACGGGCGCTTCGGCACTTGACAAAATGCCTCAAATTAAATATCATATAGGTAGAGTCTATTGGGCTATTTTACGATGAAATGTCGAAAAAACCGGCATTTATGCAGAGAAGAAGATGCTTTGGGAGGTTTACGCTTGTTTCCACGGGTGTAATCTTCCAAATTGTCTGCTTTTTTGGATAGTGCAAAATACACAAACGCATGGCGCACGGTAGCCGGACGAACCCATCGCAAAAAGTTCCAGGAAGAATCCTGTTAAGGAAAGGGTGGTAGCATGCGAAGGTTGACCAGAAACGGCGGAAGCCGGAACCACTTCGCAAAAGCGGGCAGATCTCTCAAACGAAGCGTAGAAGTGCTGCTCGCTGCGGTCATGCTGATGTCTGTCATGACGGGCGCACTGGCGTCCTATGCAGATGAGACTGGGGAAATTGCAGCAGTCGATAAAACTGCAACCTCAAGCAACTTCAAAGAAGGCTCCTACAGCGCATATAAGGCGAAGCACGCCGACAAACCCCTGTATCAGGGCGCGGATATTATCATCCCGGCGGCGGACTACACCGACACCAATACAAACATCTCCGTTTTTGAAATGTATGAAGGTGTGCAGAACGCTGTGCTCATGAAAGAGAAATCCGCAGAACAGGAAGATGCGGAGAGCGCGGAAACCGGAAATGCCGAAAACCAGGAACTGGTCGATTATCCGAAAGCCTACATCGACTATAAAGTGACCGTTCCGGAATCGGCTCTGTATGAAATCTACTTCAAGTATTTTCCGATCGAAGGCAAAAACTCCGACATCGAACGTGAAATCATGATCGATGGCGAGTACCCCTTCCAGGAAGCGACCTACCTCGCTTTCAGCCGAATCTTCCGGGATACGGAATCCGTGGGTACGGTTTTTGATACCGCCGGCAACGAGATTCGCCCCAACACGGAAGAATCGCCGGAATGGACCGTCAAATACCTGAACGACGACCGCGGCTACTACTTCGATTCCTTCCGCTTCTATCTGGAAGCCGGCGAGCACGAGATCCGTCTGCTCTCCGTGAGGGAACCGATGCTCCTTGCGGAAATCGGCCTCGGCGTGGCAGATGAGCTCCCGACCTACGCGGAAGTTAAAGCCGAATACGAAGCCAAGGGCTACAAGGAAACAAGTGGCCAGACTGTGAAGATCGAAGCGGAAGCTACGAACCAGAAGAGCGCTTCTTCTATTTATCCGTATCACAGCCGCGCCTCTGTCAGCACGACCGGTGTGAACGGCAAGTTCACCTATGACCATACTCAGGTCAACGTCATCGGTGGTGACCGCTGGGCAACGGCAGGACAGTGGATTTCCTGGACGATCACCGTTCCGGAAACCGGACTGTACCGGATCAGCGCACGTGGCCGCCAGAACGTGAACAAAAGTATGTCCTCCGGCCGCTGCCTCATGATCGACGGGGAAATCCCCTTCGCAGAAGCGGAAAACTGTGAATTCTTCTACGACGCAGACTTCACGATGTACACGCTGGGCGATGCCGAAGTCGGCGAACCCTTCCTCTTCTATTTTGAAGCAGGCCGTGAATACACCATGACCCTCAAGGTCACGCTGGGTAGCATCGAAGAGCTGGCTCGCCGTCTCGATGACTCGGTCACCGAGCTGATGACGGTTTACCGCCGCCTCCTGATGCTGATCGGCGCCTCTCCGGATAAGGAACGCGACTACGACTTCAGAAAGGTCATGCCGGACGAACTGGAAACGATGGCCGTGCAGGCAGACGTTCTGATGGACATCATGAACGATATGCTCGAAGTCACCGGCGAACGCAACTCCAACATGGCCATTCTGGAACGGACAGCCAAGCGTCTGAGAACCATGTCTGAGAGAGACATTACCATCGCGAAAAACTTCAGCCAGTTCAAGAGCGATATCTCCGCCATCTCGAACTGGATTCTCGAGCTGAACAGCCAGCCGCTGGAGCTGGACTACTTCCTGGTCACCTCGCCGGATGTCAAGCTCCCGAAGGCCAATGCCGGCTTCTTTGCCAGCATCGGACATGAGCTGCGGCTCTTTATCTCCTCGTTCACAACCGACTATACCTCCGTCGGCGCGGAAGTCTCCGCAGATGACGCGGTTACGGTCTGGTTTGCCCCGACCAGCGCGGCCGGTCAGGTCGTCGGCGGTGGCCGTGAACAGGCACAGATCCTGAAGCAGATGATCGAAGACGATTTCTCGGTTCAGCATCCGGATATCGCGGTCAACCTGCAGCTGATCGACCTGAACGCCCTGCTGCCTGCAACGCTGGCCGGAAAAGGCCCGGACGTTGCCCTTCAAGTTTCGGGTACCACACCGGTTCAGTACGCCATGCGTGGCGCCGTTGTTGACCTGGCAGAGTTCGATGACTATGAAGAAGTCTCGCAACGCTTCTTTGCCAGCTCGCTGGTTCAGTTCCAGTATCTGGACGGCGTCTATGCACTGCCTGAAACACAGACCTATCAGGTCATGTTCTACAGAACCGATATTATGGAAGAGCTCGGTCTGGATGTTCCGGAAACGTGGGCAGATGTCTACGACATCATTCCGGAGCTTCAGAACAACAACATGAACTTCGGCTTCTCGGCCGTCACAACGAACTACTATACGCTCCTGTATCAGAACGGCGGCAGTGTCTACCGCGGTGAAGGCGATACGCTCGGCTACGCCACCAACCTCGATTCCACCACGGCCATCGATTCGTTCATCTCCTATGTGGATCTCTACAGAAGCTATAAGCTCGAAGTCACCATCGACTTCCAGAACCGCTTCAGAAACGGCGAGGTGCCGATCGGTATCGCCGACTTCACAACGGTCAACGCACTGAGCGTCACGGCTCCGGAAATCCGCGGCCTGTGGAGCTTCGCTCTGATTCCGGGTACGGAACGCATCGATGAGGATGGCAACACCTACGTCGACCACTCCGTCGCCTCCAGCGGCAACGGCTCCATCATCCTGAAGAAGTCGAAGAATCCGGAAGACGCCTGGGAATTCCTGAAATGGTGGACGTCCGACTCCGCGCAGACTCGTTACTGCCTCGAAGTCGAAGCAACCATGGGTGAAGCTGCCCGTATCCCGTCGGCCAACATCAACGTGATGTACAGCCAGGCCTGGACAACCGACGAGTATAAGCTGCTCATGACCCAGCGCTCCTGGGCAAAGGGTATTCCGGAGGTTCCGGGTGGATACTACACCACACGGCACATCGACAATGCCTTTAACCGTACCTATGCGGATCAGACGGATCCGAGAGAAACCCTGCTCGACTATATTGACGACATCAATTCTGAGCTGACCAAGAAACGCTCGGAAATGGGCATCATTACAGCCGACGAAATTACTGAGATTACTGATTAAAGGAGGACGAGTCCTTGGCTGAAATCAATAAGACGGCTGATGTTGTGCCAACGCGGAACAGCGCATGGCAGAATATTTGCAAGTATTTCCGGTTTAAGTTCGGGGAGATGAAGAAGGCTCGTACATATTACCTCTTCCTCCTTCCGTACGCACTGATCTTCACGGTCTTCACGGTCATCCCGGTTATCGTGTCGGTCGCCCTCAGCTTCACGTCGTTCAATATGATCCAGTCTCCGCGCTTCATATTCATCGACAACTACTATCAGCTCTTCATGGTCGATGACCTGTTCCTGACCGCCGTCAAAAACACACTGGTCTTTTCGGTCATCACCGGCCCGATCGGCTACATGATGTGCCTGGGCTTCGCCTGGCTCGTCAATGAGCTGCCGCCGAAGGTTCGTTCCGTCATGACGCTGCTCTTCTACGCACCGGCCATTTCCGGTAACAGCTACGTCATCTTCTCCTTCATCTTCTCATCCGATGAATACGGCTTCCTGAACTCCCGGTTGATGAACTGGGGCTTCATCAACGAAGCGATTACATGGCTGAAAGACGAAGATACGATCCCCGGCTGTATCATTGTGGTTATCCTGTGGCTGTCGCTCGGTACCGGCTTCCTGTCCCTGATCGCCGGCTTCCAGGGCGTTGACCGCGAACTGTACGAGGCGGGCGCCATCGACGGCATCCGCAACCGTTGGCAGGAGCTGTGGTTCATCACCCTGCCGTCCATGAAGGATCACCTGATGTTCGCCGCCGTTATGACCATCACCGGCTCTTTTGGTATGGGTTCAGTCATTACCAACCTGGTCGGCTTCCCGAGCCCGAACTATTCGGCGCACACCATCGTCCACCATCTGGAGGACTACGGGAATACACGATTTGAAATGGGCTATGCATCGGCCATCGCAACACTGCTGTTTGTCCTGATGGTCGCCTGCAACCAGCTTGTTCAGAAGCTGCTCAGAAAGGTAGGGTCCTGATTATGGAAAGACTGGAAAAGCCAAAGAAGCGCTTCCACTTCTTTAAATCCAAAGCGGGTAACCGTGTCAACCGGTCGCTCTCCGGCGACCTTGGGATTATCATCCTTCTGTGCGTTTTTGCCGTGATTATGGCAATCCCACTGTACTACGCCATCATTCAGTCGTTGAAGCCGCTGAACGAACTGTACATTTTCCCGCCGAGAATGTACGTTTCGGTTCCAACCATGGATAACTACGCGGAGCTCTTCCGCCTGATGTCCAGCTCCTGGGTTCCGTTCAGCCGCTACATTTTCAACACCGTCATGATCACCGTCGTCGGTACGTTCGGCCATATCATTCTCGCATCCATGGCCGCATACCCGCTGGCAAAATACAAATTCCCCGGCAGCGTGGCCTTCTCGAAAATGGTTCGCTTCGCCCTGATGTTCAACAGCACGGTTTTGACCATTCCGTCCTACATCATCATGGCAAAGCTGGGCTGGATCGATACCTACCTGTCTGTCATCGTTCCGGCATTCGGTTCACAGCTCGGTCTGTACCTGATGCAGAACTTCATGGCGGACCTGCATGACGCACTCTTCGATGCCGCGAAAATCGACGGCGCCAAGGAAGGCACCATCTTCTGGAAAATCGTCATGCCGAACGTCAAGTCCGGCTGGCTGACCCTGATGATCTTCTCGGTGCAGTCCCTCTGGAATACCAACAACGGAATGTACATCTACAGCGAACCGCTGAAAACCATGCCGTACGCAATCAGCCAGATTACAAGCGGCGGTTATGCCCGCGCAGGCGCAGCCTCGGCCGGTGTCGTCGTCATGATGCTCGTTCCGATCATCGTGTTCATCATTTCGCAGAGCAACATCCTTGAAACCATGCAGAAGTCTGGTATTAAAGAATAAAAGGAGGTCGAGTCCGAATGCGGAAAAGAATTGTTGCAGCGATCCTGCTGCTGCTGCTTTTCACGGCACAGGCAGTGTCGGTCTTGGCCGCACCGCCATCCAGATCCTATACGTATAACACGAACGCACTCCCGGTCGCATCTCCGAACCCGTATACCTTCACTGGCGATATCGACGGCGTCAGCTACGGTATCGGTAAATTCTCGGAACCGGAAGACTTCGTGGTCGATGCAGAGAACTTCATCTATCTGCTGGATTCCGGCAATAAACGGATCGTCGTCTTTAACGGAGATATGGAGCTTGTCCGCGTGATTTCCGATATCTCTTACAAAGGCGAACAGATTACGATGAAAGCCCCGACGGCTCTCTACATCTATGAATACTTCGACAGCAAACTCCTCTACGTCGCCGATACGGAAAACAGCCGGATTTTCAGAATCGATCTGAAAGAACAGCTCCACGGCGAAGTCGATGTGGATGCACCGGCTGAAGTCGATAAGATGTACGGCAAACCGTCGATTGACATCATCGCAGCCGATACCCCGTATTATCCGACCAAGTTCATCGTTGACCGTGCAGAACGCATCTTTGTTCTCGGTCGAACCATCAACCGCGGTATCATCAAGCTGACGAAGGACGGCGCTTTTGACTCCTTCTTCGGCGCGCCGGACGTCTCCTACACGCTGACTGAAAAAATCTGGCGTATGCTTTCCACGCAGGAACAGCTCGACAAGAGCTACAAGTTCGTTCCGACCGAATATTCCAACATTGCGCAGGACTCCCGTGGCTTTACCTATGTAACGCTGAACGCGATTTCGCGTGCGAAGATCTATAAGACGTTCTTCACGGAAATTGATGACGACGTCCGTAAGGACAACGCCGTTGTCAAAAAGCTCGCTGCCGATGGTACGGATATTCTGGTTCGCCACGGCTACTTCCCGCCGGTCGGTGATATCTCGATCTACGACCCCAGCGCGGTGGAAGCGGTTCTGGCTGGTATGTCCTCGTTCGTTGATGTCTGTATCAACGACTATGACGTCTACACCATCATCGACGATATGCGCTGCAAGGTCTTCACCTACGACAATGAAGGCAACCTCCTCTTTGTCTTCGGTGGCTCCGGCACGCAGGACGGCACCTTCCAGAAGCCGGTCGCAGTTTCCTACTTCAAGGAAAACCAGATCGCTATTCTCGATAAGCGTACCGCCTCCATTTCCTTCTTCAAGCCGACTGACTACGGTACGACCATCCTGGCCGCTGTTGAATCCTATCAGGACGGCGAATACGAGAAGTCGGAAGAGCTGTGGAGCCGCGTGCTTGAAATGAACTCCAATATGACCCAGGCGTACAGCGGTGCCGGTAAGTCGCTGCTGCGTGCCGGTGAATATAAGAGAGCAATGGAGTATTTCCGGATTTCCAAGAACAAAGAATATTACTCCAAGGCACTGGAACAGTATATCGGGCAAATCATCAGTGATAAATTCACCTACATTTTCCTGATTCTGATTCTCTGGTTCCTGATCGCCAAGATCTGGAAGCTGGTCAAGAGATTCAGACGGTTCCTCCGTGAAGGCGTAAAAAAGGTGGTGTAAAAGATGGCAGAGCTTTGGAAACAGTTGCGCTATACGTCCCATGTCATGTTCCATCCTTTTGACGGTTTCTGGGATTTGAAGCATGAACATCGTGGCAGCATGAAGGCAGCCATCGTACTGATTGCGATGCTTGTCATCAATTCAATCCTTGGTACACAGTTCACGGGATTCCTGTATAACCCCTACTATGACGGCGTCAGCCTCAACGTGTTCAGCCACTTCACGTCCGTCGTCGGTACATTCCTCCTGTGGTGTGTTTCCAACTGGTGCCTGACCACCCTCATGGATGGCGAAGGCAGCTTCAAGGACATCGTCATGGTCAGCGCCTATGCAATGGCTCCGCTGTTCGTGATCGGCATCCCGCTGACATTCCTCAGCAACGTCATGCCGCTGGACTATGAAGCGTTCTACAATATCATTGATGGTATTTCGGTTCTCTGGTCGGGCTTCCTGATGCTTTCCGGTCTGATGGTTGTTCACCAGTATTCCCTGGGCAAGACGCTGTTGACAGCCGTGTTGATCGTTGTCGGTATGGCCGTCATCGTCTTCCTCGGATTGTTGTTCTTCAACCTGATTTCTCAGTTGATCAGCTTTGTTGTCGAAATCTACTGGGAACTTTCGCTCAGATACTTCTAAAGGGGAGGTGCTTGGATGAAATTAAGAAAATATGCGGTAATCTGCTATATCCTCGTGCTTGCCATGATTCTGCCCCTGAGCAGTATGGCAATTACCCCCAAGGACGAGCAGTTTGTTGCTCCGGGCTATGCGGATCCCTATATTGAGGGCGCAGATGGCAACTCTGCACTTTCCATTTCCCTGGAGCACGTTCAGAGCGAAAGCCTGAACATTTTGGTCAAGGACTCCCGCACCGGTAAGGTCTGGGAATCCAACCCCATCTTTACCAGCGGCGATAAAGCCAGCCTGACAGAGGATAAGAGAAAGGAACTGAGTTCCCAGATCATCCTCCAATATACCTACGATAAAAACGGCAACTCTGACAGTCTGGCCGACGTCGGGTATGTTTCCTCTGCGGCAACGACTGGTAAATTCACCAGCATCGAAGAATCCATCGAGAAAAACCAGCTGAAAATTGAGATGATTCTCGACAATGACCAGCTCATGGATTACTACGTAGACGATACCGCCGATTCTCCGGTTCCCAATAAGGTTCCGGCCGGTCGGAAGGTTGTCGGCTATCGTGTGACCTATGGCTTCGGCGATGAAGATGCTTCGCTCTATCCGGAAATGCTCACCCAAACGCGTATGGAAGAACTGCTCGAGCGCGTCACCGTCCTCGATGAGGATGGCAAGTTCGATGAAGCAGCGACGGAAAAGATGAAGAAAAACATCCTTTCCAAGTATGAGCTGGTCACCATCGAAGGCGAAAAGCAGGACATCGAACGTCAGGTGAAGCGTCAGAAGACAGAAGCAGAAAAGGCTTCCAAACGGAAGGAACTGGAAAAAGCCCTGAAGACCCTGATTGAGGACTATCCGATTCTGGAAGAAGACGGCCTCTACCGCCTCTATTCCGACGCCACCAACACAACAAGAAACAAAAAGCTGCTGCTCAGCTACTGGCAGACAGCCTCGTACACACGCGACGACCTGGACTACGATAACGAAGAAACCGGCTTCGAAAAGGAAGCCAACGGTCTGAGCTTCAACATCCCGGTCGAATACGTGATCGAAGGCAATACCTTCCGCGCCACCATTCTGACGGATGAAATCGAATATGCGCCGGAAGTGGCCATCACTCGTCTGGACTTCCTGCCGGGCTTCGGCGGTGCAGACGATACCGTTGCAGGCTATACTTTTGTCCCGGACGGCAGCGGCGCATTGATCGAAATCAACAACCCCGACCAGCGCATGACCGGCTATCAGGTCGCAGTCATGAACCGTCAGAAGGACGAAGCGCTGAGCATGGAATCCACCAACATTCGCGACATCCCGTATTATGAATACACAATTCTGCCGGTCTTCGGCCAGAAGCAGGACGATAACGCCTACTTCTGCATCATTGAAGAAGGCTACGAATTTGCCAATATTACGGCCTATATCGCGGATAGCTTTACCAAGTACAACACGGCATTTGTCTCCTTCTTCCCGACCACCACGGACGAGATTTACTACTCCTCCGGCAGCTCCAGCGGAATTGCCATGTTCCCGAAGGTAGAAGTCGAAGAAGAAAAGCTCACGACGGTTCGGAAAGAAGACAAGAAGACCGGCAAAGTTACCAAGGAAAAGGTTCTCAAGGAAATCGTCAGCAATTATTGCCGCCTGCCGGCATCGAATCTGTCGGTTCGTTATGCGTTCCTCTCCGGTGACAAGGCCAACTACGTCGGTATGGCGGAATACTACCGCACATACATGATGAATACGTACGACATGACCAAGCGCACCGATGTCAGCAAGAACATGACGTTCTACGCCGACATCTATGGCATCATCGATAAGAAGGTCAGCTTTGTCGGCTTCCCGGTGAACAAGAAGTTCCCGCTGACGACCTTCGATCAGGCCGAAATCATCGTCAACGCCCTGAAGGACAACGGCGTCGAAGATCTGAATGTGCGCTACCTCGGCATGGTGAACGGCGGTCTCAAACAGACCTATGCCAATAAGTTCAAGGTCGAATCCAACCTCGGCGGCAAAAAAGGCTACAAAGACTTCCTCGCCGCCATGGATGAACTTGGTGTCGGCGTCTATCCGGATATCGACGTGACGCACGTCTATCAGGATAAGATTTTCGACGGCTTCTCCGGAACAGACGATACCGTCATGACACTGGGTAAAACGCAGTCCATCATCTATGACTTCAATATCGCAACCGGTTTGAAGGACAACAATGAGGACTCGAGATACTACCACCCGCGTTGGGTCGTTTCTCCGCGCCTGTATGAGGAACTGTTCGACTCCCTCCAGAAAAAGATGGATGCCTACGGCAACAAGAACGTTTCTCTCGGCTCCCTCGGCAGCAAGCTGTTCTCCGATTACAACGAAGAGTGCCTGATCGACCGCGGTCAGACCGCCCGTGTGATTGCTGATCAGCTCAGACAGTACCGTGACGACGGATACGATATCATCGTTGAAAAGGGTATGGCCTATACACTGCCCTACGTCTCCACCGTTCTGAATATCCCGATGACCTCCAGCAAGTTTGTCGTCGAGTCCTATGAGATCCCGTTCGTACAGATTGTTCTGCACGGCTTGGTCGAATACGCGGGCGAACCGTTCAACCTGACGCAGGACGTTCAGTACACCATCCTGAAGTGCCTCGAATACGGCGCAACTACGTATGGTCGCTTCATGTATGAAGAGGATGACGTCTTCCAGAATACCTATTATCTGGATCTCTATTCTCTCAACTATGAGCACTGGATGTCTGAGACTCAGCAAATCTACAAAGCGGTGAACGAAGCCATTGGTGATGTTCAGACAGACTTCATCGTCAACCATGAACGCCTGGCTGATAACGTCTATCGCACGACATATGAAAGCGGCAAGCAGGTCGTTGTGAACTACAATACCGAAGAGTATGTCTGCAAAGATCTCGGCGTTACCGTTGAAGCCAGAGGCTACTATGTAACGGGAGGTGCGCAGTAATGGCAGAATATGTCCCGAAAAAGGAAGGCTTCTTCAAGAAATTGCAGAAGTTTATCATGAAACTCCTTCGGATGGATCTGATGGAAAAGAAAAACCTCGCAGGATATGTCTTTATCCTTCCGTTTGTCATCGGTTTCCTTCTGATCTTCTTACCGTCCATTATTCAGACGTTCGTCTTCAGCCGGAGCGACATCAAGATTTTGTCCGACGGTACCGGATACTATCTGGTAGGGCGGGGCTTCCGTCACTACTATGAAGCGTTCTTCTCGGATACGGATTTCCGCGTCAAGCTGGTCGAATCCCTCCGCGATATCGTCATCAACCTGCCGGTTATCCTGATCTTCTCGTTCTTTATGGCACTCCTTCTGAACCGGAAGAAATTCCCGGGCAGAACCCTCTTCCGCATCATCTTCTTCCTGCCGGTTATCATTTACACCGGTGTTGCATCCACAGCCGGGATTGCAAGCGGCTCGACCGAACTTTCGGAGGCCGCCTCCCAGGTCTTTGCCGACCCAACCATCGGCAATGAGGGGATGTCATCCGGTGCAACCAGTATCATCGGTATGGCAACCAACATATCCGGGATTATCGCATCCCTCGGGCTCGGAAGCACCCTGATGAACTTCATCTTTGCCTCCATCAGCCGTCTGGAATGGATCATTCAGTCCTCCGGTGTTCAGATTCTCGTCTTCCTCTCTGCATTGCAGGGCGTCCCGTCCTCCATCTTTGAGGCCGCAAGCGTTGAGGGTCTGACCAGCTGGGAAATGTTCTGGAAGATCACCCTGCCGATGATCAGCCCGCAGATTCTGGTCAATACGATCTATACCATCGTTGACTCGTTTACGAATGAACGATACACGGTATTGCCGTATATCCAGAAGATCTCCTTCTCCAACGCAGACTACGGTCTGGGTTCCGCAATGTCGTTTGTCTACTTCCTGTGTACGATCATCCTGATTGGTCTGGTCTCCCTGATCATCTCGAAGTTCGTATTCTATAACGAATAGGAGTGTGTGTGAATGGAAAAGATTGTCAAGAATCATACGACTACCTATCGTAAGACAACGTGGTTTGAACGGTTTCGTGCCAAGTACCTGTCGTGGCGGTTCCTTGCTACCGCGGTCGGCAACATCTTCGCCTACGTTCTGACCATCGGGATTGCATTCGTCATCGTTTACCCGCTGCTCCGCCGTCTGAGTAACGCATTCAAACCGGCCAGCGAATTCTATGACTCCTCGGTTGTGTATTTCCCGCGAAATCCAACCTTCCAGGTCATCAAGCAGGCTTTTGATAAGCTGAACTTCACGAAAGTCGGTCTGCCGTCCTTCCTGATGGCACTCTATGTCGGTCTGGCTCAGATGCTCGTCGCACTGGTCGTCGGCTACGGCTTCGCGAGATTCAAGTTCAAGGGCTCCAAGATCCTCTTCGGCTGCGTCATCCTGACATTGGTTGTTCCGCCGCAGACGATCCTGATTCCGCTGTACCTGCGTTTCCGTTACTTCGATATCCTTGGTATCTTCGAAGCGATTACGGGTCATTCCCTGAAGCTGCTCGATACCTACTGGTGTCAGATCCTGCTTTCGGCAACCGGTATGGGCTGGAAAAACGGCCTCTACATCTACCTCATGCGTCAGTACTTCCGCGGTGTTCCGACCGCACTGGAAGAAGCCGCCTACATCGACGGTGCAAGAACCTTCAAGGCATTTGTCAAGATCATGGTTCCGTCCGCACTGCCGACGATGCTGACCATCTTCCTGTTCTCCTTCTCGTGGCAATGGACCGATACGTTCTATACCGGCACGTTCCTGATCAATAAACGTCTGCTGGCAACGAGCGTTAACGCAATCAGCCATGACAATGAGATCATGCAGTTCAACCTGCAGCAGACGGCCATCCTGATCATCCTGATTCCGTTGATTTTGCTGTTCATCGTCACACAGCGCTACTTCGTCGAAGGAATCGAACGTTCCGGTTTGACCGGCTGATTTCCCATCGCAAATATGCCCTTGTGCATTCAAAAAACGCCCTGCCACCCGGCAGGGCGTTTTTGATGGGCGGATTTCATCGATTCGAATTGACGCAGCCACATTCTTTATGATATAATAAAGAATACCCTGAAATATGACCCCAGATGGGAAAGGAATGATGAATGGATGGCAAACCGTGTCAACCTTCGAATTGGCGGAACATCCTTTTCGCTGCTGGCGGACGAGTCCCCGGAATATGTCCAAAAGCTCGCTGAATATCTGAACGCACGATGCCCGGATGACGGGACTCCACAAATGACGGCGCTGGCGCTGGGTGGCCTGGCCGTCACGGAGGAACTGTTCCAGACGATCGAAAAACATAAGGAAACGGAAATGCAAATCCGCTCCTATCAGGAGGAGACTGTCCGTCTCCGAAGCGAGCTGGCCGCATTGAAACGTCAGCTCTGTTATGATCAGACGCGACAGGCCGGTGCAGAGGAAAGCGCAGGCGGACAAGCATGAAACAGCCGCTCATCTTGGCCTCTAAATCGCCACGGCGCGTTGAACTGATGCAGCAGATCGGCCTGAAATTCACCGTCTGCCCGGCCAACATCGATGAATCGGTGGCGGATGAACTGACACCCGCCGAGGCCGTCGCACAGATTTCCCGCCGCAAGGCGCTGGAAGTCAGCCGCCAACAGCCGCCGGAGGCGATCGTCATTGCCTGCGACACCGTCGTCGCCTGCGATGGCCGAATTTTCGGCAAACCGAACGGCACCGACGAGGCCGACACCATGCTCCGCACCCTGTCCGGCCGAACGCATCGCGTCTATTCCGGCCTGACGGTTTGCCGCGCTGCAGAAGCGATCACAACGACCGAATGCACAGAAGTGACGTTCCGAGCCCTGACCGATGCGGAAATTCAAGCCTATATCCAGTCGGGCGAACCGATGGATAAGGCCGGTGCCTACGGGATTCAGGGGCTGGGTGCCGTTCTTGTTGAGAAAATCAACGGAGATTATTATAACGTGGTGGGTCTGCCACTTTGTCAACTGACACAGATGCTCCGCACGTTCGGCGTGGAGCTGCTGCAAACAACCGATTGCTGATGGGAGGTGTGGTCGATGCGGCACGTTTTTCGAAAAAAAGCGATGTTGGTTGCGATTTTACTGATCCTCGTGGTGCTGCTGACGTCGGCTGCACTGTCGATCTTTTCCAAAGGCACCTCTCTGCCATACCGCATCGCCAATACGATCGTTGCACCGTTCCAAAAGGGCTTCACCGCCGTCAAAAACGGTATCACATCCTTCTGGGATGCCCAGACACAGTATGAAGCGCTGCAGAAGGAAAATGAAGCGTTGCGCGATGAAATCCGCGCGCTCAAACAGCTGATCAACGACGCTTCGCGCTATCAGGAGGAAAATGAACAGCTGCGTGAGCTGCTGAATATCCGCGAAGAACACGTCAACCTCTCCATCGATACCGCCTCCGTCATTGCGTGGAACGATACGGCGTGGTCCTCGTCCTTTACCATCGACCGGGGCACGCGGGACGGTGTTCAGGTCGGCTGCGCCGTGATGACGCAGGATGGCCTGGCCGGTGTGGTCATTCAGACCGATGCTTCAACCGCGGAAGTCCGAACTATCGTGGACTCCAACTTCAGCGCCGGTGCCCAGATTGCGGACAGCGGCCTGCTCGCATCGGCCAACGGCAGCTTTCGCCTGATGAAGAATGGCCGTCTGCGGTTGGAAATGCTCCCACTGAACAGCGCCGTCAAGGTCGGTGACCAGATCGTCACCTCCGGCATCGGCTCGCTGTTCCCGCCGGAGCTGATCATCGGCGAGGTCGTGTCCGTCGGCACGGAAGCGGACGGCATGAGCCTGTATGCGGAGGTGGCACCGGCTGCACGGCTGGATGAGCTGAAGCAGGTTTTCGTCGTATTGTCCTTTGAATGACAGGCGGTGTGAACGATGCAAATCTTTCGAAAGGATCGAATCCTGAAAACGCTGGCCTACCTGCTCCTGACCGTTTTGACGGCGGCGCTGGAGACGTCTGTCCTCTCCAACTGGCGCATTCTGGGCGCAACACCCGAGCTGCTCCCGTTTGTCGCGGCGGCTGCCGCCGTGTATGAAGGGCCGATGGCGGCGGTCTGGTCGGGCTTCTTTGTCGGCCTGCTGATGGACGGCCTCGGCGCAAAAAGTCTCTGGTGGTATACCGTCTCCATGACGGGAATGTCGGCGCTGATCGCGGCCATTTCCCCGCACCTGTTTCGCCCGCGCTGGACAACGGCGGTGCTCTGGGGTGCACTGATGCAGCTAATCAGCGAGTTTTTCCGCTTTTTTGTCGTGTTTTATCTGTTTTCCAGAGCGGACTTGTCAGCCGTTGTGACGGTGCTGCTGCCGCAGCTGCTCATTTCCGCACTGCTGTCGCCGCTGATCATTGCACCGCTGGCGGCATTGCATCGGGTCTGTCAACGGGATACGTCCCTCTTCCGCTGAAGCTGGAACCCCGATGACCTGACCAGGAGGATTCAAAATGAACCGTACCAATCATACGCTGTGGCGCGTCTGCCTTGTCGGCCTGATGGCGATTGCATTGACCATCACCATGGCGGTTCGGCTGCTGCGTCTGCAATTGACAGCGGCAGCGGAGACCGATTCCTCGACCAAAGTCGGCAACACCACCCTGTACACCCGCACCATTCCGGCCGTGCGCGGCGAAATCCTCGATCGCTATGGCCGAAAGCTGGTGGCGAATCAGATCACTTGGCAGGTGGAATTTGCCTACCGTCTCTGGGATAAGTCGGCTCAAAATGAAGTGCTGACCGAACTGATGGCCCTCTGCAGTGCGCACGATCGCGTCTATGCAGATCATCTGCCCCTTCAGGCTGACGGCAGTGCCTTCCGGCCGGAAATCAGCGAAGACGATCAGCAGCGTTGGAGCCGCTTCCTGGCGGCTCGTGAATGGGCGGAGACGCTGTCCGCTGCGGAGGTGATGGCCAACCTGTGCGAGCGATACGGAATCGATGCGGAGCTCCCGCTGGAAACACAACGCGCACTCGTCGGCATCCGATACGATATGGAGACTGGTCGCTTTTCCAATCTGGAACCGTTCGTCTTCCTGACGGATATCTCCACGGAGCTTGGCATTTGTATCCGGGAACAGGCGGATAACCTGCCCGGTGTCCAGATCACCAGTGTGGCGAAGCGTGAATACCAGACGCCCTACGCGGCCCACCTCCTCGGCTACCTCGGCCCCATCAGCCGATCGGAATATGAGGCACTGTCTGCGGAAGGCTATCAGCTGAACGACCGAATCGGTCGGGACGGTGTGGAAAAGGCCTTTGAATCGGAGCTGCACGGACAGGATGGATATGAAAAGCTCCGCCTGGCATCGGATGGCCATGTCGTCGATCTTGTCGATGAACAGCCGGCACAGGCCGGCAACAACGTAATGCTCACGATCGATATCCGCCTGCAGGGCGCTGTCGAACGTGCATTGGCCGAGCAGATCGAACTGATGGTTGCCGAGGGCGTCGAAGACCCCACCAAGGCGCAGGACGTCGCGGGCGGTGCAGCCGCCGTTGTAGACGTCCGAACGGGGGATGTTCTGGCGCTGGCCTCCTATCCGACCTATGACCTGTCGCGCTTCAATGAGCTGTTTTCGGAGCTGAACAGCGACCCGCTGACGCCGATGCTCAACCGCGCGGTCAGCGGTATCTATTCCCCGGGCTCCATCTTCAAGATGGTGACGGCTGTGGCCGGGCTGGAGCAGGGGATTATCACGCCGGAAACCGTCATCGCCGACACCGGCATCTACCGGTTTTATGATGACTACCAGCCAACCTGCTGGCTCTACAGCGCCTCCCGCATGACGCACGGCGATGAAACCGTCGTGACGGCGCTGCGCGATTCCTGCAACATCTTTTTCTTCGACGTTGGCCGCCAGATCGGCATCGAACAGCTGGCGGATTATGCCCGCGGCTTCGGCTTCGGCCAGTATACGGGCATCGAACTGAGCGGAGAATCCCGCGGCTATGTGGCTTCACCGGAGGTGAAGCAGAAGCTGGAGGGCAGCGCATGGGTCAGCGGCGACACGCTGGCCGCCGCCATCGGACAGTCCTCCAACCTGTTCACGCCACTGCAAATGGCCAACTACATCGCGACGCTGGCCAATGGCGGAACGCGCTATGAAACGCATCTGCTGAAGTATGTCTGCAGCAACGATTATTCCTCCGTCCTCTCGGCGACGCAGTCTGTGATTGCAGGCCGCGTCGAGCTGTCGGAGCAGACCTACCAGACGGTCATGGAAGGAATGTCCGAGGTGACGGAAAACGGAACCGCAGCCAGCTCATTCAAAAACTACAGCATCCACGTCGGCGGCAAAACCGGCTCTGCACAGGTCTCGTCCGGCACGGCCAACAGCGTGTTTGCCGCGTTTGCACCGTTTGACGATCCGGAGATTGCCGTGGTCGTCATTGTCGAGCACGGCGGCTCCGGCAACCGGATTGCACCGATTGCGCGCAGCATCTTTGATGCATATTTCGAACTCAGCGCGCAGTATGAACGCTGAAAGAAGGGTAGGGGAGAAACGATGAGTCGCTCAAACTTCTATGCCGTTGTTTCCGGAAAGGGCGGCACGGGCAAAACCACCGTCTGCGCGGCGGTGGCCTCCGCACTGTCGCAGCTGGGCAGACGCGTGTGCGCGATTGACATGGATATCGGCCTGCACAATCTCGACCTGGCGCTCGGCCTGCAGGATCAGGCCATCTTCAACCTCGGCGATGTGGCGGCCGGACGCGCTGAACTGGATACCGCGCTGCTGCCCCGTGCGGGACTGCCCAATTTGTCCGTCCTGGCCGCACCGGCGGACTATGCCGACCTCTTCGCCGGCATTCATCTGGATGCCGTCATGGATGAGCTGTCCAAACGCTTTCAATATTGCTTCATCGATGCCCCAGCCGGTATCGGGCGCGGCTTCGATCTGACGGTTCGCTATGCCAACCATGCGCTGGTCGTTTCCACACCGGATACCCCCTGTATGTCGGACTCTGCGACGGCCGCCGAAAAGCTGCGGGCGGCCGGCGTCGAGGATGCACGCCTGGTGCTGAACCGCGTGGTTCGCCGCATGATTCGCAAAAAGCACGCGCACAACATCGATGAGGCGATGGACTGGATCGGCCTCCCGCTGGCCGGGATTGTCTTTGAAAACCCGGCCATCACAGCGGCCTTCAATCGATGCGAACCGCTCATGCTGACAGGCGAAAAAGCAACCGCCGATTTTAAGGAAATCGCCAGACGGCTGGAGGGTTTCCCGATTCGCCCAAAATTTTAGCCGCCTTTTTTGCAAAACGGGCTTGAAAAATCCCAAAAATATTGTATAATAAAGGGGTAGAAGCTTTTGCTGCGAAATTCGGGCGGCTTTGCCCGGCGCTGGTAAACAGAAACGGAGAACAACCATGAACATTGCGCTGATTGCACACGATAAGAAAAAGGAACTGATGGTTCAGATTTGCATCGCATACTGCGGCATTCTGTCCAAACATAATATTTTTGCCACGGAAACAACCGGCAAGCTGGTCGCAGAGGCGACAGGGCTGCGGGTTCACCGGTTCCTGTCCGGCGCGCAGGGCGGAGATCAGCAGATTGGTATGCGGATTGCCTACAACGAAATTGACATGGTCATCTTCTTCCGCGACCCTGTGACACAGGGGCCGAATGAACCGGATGTCAACAGTCTGCTGAAGCTGTGCGATATCCATAATGTCCCGATTGCAACCAACGTGGCCACGGCAGAGGTTCTGATTCTCGGTATGAATCGCGGCGATCTGGACTGGCGCGACATTGTAAACCCCAAAAACTGAGCATTTCCTGAAAAAAAGCGAAAAAATTCCGGATACCCCCTTGACTTTTCCCGATAGTGTGCTATAATAGTAGTACCTATAGAGAAAGGTCTTATTTTTTTGGCCTTTTTTAGGGAGGCAAAACTTTAAGGAGGTGCCGTTAAATCATGAGAGTCAGAATCACTCTCGCCTGCACGGAGTGCAAACAGCGGAACTATGACACAATGAAAAACAAAAAGCATACCCCCGACCGGCTTGAGCGGAACAAGTACTGCAGATTCTGCCGCAAGCATACCCTGCACAGAGAGACGAAGTAAGGTCTCTGCTGCTATGAAATGAGAAAGGGTGAAGAAAGTGGCGGATCGCGGTAAAACGGACAAGCTGGAAGCAGTTGAAATGAAAGCTGCGGAAAGCGCGAAAAACAGCAAAGAAAAGAAAAAGCCGAACTTTTTTCAGCGGGTCGGATCGCGGATCAAGAAATGGTTCAAGGAGCTGAAAAGCGAGGCCAAAAAGGTGACGTGGCCGACGTTCCATCAGGTCGTCAAGAACACACTCGTTGTGTTTGCCGTGGTGGTTGTTGTCGGAGTCGTCATTCTGCTGGCAGATGTTGCTTTCAGAAACGGCCTTGATCTGATCATCAGCTTATTTTAGCGCGTAAACGCTGAACAAAAGGAGAACCTTCATGTCGGAAGAAGCGAAATGGTACGTCATTCACACCTATTCCGGTTACGAGAACAAGGTGGCCAAAACAATTGAAAAAACCGTCGAAAACAGACATCTTGAAGATCTGTTTCAGGATATCATGATTCCAACGGAAAAGGTTACCGAGATTCACGAAAACAAGGACGGCGATCAGACGGAAGTCCAGGTGGAGCGTAAAACCTATCCGGGCTATGTCATGGTCAAAATGGTGATGAACGATGAAACGTGGCACGTTGTCCGCAACGTCCGCGGCGTCACCAGCTTCGTCGGTCCCGGTTCCAAACCGGTGCCCCTGTCCGAAGCCGAAGTCATTCAGCTTGGCGGCGAACGCACCGCAGCTGCGGCTCCTGCTTACCAGATTGGCGATATTGTCCGGATTTGCGAAGGGATGCTGGAAGGCTTTTCCGGCACCGTCGAAGCGGTATCCTCAGACAATACCAAGGTCAGCGTGAAAGTCATCATGTTTGGCAGGGAACAGGTCGTCGAACTGGATACGGAACAGGTCGAACTTGATATGTAAGTCATGATTCCCCGCGTTTTTTGTTTTTAAAATGTTAGGAGGTTTCGCTAGACTATGGCGCAAAAAGTAGTCGGTTATGTAAAATTCCAGATCAACGCCGGTAAGGCAGTCGCCGGTCCTCCGGTTGGCCCTGCACTGGCGCCGTATGGTATCAGTCTTCCAAATTTTGTCAAGGAGTTCAACGAGCGTACAAAGAACGACATTGGCTTCAAAGTTCCTGTTGTTGTCACCATTTACGCTGACCGTACGTTCACCTTTATTACGAAATCCCCACCGGCAGCTGCACTGATCAAAAAAGCGTGCGGCCTTGAAAGCGGTTCCGGCGTTCCGAACAAGACAAAGGTTGCAACCATCAGCAAGGAAGATATCCGCAAGATCGCGGAAACAAAGATGAACGACCTGAATGCCAAGGATCTCGAAGGTGCCATGAGCATGATTGCCGGTACCTGCCGCAGCATGGGCGTTGTCGTGAAAGACTGAACGATCTCAGCTTTTGGAAAAAAGCTCTCCTGATATTAGCAGGGCATTGTTGCCCAGGCGGTGGGAGGATTATTCCGAAGTACCACTTTGAGGAGGAAATGTAAGTGCACAGAGGGAAAAATTATCTTGCTAGCGTAAATAATTACGACAAGCAGAGCCAATATGAACCGGATGACGCGCTGAAGCTCGTCATTCAGAATGCCAAGGCCAAATTCGACGAAACCGTCGAACTGCATATCCGTTTGGGCGTTGACTCGCGCCACGCGGATCAGCAGGTCAGAGGCGCAGTCGTCCTGCCCCACGGCACCGGTAAAACCACGCGTGTCCTGGTTTTTGCCCGTGACGCCAAGGCAGCCGAAGCGCTGGAAGCAGGCGCAGACCTGGTCGGCGCCGAAGACATGGTTCAGAGAATTCAGAAGGAAAACTTCTTCGAATTTGACGCCGTTGTTGCAACCCCGGATATGATGGGTGTTGTCGGCCGCATCGGTCGTATTCTCGGACCGAAGGGCTTGATGCCGAACCCGAAGGCCGGTACGGTTACACCGAACGTTGCTCAGGCCGTCAAGGAACTGAAAGCCGGTAAAATCGAGTATCGTCTCGACAGAACCAACATCATCCACTGCCCGATCGGCAAGGTTTCGTTCGGCGCTGAAAAGCTGTCCGAGAACCTGCGCACGCTGACGAACGCGGTTGTCCGCGCCAAACCGGCAGCAGCCAAGGGTCAGTACATCCGCTCCTGCGTCGTTACCTCGACGATGGGTCCGGGCGTCAAGATCAACACCGCTCGTGTGTCGGAGCTGATCTGACAAACTTTCAATGATTATCGGCGCCTGAAAACAGACGCAGGTAATATATGAAAAGCCTTTTCCGAAGACAGCAGGTCGCTTTGCCGAACGGTTCCCGTACAGCAAAGATGTAAATGCCCCTGCCGAGGAGAGAGCAGGTTGAACGAACCTATGCGCTCCTCGCTTCTCAGACCGGGACAGCGGGGAGCGTTCTTCATAATCATTCCGAAAAGGCTTTACCAAACGATTCGGAGGTGAAACTCATGCCAACAAGCAAGGTTCTTGCAGAAAAGCAGGCCGTCGTTGATTCCCTGGTTGAACGCCTGCAAAACGCACAGTCCGGTGTCCTCTGCGAGTACAAGGGTATCACGGTGGAAGACGATACAGCGCTTCGCCGTGAGCTTCGCAATGCAGGCGTCCAGTACAGCGTTGTCAAAAACACGCTCCTGCGCCGCGCCGCGGACACAACCGGTCTCAACGAGATGGATCCGTTCCTCAGCGGAACGACCGCCATCGCAACATCGGATTCCGATCTGACCGCTCCGGCCAGAATCCTGTCGGACTTTGTCAAAAAGTCCAAGTCCGGATTTGCCATCAAAGCCGGTATTCTGGAAGGAAAAGTCATTGACGTCGCCACGGTTGAACAGCTGGCAGCACTCCCGTCCAAGGAGACACTGCTGTCCATGCTCCTCTCTGCCTTGAACGGCAATATCCGTGGCCTGGCTGTCGCACTCAATGCGATCGTCGAAAAGCAGTCCGAGGCTCCGGCCGAAACTGCAGAAAACGCATAAATTGCGTCTCTCAACTGAAACAAATATAAATTACGGAGGTTAATGAATATGGCCAGCGAAAAAATTACAGCAATCGTCGAGTCCGTTAAGGGTCTGACTGTTCTTGAGCTTTCTGAGCTCGTTAAAGCAATTGAAGAAGAATTTGGTGTTTCCGCCGCTGCACCGGTTGCAGTGATGGGCGGCGCAGCAGCAGCTCCGGTCGAAGAAGAAAAGACCGAATTCACACCGGTTCTGGCCGACTTCGGTGCAAAGAAGCTGGATGTCATCAAGGTCATCCGCGAAATCACCGGTCTGGGTCTGAAAGAAGCCAAGGAATTCGTCGAAAGCGCACCGAAGGCTGTCAAAGAGAACATTTCCAAGGAAGAAGCCGACACCATCAAAACCAAGCTGGAAGAAGCCGGCGCCAAAGTCGAAATCAAGTAAATCGATTTCCAAAAATGCTGCGTACTCTGTACGCAGCATTTTTTTGGAATCCCCCTCATTGGGGACAGAAAGAGACAGGGTAAAAATATGTTGGCAAACTACCATACTCATACCGTCCGCTGCCATCACGCAAAGGGGACGGAACGCGAATACATTGAACACGCCATTGAACAGGGGCTCCGGATTCTGGGCTTTTCGGATCATGCACCCTACTGCTTCCCGAACGGATACACCTCGAATTTCCGGATGGGTCTGGAGGATTTTGAAGGCTATTGCCAGACGCTGAGCGACCTGAAAGCCGAATACCGTGGCCAGATTGAACTGCATATCGGTCTGGAAATGGAATACTACCCCTCCATTTTTGCAAAAACGCTCGACTGGATGCGCGGCAGCCCAATCGAATACCTCATCCTCGGCCAGCACTTTTTGGGCGATGAAGCCGACGAACCGTACAGCGGCAGCCCGAATAACGACGAAGCGACGATTCTTCGCTACCTTGATCAGACGACAGAGGCGTTGAAAACCGGCTGCTACACCTATTTTGCACACCCGGATCTGATTCGCGGCAACGTATCGCCGGAATTTTATCGCAGCGCCATGACCCGCCTCTGCGAAACCGCCAAACAGCTGCACATCCCGATGGAATTGAACCTGCTGGGCGTCGGCGAACACCGCGCCTATCCGAACGACGTGTTCTGGTCGATCGTCCATGACGTCGGCTGCGACGTCGTCATCGGCTGCGATGCACACGCACCGGAAAACGTCCCCGCGCCGCCTGTCCTGCAGGAAGCCTGTGCGTACCTGGAACGCTTTGGCCTGACACCCATGCAAACGGTCGAGCTGCAAAATCCGTTCGTGCCACGCAAATTTGCCTGACCATCTGAACGCCATCCGGCTGAAGAATTTCTTCAGCCGGATTTTTTGATCGCATCGTCAAGAATCTCGCTTTTTCGTCCACAGCAATCGGGTATGATAAAGACACCATGTATGGATTTCCCGAAAAGTGCGCAAACTGATTCATGTCAATCAATGCGATCAGAAAGGCAGGAATCACCATGAAAGCATGCATTCTCGCTGGCGGGGAAGGGCGGCGCCTTCGACCACTGACCACTCATCTGCCGAAACCGATGGTTCCACTGCTTGGGAAGCCGCTGCTGCACCGAATCATCGCGCAGCTTCGTTCACATGGCATCCGGGAGATGGCGCTGACGCTCATGTATCTGCCGGACGTTATCCGCGAGGCACTGGGAGATGGCTCGGAGTGGGATGCGACGTTTTTCTACTCCGTGGAGCAGCAGCCCATGGGCACAGCCGGCGGCGTTCGCGCCTGCTTGGATTTCCTGAAGGGCGAGGATTGCCTGATCATCAGCGGCGATGCCGTCTGCGATTTTGACTTTTCCGAAGCCCTTCGCTTCCATCGGGAAAAGCAGGCGGACGTGACCATCCTCCTGAACCGCCAGGACAATCCGACGGAGTATGGCCTTGTGCAGACCGACCCGGAGGGGCGCATTCAGCGGTTCCTGGAAAAACCGGCCTGGTCGGAGGTGTTCACCAACGTCGTCAATACCGGCATTTATCTGCTGTCGCCGTCCGTCCTGGAGCAGATTCCTCCGAATCAGCCGTTCGACTTCTCGAAGGATCTGTTTCCCATGCTCCTGAAAAACGGCAGGCGACTCTACGGCTACGAACCGGAAGGCTACTGGTGTGATATCGGCGATACAGCCGCCTACCTTCGATGTACGGTGGACGCGCTGAACGGCCGATTCCGCCTGCAACGCGAAGCCACACAGCCGGGCTTTCTGCCGACAGTCTGGGTTCACCCGGATGCTGTCGTTCAGCCCGGCGCACAGCTCGGCCCCAACGTCTGGGTCGGCGCAGGCGCATATGTCGGCGAAAACTGCGTGGTCACCAACTCCATCGTGGAGGGAACGCTGAGCGCAGGCTGCGAAGCCGAGGGCGCAATCGTCTGCGCGGGCAGCTGTATCGACAACGGCAGCGTGCTGTGCCGCGGTGCTGTCATCGGCAGCGGCGCAAAATTGGGCGATCACTGCTACATCGGCAGCGACGTTCGCATCGATTCCGAGCTTCGAATCTCGCCGTCAGCGGTTGTGCGAACGGCGCAAAAAGCTGGCGCACAGCCGGTGCGCTTTGAAGACGATGCAGTGACCGGCGCATTCGGCACGGTTCTGTCGCCGGAGGTGGCATCCGCTATCGGCTCGGCCTGCGCAGAGCTGCCCCATGTCCGAACGGCAGCACTGGGCTGCTGCGGCGGGGCCGATGCACAGAGCCTGCTCCAATCGATCGCAGGCGGCATGACCGCAGCGGGACTGCACGTCTTTGTCCACGATGTGCAGTTTGCCGCAGGAGCCGCCGCCATGCCGGAATTGCTCGGCGTGCCGCTCTCCGTCTTCGTGGACAGCGACGAGGAACTGTCGATTCGCCTCTTTGACGCGTCCGGCCGCCCCATCCCGCTCGCATGGCAGCGCAAGCTGGAGGGGAGCGTGGCTCGCGGGGAGTATCGGCGCGTACCGTCCATCTCCGCCGGACGCATCCGAACCGTGTCGGGCGGAACGGAGCTGTTTGCGGCGTCGGTCGCACAGCCAATCGAGGGGCGGCTGACACAGGTCGCCGTCCATGGCCATCACCCGGCAGCAGCATCGTTGACAGCTGCCCTGCAAATTTCAGGCATTCAGCCGCCGACACAGCCCGCACTCTCCTATCCGGGTCTGACGTTTTCCGTCTCAAGGGACGGCTTCCACCTGACGGTGTCAGACGGCGACTGCCGCCTGAATTGCCACGAAACGGAGGCGCTGGTGCTGCTCACGGCGATGCTCGATCAGCCGGGCATCACACTGGCACTGCCGCCGCTCGCACCGGAGGCGTATGAACGCATGGCCGAAGCAAACGGCGCCACCGTCCTCCGACTGGAAAGCGGCGACGAACGCGCACAAGCACTGTATGCGTCACAGCGGTTGACGCACAATGCGATTGCCGGTGCCGTCGCGTTGACTGCATTCCTGAACACGTCCGGCACGTCTCTACACGCGCTGAAACCGCTTCTCCCGGCCTTTGGCACGCATACCATGGAACTGGACTGCGCGTGCGAAAAAAGCAGCCTGATGCGAATGCTGGCGGAAACAATGGAGCCGGAACCGTCACGGGGACTGCTCTTCCGCCGCACAAACGGAACGGTTCACGTTGCACCCAGTGCGACACGCTCCTCGCTGAAAATCCTCGTGGAGAGCTTTTCGGAGGAAGCGGCGAAGGAAATGGCAATGGATTTTGCCGCACAAACGGAGAACCTCCGCCATCGCCGAACGGAAAACAGGGAAAACGGGTCAGACGCTTTACAAATCCGGAAAAATATGGTATAATAGAAAAGATCATTACGCTGAACTGTGAAGTGCGGTGCAGGTCGCACTTCACAGTTCAGGTATTCTGGCAGCAAAATTTCGTCCTACATAAGCCCGGTGAACGGCGTGCGAGGTTGGTGTCGCCGTCGGCCGTCGGGCTGTACGAACGCCTCTTTTCAATGAAACGGGGATTTCCCCTTTGTTTTGCTGCGCCCTTTTCATCCAACGAAACGGGTTTGTTGCCCGTTCAAACTGAAATACAGGAGATTTTATGGCACATAAACTGAAAATTATTCCGCTTGGCGGTCTCAACGAGATCGGCAAAAACATGACTGTTTACGAATACAACGGCGATATCATCATCGTCGATGCAGGTCTGGCCTTTCCGGACGAAGAAATGTACGGCGTCGATCTGGTCATCCCGGACTTTACCTACCTGATCGAACACAAAAAGAAGGTCAAGGCGATTTTCCTGACCCACGGCCACGAAGACCACATCGGCTCGATTCCGTACCTGATGCGCGTGATCGATGCACCGATCTATTGCACCCAGCTGACGGCGGGACTGGTCGAGCTGAAGCTGGCCGAACACAAACTACTCAGCAAAACGGATATTCGCCGGGTGCGTCCGGGCGATGTCGTTTCTGCCGGTGTCTTCTCGGTGGAGTTCATTCAGGTGAACCACTCCATCATGGACAGCTGCGCGTTTGCCATCACCACACCGGTCGGTGTCGTGGTGCAAACGGGCGATTTCAAAATCGATACCACGCCGGTTGACGGCAAAATGATCGACCTGGCACGCCTGGGCGAACTCGGCAGAAACGGCGTTCTGCTGCTGCTGTCCGATTCCACCAACGTCGAACGCCCCGGCCTCGCCATGTCGGAACGGATGGTCGGAGAGTCCTTCCGCTCCATTTTCAAGGACTGCTCCAAACGCATCATCGTCGCGTCGTTCGCCTCGAATATTCACAGAATCCAGCAGATCATCGATGCGGCGGTTGAAAACGGCCGAAAGGTTGCCGTTTCCGGTCGCAGCATGGAAAATATCCTGAACCTTGGCCTGGAGCTCGGCTATATCCGCGTCCAGGAGGATTGTCTGATTGACATTTCCACCATCGATAAATACCCGAAAAAGAAGGTCTGTATCATCACAACCGGTAGCCAGGGCGAACCCATGTCGGCGCTGTCGCGGATGGCCTTCGATAACCATAAGCAGGTGGAGATCACAAACGGCGACCTCGTCATTTTGTCGGCGACCCCCATTCCGGGCAATGAAAAAACGGTCTATCGCCTCGTCAATGAGCTGTTCCGCAAGGGCGCAGAGGTCATTTATGAACGCCTGGCCGAGGTTCACGTCTCCGGCCATGCCTGCCGCGAGGAGCTGAAAATGATGCTGGCACTGACCAAGCCGAAGTACTTCATGCCGGTTCACGGGGAGTATCGCCACCTCGCCAGCCACGCCAACCTGGCGCAAACCTGCGGCATCCCCAAGAATAACGTCTTCATTTCCGAAATCGGCCGGATTCTGGAAGTCAATAAGGACGGTGTTGCCAAGCTGGGCGGAACGGTCGCATCCGGCCGCGTCCTGGTGGACGGCCTCGGCATCGGCGACGTCGGCAGCGTGGTGCTGCGCGACCGGAAACACCTCTCGCAGGACGGCCTGATCGTCGTTGCATTCTCTCTCAATGCATCGGATGCCTCCATTCTCGCCGGTCCGGAAATCCTCACGCGTGGCTTTATCTATGCCCGCGAAGCGGAATCGCTGATGTCGCAGCTCCGCGAATGCGCTGTGCGAACCGTTGAAAACTGCCGCAACAATCAGGTGACAGACTGGCTCATCATCAAAAATGAGCTGCGCTCGGCGCTCTCCTCCTTCCTGTTCAAACAGATCAAACGCTCTCCGATGATTCTGCCGGTGCTGCTCGGCGTGCCGGGCGAATCGGATGAAATCTCCCGGTGGGCACAGGAAACGGAAGAATGGCCGCAGGAACCGCCCGTCAAGAAATCAACCCGCAAAAAATCGAACTGAATCCAATTAGAAAGTGCCCTGAACAGATGCATGGATCTGTTCAGGGCACTTTCTTTGAGAATCAATTTATCGGACAACAATCGAATTGTAGTTCTTGTCGTTGATCTTGATTTTGGCGGCCTCCGAGTTGTCGCTCAGATATTGCTGGAATTTCTGCTGAATGACGGATTCATAGTACGTCGAATAGGAATCGTCGGAGAGCTCATCACGAATGATGATGTGATAGCCGTATTTGGATTTGACCAGATCGGAAATCTCGCCAACCTGCAGCGCAAACGCGGCCTCCTCATATTCGGTGACCATTTCGCCGGTCGTGAAGGTGAGCGTGCCCTCTGTCGGGTTGTCCACATTCGCATCGGCGCGCACCGCTTCAAAGTCCTCGCCGTTTTTCAGACGCGCCAGAGCGGCCTTTGCACGTTCGTGGCTGGCCTCAATTTCGGCGTCGCTCAGCGTCACGCCGGTGGATGTGTTCATGGTCAGGAAGAGCAGCTGGCGGGTGGAAATATAGGCCTCGGCGTAGTCCTCCTCGGCCTGCTTCTTTTCATCGCTGGTCAGAGCGAATTTCTGACCGTCCGCAAAGAGCTTCAAAAGCTTGGACATATAGAGCGAATTTTCCAGATAACGCGTGTATGCGCTGTCTGTTGTGCCGGTTTTCTTCAAAAACGTGTTGAAGGCGTTGGCACCGCCCAGCGTGGAGATAAACGCCTCGCGGCTCGATTCAATGGTTTGCTTGTCGGTGGCGGTCAGCTTCAGCTTGTTTTCCTGAGCCAGCTGACGGCAGAGCTGCGCACTCAGCGCCGTGTTGGTTGCGGTCAGGAGCAGGTAATCAGCCATGGTGACATCGTCGCCCAGATCCTGCGCAAGGAGGGCCGCGTCCAGCTCATACAGGCCGTCAATCGTCATGGTTCCGTTGGAAATCTGGGTGCTGAACAGGGAATATTTCTGGAAAAACAGGTGAATCATGACGTCATCATATTGCACATCGTCGCCGTTGACGGTGAAAATGGTGGCCTTCCGCGGACTGCATCCGACGAAAAGTGAAACGCAAAGTGCAAGCATCAGCAGCAGGGAGACGGCGCGGAAAGTGTTTTTTTTCATAAACGACAAATCCTTTCTTTGCAGAGCATATCGCTCTCCTTATGGTATCACGAATGAACGAAAATGTAAAGAGCCTGAGGCGATTTTTTTGGAAAACACTGGGGAATCACCGGACATCAGGCCTTCAGCAGCGTTTCAATCAGCTCTTCGGCCAGAGCAACCCGGTCGTCCTTTCGACGAAGCCGGATGGCAATGTGCGGGCGCTCACCGGCATTCAGCAGGACGCGTCCTTTTAGCACGGGATGATCAAACAGCGGCTTGATCTGCTCAAAGGCGAAGTCCGTCCAGTAGAACCGGAGCGTATCCTCCTTGTCGGTGATTTCGCAGATGCCCTTTTCTGAAGCGGCAAACCGCAGCTGAGCAATCCGAATCAGCGTCTCCGTGGCGTCCGGCACATCGCCGAACCGGTCGCAGAGCTCGTCGCGCATATCGTCGGCGTCCTCCGCCGTCTGAATCCGTGCAATGCGGCGATAGAGATCCATCCGCTCAAACGAGGACGTCACATAGCTGTCCGAAATGCCGGCAGGCACCGCCAGTTCCACGACGCATTCGCGCTTGGGCTGCGGCTTTTCGCCCTTTTCCTCCAGAACAGCTTCCTCCAGCAGGCGGAGATACATATCGTAGCCGACGGAAATCATATGCCCGCTCTGCTCCGCGCCGAGCAGGTTGCCCGCACCGCGAATTTCAAGGTCGCGCATGGCAATCTTGAACCCGGCACCGAATTCGGCGAAGTCGCGGATGGCGGCCAGACGCTTCTGGCTGATCTCTGTCAAAACGCGCCCGGCCGGGAAGGTCAGGTATGCATACGCGTGCCGGGAGGAACGGCCGACACGCCCGCGAATCTGGTGCAGCTGCGCCAGACCGAACCGGTCGGCATTTTCAATGATCAGCGTGTTGACGTTGGGGATATCGATCCCGGCCTCAATGATCGTCGTGCAGACGAGAATATCGGCTTCCCCGTCTGTGAATGCCTGCATGACATCGCCGAGCTGCTTTTCGCTCATCTTGCCGTGCCCGACAATGACGGTGCGCTCCGGGAACATGGCCTGCAGCCGCGCCGCCGTCTTGTCGATGGTATCGACGCGGTTGTGCAGATAGTAGACCTGCCCGCCGCGTGAGAGCTCCCGCGCAATGGCGTCGCGAATCACCGCATCATTGTACTCCATCACATAGGTGGTAACCGGATAGCGGTCGTGCGGGGATTCCTCCAGCACGGACATATCGCGTACGCCGGACAACGCCATGTTGAGCGTGCGGGGAATCGGGGTGGCCGATAGCGTCAACACGTCCACGTTGCCGGTCATCTCCTTCAGACGTTCCTTGTGCGCAACGCCAAAACGCTGCTCCTCATCGACAATGATCAGCCCGAGGTCGTGGAAAACAACGGAGGAATTCAGCAGCCGGTGCGTCCCGACCACCATGTCAATCTGGCCGTTCCGCAGACCGCGCAGCGTCTTGGAGACGTCGGAGGGCGTGGAAAAACGGCTGAGCGTGGCAATCGTGACCGGATAACCGCGAAACCGGTGCAGCGCCGTCAGATAATGCTGCCGCGCCAGCACCGTTGTCGGAACGAGCAGAGCGACCTGCTTGCTGTCGAGAATGCATTTCATGGCCGCCCGGAAGGCGACCTCCGTCTTGCCAAAGCCGACATCGCCGCACAGCAGCCGATCCATCGGGATGGAACGCTCCATGTCCTGCTTGATCTCTGCAATGGAAACGAGCTGATCGTTCGTCTCCTCATATTCAAAGCTGTCTTCAAATTCGCGCTGCCAGGCAGAGTCCTTGGCAAAGGCATGGCCCGGCAGTCGGGCGCGCCGTGCGTAGAGCGCCAGCAGCTGCTTGGCGAGATCCTTCGCCGCACTTTTTGCGCGCTGCCGTGTGCGCGCCCAATCTGTTCCGCCGAGCTTGGAAAGCCGGACGGTCGAATCCTCGGCGGCACCGAGGTATTTGGAAATGACGTCCAGCTGCGTCACGGGGATATACAGCACATCGCTCCCGGCGTAGGCGAGCTTGATGAAATCCCGCTTGATGCCGTCCGCTTCCAGCTCCGTAATTCCGCAGAAGCGCCCAATCCCGTAGCTGTCGTGGACGATCAAATCGCCTTCCCGCAGATCGGTGAAGGATTTCAAACGCTCCCGGCTGCCCTTGACCTCAGGGGCAACGCGGCGGGTGCGTTTCTTTTCCGACACCGTCGGCCGCGTATCGTTCAGCACGGCGATTCCGGCGGCCGACAGCTCAATCCCGGCGGACAGGCTGCCCATGCCGATGGTCACACTGCCGGGCGTCAGCGACTGGGAAACGTGCAGATCGATCGACGCCGCAATCTGCTTTTCCAGCAGCAGCGCGACCAGATAATCGGCGCGTTCGCGGTTGGCCGTCAGAATCAGCACCGCAAAATTCTGGCGGCGGTAAAACTCAATATCCTGAAACAGCGCGTCAAAGCTCGTGGAGAGCGCGGGCAGCTGCTTGGAAACAAGTGTGATGATTTCACGTGGCGGCAGCTCGCTGTGCTGCGAGGGGAACTGATCAAGCATCACGACGGAATGCGCCGATAAAAACGCGAACAGATCAGCAGCGTCCAGATAATAGTCCTTTTGCCGCCCACAGATCATACCGGCTTCCATCAGATGGCGGAGATCCTGGACGGTTCGGCGGGCGAGCGAGCGCACCTCCTCACAGACGCGCTGTGCGTCATCGAGGAAGAAGACGGTTCCCGGCGGACAAAAATCCAGCGCCGTGCAGGCGGTTTCCTGATACACCGGGAGATAACGGTCGAGCGCGGCAAAACGCAGCCCGTCACGAATGCGGCTGCTGTCGGCCTCGATGCGCTCAACGAGCTCGGCGGCGAGCTTCTGGCGGTTGATGCCCCGGAGCAGACCGGCCACGCGGGAGGCGAAGGCCTCGCGCCCGCCATCCGCCAGATCGGGCGGGAGCTCCAGCGCCGGCGGAATGCGAATCTGACGGAGATTTTCGGTGCGGCGCTGCGAGGTGATGTCAAATGCACCCATGGAATCGATCTCATCGCCGAAAAATTCCAGACGAACCGGACGGCGCATCCCGGGCGGGAACAGATCAAAAATACCGCCGCGGAACGCAAACTGGCCGACACCCTCTACGGTTTCCGAGCGGGAATAGCCGAGATGCAGCAGCCGCTCCGTGAGCGCGGTGACATCCATCTCCATGCCGACGCTCAGCTCCAGCACAGCATCCACAAAGGTTTTCGGCGAAATTGTCCGCAGAGAAAAGGCCTCTGCGGAACCGCAGACAGCCATACAGGAACCGGATTGTAACGCATCGAGAACGCTGACGCGGCGCATTTCCCATTCCCGGCTGGAGCCTTCCACATCGTGGAAAATCAGCTCGCGGGACGGCAGCACGGCGTATTCCGAACCGCTGAAGGCGGCGGCATCTGCGGCAAAGGACGAAGCGGAGGCTTCGTCAGCCGTAATGACGGCCACCGGGCGAAACAGCTCGGTTTGAATCGCCGCTGCCACCAGCGCACGGTGCAGCGGCGACAGACCGCAGATCAGAACCGGGGAATTGGGCTCCTTCAGTCGGCGTTCCAATGCCTGTAGCTCATCCGGCGTAAAAACGGATTGACAGAGAGACAGCATGAGAAACTCCTTGCATCAATGTTGTTTCAAAGCAGATGAAACCGGACTATGCGTCCGTCTCGGTCAATGCGGCCATCGGGTCGCGGCGACGGGGCGCAAAAAAGAGCGGGACGACGGCCAGTGTGTACAGAAAGCCGTAGAGGAAAATCAGAACGTCCAGCAGCTCGGAGCCGGGAACCGCGGTGCCGTTGAGCAGAAGGCGCAGCGCATGACCGCCCCGTCCCACCAGAGAGAGCGTGCAGAAAAACAGGTTTGCGGCGACCGACAGGTACACACGCGTCGCGCTTTTGCGCCCGTAGAGATAGCCGGAGCAGGCGAACAGCATCAGAATCATCGTGATCAGTGCGGCAATGTCATAAAAATAGGCGCTGACGGATGGATTGGCCGACACCGTCCGATAGACCTCAATCAGACGGAAACACGCCCAGAACACCGGCACGAGCGATGCGGAGGCGGTTGGGGAGCCGCCGTCCACCGGCATGGACAGCCGGCGGACAACCGGGACGGTCAGGGCAGCCGTTGCAAAAAAGAGCAGGCTGCTGAGCATCCCCCAAACCGAAACGCTGCGGATGGCCGATGCGAAGGAAACGATGGTGCCGCAGGTCGCAGCAATGGCCGCAAAAATGGCGAAGAGGATGGTCGGAATGCCGACGATGCCGATCGATACGGGATTCTGCGGGAACAGCCGGTCAGTCGCAGCCAGCAGAATGACCGCACCCAGCGCAACCAGCATGAAAACGCATAAAATCAGGAGAATGAGCCCGCTGCGGTTGCCGGAAATCGCCAGACCAAGCGTGTCAAAGCCGTCACGCAGGTGCATCAGGCGAATGACGCCGCCAAACAGCCCAGCCAGGAGCATCAGCAGGAGCAGCGCAATTTTTTCAAAAGAAGTCGTTTTGGAACGCATGATGGATTTCCACCTTTCTTTCAGGAACGTGGATGGCGCGATTCGTCATCCTGCTGCGGTTTGGACGGGGCAGTCGAATGCTCCTGCTGCTGCTTTTTCCGGCGATACAGATAGGCGGAGAGCAGCAGCACCACGCCGTACAGGACAGCGCAGATGATGGCGGCACAGAGCAGAATCAGGAGAAACCGGAGCAGCGTCCGGACAAATGAGCTGCCTTTTTTCGCACCGGACGAAACCTGCGAATCGGACGAGGTCACGTCAGAGGAAGACTGCGAACCGGACGGATCGGTTGCTGCGGCGATCTGATAGTCGGTACGGGAGACGAGCCTGGTTTGCCCGACCGGAGCGCCGTGGTCATACAGAGTCAGCGTGCCAAACACCGTCCCGGCCGGAGCGGGGTCGGAAATAACGTCGGGCACCTCATAGACGCATTCGAAGGCAAACGGGTCGTCCTGCGTATGGCAGAGCACGGAGAACGGCTCCGGCTCCAAAAGAAGCGAATCGCCGGACGCGGTGGGGACGGACTTGGCAAAGTCTATCGAGCTGTCGATCGTTTTCAGCGTCAGGTTTTCTGCAAAATAATCCACAAGAGCCGAGGTGTTCTGGAACGTCGTTCCCTTCGGCGCTTTCAGAATGGTGATGATGACCTGCATATCGTTGAACTCGGAGAGCGTCGCCAGCGTGTTGGCCGCCGGTGTGGTATAGCCGGTCTTTCCGCAGACCACCTTGCTGTTGTAGACGCCGGAGCGGGGCAACAGCAGATCGTTGGTCGTTGTCAGATAACGGGTCTCGCTGCATTTGTTGGTCGGCGGAATCTCATAGGTGGGCGTGGACATGACCTCCACGAGGAACGGATGCTGAATGCATTCCTGCAGCAGCGTGGCCAGGTCGCGGGCGCTCATGTAATGATCCGGGTCGTGCAGACCGTTGGTCGTGACAAAGTGCGTATGCGTCATGCCGAGGGCGGCTGCGCGTTCGTTCATCAGCGCGACAAACGCGTCCGCACTGCCCGCAATGTATTCCGCCATGCCCAGACACGCCTCGTTGGCGCTGGGGAGGAGGATGGCGTAAAAGACCTGACGCACCGTCAGCTGCTCGCCGACGTCGATGGCAATGTGCATGGTATCCCGCGGAATGCCGTAAACGGCTTCGCGGGAGAAGGTGATGACATCGTCCAGAGAGGCCTGACCCGCTTCAATGTGCTCCATCGCGATCAGCGCCGTCATCAGCTTGGTGGTGCTGGCGGGATACAGCTGCTCATCGGCGTTCTGCTCCAAAAGGACAGTCCCGGTGTTCAGCTCAACGGCAAAGGCGGCATACCCTGAGATATCCGGCAACGTGGGCGCGCCGCACGCTTCCCCGTACCATGCGGCAGCCGAGGGCAGCCTGAAAAAAACGGCCAGCAAAACCAGCAGCGCGGAAACAAGCCTCTTGTGTTTCACACAAAAACCTCCAGTCCATACACAGAAAAAATCAACCACTTTATATTCTACCATTTCAGGCACCATTTGTCAAAGCATTTTTTGAAGTTCTTCCATTCTATTTTCTGATAGAAAGAAGGTGAAAACATGGTGGAGCCTGCCGTTTCCATCCTCCGGGCGCGCACTTTGACAAATACAGGATCCGGTGGTATAATAGAAAAGGAATATCTGCTCAAACAGGAGGTTTCGCCCGATGAATGCCACACTGCCGCGTGTTGCCGCGATTCATGATGTGTCCGGCTTTGGAAAATGTGCCTTGACCATTGCCATCCCGGTTCTCTCTGCCTGCGGTGTGGAGGTCTGCCCGCTGCCGACAGCCGTCTTATCTGCAAATACCGATTTTCCGGGATTTCAGATGGTCGATCTGACAGCGGCCATGCCCGGCTTTCTCCATCATTGGGAAACCATGCAGCTGCATCTGGATGCGGTTTATTCCGGCTTCCTGGGCTCTGCGGCTCAGATGGACGACATCACACAGCTGGTGCAGTCGTTCCGCCCGAAGCTCACGCTGGTGGATCCGGTCTGCGCCGATGACGGAAAGGTTTATAAAACCTATACGCCGGAAATGTGCAGACGGCTGCGGACGTTCACGTCCATTGCCGATGTGGTGACGCCGAATCTGACAGAAGCCTGCGTGCTCACGGAGACGGATTTTGCTTCCTGCCGGACGGATTCGGCGGGGATCCGCGCTCTCGCTGAACAAATCCACGAACACGGCGCCAAAAGCGTCATCATCACGGGGATTGAACGCGGCGGTGTACTCTGCAACTGCATCCTGGATGATCAGGGCTATGACGAACGCACTGTACCGCTGCTTCCGTTCCGGATGCACGGAACGGGTGACCTGTTTGCCAGCGTCCTGACGGGCGGCCTGCTGACGGGACATGACCTCCGAAGCAGCGTCGATTCCGCAGCGCAGTTCACGGCGTTTGCCATGGAGCAGAGTGCCCAATATGAAGATGCCTTCCGGCGCGGTGTCTGCTTTGAGCCGTACCTGCATCTTCTGGCTGGCGGGCTGTTCCGTGCGGAATAAAAGCCTGTCGAGCCCACACAAAAAACAGAAAAATTGAGGAATGAACAGCATGGACAAAATGATAAAACCAAAGCGGCTGATGCCGGGGGATACCATTGCGTTGATTGCACCCTGCGACGGGGTCAAACTGGGACAGGCGGATGGTCCGCTTGCACAACTGGAAAAAATCGGATACCGGACGAAAGTCAGCCGGTATTTTTATGATCACGACTGGACCTTTGCGGCGTCTGCCGAAAAACGCGCAGCCGATTTCAACGAGATGGCCGCAGACGACGAGGTCAAAATGGTCATTTTTGGCGGCGGCGAAGTCTCCAACGAGATTCTGCCCTATATGGACTTCGAAACCGTCCGCAAACACCCGAAGATCTACTGCTCCTACAGCGACGGAACCACACCGCTCAACGCGATCACATCCCTGACCGGTCTGGTTACTTATTATGGCTCCGATCCGGGCATCCCGGGCGGCAGCAACCTGTACAGCGCCCGCTCCTTTGAAGCGGCCGTCAACACCGGCACCGCGCCGTACAACTTCGAAAAAAGCAGCCCCTGGACAACCATTCGCGGCGGCGAAGGCACCGGTGAGCTGATCGGCGGCTTCCTCGCCAACTTCGCACTGATGCTCGGTGGCAGCTACCTCCGCATCGACAAAACCAAGCGCTATCTGCTCTTCCTGGAGGATCATGAGCAGTTCGGCGCACCGAATGTCACGTCCAAATACCTGTCCCATATCGAACAGAGTGGCCTGATGGAAAATGTCTCTGGCCTGATCATGGGGCACTACGCGGAGAAGGATTATCCGGATATCAACGCGATTCTCTCCCGCGTCGCAGAGCGGTACGGCATCCCGACCGTCAAAACGGACGATTTCGGCCATGGCCCGTTCCGTGCGACACTGCCGATCGGCGTTTCGGCCGTCCTCGATGCGGATGCGCAGACGCTCCGCTTCTTAGAGAACACGGTCGAATCCTGAAACAGCGGCAGAATCGCCACAGGAAGGCTGCAAAGAGGGCGGTATAATTATGAATTATATCGCTTTCGAAAAAACGTGGAACGTGGTATAATATAAGGAATTTTTAGCGTATCAGAAAAGGAGACGGATTGTGGGCAATCTCGCAGAAACGCTCGGACAAACCATTCTGCTGGCCGGACATTACGGCAGCGGAAAAACAAACATCGCATTGAACCTGGCTGTTCTGCTGCGGCGTGCAGGCCGGGACGTGACTGTGATTGACCTCGATATCATCAACCCATACTTCCGTCTCGCTGATGGAAATTCCATTCTGGATCAGTACGGGATCGACCACATTGCCCCGGTTTACGCCAACACCAATGTGGATATCCCGGCACTTCCGCCCCGCATCCATTCGCTGCTCTCTGACCCGACCGGGACGTTGATTCTCGATGTCGGCGGCGATGATACGGGTGCTGCGGCACTGGGTGGCTTCGCAGAAGCCATCGTGCAGCGCGGCTACGAAATGCTCCTGACGGTGAATCCGTTCCGCCCGTTTACGGAAACGGCACAGGATGCCCGACAGGTTGCAGCGGATATTGAGCAGGCCGCCCGCCTGAAATTCACCGGGCTGGCCGCCAATCCGAATCTTGGAAGGGAAACAACCGCAGAGACCGTTCTGGGCGCGTGGCCATTTTGCCGCGACCTGGCAGAACAGCTGAACCTGCCGGTTGTGCTGACGGCTGTGCGGCAGGATCTGTACACGGCGGTGGAGGGCTCGGTGACTGGGCCGCTGCTGCCGATCGAAATTCTGCAAAAACCGGGCTGGGATATTTTTTAAGACAGAATGCTTTCTGAAAACGCAAAATCAGGATGGAAAGGTGATCAAGCATATGGCAAAAGTGACGATTGATGAAAAACGATGCAAGGGCTGCGCGCTCTGTGCTTCTGTTTGCCCGAAAAAAATCATCGCTCTGGCGGCACATCGTCTCAATGAAAAGGGACATCATCCGGCAGAAATCGTCCATCAGGATCTGTGCATTGCCTGCGCGATGTGCGCACGGATGTGCCCTGACGCGGCGATTACGGTAGAACGGTAGAACGAGAGAGGACGGATTGCAAATTATGACTGAGAAAATTTTGATGAAAGGCAATGAGGCGCTGGCAGAAGCTGCCATCCGCGCCGGCTGCCGATACTTTTTCGGTTATCCGATTACCCCGCAGACGCAGGTCGCGGAATATATGGCGAAGAAGCTCCCGAAAATCGGCGGCGTCTATCTGCAGAGCGAAAGCGAAGTCGCAGCCATCAACATGGTCATGGGCGCAGCGGCCACGGGTGCCCGTGCGATGACGTCGAGCTCTTCCCCCGGCATTTCGCTGAAATCGGAAGGAATTTCCTATATCGCCGGCTGTGACCTCCCGGCGGTCATTGTCAATATGCAGCGCGGCGGCCCCGGCCTCGGCGGCATTCAGCCGGCACAGTCTGACTACTACCAGGCCACTAAGGGTCTTGGCCACGGCGACTTCCGGATGATTGTCCTGGCACCGTGCGGCGTTCAGGAAATCGTCGATCTGATGGGCAAGGCGTTTGACCTGGCCGATGAATACCGGATGCCGGTCATGATCCTCGGCGACGGGATGCTGGGTCAGATGATGGAGCCGATCACGCTGCCCGAACCGAAGGAAGAGGACCGCAGCGGCAAAACCTGGGCGGCCTGCGGCACCGGCGGCAAACGGAAACGGAATGTCGTCAACTCCCTGTACATTCAGCCGGATGTGCTGGAGCGCCTCGTTGTGGAGCGTTATCAGCGTTATGACCGCGTCGCGGCCAACGAAACGATGAGCGAAAGCTACCTGACGGAGGATGCGGAAATCGTGATCGCGGCATACGGCGCTTCGGCACGTATCGCGAAAAACGCCATCGCGGCGGCACGCGCAGAAGGCATCAAGGCCGGTCTGGTGCGGCCGATCACGCTCTGGCCGTTCCCGAATGCGGCGTTCCAGAAGGCAGCCGAAACGGCCAAGGCATTCCTGACCGTTGAAATGAGCATGGGACAGATGGTCGATGACGTCAAGCTGGCCATTGAATGCGCCAAACCGGTTCATTTCTTTGGCCGTACAGGCGGCGTTGTGCCGACCCCGGCCGAAATTCTCGACCAGCTCAGAAAAATTCACGGAGGTGAACGGTAATGGCAATCGTTTATAAAAGACCGGCTTCTCTGTCGGATGTCGATACCCACTACTGCCCCGGATGTACGCATGGTATTGTCCATCGTCTCGTGGCAGAAGTGATGGATGAACTGGAAATCGCGGATCGCACCATCGGAATCGCGTCCGTCGGCTGCTCCGTTTTTTCGTACAACTACTTTGAATGCGATATGATTCAGGCGGCACACGGCCGTGCTCCGGCTGTTGCAACCGGTGCCAAGCGTGCCAACCCGTCGAAGGTCGTCTTCACCTATCAGGGCGACGGCGACCTGGCCGCCATCGGTACGGCGGAAACCGTCCATGCAGCGACCCGCGGCGAAAATATCACGATCATCTTTATCAATAACGCGATTTACGGGATGACAAGCGGCCAGATGGCTCCGACGACACTGCCGGGTCAGGTGACCACCACCACCCCGTTTGGCCGTGATCCGAAGCTGGCCGGTTATCCGGTTCGCGTCTGCGAAATGCTGGCAACGCTCCGCGGAACCGCCTATGCCGAACGCGTCAGCGTCGATTCCGTGCCCAACATCATGAACGCCAAAAAAGCCATCAAAAAAGGCTTCGAGAAGCAGCTCGCCGGCAAGGGCTTCTCTCTGATCGAGGTGCTTTCCACCTGCCCGACCAACTGGGGAATGCAGCCCATGGAAGCGCTGGAATGGGTCAGAAATAACATGATTCCGTATTACCCGCTTGGCGTCTATGCCGACCGGGACGATGTGTTTGGAGAATAAAATATGACAAACTACAATATCTTAATTGCGGGATTTGGCGGTCAGGGCATTCAGTTCGCAGGCAAACTGCTGACCTACATCGGAATGTACACCGGATTGGAGGTTTCCCTCTATCCGTCCTACGGCCCGGAAATGCGCGGCGGTACGTCTAACTGCGGCGTCAACATCAGCTCGGAGCCGATTGCTTCGCCGCTGGTTGTCAATCCGACCGAACTGATCGTCATGAACGGCCCGTCTCTCGATAAATTCGAAAGCACCACGGTGCCGGGCGGCAAAATCTTCTACGACAGCACGCTAATCGACCACAACGGTGGCCGGACGGATGTCACCTATTTTGCAGTGCCTGCCACGAAAATCGCAGAAGAAAACGGCATTGCCAAGCTGGCCAACGTCATTATGTGCGGCAAGGTTCTGAAAGAAACCGGCCTGTGCGATATGGATGTGGCCGCGCCGATCATTCAAAAGCTCGTCCCGGCCAAAAAACCGGAGCTGTTTGATCTCAACATGAAAGCGTTGAAAATCGGCTACTGCGACTGCTGACCCCGATAACCAACCTCATAACCCAAAAGAACCTGTTGTCCGAGACAACAGGTTCTTTTTTTGAACAAATTGTGATGCAACAGGGAAGTCGGGCACTCAAATGCGCACCTGTGCAATGACGGCTTTCAGCGCGTCGGCACTTTTCCGCAGCAGTGCGACCTCCGAATCGAGCAGCGGCGGGGCGATGGAACGCTTGATGCCCTGCGCGCCGAGGACAAACGGAATGCTCAGACAGACGTCGTTGATGCCGTACTGGTCGTGCAGCATGGAGGAAACGGTCATGACCGAGTCTGTGTCGCGGATGATGCAGTCGCAGAGGCAGGAAACAGAAATCGCGATGGCGTAATAGGTGGCGCTTTTGAGCGAGATGACCTTGGCACCGGCCGTTCGGACGTCCTCTTCAATCTCCTTCAGCTCGACCTTGCCGCATTTGTTGTGCTTCGGGCAGATTTCCGTGCAATAGCGCGTCATTTCCAGACCGGCAATGGTCGTCAGAGACCAGGGAATCATGGCCGAGTCGCCGTGCTCACCAAAGACGTAGCCGTGTACGCTTTTGGAGCTGAGCTGCATATGCGCCGCCAGCCGGGAACGCAGACGGGCGGAATCCAGCATCGTGCCGGAGCCGATGACCTGATGCTCAGCCAGATTGGTCGTTTTCAGAATGGTGTAGGTGATGATGTCAACCGGGTTGCTGACGACCAGATAGACGGCGTCCGGCGCAATCGGCGTGATTTTCGGCATGACGGATTTGACGATATCGATGTTGGCCTGTGCCAGATCGATGCGCGTTTGCCCGGCCTTCCGCGCCATGCCGACCGTGACAATGACGATGTCGCTGTCCACGGCATCCTCATAGCTTCCGGCGTAGATGTTCACCGGGGAGCTGAACGGCGTCCCCTGAATGATATCCATCGCTTCACCGAGCGCTTTCCGCTCGTTGACATCGACGAGGACAATTTCGGAGACCATTCCGGCAATCGTCAGGGTGTAGGCAATGGAGGCGCCCACATTGCCCGCGCCGAGAATCGTGATCTTTTTTCCTTTTTTCATGGTGGAGTCCCTCCATGCAGACAGAATGACAGCCCGGCCAGACCGGAGCTGCGGCGAAAACCCTCAGAACCCTCTGATGATCCGCGGAGCGGGGAATGGTAAACCATTCCAATGCCCCAATTCTATTATAATACAAACACGCGAATTTGTAAAGAGAACGGTCGATCAAAACGCAAAAAAAGTCAACGACCCAAAAGAAGGCCGTTGACTTTTCGAGTGCAGACTGCGTGCAGCGCCGTCAGTCGAAATAGATGGTTTTTCCGGTTTCAGCCGATGTGTAGATGGCTTCGATGATCTGCGAAACGACCGCAGCCTTCCGGCCGGGTGCCAGCAGAGGCGTCCCCTCCGTGATGGCGCTGATCCACTGGTTCATGTCGTACTGGCATTCGTCCAGCTCACGTCCCTTGAACAGGTCGCGGGTATAGCGGTTCGGCTCCAGCTCCTGCGTGAACAGCGAACCATTGACTTCACCGTTGATCCGGACGTGGCCGTTCTTCATGGAGAGCCCGGCGCGGTCGCCGACGATGATCGGTGTGTGGCCGCACTGATCGGATTCCATGTTGATCGCCCAGGAGGCTTCAATGTGCATGGCGCAGCCGTTCCGGAAACGGATAAAGCCCATGGCGGAGTCCTCCACCTGGTATTCCTCCTCTGTGAACAGACGACCGTTGTTCGTTTCGGCGCATTTGGCACCCAGCTTCCGGTAGGAAACGCCGGTGACGCTGGCGACGTCGTAGTTGTCAATGATAAACATGGCGGAGTCGATGGAGTGCGTGCCGATGTCGATCATTGGGCCGCCGCCCTGCTTTTCATAATCGAGGAAAACGCCCCAGGTCGGAATGCCGCGGCGGCGCAGGTTGCGGGCCTTGACATAGTAGACGTTGCCCAGCATCCCGTCGCGGACGACATTGCGGGCGAGCTGGAACATGGGCGTGCTGCGCGTCTGGTAGCCGACGGAGAGGAGCTTCCCGGCTTTTTCAGCCGCCTCACACATGGCGAGCGCATCCGCATAGGTCTTGGCCATCGGCTTTTCACTGTAGACGTGCTTTCCAGCCTTGAATGCGTCGATCGTGATGGGCGCATGGCTGGAGTTCGGCGTGCAGACGTGGACGGCTTCGATCTCGTCCATCTCGAGCAGCTCATGATAATCTTCAAAGACGCGGGCGCCCTCGACCCCGTATTCCCGGGCAGCCTTTTCGGCGCGCTCCCGAATGATGTCACAGAAGGCGACAATCTGAATGTTTTCAACGCTTTTCAATCCGGGAAGATGCTTGCCGTTTGCAATTCCGCCGCATCCGATGATGCCGACTTTTACAGGTCTCATATCAAATCCTTCACTGTATCTGAGCACAGCCGTGCTCATTCGATTTCTGACAGAATCAGTATAACACAATCGACCGGCAAATGCAATCCTGCATCCGGCGAAAAATCGGACGGATTTATTTATCCTGCAATATGGTTGTTTGCAGAATACGGGAAAAAGTTTCTGAAAAAATCGGGAACGCTGTTGAAATCAATGCACAAATCCTGTATAATGAAGGTACCGGATTCTGCCGGCATCAAGGGGTCAAAAGCCCCATGCTTTGATCGGAGGAGATCTTTATGATTCAGCTTGGCGTCAATACCGTTTTGTATAAGGCATTTTCTCTGCGGGAAGCCGTGGAAAATCTGAAAAAAATCGGCTATGACGGATTTGAAATTTCAGCCATTGAAGGAATGTGCGAACACCTCAACCTCAATGACTGGCGCAGTCAGAAAAATGAGATTTCGGAGCTCTGCGAAGAATTTGACATGAAAATTCTTGCGACAGAAGTGGCCAGCACGGATCCTGCCCGCCTGACACTTGCGTTTGAAGCGGCCAAGGAGCTGGGCATCCCCGTTGTCAACATCGGCCCGCGTGGCAAATCCGATGATGAAGATGACCTGGTTGACTGCATCGCCCACATGAATACACTGGCGAAGCTCGCCGAAAGCTACGAGGTGACGCTGTGCATGAAGGCACACGTCGGCTCCAGCGTCTACAGCACACCGACCACGCTTCGCATGATCGAAGGCGTCAAGAATCCGTACTTCGGAATCGATATGGATCCCAGCCATATTTTCCGCTGCGGAGAAGAACCGGAAAACGCACTGTCTGCCGTTCTCCCGGCCATGCGCCACATCCATATCCGCGACTGCCACGGCAGACAGCAATCGCCCGGCCTGCCGCTTCAGCAGACCTGCGGCACAGGTGATATCAATTTGCGCGGCTATCTGGCTGAAATGGTCAAGCAGGGCTATCAGGGCCCGGTCGATCTCGAAGTGATCGGACCGGAGCTGTCGCTGGCGGATGCCAATATCGTCGCCGCCGAAAGCTACGGTTATCTGAATGCCTGCCTGAAAGAGCTGGGCGCCCGCTGAAAAGGAGGACTTTCTTATGAAAAAAAAGCCGAATATTCTGTTCCTTGGCATTGACTCCTGCCGAGCCCTCAATCTGAGCCTCTGCGGGTATCACCGCCAGACCACGCCGCATATCGACCGCATGGCGGAGGACGGCGTCAATTTCGTCAACTGCTTCTCTCCGAGCATCCCGACGCCTCCGGGCTATTCTGCACTGCTCACCGGCCGGGACTGCTTCGGCACCGGCGTCGTCACGCTGCGCAATGTGCCGGAACTCGAAAAGGGCATCACGCTGCAGGAAGAGCTGGCCAAAAACGGCTACAACTGCACCTGCATCGGCTTCGGTGAGGAACCGTATACCCATGGCTTCCATAAATACATCAACTACTCCGGCTGGGGCGCAGACCGCCCGGACGGCAAATCGCACAAAGCGGAAAACATGAACGACGTCGCCATCCCCGAGCTGAAACGGCTTGCCGCAGAGGATCAGCCGTTCTTCCTCTTCCTGCGCCACATGGATCCGCACTCCCCGTACCTCCCGCCGGCACCGTTCGACCGGATGTTCCACTCCGGCGACGAATGCGACCCGAACAACCACTCTCTGGACGACCTCTACAACTTCAAGCCGTTCCGCGACTACTTCTGCGAATGGTTCCCGGCCGGCTGCACCGATAAGGAATATGTCAACGCCCAGTACGACGGCGCCATCGCCTACATGGACAGCTGCATTCAGCGCATCTTCACCACCGTGAAGGAACTCGGCATCGAAGACGAAACGTTGATCGTCCTGACGAGTGACCACGGCGAAACGCTGGACGAGCATGACTGCTACTATGACCACCACGGCCTGTACGAATGCACGCTGCACGTCCCGCTGGTCTTCAAGTTCCCGGGCATTGTGCCGGAAGGCTATGTGTTTGACGACTATGTCCAGCAGAAGGACGTCATGCCGACCATCCTGGAGCTCCTTGGCATCGAGACCGACCTGAAATTCGACGGCCGCAGCCTTGTTCCGTTCTGGACGGGCGAAGAACGCGCTGCCGAACCGGAAATGTACCTGACCGAGTCCACCTGGATGCGGAAGCACGGCTGGCGTACACCGGAATGGAAGCTGATCGTCGCACTGGAACCGGACTTCCACTTCAAACCGCAGGTGGAGCTCTACAACCTGATCAAGGATCCGGACGAGCTGCACAACGTCGCAGACGAGGAACCGGAAGTCGTGAAAATGCTCACCAAGCGCATGGAAGACCACATCGCAAAGCGCAAAGCGGCCTACCAGACGGAAAACCCGATCGACCTGGCCGGAACGAAATGGAACCCGCTGGGTCGTCCGTTCGAATCCTGCGAGGAAGCGTACAACACCCTGCACATCGGCGACGCCAGTGCGGCACAGAAGCTCCAGTCGCACGAAAAGAAATAAACAGAACCGGAGAAAACTATGCAAAGAGTCTGCGTGATTGGCCTTGGCCATATCGGAAATCTGCATTCGCGGATTTATCAGGGATGCCCGGAGGCAGAGCTGGTCGGCGTGTGCGACCTGATTGAGGAGCGCGCAGCGGCCGCCGGAAAAGCCTACGGCGTTCCGTACTACCTGGATGCTCAGAAAATGCTGGACGAGCTGAAGCCTGATCTGTGCAGCGTCGCGACAGGCGGCTATGAATACAGCTCAGACCATTACAAGCCGTCCATGCAGGTGCTGGCCTCCGGCGCACATCTGCTGTGCGAGAAGCCGATTTCCAATGACATCGGCCATGCACGGGAAATGGTGGAGCTGGCGGAGAAGAACCATCGCTGCTTCGGCATCGACTTCAACCACCGCTTCACCCCGGCTTCCTTTGCCGCGGAACGCTGGCAGAAGGAAGGCCGCCTGGGCGACCTGCTGTTCTGCAATATGGCGCTCTGGATTGGCAAGCCCGGCTCCTTTGAATCGCCGTATTACCACCTCAAGGCGCTGAACCCGCACAGCGTGGACATGATGCGCCACTTCATGGGCGACGTCGAAAAGGTGCAGTGCTTCGCGATGAAAGCGCCGGGGCGCGATATCTGGTCGAGCGCATCCATCAATATGTATTTCAAAAACGGAACCATCGGCCATCTGACCTCCAGCTATGACCTGGCTCGCGGCCATCCGATGGAGCGCTGCGAAGTCGCCGGAACCAAGGGGAGAATGGTCGTCGAGGATATGTGGCGCGAAGCGACACTGTATCCGGCTGACGATATGACCAAGCTCTGCTATACGAATCCGGTCTTCGGCGGATATTCCAACTTTGACGATACATTCCGCTGCCGCATTGAAACGTTCGTCCGACAGGTGGACGCTGGTGCAGCACCGGAGGAGATCAACGGCAGTGGCCGGGACGGCCTGGAGGCGCAGCGCGTCATCCATGCGGCGATCAAGAGCCTGGATGAAGGGCGGATCGTCGAGGTTGCCGAAATCTGACCCATCCCCGCATGAATTTGTCCCAAGAACCCGGCCAGCGTGTGCCGGGAAACCATAAAAAACAGGAGTTGACAGACCTATGGCGATTAAAACAGGCGTCGTCGGTATGGGCGGCATCGGGTATACCCATGCACGCGCATATGCGGCGGACCCGCTGGCAGAGCTGATTGCTGTCTGCGATATCAACCGCGAGGTGGCCGACAAGGCCGCGGAAGAATTCCACGTCAAAGCGTATTATTCGCTCAAGGAAATGATCGAATCGGAGCCCGATCTGGAAGCCGTCTCGATCTGCACCAGCGGCTATGAAAACGCTTCGTTCCACTTTGAACCGGCTATGGAAGCCCTGTCCTACGGGAAAAAGGTGCTCTGCGAGAAGCCGCTCTGCGCGGACATCCGCGATGCGCGTGAGCTGGTCAAATACGCCCTGGACAACAAGCTGTATCTGGGCTGCGACCTGAACCACTATTTCACAGACCTGGCTCTTCAGGCCAAAAAGCTGCAGGATGAAGGCAACATCGGCGAGCTGGCCTACTGCCTCCACAAGGTGGGCTTCGACGGCAGCGAAATCGGCTACGGCGGCGTCAACGACCCGAAATCCCGCTGGCTCAAGCCGTATTCCCACTGCAAGGCCTTCCTGACGCATCCGTTCTCCGTTATGCGCTACTTCTGCGGCGATATCACCCACGTCCAGGCTTTCCTGGATCGTCCGGGCGTCCGCAAGACGGCGGGAGACCCGATGCTCTCCATCAACAGCGTCAACTGCAAGTTCGAAAAAGGCGGCGTCGGCGTCCTGCTCAGCCAGCGCGGCGATGCACGGTTCGGCCTCGGCGGCTGGTGGAGCTATGAGCATGCCGGTACACGCGGCACGTTCTGCATCGAAAACTGCGTCGAAAAGCTGACGTATTGGCCGGGTCAGCGCAAAAACGAAGAGGGCAAGCTCGAAATGCCCGAACCGGAAGTCACCAATACCGGCATCACGAACTTTGATGCGACCTTCCCGAAGCGGATTCACGCCTGGCTGGAAGATCTGACCAACAAGGTTCACTACGAATTCATCCGCGCCTCCGGCCGCGATGCACTGGCCACCCTCGAATACATCGAAGCGGTCATCCAGTCCTACGAATCGGGCGGCGAGATGGTTCGTCCGCATCCGCTGCCGGCCATCCACGGCACCCCGGAATACATTCACTGACCTTTCCAACCGCCTCTCCGATGCGCTCCAATCGCCCGGAGAGGCGGTTTTTGTGTCGGTTGTTCCAATGCTCAGCCGCGGGACGAAAAACGGCTGCATCGAGCCGTGCGCGACGAGTGTTTAGACAGACCGAAGCCGGGGCTGATTCCCGCCGGATTCAGCCCCGGCTTTGGTGCGGAAAAAGAAGAGGTTCTTGCAATTTTTACATTTAAAGCGTATAATAAAAAAGACGATCGGAGCCTGCACAGACAGTTCCCGAACCGCCCAAACCAAGCGAATGGAAGATGAATTGCATGACAGAGCCGGAAACCAACCGGATTCAGGATATCCAACAGAAAATCAAAGCCATCCAGCTGCGTGTCGCCGAAAGTGCAGCGCGTGCCGGGCGGACACCCGCCTCTGTCACGCTGCTGGCAGCGACGAAAACGCGGACCTGTGACGAGGTTCGCGCCGCCATTGACGCCGGAATCGACGCCGTCGGCGAAAACCGCGTGCAGGAGCTGCGTGATAAGCTCGCGCTGCACGCATACGACGGCTGCCCGCTGCACCTGATCGGCCCGCTGCAAACCAACAAGGTGAAATACCTGATCGGCCATGTCGCCATGATTCACTCGGTCGATTCGACCCATCTGGCCGATTGCATCCAGCAGCTGTCATCGCGCGCTGACGTGCAGACAGACGTCCTGATCGAGGTCAACATCGGCGGGGAAGCCAGCAAATCCGGCGTCACCCCGACGGATGCACAGCGGCTGGCGGAGCATCTCCTGACGCTGCCCGCAGTTCGCCTGCGCGGCTTGATGACCATTCCACCAGTCGGGGAAGAGCCGCGCCGCTATTTTGCGGCCATGCGCGAGCAGTTTGAGCAGATGCGTCAAAATCTGCCGACTACATTTGATACACTGTCTATGGGTATGAGCCGTGATTTTGAAACGGCCATTGAAGAAGGTGCAACCATTGTCCGCGTGGGCAGCGCGATTTTCGGCGCCCGCCCGGCCAATCCGGTTCGGAAAGCGGAGGAACAGGCATGAGCCATAAATCAGAAAATGTCGCCTTTGTCTGCGAAAACTGCGGAAAAGAAGTGCAGCCGGTGACAAACGGCAGCTATCGGAATCACTGCCCCTATTGCCTCTGCTCCAAACACGTGGACTGCCTGCCGGGCGATCGCGCAAGCACCTGCGGTGGCATCATGGATCCGGTCGGCATCCTCTACAATCCGGCCAAGGGCTGGCAGCTGATTCATCAGTGCCGCACGTGCGGTACGCGCTCGAAAAACCGAATCGCGGAATCCACCATCCAGGAAGATGACCAGGCGCAGATCCGCGCACTCATGCAGCGAACCGCCCAAGCATAACGAACCCTTCAGAAAGGTACGGCTACACCATGAATGCACAAACAACCAAACCGCTTCCGAAACTGTCGGAAACGGCAAAAAAACGCATCGGAATCCTTGAAAAAATTCTGAGAATCACCGGAAAGGTTCTGGTGACTCTTCTGCTCATCCTCCTGTTTACGGGGGTGCTTTGCGCCGGTGCGTTTGGCCTGTATGTTCGAAAATACCTGCAGCCGGATGCCGACATCGACATCGGCAATATCCGAATGAACTATTCCTCCGTCATCTACGCGACCGATTCGACCACCGGCGAGAAGACGGAGCTGACCCGCCTGTACGGGACGGAAAACCGCGTGTGGGCGAATTACGACCAAATTCCGAAAAATCTGGCGGACGCCTTTATCGCCATCGAGGATGAGCGCTTCGAAAGCCACAAAGGTGTGGACTGGAAGCGAACCATCGGCGCAACCATCAACCTGATCATGCCGTTTTCCTCCAACTTCGGCGGCTCCACCATCACGCAGCAGGTGATCAAGAATATCACCGGCGACAGCGAACCGACGATTCAGCGCAAGGTTCTGGAAATCCTCCGTGCGCTGAACCTTGAACGCCAGCTCTCAAAAGACCAGATTATGGAGATCTACCTGAATACCATCAACCTGAGTCAGGGCTGCTACGGCGTCAGCTCGGCGGCATATGTCTACTTCGGCAAGGAGGTCAGCGACCTGAGCCTGGCCGAATGCGCCTGCATCGCCGGGATTACCAACAGCCCCACCTACTACGATCCCTTCCAGAACCCGGACAACAACAAACGCCGTCAGGAACTGATTCTGGGCAAAATGCTCGAGCTGGGCAAAATCTCACAGGATGAATACGAACAGGCCATCGGCGAAACGCTGGCCTTCCGAAAATATGACGATGAGGACAACAGCACCACCAACGTGCAGTCGTATTTCGTCGATCTGCTGATCAACGAACTCATCACGGAGCTGAAGGAAACCTACGGCTATTCAAATACCATCGCCTACAAGATGCTGTATGCGGGCGGCCTGACCATCGAAGCGACCATCGATCCCAAGGTGCAGGCGGCCATCGAGCAGGTCTATAGCGACCGGGACAATTTCCCAACCGTCAAGGGGACAACGCAGCTCGAATCCGCCATGACGATCTTCTCCCCGGACGGCCGCCTGCTCGGCGTCGTCGGCGGAATCGGCACCAAATACGGGAATCTCGTCCTCAACCGCGCCGTAGCCAAACGTTCGCCAGGCTCCTCCATCAAACCGATCAGCGTCTACGCTCCGGCCATCGAATACGGCCTGATCACGCCCTACAGTGTGCTGGATGACTCCCCCTCCAAAATCATCAACAGCTCCGGCGCACTGGTTGAGCCGGAATCCGCCATCCTGATCGGCGGGAACGAGCTCTCCGCGTGGCCGGCCAACCAGAACCGCAAATATGCCGGCCGAACCACCGTGACGACAGCTGTGGCCAAATCGCTGAATACCATATCGGTTCGCGTGCTCGATCTGATGTCGCTGGAAACCGCCTTCCAGTTCGCAACGGAAAACTTCGGCCTGAGCCTGCTGCACCAGCAAACCATCAACGGGGTCTACTATGACGATATGACCTACTCGGCTCTGGCACTCGGCGGCGTCAGCCGTGGCGTCTCGCTGCTCGAAATGACGGCAGCCTATGTGCCGTTTCTGAATGACGGGATTTATGTCGAGCCGACCACCTACCTGCGCGTGCTTGACTCGGACGGAAACGTCCTGATTGATCACACCGACCGGGAAAATGTCGCAATTTCCCCCGATACGGCGTATTATATGCGTGCCATGCTGGAAAACGTGGTGAAAAACGGCACCGGCACCGCTGCAGCACTCAACGGAATTTCCGTGGCCGGGAAAACCGGTACGACCTCCAACGACTATGACCGGTGGTTCATCGGCTTCACGCCGTATTACGTTGGCGGCGTCTGGTTCGGCTTCGATCAGCAGAAGGAAATTACCGGCCTGTCGGCCAACCCTGCCGTTTCCACCTGGAAACAGGTCATGGAAATCCTGCACGAGGATCAGCCGGCCGCAAGCTTTGAAACGCTGCCCAACCTGCAAACGTATTCCTACTGCCTCGACAGCGGCGGCATCCCCACAGCGGCCTGCAAAGCCGACCCGCGCGGCAGCCGTGTCGCCTACGGGAAATTCCAGCCGGAGGATGCGCCAAAGTCGCTCTGCTCCATGCACACAACGGTTCAGGTCTGCAGCGAATCGGGCAAGCTCGCCCGCGCACACTGCCCGGAGGAATCGCTGACCACTGTTTCGCGCCTGAATCTCTATCGCTATTTTGCGGTGCCGAATGTCTCGGTGGCCGACGAAAAATATACCGTCCACTTTGAAGGCATCCTCTCCGAACGCATCCTTTCGTATTATTACCCGGCAACCTGCTCCGACGGCTACGCGCTGGAAGGACAGTGTACGATTCATGTCACTGCACCGCAGCCGACCGACCCGGATGTGACCGAAGAAACCGGCGGGACGGATTTCCAACCGTCGGAGCCGCCGGAACCGGATATCGACCCGGACGACTGAACAGAGACTTGACGACAGGGAGGTTCACTGTGTCCAATTCTGCCAACCTTGCCGCGAATGACCTTGCGCGGCTGCTGCCGAGCGGTCTGGTTCTCCCGAATGAACCGCTGGCAGCGCATACCTCGTTTCGAATCGGCGGCCCGTGCGCCGTCTTTGCAGTGCCCGACTCCGAAGAGGAGCTGGCCGCTCTGCTTCAATATACCGCGGAAAAGGGCTTGATGCGCTTCCTGATGGGCAGCGGCACCAATCTGCTGTGCGCAGATGCGGGCTATGACGGCGTCGTCATCCAAACCGGCCGCCTTTGCCGGGTGAACGTCGAAGACCAGGTGGTCACAGCCGGAGCGGGGAGCTCCCTGACCCGGACGGCCTATGCAGCCATGAACGCGGGGCTGACCGGGCTGGAATTTGCACACGGCATCCCGGGCAGCGTTGGCGGCGGTACCGTCATGAACGCCGGTGCATACGGCGGCGCTTTGCAGGACGTGATTCTCGACGTGACCTGTCTGGATGACGATGGCAACCGCCACTGCTTTTCCAACGCTGAATCGGCGTTTTCCTATCGCCACAGCCGCTTCCAGGAGGAACCGCTGACTGTGACGTCGGTTCGGTTTGCCCTGCAGCCGGGCGAGTTGGATGCCATCCGTGCGACGATGAATGAGCTGGCGGAGCGCCGCCGCACAAAGCAACCGCTCGAACTGCCGAGCGCGGGGAGCGTTTTCAAACGTCCACCCAACGGCTATGCCTCCGCCATGATCGACGAATGCGGCCTGAAGGGGCTGACGGTCGGCGGTGCCTGCGTTTCACCCAAGCACGCAGGCTTTATCGTGAACAACGGCGGCGCAACGTGTGCGGATGTGCTGCAACTGATTGAAATCATCCAAACTCAGATTCAGAACCGGTTCGGCGTGCGGCTGGAATGCGAAATCCGAACGCTGGGGCTCTGAACAACCGACAGAAAGGAGAAGCGGTCATGTCCTTTTCCGGCAGTGCCAAAACGGAAGTCTGTAGAACTCCGGTGCAAAAGCCGTGCTGCGCCCTGGCGGAGCTGTATGGCATTCTGCTCTTTGCGAGTACCTTTTCGCCACAGGAAATCCGAATCATCACCGGCAACGAAAAGCTGGCGCGCCGCATTGCACAGCTCTGCGCCGCGCAGCAGCCGCCGATTGACCTCCCATTTGAAACGACAACGGTTTCCGGTGGACGGACGATTCTGACGCTTGCGGATCCGAAACGGATTGCACCGCTGCTCCACCTCTTTGGCTATGACGAAACCGGCTTCCTGACGCTGCATTTCCACGGCTGGATGGTCGAATCGGACTGCTGCCGTGCGGCGTTTTTGCGCGGTGCATTCCTGACGGGCGGCTACCTGGCCGAACCGGAAAAAATGTACTACCTGGAGCTGTCCAGCCCACACGCACTGATGATGCGGGAATTGGGCATCCTGTTCGCGGATATGGAGCTGCACCTGAAGGCCGGACGCCGGAAGGACAATGCACTCCTGTACTGCAAGGACAGCGAAACCATCGAAACGTATCTGACGGTGATCGGTGCCCACCGCTCCGTCATCAATTTTATGGAGACACGCGTGATCAAGGATGTCCGAAACACCATCAATCGCCGTGTCAACTGCGAAGCATCCAATATCATCAAAGCGGCCGAAAACGGGACGAATCAGCTGAAGCTCCTCCAACGCATCGAGCAGGCCGGGCAGACGGAACTGCTCGATGACAAGCTGCGGGAAGCCATGCAGCTCCGAATGCAATACCCCGATGAAACGCTGGCCGAGCTGGCCGCCCGCGCCAATCCGCCCGTCTCGAAATCCGGCCTGAACCACCGCCTGAAAAAACTGATGACCATAGCAGAGACCCTTCCGGAGGCTCCGGAAGCATAGCGCGAAAGGGGATGCCTGAATGGCTGATTTTGTCCATTTGCACGTTCATACGGAATACAGTCTGCTGGACGGTGCCTGCCGCATCAGCCGGTTGATGGATTATGTCAAATCCATCGGGCAGTCGGCCATTGCGATCACCGATCACGGCGCGATGTTCGGCGTGTACGATTTCTATCGCGCCGCAAAGGCTGCCGGCGTCAAACCGATCATCGGCTGCGAGGTGTATGTGGCACCGCGCAGCCGCTTCGACCGGCAAAGCGAGGATGCCCATGCGTCCCATCTGGTGCTGCTCTGCGAAAACCGCGAAGGGTACCGGAATCTGTGTAAGCTGGTTAGTTGCGCCTATACAGAGGGCTTCTATAAGAAACCACGCATTGATCTGGAACTGCTGGAGCAGCACGCAGATGGGCTGATCGGCCTCTCCGCCTGCTTGGCCGGTGACGTGGCCAGACACCTGTCCGCCGAGGACTATGACGGCGCTCTGAGCTGCGCCCGGCGATACGACCGGATTTTCGGCCATGGCAATTTCTTTCTGGAACTGCAGGATCACCAGATTCCGGAGCAGAAGCTCGTCAATCGCGGCATCCGCAGGCTGCATTCGGAAACCGGTATCCCGATGGTCATCACCAATGACGCGCATTACATTCGCAAGGAGGAAGCGGAGCTGCAGGATGTCCTGATGTGCATCCAGACCGGCAAAACCGTTGACACACCGGATCGCCTCCGCTTTTCCACACAGGAATTCTATATCAAATCGGCGGATGAACTCCGGGAGCTGTTCCCGGACGATGAGGCCGCCTTCGAAAATACGGTGAAAATTGCGGAGAGATGCCAATCCGACTTCTTTGATTTCACTGGATACATTCTCCCGCAGTATCAGGCGGAAACCGGCGAGGACAGCAAAACCTACCTTCGCCGGAAAAGTGAAGAGGGCTTTCTTCGCAGATACGGCGAAAATGCGCCGCAAGCCTATCGCGATCGCCTGAACTACGAGCTGGACGTCATCATTCAGATGGGCTTCGCCGACTACTACCTGATCGTCTGGGATTACGTCCAGTATGCCAGAAGCCGCGAAATTCCGGTCGGCCCGGGACGCGGCTCCGGCGCAGGCAGTCTGGTCGCCTACTGCATGGGCATCACCAACATTTGCCCCATGAAATACGCGCTGTACTTCGAACGCTTCCTGAATCCGGAACGCGTTTCCATGCCGGACTTTGACGTGGATTTCTGCCCGAAGCGCCGCGGCGAGGTCATTCAGTATATGTCAGAGCGCTATGGCGCAGAGCACGTGGCGCAAATCGTGACGTTTGGCACCATGGCCGCACGGAGCGTTATCCGCGATGTCGGCCGCGCATTTGGTGTACCGCTGACACAGGTGGATGCACTGGCCAAGCTCGTACCGAATGAGCTGCATATGACCATTGAAAAGGCGCTGCAAAAATCCGCAGACCTGAAAGCGCAGTATGAGCAGGACGAAACGACACACCGCCTGATCGATACGGCCATGTGGCTCGAGGGGATGCCGAAAAATACGTCAACCCACGCGGCGGGCGTTGTGCTGACGCCAAAGGCCACCAGCGAATATGTGCCGCTGGCGGTCAATGAAAACGTCGTCGTGACACAGTTCCCCATGACGTCCATCGGCGACCTGGGACTTGTCAAAATGGACTTCCTCGGCCTGCGCAATCTGACCATCATTGCCGACGCGGAGCGCATGATTCGCGAGACGCAGCCGGATTTCCGGATTGAACAGATTCCGGACGATGACCCTCAGACGTTCCAGATGCTGGCAGAGGGGAAAACGTGCGGCGTGTTTCAGCTTGAATCGGCGGGCATGACCTCTGTGGCCGTCGGTATGCAGGCGCAGTCGATTGAAGAAATCTGCGCCGTGATCGCGCTGTATCGCCCGGGCCCCATGGAGTCGATTCCCAAATTCATCGATGGCAAGAAGCACCCGGAGCGCGTTTCCTACGCCCACCCGATGCTGAAGGATATCCTGGACGTCACCTACGGCTGCCCGCTCTATCAGGAGCAGGTGATGATGATTTTCCGCAAGCTGGCCGGCTATTCCATGGGACGCGCCGATATCGTGCGCCGCGCCATCAGCAAGAAAAAGACGGAAGCGCTGCGCCAGGAACGCGAAAACTTCCTCTACGGCAATGAAAAAGAGGGCATCCCGGGCTGCATCGCCAACGGCGTCGATGAAAAAACGGCCACAGAGATTTTTGAAGCCGTGCTCGACTTCGGCGGCTATGCCTTCAATAAAGCCCACTCCGCGGCCTATGCCATGGTGTCCTATCAGACGGCGTACCTGAAATGCCGCTACCCGCAGGAATACATGGGCGCGCTGCTGTCCAGCGTGCTGGGCAACCCGGCCAAGGTGGCGGAATACATCGGCGAATGCAAAACCATGGGCATTGCCATTCTGCCGCCGGACGTCAACCGCTCGGAGATGCATTTTGCCGTCGACGGCAAGGATATCCGCTTCGGGATGTGCGCGATTAAAAACGTCAGCGAAAAGCTGATCGCCGATCTCGTGGACGAACGCCGGGCAAACGGCCCGTTCATGGGCTTTGCCGATTTCTGCAGCAGAATGTCCCGCCATGAACTGAACAGCAAAACCGTGGAATGGCTGATCAAGGCCGGTGCGTGCGACTGCTTCGGTCTGAACCGGATGCAGATGCTCAACGCGTATGATAACCTGATTGCGTCGGCCATTCTGGAACGAAAAAGCAAAATCGAGGGGCAGCTGTCCCTGTTCGGCGAAGAAGAGGATCAACGCGTCAACGAACCGGTCATTCCGGACATGAAGGATTTCACCCGTCGGGAGCGGTTCGCCATGGAAAAGGAAGCCATGGGGATTTATCTCTCCGGCCATCCGGCTGATGAATATCAGGCGTCCTTCCGTCAGGCGGGCTGCATTGCCATTCGGGAGCTGCTCGGCGAGGAAGAAGAACGCGAGGAACCGGACGATTCGGAGTCCACACTGCTGTCCGGCAATACGGAATATGACAACCGCGAGGTGACCATCGGCGGCGTCGTGACGGCGCTCAAGCAGAAGGTCACAAAGAGCGGGCAAACCATGGCGTTTGCAACGGTCGAAGACCTGACCGGCGCGATGGAAATTCTCGTCTTTCCGAAGATTCTGACGGAATACGGCCTGTTCCTGAAACAGGAGAACGCCGTCATCCTGCGTGGACGGGTTAGCCTGCGGGAAAATGAGGAGCCGAAGCTGATCTGTGAACGCATCCGTCTGGCAACGAGCAACGGACAGGAAACGTCGCCGCCCCCGGCGGAAACGCATGAGCCACTGCCGATGCCTGAGGAACCGCAGGAGCCGCACCTGCACTTTGCACCGGAGCAGAAGCTCTACCTCCGCGTCTACAACGAGGATCAGCGCTTCTTTGAACGGTTGAAGGGGCTGTTTACCATGTTCCCCGGAACGCGCCAGGCCATCCTCTACTATCCCGTGTCGCAGCGCCGCCTGGCAACGGATGCATCCCTGCGCGTGAGCGATGATATGCGCCTGTATCGGGAGCTGTATCGCCTGCTGGGCGAGGAAAACGTCAAGCTGAAGTAACGGACGCAGGAAAAAGACGCGGATTTTGTGAAAAACAGGATTGAAATTTGCACGCAAATTCGGTATAATAGATAAAATCAATCGATGTGTTGAACCGGGAACCACCGGACAGGAAAGGAGGCTGCATCATGGAAGAGCTCGTTCTGCGACGTCAGCCATACAGTGCAGAAGCAGAACAGGCCGTGCTGGGCAGTCTGCTGATTGATCCGGCATGCATTGCCGAGGCGATTGAAATTGTCGCTGCTGATGATTTCTATCTGCCGGAAAACAAGAAAATCTTTGAAACCATCACATCTATGTACACGCTGGGTCAGAAAATGGACCCGGTCATTCTGCTGGACGAACTGAAAAACCGCGAGATCTACGATGAAGCCGGCGGCCGCGCCTACCTCTATAAGCTGATCGAGATTACGCCGACCGCCGCCAACGTGAAGGCCTATGCCCAGATCGTCCGCGCCAAGGCGAAGCTGCGCAAGCTCGCCAAAATCACCGGGGAGACGAATGAGCGGGCGCTCTCGGAGGCCGGTGAGGTCAATGAACTGATCGAAACGCTCGAGCAGCAGCTCTTTGAAATGCGCGGCGAAAAGCAGGGGCAGGGTCTGGTTCACATTCGCGCCGCCATCATGGATTCGATCGAAATCCTCAATGAGCTCTCCAAGCACAAGGGCACCATGCCGGGCATTCCGACCGGCTTCTCCGATCTGGACTACTACATCACCGGCCTGAACCAGTCGGATTTGATTCTGCTGGCCGCCCGCCCCGGTATCGGGAAAACCTCCGTCGCATTGAATATCGCCCGGAACGCGTCGAAATCCGGAAAAAACGTCGCGGTCTTCAACCTGGAAATGAGCCGAACGCAGCTGGTGCAGAGAATGCTGTCCAGCGAAGGCATGATCGACCTGAAAAAAATCAAAACGGCGGATTTGACCGATGACGAATGGGATCGGCTGGCCAGCGCCTCCAAGGAGCTGTCCGCCGCGCCGATCTATATCGACGATACCGCCAACATCACCGTCGCAGAAATCAAAGCGCGCTGCCGCCGCCTGCCTAATCTGGGTCTGGTCATTATCGACTACCTCCAGCTGATCAGCGGCACCCGCAAAGACGGCAACCGCGTTCTGGAGGTCTCGGAAATCTCCCGCGCCCTGAAAATTATGGCGAAGGAACTGAATATTCCGGTGCTCTGCCTGTCTCAGCTCTCCCGCGCATCCGATCAGCGCAAGGAACGGCCACGCCTGTCCGACCTGCGCGACTCCGGTGCCATTGAGCAGGACGCCGATATTGTTCTGTTTTTGTATAAAGATGAGGATTATAACCCGGATACCGCGGATAAAAACGTCTGCGAATGTATTATTGCTAAAAACAGAAACGGCCAGACCAATACCGTGAAATTCCGTTGGCTGGGTCAGTTCACCCGATTCGTCACGCAGGACAATCACCATGCAGAAGCCTGATTATCTGCATCCGTATGAGCAGAGGGTGCTGCGCTGGCTGCGCGAAAACCGCGTTGCGCTGTCCGGCTGCCGGGTTCTGGCGGCTCTGTCCGGCGGCGCGGATTCGGTCGCAATGACCCTTCTGCTGCAAAGCTTGGCGAAGGAGAACGACTTTACGCTCTGCGCAGCACACGTCAATCATCAGATTCGCGGCGAGGAGGCCGAGCGGGACGCGGAGTTCTGCCGCGCCTTCTGCGAAGCGCGAGGGATTCCGTTTCGCCTGCTGGTCGGCGATGCCCGACAGGTGGCAGCCACCCGCAGACAGGGGCTGGAGGAGGCCGCCAGAACGATGCGCTATGAGCTGCTGCAAAGCGCAGCCAACACAATGCAGGCCGACTGGATTGCGACGGCGCATACGGCGGATGATCAGCTGGAAACCGTTTTGCTCAACTTGATGCGCGGCAGTGCAGCGCGGGGGCTGAGCGGGATTCCACCGGTCAACGGCCGGATTCTCCGCCCGATTCTTCCGCTGGAACGCGCCGATACTGAAACGATTGCCCGGCTGGCCGGAACCGGCTATGTGACCGATTCGACCAATGCTTCCGACGCGTATGCCCGCAATCGCCTGCGCAATCAGGTGATTCCCGTTCTGCGTAGCCTGAACGGCAACGTGGCGCGCAACGCGCTGGAAAACGGCAGCATCCTCCGCGAAGAGGATCAGTACCTTGCCGAGCTGGCGGCGGACGCACTGGCCACCGTTCGCAACGGTGAACGGCTGTCCGTCTCCGCCGTTCAGACGCTGCCGGAAGCGATGCGCAGCCGCGTGGTGCGCCTCTGGGGCGAGGAATTCGGCCTCCGACTCGATCGCCGGAAAACCGCCGCCATTCTGGCACTCCTCATATCCCGGTGCCCTTCGTCGCTCTGCGAGCTCTCCGACGGGAAAATCTGCCGCCGGATTTACGGGGAACTGGCCATCGAGACGGCGTCCGAACCGCCCGAAGACTTCTCCGTCCCCCTGCCGCTTGGAAAAACGGAACCGGTCGGCCGGAAATATACCGCCGAAGGCCGCTTTCTGGCGGGCTCCCCTGCAAAAACACAGCAAGTTTATAAACTATTCAACCACTGTTTTCTCAACTGTGATACAATAAAAGGCATGGTTTGCATTCGAAATCGCCGCCCGGGAGACCGCTTCGCAAGGAATGCCTCCTCCGGCTCCAAATCGCTGAAGCAGGTCTTCACCGACCTGAAAATCCCCGCCGACACCCGAAGGGAGCTGCCGGTCGTTGCGGATGAGGCAGGCGTTTTGTGGGTCTACGGCATCGGCCCAAACCATCTGCGCCCTCTTTACCGCCCGGAAACGGACGGATACGAAATCTGTTTTCGGGAAATCTAACTACCGTACCGACTGTTCCGGTAGGCCAACATACGAACTTGGGAAGGAAGCGTCAGGCATATGACAAACAAACCGAATCAAATGGAAGACAAAATTCAACACGTTCTGATTTCTGAAGAAGATCTGGCCGCAAAGGTGCAGGAAATCGGCGCAAAAATCAGCGCGGACTACGCGGGCAAGCGCCCGCTGCTGGTGAGCGTGCTGAAGGGCTCCATCGTCTTTATGGCCGACCTCATGCGCGCCATCACGATCGAATGCGATATCGACTTTATGAGCTGCTCCTCCTATGGAAAAGGGAAGACGAGCAACGGCGTTGTCCGGATTCTGAAGGATTTGGACAGCGATATCACCAACCGCCACATCATCGTTGTCGAGGACATTCTGGACAGCGGACTGACGCTCTCCTACATTCTGGAGCTGCTCCGCACCCGCGGCGCGGCATCCATCGCACTTTGCACGCTGCTGGATAAGCCGGATCGCCGCAAGGTCGATGTCAAGGTGGATTATTCCGGCTTCACCATCCCGGACGAATTCGTCGTCGGATTCGGTCTGGACTATGCGGATTTGTACCGCAATCTCCCGTATATCGGCGTCCTGAAGCCTGAAGTCTATACACAGGCATAATCATTTCCCGCGTTTGCAGCTTTGCGAATGCAGAAAGGCGTGAATCCCTTGAAAAAAAATATGCGCGGCGTCCTGCTGTACGCCGCAATGCTGGCTCTGCTGATTCTTGCGTTGACCTATCTGTTTGACTCCCCCAACCAGACGGAAATCCTGACCTATTCAGACGTCCTGGATTATTACCGCGACGGGCGGGTCAAGGCCTACGATATTGACGGAAACGACCTGCAATTGCAGCTGAACGACGGCACGATGATTCAGTACGAGATTCCGTATCTCTCCATGTTCATCGACGATGTCAAGGACATTGAGACCGCCAGAGAGGCAGAAGGCCTGCCGACCGTTTCCGAATACGATATTCATGCCCCGCAGGAGACGCCGTGGTGGGTGAGCTTCGTGCCGTATCTCGTGCTGTTTGGCATCGTGATCGTCCTCTGGTATTTCATGATGCGTCAGGCGGGCGGCGGCGGGAAGGCCATGTCCTTCGGCAAAGCCCGTACCCGCGTGCAAACGGACTCTAAAAAACGGATTACCTTCGCCGATGTGGCCGGTGCCGATGAGGAAAAAGAGGAGCTCTCTGAAATTGTCGATTTCCTCAAGGATCCCCATAAATATACGGAGATCGGTGCCCGCGTGCCGAAGGGCGTCCTGATGGTCGGCCCTCCGGGAACCGGGAAAACGTACCTGGCCAAGGCCGTAGCCGGTGAGGCCGGTGTGCCCTTCCTCTCGATCTCCGGCTCGGACTTCGTGGAAATGTATGTCGGTGTCGGCGCCTCCCGCGTGCGCGACCTGTTTGATCAGGCGAAGAAAAATCAGCCCGCCATTATCTTTATCGACGAAATCGATGCCGTCGGTCGTCAGAGAGGTGCCGGTCTTGGCGGCGGCCACGATGAACGCGAACAGACGCTGAACCAGCTCCTGGTCGAGATGGACGGCTTCGCGTCCAACGAAGGCGTTATCGTCATTGCAGCAACCAACCGCCCGGATATCCTGGATACGGCGCTGCTGCGCCCGGGTCGCTTTGACCGCCAGATTTACATTGGCCTGCCCGGTCAGAAGGCGCGTGAGGAAATCCTGAAAATTCACGCCCGCGGCAAGCAGATCGGCTCGGATGTCGATTTCAGCGTGGTGGCTCGTTCCACCGCCGGCTTCAGCCCGGCCGATCTGGAAAACCTGCTCAACGAAGCGGCACTCCTGTCCGCCCGCGCCAAGCAGCGCCAGATTTCCATGGCCAACCTGTCGGAAGCCATCATCAAGGTCGTTGCCGGACCGGAGAAAAAGAGCCGCGTCATCTCCGAAAAGGAACGCCGCCTTACGGCCTTCCACGAAGCGGGCCACGCCGTTGTGACCCGGTTCCTGCCGACCCAGTCTCCTGTCCACCAGATTTCGATCATTCCGCGTGGCACCGCGGGCGGCTATACCATGTCGCTCCCGTATGAGGACAAATCCTTCGCCTCGAAGAACGAGATGCTCGAGGATATCGTCTCTCTGCTCGGTGGCCGCGTTTCGGAAAAGCTCTTCTTAGATGACATCTCCACCGGCGCCTCCAACGATATCAGCCGCGCTACGGAAACGGCGAGAAAAATGGTGATGAAATACGGCATGAGCGATGAGCTCGGCCCGATCGCCTTTGGCTCCGACCATGACGAGGTCTTCATTGGCCGCGACTTCGGAACGATGCGGAATTATTCGGAGGAAGTCGCCGCCAAAATCGACCGGGAAATTCATTCCATCGTCGAGAACGCCTTCCAAAAAGCCAGCGATATCCTGACGGAAAAGGAAGACAAGGTTCGCCAGGTGGCCGAATACCTGCTGGCACATGACAAAATGGAAGCCGACGCCTTCAATGCACTGTTTGCAGCGGGCGAGGGCACGGCGGCTGTGGCCGCAATGGATCAACAGGTGAACGCGCAGCCGGACGAGGAACAGCCGACAGACGGCAGTTCTGACTGCTGATGGCGCGCACAGTTCGGTTGACGGTGCCGGAAGCCTACCATGGATGCAGACTCAGCACGTTCCTGCGCCGAACGCTCGGCGCGGGAACGGCGCTGTGCCAAACTCTGAAAAAGGACGAAAATGCCGTGCTGCGCAACGGCGTTCCGTCCTTTTTGACTGTTTTTGTCCAGAAGGATGACGTCATCCAGCTTCAACTGCCGGAAACCTTCGAAGAATGCGGCCGGGAACCGACGGTTGCGCCGGTCGATCTCGGCATCGGTACGGCCTATGAGGATGCAGACTATGCCGTGCTGATCAAACCGGCCGGTATGCCGGTTCACCCGTCCCGCGCCCATGTCTATGACACGCTGGCCAATGATTTTCTGTTTCACCATCCTTCTGTCGTCTTTCGACCGCTGACCCGGCTCGATTATGATACCTCCGGACTCGTCCTGGTCGCCAAAAATCAATTGGCGGCAGAGGTGGATCGCAGCCACCTGACGCGAATTTACTATGGCATCACTGACCGCCACGTCGCATCCACAGGCGGCATCTGTGACCTGCCGATCGAACGCGAGACGGAGGGCAGCTGTCGCCGTGCCGTTCGCCCGGACGGCAAGCCCGCCGTCACACACTGGCGCACCGTCGGACGGCTGCATGGCCTGACCGTTTTGCGGTTTCGTCTGGAAACGGGTCGAACGCATCAGATTCGCGTCCATTGCGCCGCGATGGGCTTCCCGCTCTGCGGCGATGAGCTGTATGGCGGCTCCATGGGGCAGATCGGGCGACAGGCGCTCCATGCGGCCTACCTGACCTTTGACAATGTCATCACCGGCAAAAAGACGACCGTGAAAGCGCCTCTGCCGGACGATATGCAGGCGCTGCTGCGCAAAAAAAATGACACCTGAACCGTTTTGTGTGCAACAAAATCAACGGTTCAGGTGTATATTCTATGGGTCGAAACAAACGGAGAGGAGGTGCCGGACATGCCAGAGCAGACCAGGCTGGAAGCGCTGTATGCGCGGCGGTTCGACCTCGTGTATCGGATTTGCTTTCTGTTTCTCAAAAATCCGAGCGATGCGGAGGATGCGACATCCGTCGTGTTTCTGCGCGTTCTGGAATCGGCTGTGCAGTTTGCATCGGAGGAACACGAGAAAGCATGGCTGATTCGAACCACGTGGAATGTCTGCAAAAATGAACTGCGCCGCAAAGCACGCCAACACCTTTCGCTGGATGCTGTCCCTGAAACACCTACAACCGGCTCGGAAATGGATGAAACGCTGCCGGTGCTGCTGAGCCTGCCGGAACATTACCGAACCGCGCTGTACCTCTACTACTACGAAGGGTATTCATCGATGGAAACCGCCCGGCTCATGCGGAAAAACGAATCGACCATCCGAACGTATCTCGCACGGGGACGGACACTGATGAAGCAGCGCCTCTCGGAAGGAACAGAAAGGAATCCAACATGAACGATGAACGCGAACTGAAAACAACCATCCAACAGGCCGTTGACGCCATCCAACCGGAACCCTTCGCGATGGAACGCGTGCGCCGCCGCATCGAACAGCACGCATCGGAAGCGCACCGCAACAGACCGTTTGCACGATGGGCGAAACGCCTGGTTCCAATTGGCCTGTTTGCCGTCATGGCAACCGCCAGTGCCAGCATCCTCGTCCGGAATCTGCAAACGGGTGAGACGGAGATTCCCAAACCGGCAGACATGACGGAAATCGGCCGCATCGATCTGGCGATTCAGGAAATCACCATCGATCCGAACGAGTGCGTAACCGCCGGGGGACTGGTCTGGTCGCGTGTTTCGGAGGCCGGGGAGCCGCCGAAAACAACGGCGGAACCGGTGACAAACGCAACCGATGCATCGCTGGTCGGCTGTCAAGCGTATCGTACAGCCGACGGAACCGGGCTGGCCGTGACGACATCGACCGGTGAAACGCGCTGGTACCAGTATTTTGGCCGCGCCGATGCGGCGGGCAACGTTGTCGATGACAGCTTTGCAGCGTTCCTGCAGGGCTCCGGAATCATGGATGCGGCGTCCGTTGCCTCCATCACCGTGCGGAATCCGTCCCGCGACGTCCAGACCGAACAGAACGGCCTCGTCAGCTATATGTACGACCACAGCGTGATTTCCGACCGCGACACGATTCAGGCCGTTCTGAACCTCCTGACGGGTCTGGAACGCGATATGACCGGCTATGCGGCCGCGTGTGAGGGGAGTGCGCCGTATGAAGGCCACTGGACGATGACGCTGCAAACGGCAACCGGAAAGCTGCGCCTCGTTTTCTACCCGAAGATTTCGTATGTCTGGGGCGGGTACCGCGTGCAGCCGGATACCTTGGAACGCCTGCAAACGCTCCTTGCCTCGTAGCCGAACCCTTGAAAACAATCGACACCGCCCGATTCGACCAATCGAGCGGTGTCGTTTTTTGATGTGTGAAAAATGTCAGGCGTCCTGTTCGGGTGTAGCGTCCGACAGCGTTGCAGCAGCCGATAAATTGCCGAGCAGCGAACGCACGGCAGTCTGAAAGCCGGAGAGCTTTTCGAGCGATGCGTGCAGCTCCCGGTTTTCCGCAGTCAGCGCGTCAATCTGGCTGTTGAGCGCGTTGATTTGTGCATCGTCCGTCGTGGGCGCGGGAACGGAGCAGAGATCGTCGGCCGCACTGCGTAGACCGGAAAAAATGGTCTGGAACCGTGCATCCATGTCGGCTTTGGCGGCGTCCAGCGCAGCAATCCGCGCATTGGCCTGCTCCAGCGCTTCCCGCAGAGCCTCCGCTTCGGAACGTGCCTGCGCCAGCTCCTGATTGGCACGCGTCAATGCTGTGGACAATGAGATGATCTGTTCCTTCGTTCGCCGATGCGCCTGCTCAGAGGCGGACAGGTCGGCGCGCAAATCGTCCAATTCCGAAATCTGATCCTGATTTTGCCGGGCGATATAGGCGACAACGTCCGATTTGTTAAAACCACCAATCAGATTCTTGCGGAAAAAGACCTTTTTCTGCTCAGAACGCTCCATGCCATGCATCCTTCTTTCTCAATTCGATTCCATGCACGAACATTATACCATGTTTTGCACGTTTGTGCAAGAGCCTCTATGAAACCGTCACGCCCTTCAGCTCGTAGCCGGTCTCGTGCAGGACGGCCTGTAGCCGCTCCATGTCCGGCGCTTCTGCCATATAAAAGACCGTCTCGCCTTTTCGACGCGAAGACGAAACCTTTTTCGCCGGGAAATGGCTGCGAATGGCGTCGTTGATGTGCGCTTCGCACATTCCACACATCATTCCATCGATTTTCAACGTGATTTTCAGCATGAATTCCACCTCACTTTCTGCTGCCCTTGGTTGGATTGTGGGTAAAAACAGAGGCGCACCCGGAGCGGATGCGCCTCTGCTGTGTCAGGTTTTATGACAGGAGCCGGACATTGCACAGTGAGCACAATTGCCGCCGCAGGGGGATTTGCCTTTTTTGCGGTCACGGATGAGAACGAGGACGATGGCGGCAACAACCAACAGGAGAACCAGACAGATGAGAATGGTTCCGATGTTTGCAGCAATCCATGAGAACATAAGCGGGACTCCTTTTCAAAATGGGATTTACACTCTGACGTTTTTCTTCAACGTGGTGGCTTCATGATACGGACGGAAGAGCAGATAGATCATACCGGCCAGCAGGGCAAAGGCGACGATCAGACCGATCACGGAGACGTTTCCTGTGAAGATACCGCCGAACTGATTGACCATCAGCGAAATCACATAGGCGAAGCCGCACTGATAACCAATGGCGAACCATGTCCATTTGGCGTTGTTCATTTCACGACGGATGGCACCGATGGCTGCAAAGCACGGGGCGCACAGCAGGTTGAAGATGAGGAAGGAATAGGCGGTCAGACCGGTGAATGCAGCGGCCAGCGCCTGATAGACGGAACCGTCTCCGCCGCCGTAGAGAATGCCGAGCGTGCCGACGATGTTTTCCTTGGCGACCAGACCGGTGATCGAAGCGACAGCGGCCTGCCAGTTGCCCCAGCCGAGCGGTGCAAAAATCCAGGCAATCGCGCCACCGATCTTTGCGAGGATGGAGCAGTCAATTTCGTCCTCCGTCAGCATCCGGAATCCGTCTTCGGCCCAACCGAAGTAGGTGGCGAACCAGACGAAAATCGTGGACAGGAGGATGATTGTCCCGGCTTTCTTGATGAACGACCAGCCGCGCTCCCACATGGAACGGAGAACGTTGCCGAGTGTCGGCCAGTGGTAGGCCGGAAGCTCCATGACAAACGGAGCCGGATCCCCGGCGAACATCCGCGTTTTCTTCAGGATGATACCGGAAATGATGATGGCGAGCATACCAATGAAGTAGGCGGAGGTGGAAACCCAGGCCGAGTTGCCGAAAAGCGCACCGGCAATCATGGCGATGAAGGGCACCTTTGCGCCGCAGGGGATGAACGTGGTGGTCATGATCGTCATGCGGCGGTCGCGTTCGTTTTCAATGGTACGCGAGGCCATGATACCCGGAATGCCGCAGCCGGTGCCGATCAGCATCGGGATGAAGGACTTGCCCGACAGACCGAATTTGCGGAAAATGCGGTCGAGGACGAACGCGATACGCGCCATATAGCCGCATGCTTCGAGGAATGCGAGCAGGAGGAAGAGCACGAGCATCTGCGGGACAAAGCCGAGAACGGCGCCGACACCGGCGACAATGCCGTCGTTGATCAGACCGGCGAGCCAGTCCGGAGCGTTGGCGCTGTCCAGCAGGTCGCCAACCAGAACGGGGATGCCGGGGACCCAGACGCCGGAATCGGCCGGATCCGGTGCGTCAAAGCCGTTGGCTTCGAAATATTCGACGGCTTCCAGATAGGAAACACCGATTGTGGATTCTTCATCGGCATCGGACGGAATGGTGTCGTAGTAAACAGTCCATTCAGACTCGGCCAGCGTTTCTTCATCCTCCAGCGTGATGCTGGCGGAGGTGTCATCTGTCTGGAACGACTTGATTTCTGCCAGAACGGCATCTGCGTCAAAATCTTCGCCTTCCGGGTCCACTTCGACAAAGCCGTTGATGGCGTTCAATGCATCTTCGTATGCGCCGGAGGCTTCTTCCGCTGCGGCTGAACCGATGCCAAACAGATGCCAGCCGTCGCCGAACACGCCGTCATTCACCCAGTCGGTCGCCATGCTGCCGACTGTGACCATGGAGAGATAATACACAAGGAACATCACAATGGCAAAGATTGGAAGTCCCAGCCAGCGGTTCGTGACGATTTTGTCGATGCGGTCGGAGGTGGAGAGCTTGTTGTGATTCTTTTTCTGGTAGCACGCCTTGATCACTGTGGCAATGTACAGATAGCGCTCGTTGGTAATGATCGATTCCGCATCGTCATCCAGCTCCGCTTCCACCGCGCGAATGTCGCTCTCAATGTGCGACAGCACCGCCGGATCGATGGAACGCGCCGACAGCACCTGACTGTCGCGCTCAAAAATCTTGATGGCGTACCATCTCTGCTGCTCCTCCGGGAGACCGTGGACAGCCGCCTCTTCAATGTGTGCAATCGCGTGCTCAACGGAACCGGAGAAGGTGTGCATCGGAACGGTTTTCCCGCCCTTGGCCGCCTGAATGGCCGCTGTGGCCGCTTCCATGACGCCGGTGCCCTTCAATGCGGAAATTTCAACAACCGGACAGCCCAGCTGCCGGGACAGCTCCGCCGTGTTGATGCGGTCGCCATTCTTCCGGACAACGTCCATCATGTTGATCGCAACAACCACTGGAATGCCAAGCTCCGTCAGCTGTGTGGTCAGATACAGGTTGCGCTCCAGGTTGGTACCGTCAATGATGTTCAAAATGGCGTTGGGGCGTTCGTCGATCAGATAGTTCCGCGCGACAACTTCCTCCAGCGTGTAGGGGGAGAGGGAATAAATCCCCGGCAGGTCGGTGATGATGACCCCCTCGTGCTTTTTGAGCTTGCCTTCTTTTTTCTCAACGGTAACGCCCGGCCAGTTCCCGACAAACTGGTTGGAACCGGTCAACGCGTTGAACAGGGTCGTCTTACCGGAGTTTGGGTTCCCGGCAAGAGCAATTCGTACATCCATCTCTGAAATCCTCTCTTTCTGTCAGGTACGGCATCCGTACATTATTCAATCTCGATCATTTCAGCGTCCACTTTTCTGAGCGACAGCTCATAGCCGCGAACGGTGATTTCAATGGGGTCGCCGAGCGGGGCAACCTTCCGAACGGACAGGGTCACGCCCCGCGTGATTCCCATATCCATGATGCGCCGCTTGACGGCACCCTCACCATGCAGGCGAACCACTTTGACCGTATCGCCAATCTTGGCATTTCTGAGCGTTTTCATATCTGTATCCTCCTTTGAATCGGATATTTTTTTCGTGAATCCTAAACCATAATCTTTCGAGCCATTTCTTCGCTGATGGCGACCCGTGACTCCTTGACCTTGACAATCACGTTGCCGCCCAGCGCGTTGACAATGGTCACGCTGCCCCCGACGACAAATCCGAGATTCTCCAGGTGCTTCTTCACTTCGGGACTTCCCCCGACCTTCTGAATGATATTCTCTTCACCGGCGTCTGCAAGCACCAGAGGCATCATGCAGCACCACGCTCCTTCCTGCTGTGCGCCAAAGCGTATGCGATTGATATTAGTTACAACTAACCGAATGCATAAAATAAGGATTAGCCTTGGCTAACCAACCAATATCATACACCACTTCGAACGGTTTGTCAAGCGGAAAATGGCGGAAAAAAGGGGAACAATTGCATCTTTGGCATCATGAACAATGCGTTAGCGTGCGCTAACTCGTGCGGTTGTGGATTTTGCCGACAACGAAAAAAATGCCAATCCGACGGCTGCAAACCGCCGGATTGGCAGGAAAAACGAAGTGTGTCGGTTGGGCTGGACATGGCACCCCCGCACAGATCGGTACAGCGGTGCTATGCAGCAGTCAGGTAAGCGTCTGACCGCCAGCCACACAGAGTAGCCCATCCTCGCAGCGCCGTGCAGTGAGCGAAGGCGAAAGCGGCGAATCCGCCGAGATGCGGCAGATGCCCGAACCGTGAACCGTGAGCGCCGTAACGCACCCATCCTCCCAGGAAAAGTCGAGGGAAAAGCCACCCCGCACCCGAAGGCCGGAAACACGGCCGTCGCGCCATTCAGCCGGACAGGCCGGCAGCAGCTGCACGGCGGAGCCGTGGCTCTGCACCAGCATTTCACAGACCGCCGCAGCGCCGCCAAAATTGCCGTCAATCTGGAAAATGCGCGGTGGATGAAGATCCAGCAGGGAATCCGTGGCAAAATCGCAGATCAGCGCCTGTAGATGGCGGTAGGCTTCCGAAGCATCGCCGAACCGCGCAAACAGACACGCCGTCCAGGCGCGGCTCCAACCGGTATGCCCACCGCCGCAGGATAACCGGCGAATCAGGGACGTTCTGGCTGCGGCCAGCAGCTCCGGTGCAGTTTCCCGGGTAAAGAGCGCGGCGGGGTAGACGCCGATCAGATGGGAGACGTGGCGATGGCCGGGCTCGCCCTCCTCGTATTCCCGGTCATATTCCAGCAGCTGACCGGCGGAACCGATCTGAAATGGTGGCAGCTTCGTCAGCATGGCTTGCCAGACAACGCGCTGCGCATCGTCCACCTGTAAAAGCTCGGAGGATCGGATGCAGAGCGAGAGGACGATCGTGCAGAATTCCAGATCGACCGTTGCATTCCGGACAATCGTGACCGGAAATGCTTCACAGCCCTTCAGAAAATTCTCGGGCGACTGGCTCGGCGCAAGGGAAAGGGAACCGTCCGGCTCCGAACAGAGATAGTCCTCATAAAAGGCGGCACATTCCTTGAAAAACGGATAGGCGCGTGTGCGCAGGAAATCGAGATCCATCGAAAAAGCATAGTGCTCCCAATAGTGCAGCGCCAGCCAGGGGGCACAGCAGGTCGTGACTGCCCAGCCGTATGCTTCCGGCGTGGCGCGGCTCCAGGCATCCGTCTGGAGCGGGAAGACAATCCCGCGGCAGCCATACAGCCGGCGGGCAGCTTCCCGAGCAGAGGGCAGCAGCCGCTCCACCCAGGCAAACAGCGCCTCATCCGTCTCCGATAGCGCTGCAACCTGCGACATCCAGTAGTTCATCTGCAAATTGATGTCCAAATGAAAATCGGCATCCCAGGGCGGGTTCAGCGATTCGTTCCAGATGCCCTGCAAATTGGGCGGGAGCGTTCCCGCCGAGGACAGCAGAAGGTAACGGCCAAAGTGGAAATAGAGCACAGGCAGCGTCACATCCCGCCCGGCGCGGTAGGCAGACAGCCGCTCGGCCAGATCGGCGTCGGGCAGCTCCTCCGAACCGATGGCGATGGAAGCGCGATCGTATCGCTCCGAAAACGCATCGCGATGGCGCGCAAAAACCGCTTCGATGTCCGGATATTCCGCCGGCAAATCGGCTTCCTGCTCCGGAATCAGCCCGGTGGCGGATGTGCCAATGTTCAAAACGATCACCGCCCGCTCTGCATCAAACAGGTGCAGATGATCACCCTGCACCTCCAAAATACCGTCTACGAAGATGTGAGCGCGGATGGCAAAGCGAATCCCGCCGTCAAACTGGCCGGACAAGGTCAAACACCCCACGCCGCCCTGCACTGATGCGCTGTACGCCACGGTGCAATGCGGATCCGCCGTCCGGGTCAGGGCGATTGCAAAATCGAGCGCACCGCCGGAGGCTGTCAGCTCGGTATACACCGCTCCGGCCGGGTATTGACAGAAGACGCGCTTCTGAACCGCGCTGCAGCCGTTGTGATATGTGACCGTCGCACAGGCATCCGAAAAGGAGAGCGAGCGCCGGTAATTCCGAACGGCACTGCCCGCACGGTCAAACAGCAGGAGATCCCCCGCCGGCTGATAGGGGTCAATGCGGGCGGGCAAACCATCCGGCGAACGCCCGCCGGTCGGCGAAAAGCTGTCGTTGGCCAGCCGCGTGGCCTCGACGAAATGACCGGCGGCCAGCTCCGCACGGATGGTCGCTAGTGCGCCCTCCGGCGGCGGGAGAATGGAGCGGTCGCGGTATTGCCCGGTGTACAGCCACTCATGATTCAACGCCAGCCGCTCCGCCAGCGGCTGACCGCATACGTTGACGCCCAGCCGACCGTTCCCGAGCAAAAGCCCTTCCTTCCATTCGGATGGCGGCGTCTGTAGCCAAAATGCGTGATTCGTCATAAAAGCCGGTGCCTCCTTTTTTGCAAAAGCCGGAGCGCTTATGCAAACGCCCCGATGCGGGGAAAACGCCGCATGGTCCAGGCGTCCCCTGTATTCATTATACCATATCTGACGATTCATCACAAGGATTGACGTTTCCGGCGCAATATGTTATAATATCCTTCACTGCCGTTGGAAAAACAGCATCAGACGATCACAGACAGAGGAGGCGACGAACGGATGAAATCACCGGAACAGGAAGAACAGAACAAACTGGCGGATACGCTCGCACTGATTCAGGAAGAGCTCCGCAAGCTGGATCAGAACCAGTCCAGCCTGCATTCCGAGCTGCATGACCGCGCCAAATATATGTGGCAGGAGCTGCCGCAGCAGGTTCGCACCTTCGACGATGTCGCGGAGCTCTCCGCACAGCTGAGCGAAGTGACGCACAGCGAAATGCAGCTCAATGATGCATCGCACCGCCGCGCCGTGCTGGAAAAAATGCAGGAAAAGCCGTATTTTGGCCGCGTGGATTTCCGGGAGCCGTCCGGCGCAGAGGAAACGGTGTATATCGGATTGGCCAACCTGATGCGCGCCGATTATACGTCGGCTGTCTGCGACTGGCGAACACCGGTGGCCGGTCTGTTCTATGAAAACGGCGTCGGAATGACCAGCTATGAAGGGCCGGACGGCTCCGTTCCCTGCGAAGTGCTGCGCCTCCGGCAATATGAAATTGAACAGGGCGAGCTGAAACTGGCCATTGATTCGGACGTCCGCATCGATGACAGCATCCTGCTGAACGTGCTGGGCGGCGATTCCAGCGACCAGATGAAAACCATCGTCTCCACCATCCAACGCGAACAGAATCAGGTCATCCGCGACAGCGACCATGAGCTGCTCCTCGTGCTGGGGCCGGCCGGAAGCGGCAAAACCAGCATTGCACTGCACCGCGTGGCGTATCTGCTGTACCGCGACCGCAAAAAGCTGAAATCGAAAAATGTTCTGATCTTTTCGCCCAATGACCTCTTTTCCAACTATATCGCCGGCGTTCTGCCGGAGCTGGGCGAGGATGAAGCGCAGACGACGACGTTTGCCGATATGATCCGGAAATACTGCGGCGTCTCGGTGCTGGAAATGTACGAACAGGTGGAATTCCTAGCTACCGCCGCCGACACGCCTGCCAATCGCATACGCCGCCTCGGTATTCGCCTGAAGGGGAGCCCGGAATTCCCCAAAAGCGTCCGCAGCTTTTTGGAAAACTACCTCCCGCCCTTCCGCGACCTGACGTTTCAGGGTGAACGGATTCTGTCCGCCGGACAGCTGGCCAACCTGTATGCCGTCCGCTATGCCCACATGAACCGCATGGATCGCCTGCAGGCGATTTACGACGAAGTCGCCCGGCGCATGAAGCCGCTCCGCCGCCGATACTGCGTGGCCAAAAAAGAAGAGCTGCTCCGTGCCAACCCGTCCGAGGGCGAGACGCATATCGACCAGCAGGTGCAGCACGCATTCCGCGATGCCGCCGGTCTGGCACTGAAACGCATCCGGCAGTTCACGGAAATTGACTTCCGCGAGCTGTACCGCAAAGCGCTGCTGTATGCCGTCCGGACGTCGAATCTGCTGAACGAGGAAGAAAAAACACAGCTGACGGAAACCGTGCGCGAAATGTCGCTCCGGGACAAGCTGAAATTCGAAGACGGCGTCGGCATCCTGCTGGTGATGACGCTCTTTGGAGCCATTCCGCCGGATAAAACGATCAAGCAGGTCGTGATCGATGAGGTGCAGGATTACAGCCCCGCACAGCATGAAATCTTTGCCGCCATATTTGCCAATTGCAGCCTGACGCTGCTCGGCGACACCAACCAGCTGGTCAATACCGGCATGGGCATGGACGACGGAGAGGCCATTCTCTCCATCTATCAACGGAAATCGAGCGCCATTCGCCGCCTGACCAAGAGCTATCGCTCAACGGCGGAAATCATGGAGCTGGCCGGGTCGGTCGTCGAACAGCATGACACGTCGGCCTGGTTCGAACGCCATGGCCAACCTGTGAACTGGGTCACGGCTGAAAACGAGCGTGAAGCGGTGGACGCCATCTGCGACCTCCTGGAAGCGCCCGGCGCACCCAACACGGCGACCGCCGTCATCACCAAAACGAACGCGGAGGCGCGGCGGCTGTACGCCAAATGCAGCAAGCGCGTCCGCAACCTGATTCTGGCCGATCACAGCCGAATGGCCTATGAGCGGGGACGCTGCATCATTCCGCTGGCCCTGGCAAAGGGCATGGAGTTTGACCGCGTGATTCTGGCCAACAGCGCACAATACGGCGAAGGCGAAGGAAAGCTGCTGTATGTCGCGCTGACCCGAGCCATGCATGAGCTGACGGTGATTTCCGTGCGAAAGCCGTCTCCGCTGTTTGCATCGTACCGGCAGAAGCAGGAAACCGGCAGAGGAGGAGCAGAATGAACGAACAACAGATGGAAAAGCTGCCGATGGATCGCCACGCGGCGGCGCAGCTCGGCGCACTGGAGCTGGCCTATATCGGCGACTGCGTTTTTGAATTGCTGGTGCGCACACGGCTGCTGCAAACGACCGGGAAAAAGGTCAAGGAGCTGCACGGCGCCGTGGTGACGTATGTGCGTGCAGCGGGACAGGCGGCACTGGCTCAACGCCTTTCGGAACAGCTGACCGAGGAGGAACGCGCCGTTTTTCTGCGCGGACGGAATCACCGCCATGCCCGCATTCCAAAGGGCAGCTCACCGGCGGAATATGCGCTGGCGACGGCGCTCGAGTCGCTCCTGGGCTATCTGTACCTCTGTGGCGATACGGAACGGATTGAGACGCTCGTGGAGCCGATCTTTTCGGAACCGCCCGCAGGACAGGGGACGCGATGAACGCCAATATCGAAAAAAATAAGATGGCGCGGACAGATCAGTCCGCGCCATCTGTTTCAGAAAGACGAAGCTGTGCAGCATTGCGTGCGGGGGGACAGAGGTTGATCAAACGCCGCCCGAAGGATTGCGCCAGCCGATAGGTGGAGGCGGTTCCGCCGCGGCGCTCGCCGTCAAAATAGGCGATACAGACCGAGGCGCTTTCGACCATGCTGCGGTTGCGCACCTGCATACAGCCGTTGTAGTAGGGTGTGAGCGAGGTGTAAAGAAGGTGGTCGGCGCGTTTGGTCAGGCTGGAATAGACCTCCTGATCGGCGGGACGCCAGCGGGCATCCTGCTCCAGACAGGGAACGGCCAGCCAAAGCACAACCGGCAGACCGCTGTCCCGCACCGAAAGGACAGCCTGCGCAGCCAACGTGTCAAAGCCGAGTGCAGCACCGCTGATAAAGTTGGTGATGCCCTCGGCGTACAGGTCGGTCACAAGCGCCGGGAGCTCCAAACGCAGCCGGTTGCATTCAACGGCAGAAATGAGCCGATGCCCGGTAAACATGGCGGTTTTCTGAATGTCTGCGGCAGGGACGATCATACTTCCTCCGACTGCCCAAACCAGGCGGGCAGCATCCAAACAAAAGTTCTACAATTAGTATAACACAAAACCCAGCCACTTGTCAAACAAAATCATCGACTCTGAAAAAAAGAAATGGCGCAGCTCAAAAAATCATGGGGCGGACATGGAAACTTTACATCTATAGACTATAATAGAGAACTGCACAGCCGCCTGCCAAATGCGGCGTCATGCATGGATTTTTGAAAGCAAGAGAGGATTCGTCTGAATGAAAAATACACACACAAAACGCTTGGCGTCTCTGCTGGCCGCCCTTTGCGCCACGGCACAGCTGACCGCCTGCTCCACCGGGACACCGACACCAACCAGCACAACGGAACCGCCGCAGACGACACCGGCTCCGGCCACCTCGTCATCCTCCATCGGCACGCTCCCGGATGTCACACTGCCGACAACGCCGCCCGAATCGACGACCTCAGCCCCCGAAACATCGGCCACAACGCCGCCTGCCATGACGACAACGACCGGCGTGCAGACGTCCGGCAAGGACGATAAAACTGCCAGCACCACCCCAATCGATCTCGGCAACGTCCTCGTCATCGGCAATTCCGCCATGGAACACTATTATGGCGTCGATAGCGTGCTTGAATCCTACGCCGGGACGGTTTCCTCCATCAAGGCGCAGCTGCCGGATGTCAACGTGTATGCGATGTTCTGCCCCAGTGCCGTCGAATTCTGCGCACCCGCCAAATATCAGGCGGGCACCCGCTCCCAGCAGCGCGCCATGAACGTGATCTATGACGCGTTGCAAAACGGCGCACTCGGCGTCGATACCTGGTCGGAGCTGAGCCTGCACGCAACAGAATACCTCTATTTCCGCACCGACCATCACTGGACGCAGCGCGGCGCGTATTACGCCTATGTGGCGTTCTGCAAAACGGCCGGAATCGAACCGCATGACCTCTCCGAATACGAGACGGGTCTGGTGGAAAACTTTGTCGGCACCATGAGCATCTACGCCAAGGATTATGCCGAGCGCTTCTATCAGAACCCGGACGCTGTCGAGTATTTCCGCCCGATTCATTCCTCCACCATGACCGTGTACGCTTCGGCCGATTTGACCAACGGGAGCGCCCGTTCGGTGGTGGCCAGCCAGGAATCCGCCGACAAAATGGCACGCGGCAGCAAATACAGTATGTTCCTCGCCGGTGACAACCCGATTACCCATATCGTCAGCGATACGATTCGCAATGGCCGCGTCTGCATTGTGACCAAGGAGTCCTACGGCAATGCGCTCGTCCCGTTCCTCACCGATCATTTCGAGGAAATCTACGTCATTGACCCGCGCCAGTTCAATGCAAGCGGCAAACCCTCCCTGAACCTGATCGACTTCGCCAAAACGCACGGCGCAACCGATATCGTCTGCATCAATGCCTCGGTGCTGCTGCCGGGCATCAACCAGTACCTCAAAAAAATGATCTGACAACGGCACAAAACCGGGGCATTCCTTCCGATTGAGAAGGATGTGCCCCGGTTTTTTTGAAAAAGTCAAGACTAAATTGCAAAAATTCATAAAAAATTTCAAATTAGCGCTGCGACGCCTTCCTGGAAGACCACTTCGGCGGTTCGGAATCCAAGAATTTCCCTGGGATAGTTGTTGATCCAGTCTTCGACTTTCTGGATTGCTTTTGACGTGACCTTCCGAAAGTCTGTTCCTTTCGGGAACCAGCGCCGGATCAATTTGTTTGCGTTTTCGTTTGAACCTCTTTCGTATGACGAATAGGGGTGGCAATAATATATTTTCGTCCTGTTGCCCTTCCGGCGACAGGACTTTTCCATTCCGGCACAGTCGGCAAATTCGGAACCGTTGTCGACGGTGATTGTCCTGAATATTTTACTGAAATTCGCGCTGTATTCGCGTTCAAGGCTGTCAAGAACACGAATTACACTTTTTGAAGTTTGATCGCGCATAGGGCGGATAATTTCGCGCCTGGATTTTCTTTCGGTCAGAACAAGAAGTGTCTTCTTTGTTTTCTTTTTACCTTCCACACAGTCCATTTCCCAGTCCCCGACGATCGCGCGTTCGTCGATTTCGTTTGGACGCTTCTCTATACTTTCGCCGGCTGGCGGTCGTTTCGCCTTTCGAACCTTGTTGTATTGCCGTTTCTGCTTTCCTTTGACCGGAAGATTCTTATTTGTGACAGTCAAAAAGACGCCTTTGTCGATATAGGAATACAAAGTCGATTCACAGATCGTCGTTTTGAATTCAAGACCCTGTTCTTTGATTTCACCCAGGACAGCGGCCGGGGAATAACCTTCTTCGGCGATTTTATGTTCTATGTGTTGTGCCAGGGCGTGGTCGTTTCCGATTTTCAGATCAGGGCCTTTCGCCGCCAGGTGTTCACGGTACGCGGCTTCTGCTTTTTCCGGACTGTAACGTTCTTCTTCTGTCAGGTCGGAATTCGTGTGGATATAGCGGCCGCGATTGATTTCGTTGTAAATGGTGCGAAGGTGAACACCGATTTCGTCGGCTATATCCTGTTTGTGGCGTTTATCTTTCAACATAGTTTCGATTTTTAACCTGTCTGTCCAGGTTAGATGTTTGAATCTGCGTCGTTTCATTTCAATTCCTCCCTGATATGCGAAAAAGGCCCCGTCCGGACAGGACAGGGCCTTCAATTTCATTTTACGGTTATACGGGCGATGTGTTCGGCCAGTGCTTCCTTGATGAAGGCGTTTACACTCATTCCGACCGATTCGGCCGCCTGAACGATCTTTTCTCTGTCGCCCTTCGGAACTGTGATTTCTATTCTATCATAGGATTTTTTTCGGAAGCGTTTATTTGCTTCAATCTGTGCCTGTGCCATACTGCGTCACCTCTTTCTGTGATATATTATATAATACCGGTATTATATTGTCAAGTGGTTTCGCAAAAAAGAAGTCCCTGGCTCTTTTGCCAGGGGCGATCGTGCTATTCGTTGTTTTCAGAAAGTAACCAGTCGACAGAAACGTCCAGGATTTCAGCAATAACCATAAGTTCATAATCAGCGACGAAGCGTGTTCCGATTTCGATTCTGCTGATGCTGTCGCGTTCCATAGTGATTCCAGCTATTTGAAGTTTAGCGGCGAAGTCGGCCTGTGATAGCCGTTTCTTCAATCGTGCTTCGCGAATTCGATTTCCACTGACGTTTTTCCGGCCTTTATAATCATATATTTTCATTTTACGACCTCCTTCCTTGTAACCTTTATGTTAATGTTCAGCAGTATTCTTGTTTTTAACACATTTTCGGCGTATAATTGTGTTAAAGGTCAGAATCGACCGAAGATTAAAAAAGAATTTACATTTGAAAGGTGGTGATCCTGTGTTCTTTAATTCGAAAAAACGTCAGGAAAAGCGTGAAACAAGACGAAAAGAAAAGTTGATTCAGGAAGTTGTCCGAACAGATCCGACGTTTCAGGGGCGCCTTAATCGGAACCGTGAAATTCTTATGGATTCCATTCGCCTTCTGAACGAAACAAGGAAACTGGAAACTTTTACAGGACGCTATTCCGACGCGAAGTCTGCGGCTTTTCGCCTGGAAACAATGTTTCGTCAAATTGAAGATGATTGTTGTTCCGGTATTCAGGAAGAAATTGACGCGACCTTTATTCAGCGTCTTCCGGTTGTTTTGGATCTGGAACTGGCGAACGCTGATACATTAAAGACACTTGCCGGCAAGCGTAAACGGTGGAATGGAATTGTTCAGATATTAGAACGCTGTGAACGTGTTGAAGGCGGTGGCGTTGAAGAAGCAATTCTTGAAGCAGAATCAAAAGTGTTCAGGCTTTTAGACGAAGGGGTTGACTGGGCAAAAGAAACGGAAGAAGTCGAAGTCGGAATTTCTGAAGATTCGATTCTTGAAGGGTTGAAAAAAGCAGTGGTAAAGTCGGCTGTTGGAAAAGGACTTCCAGAAAGCGAAGTCAGGGATATAGTTGAAAAAACATTCGGAAAATGAAAAAGCGGTCAGGGAGTGTCCCTGGCCGCCTTTCATTTGCTGTGATTCAGTTATACTTTTTCAAGATTCGACACCTTGACGGCCGCTGTAACGGTTTTGCCGATACCAATGACCACGCGGTCGCCGTTTACCTGAATCACGTCGTATTTGTCATAGTAGGTCTTGAAAGTCTTCCCTGTATAGGTAACGGCGTTCAGGACCTTTACTTTGTCGCCCTGTTTCAATGTCTGGGCGGTAGGCGTTGTCGGGATTTTGATTTTCTGGCCGACGTGGATCAGGTTCGGATTTTTAATTCCGTTGTATGCCGCGATCTTTTGGTAGGTTGTGCCGTATTTCTTCGCGATTTTGGATAAGGTGTCGCCACGCTGGACCGTGTAGACGGTTTCACCGGCCGCGGACATTTCGTTCTCGGTCGTCTTATTTTCAGTCGCACCCAGGCGGCGGTTCACCTCTGCGGCGATTTCGCCGTGTTTGTTATACAGATAGTCGCCAGGACAGGACTTGTTTGCGTAATCGCGGTGAACTGTTAGGTTACACCCTCCAAGGTGATTTACACGGTCGTTCTTGTTGGTAGACCATACAAGTTTCTTGATTCCGTTTCGTTTGCAGATGTCAGTCACCAGATCAAGAAGTGCAGAAAACGCCTTTTCATTGACCGCGTA
>CAYUXI010000005.1:0-109374 GCA_964448855.1 uncultured Oscillospiraceae bacterium | reverse complement strand
GCAACGAAATGTGGGTGGTCGGCTTCCGGAAGCCTCTGACGGAGGAAGAATCGGTCGATTATCTGATCGCCTGTACCAAGGGCGTCCGCGCCGGGGATCCGGACGGCATCATCGGCAACAACAGCTGGTATCTGCCGGAGCTGGAGGAAGCCGCCGGGCGAAGTGACTACATCGGGCTCGACTCTTACACCGGCACCTGGGCAGACGGTGAGCCGACGGACGTGCTGAAGAATGTCCAGAACCTCTATCTGTCCTCCAACCGGACACCGGTGATTCTGATGGAATGCGGCTTCAACTCCTCCGGCGGTATTGCGGAGGATATGGAGGCCGAGATTGACGCCTATCTGAAATCGCTCGGCTTCAACGGAAGACTGGACGCTGCGAATCGGCTCGACGAGTTCATCGCTACGCTGCCGGATGCGGTAAAGTGGGTGGTCAACAATGCATCCCCGGAGGATCGGGAAGCCGCTGCCTTTGGTTATTGGACGCATTTGCTGAAAAAATGGAGCGCCAAGAGTGACATTCCGCACACCGATGAGGGGCAGGCGGAATATTATCGGCAGCTGCTCCCGCAGGTGCTGCATTCGCCCTTCCTGGCGGGCTCTGTCTTCTACTGCTGGCAGGATTCCGCCATCTGCGGCAACTGCGGCTCAGCCGACTGCCCCTGTGAAACGACCTGGGGCATCACCCGTGTGGACGGGACGCGCAAGCCCGCATACGACGTCATCCGCAGCTATCTCAATCCGTAAAAACCGGTATCGGCTTTCTTGCATCCTGGTCGGGTTCTTCCCCGGCCAGGATGTTTTTTTCGTGCGAAGCCTTGCATTTTTGCACGCATTGTGCTAAGATAGGAGCGGTGAAAGAGCCCGGAAAGGAATCGATTGGATGGCCACTGAAGCATTCGCATTTCCGCACGCGGCGCCCGTTGTTCAGCAGGGACGCCCCGTCGATGCCGCCAACCGTCTGCCCAAGGAGCAGGCGGTCTATGATCTGCTGGATGCGCTGCAGGTTTCCTACCTGCGCGTTGATCATGCACCCATTTTTACGGCAGAGGGCTGTGCATGGGTCAAGCAGCTGCTCGGAATCCCGATCTGCAAGAATCTGTTTTTGACCAACGCCGCCCATACCCGTTATGACCTGCTGCTGATGCCCGGAGAAAAACGGTTCGTCACGCGGGAGTTTTCCCGGCTGATCGGCTCCTCGCGGCTGAGCTTCGCTTCGGAGGAGGAGCTTTTGCAGCTGCTGAACCTGACGCCCGGCAGCGTTTCCGTGTTTGGTCTGATGAACGACACGGACAACCGTGTCTCCCTCTGGATTGACGAGGATGTGCTGGCCTATGACGGGTTCGGCTGCCACCCCTGCATCAACACCTCCTCGCTCCGTTTTTCCACAGAGGATCTCTTGCAGCGCATTCTGCCCGCCATGCACCACACCTGTCACACGGTTCGTCTGACCGGTCAATAGAGAAAACCCGCGCCCGGCCAATCGATTTTGGCTGAGCGCGGGTTTTGTTTGGTTGGAATTATCTTCGGCCTCCGAACGGGTCAAAGGGCGACGAATCCGAGCGGCCGTCAGTGGTACCCGTCTGCGGGGTCTGTTCCTGTGTCGTTTCCTCGACGGCTTCGTCAAAGACGATGGTCAGCTGCATCTGCTGGCCGTTGCGATACAGGGTGATGGTCGCTTCCTGATCCGGGACGAACCGTTTCTTGGCGGCCTGCAGGTCGGTGATGCCGGTGATCTTCATGTTGTCAATGGCGACAATGACATCGCCCGCCTGAAGTCCCGACCGTTCGGCGCAGCTGCCCTCCGTCAGGCTCTTGACACGCGCACCGGGGATGGACGTATCCTCGCCGGAATCGGAGTAGGTCGCGTAGCCGACCACCATGCCAAAGCTGACCTTTCGAACCTTGCCGTTTGTTTTGATCTCATTGATCATGCGCGCCACGTCGTTGATCGGGAGGGCGAAGCCCAGACCTTCCACGCCGGAGGACGAATATTTGGCCGTCACGACGCCAATGACCCGTCCGCGGCTGTTGAAGACCGGGCCGCCGGAGTTGCCGGAGTTGACCGCCGCGTCAATCTGGAACATGAAGTTCGCTTCGTCGTCATCCGTGGTAATGACGCGATTCAGTGCGCTGATGATGCCGCTGGTCTGCGAAAACGTCAGCTCGCCGAGCGGATTGCCGATGGCACAGATATTCTCGCCGACGCGGATTTCGTCGCTGTCGCCGATGACGACCGTTTTCAGGCCGGTTGCATCGATTTTCAGCAGTGCGACATCGTTTTCCGCATCGCTGCCAACCAGCTGGCCGTCATAGGTTCGGCCGTCCTCGAACGAGACGGTGAACTTGCTGCCGCCGTCCACAACGTGGCAGTTGGTCACGATATAGCCGTCAGCCGATACCACAAAGCCCGTGCCGCTGGACGCATAGCTGGACGGCTGGCCAAAGATATTGGTCGTTGTGCCCTCCGTGACGATGCCGACGACGGCGGAAACGTACGTTTCATAGATTTCCGCCATGGTCATTTCCGTTCCTTCGCCCTTGACCACGAGCTGCTCCACCGAGCCGGACGGTGTGCTGTTGCCGGTCTGGTCGGGGCTGGTCGGTTCGGGCAGGCGGTCAGCCATTGCCACATTGCCGTCGGTTTTCACGATCTGGAAGGAATTGCCCAGCCAGAAGCCACCGGCCACGCTGCCGCACAGCAGCAGCACGCTCAGGGCCGCCGCAACGATTCTGCGCTTGTTTCCTCTGCCCTTTGCGGATGTCTGAACCGGTTCTGTATATGCCATATCTGATTTGTGATTGAATTCCATACAATCGGACTCCTTTCGTCTCGGATTTCTTGTTCGAATCCTGACATCCAATATGATACCGCTTGAAATTCGTTCCGCCGTGAATACAATGTGAAGCGTTCGTAAACTCTGCTTCTGGCAACTTTTGCTTGACAAACCGGGCATCCTGTGATATCATTAGTTCAGCCATTCCCCCGCGTTTTCATGCGGGAAACCATCAGCTTTTATACTTTTTCCGAAGATATTCCGTATAATAGGTCGGGTTGAACGGTTCACCGCAGAAGCGTTTCAGCAGCTCTGACGGGTTGTAGAGGCGGCCATAGCGATACAGGCCGTCCCGGAGGCGTGCCGTGATGTCCGGCAGTCGGCCGTTCCGGATGGTTTCGTCCAGATTCATCGTTTCCGACAGCTTTGCGGCAATCTGTGCGCCGTATGCGCTGCCGATTGCGTAGGACGGGAAATACCCGAAGTCGCCGCCGCTCCAGTGCGAATCCTGCAGGACGCCGTTTGTGTCATCCGGCACGGTGACGCCCAGATACGCCTTCATTTTTTCTGCCCAGATCTGTGGCAGGTCGGAGACGCAAATGGAGCCGTCAAACAGCCCTTTTTCGATCTCGTACCGCACCATGACATGGAGGCAGTAGGTCACTTCATCGGCCTCCGTCCGAATCAGGGACGGGGTGCATTTGTTGACGGCGCGGTACAGCTCCTCCTCGGTGACGTCCTTCAGCTGTTCCGGGAAGATTTCGCGGCAGATCGGGTCCACCACCGAAAGGAATGCCCGGCTGCGCCCCAGAATGTTCTCATACAGGCGGGACTGGCTCTCGTGGAAGCCCATTGATGCGCCGCCGGAGAGGCAGGTTTTTTCGAATTCGTCCGGCGAATTCAGCTCATAAATGGCGTGGCCGCCCTCGTGAACGACCGAGTACAGGGAGCTGATCAGGTTGTGCGTGTCATAATGGGTGGTAATGCGCACATCCTTGTTGTTGAATTCGAGCGTAAACGGGTGCAGCGTTTCACCCAGGCCGCAGTGGCTCCGATCGATGCCCATGACCGCCATCACGCGGTTGGCCAGCTCGCGCTGTCCCTCCACCGGATACTCCCGGAACAGGAAATCGTCGCGGATTTGCGCGTGCTCCTCCCAGATTTCTTCGATCAGCGGCACAATGTCGGCGCGGAGCTGCGCAAAGAAGCGATCCAGCTCGCTCGTCGTCATGCCCGGCTCGTATTCGTTTAGAAGGACGTCATACGGCGCTTTATCCGGGTCATACCGTTCTGCGAAATGCTTTCGCGCTGCAATCAGTTTTTCCAGATACGGCGCAAACGATGCAAAATCGTTGTCGCCCTTGGCCTGATGCCAGACCGCCTGTGCCCGGTTGACCAGCTTCTGGAATTCCATATATTCATCCTGTGGGATGCAGCTGAGCTTGCGGTAGTCCTGCCGCAGCAGCTCAACCTGTCGGCGCAGTGCCGGGGTCAGCTGTTCCGGATGCGCTTCGAGCGTGGAGAGCATTTCGTCGGTCTCCGGCGATGCAAACAGAGCGTGCTCCTCGCCAGACAGTATGCTGAGCGTTTCGCCGCGCCCCTCATCGGTTCCGTCCGGTGCGGTCGTCACGGCGTCGTAATAAATCATGCTGCTTGCGTGGTGGTATGCGTGCATTTTGGCCTGCAGCAGCTGAAGCCGTTGCACTGCGGCTTCGACAGTTGAATGGCTGGCTGTCATGGTTGAAACCTCCCGTTTTGATCTTCGTCTATTGTACCGCATTTTCATCCGTTTTGCAACCGGATTTGAAATTTATTTTGAAAGTGAGATTATTTTCATGCAGTTCTCTGATTTTTCCGCCGATACCGGGTCGTATCGGTCGCTGCTCGCCCATGTCGATCACACGCTGCTCGCCCCTTCGGCCACCTGGGCTGAGATTCAGGCGCTCTGTGAGGAGGGACTTCGTTTCGGCGTGGCTTCGGTCTGCATTCCGCCGTCCTACGTTCGGCAGGCGCACCAGTTTTTGAACGGGCGGCTGCCGGTCTGCACGGTGATCGGCTTCCCGTGCGGCTATCACACCACCGATGTCAAGGTGCTGGAAACGCAGCGTGCCGTGGCAGACGGTGCCGATGAAATCGACATGGTCATCGACATCGGCGCGGCCAAAGAGGGGCGCTTTGACAACATTGCAGCGGAAATTGCTGCCGTTCGCGCTGCCTGTCCGGGAAAAATCCTGAAGGTGATCGTGGAAACCTGTCTCCTGACGGAGGATGAAAAGCTCCGGCTGGTTGACATCGTCGCCGATTCCGGCGCGGATTTCATCAAGACCTCCACCGGCTTTTCCACCGGCGGCGCGACGCAGGCGGACATCCAGCTGTTTGCTGCCCATCGGAAAAACGGACTGAAAATCAAGGCCGCAGGCGGCATCCGTACCCTGGAGGACGCTGCCGCGCTGTTAGCGCTCGGTGCCGACCGTCTCGGCGCCAGCTGTCTGGTTCGTCTGGTCGCGTCCCAGCAAGTCTGATTTTGGGAGGAGTATTCATGCTGTACATTCAAAATCTGTCCAAAAGCTACGGCGAAAAGCGTGCGGTGGACGATCTGACGCTGCACATTGCGCCGGGCGAAATTTACGGTTTCATTGGCCACAACGGTGCGGGCAAAACCACCACGCTCAAATCCATCGCCGGGATTCTGCCCTTTGATGCGGGCGACATCACCATCTGCGGGACTTCCATCCGGGAAGATCCGCTGACCTGCAAGCAGCAGATGGCCTACATTCCGGACAACCCGGATTTATACGCGTTCATGACCGGGATTCAGTTTCTGAACCTGATCGGGGATATTTTCAACGTCAGCGCTGCGGAGCGCCGGACGCGAATCGCCGACTTGGCCGAACGGTTCGAGCTGACGAAAAACCTCACGCAGTCGATCGCCACCTATTCGCATGGGATGAAGCAGAAGCTGGCTGTCATGGCCGCATGGCTGCACCGTCCCCGTCTGATTCTCATGGATGAGCCCTTCGTTGGACTCGATCCCAAGGCCTCGCATCTGCTCAAGCAGATGATGCGCGAATTCTGCGACGAAGGCGGCGCCATCTTCTTTTCCACGCACGTTCTGGAGGTGGCCGAAAAGCTCTGCGACCGGGTGGCCATCATCAAGGATGGGCATCTGGTGCGCTCCGGTACCATGGCTGAGGTCAAGGGCGACGACAGTCTGGAAGACGTCTTTCTGGAGCTGGAGGAATGATCATGTTCAAGGCGCTTTTGAAAAAGCAGCTACTCGAGCTGAACCGCGGCTTTTTTATGAACCGCAAGACGGGAAAAGCCCGCACCAGAGCCGCCGCGCTGACTTCCATCCTGTTCTTCTGTGTCCTGATCGTTGCGGTCATGGGCGGCATCTTTTTCTTCCTATCGCTTCAGCTGCGGCCGCTGCTTCAGTTCGGGCTCGACTGGCTGTACTTTGCCATTCTCGGTCTGGTTTCCATCGTCCTCGGCACGTTTGGCAGTGTGTTTAACACCTACGCCAGTCTGTATGACGCAAAGGACAACGATCTGCTGCTCTCCATGCCCATTCCGCCGCGCTGCATCGTGTTGGTTCGCCTCTCCGGCGTCTATCTGCTCGGTCTCATGTACAGCGCCGTCGTCTTTCTGCCGGCGCAGATTGTGTACCTGATGACTGCGAAGCCCGCTCCCGCCACAGTCGCGCTCATGCTGCTGTTCGGGCTCTCCGTTTCGCTCATCGTTCTGATTCTCTCCTGCCTGCTCGGTTGGGTGGTTGCGCAGATTGCGCGGCGGCTGAAGAACAGGAGCCTGCTCACCGTTCTGGCCTCGCTTCTGTTCATGGCGCTCTACTACGTCTGCTATTATCGGGCCAGCAACCTGCTCACGGCGCTGCTCGCCGACAGCGAGGCGATTGCCGCCGGGATTCGCGGTTCGGTCTGGCCGCTCTATGCCTTCGGTCTGGCCGGAACGGGACAGCCTTCCGCTGCCCTCGGTCTGGCAGCCGTCTGCCTCGTTTTGACCGGGCTAGTCGGTCTGCTCCTCTCCCGGACATTTTTCTCGTTGGCGGCCGGCACAGGCAAACGCCGGAAGACGTCGGCGCGGGGATGGAATGTGCGCGTTCGGACACCCGCTTCCGCCCTGCTGGCGCGGGAAATGCGGCGGTTTCTCTCCAGCCCGGTCTATATGCTGAACTGCTCCATGGGAACGCTGTTCCTGCTGATCGCCGGAGTTGCCGCGCTGACGCAGTCCACGATGCTGCGCCAGCTGGGGACGATTTTCACGGAGCCATCCGTTTTTGCGATGATTCTGGCCGGTCTGCTCTGTACGCTCGTCTGCCTGAACGACATCACCGCGCCCTCCGTCTCGTTGGAGGGTGAAACACTCTGGCTGATTCAGTCGCTTCCGGTTGCACCCTGGCACGTGCTGCTGGCCAAGCTGCGTCTGCACCTGCTCCTGACGTGTCCACCCGCTCTGTTTTGCAGCGTCTGCGTGATCATCGCCATGCGCGTCTCCGTTCTGGTCGCCGTCTGCCTGATCGTTTTGCCGCAGCTGTTCATCGTGATGAACGCCGCATTCGGGCTGGCCGTCAATCTGAAGCTGCCCAACCTCCACTGGACAAGCGAATCGGCCGTCGTCAAGCAGGGTGCGAACGTCTTTCTGTCGTTGTTTGGCGGGTGGCTCTATCTGGCCGCGCTGGTCGGGCTGTACCTGCTGGTTCGCTCCGTCCTTTCGCCGCTGTCCTTCCTCCTGGCCGCCACGGGATTGACCGCGCTGCTCACTGTCCTGCTGTATGGCTGGCTGAAGCGACGCGGAACGCGGATTTTCGCCGAGCTGTAGCCATTCTGTCCATCAAAAAAATCCCTGTACGCCGGTTAGGCGTACAGGGATTTTTTCAGTTGCTTACTTTGTCCGGAAGGTCGGGTACATCCGGCTCATAAATGCGTCATACGCGTTCGGGTCGGTTTGAGCGGCCTCGTCGATCGACAGGACGTCCGACCGCCCCATCGTCTTCAGCAGCTCTCCCAGCTGTTCCGGATGCGCACCCTCCGGTGCGGCAATCCAGAGCACAGCCTTCAGCCCCGCCATCTCCTTGAAAACGGCTGTATCGCTGTCTGTCAGGTTCGTATTCCCCAGTGCGAGATCGGAGACGGTCTGCATGGAGGCGAGCGGTGCATAATTCGTCACGGTTGACCACGCAATCATCAGCTGCGTCAGCGGGAGCGCCGCGATCGGCGACAAATCCCCCTCCACTCCGGCGAGGAAGAGCCGTTGCAGCTGGGTCAGGCCGGAGAGCGGCGACAGGTCGCGGATGGCGTTTTGCAGCCCCGTCCCGCTGATTCCGCCGAGATACAGCATTTCCAGACCGGTCAGATTCGCCAGCGGCGACAGGTCTGCCAGCGGGCAGCGCGTCAGCCACAGCTCCTGCAGGGAGGTCAGACGGCCAATATCAGTCAGGTCGGCCAGCGGATAGTTGTCAATTTGCAGCCGCTTGAGCGACAAACCGGCGAGTGCGGCGGTGTCCCACATGATTTCCGCCGGGAGGTTGCCTGCAAACTGCACGGACAGCACCTCGAGCTGATTCAGGCCGCTGATCGCGCTGAGGTCGGTTCCGTAGTAGTCCATCAGATACAGCTCACGCAGCGCCGTACACGCTTCCAGCCCGGTCAGATCGGAGATCGGGAGCTGCAGGCTGCCGTCTGCCGACGTTTCGGCTTGCTCCCAGGTGCCAAAGGCAATCTCCAGCACCTCTGTCTTTTTCAGCAGGTCATCCGTCAGGTCACCTTCGACGTTCCACGCCTTCCGCACGGCGTCGGCCACCGGTTTGGACAGCTCCGTACCCTCCGGCGTCGTCTCCGTGCTCGACGGCTCTGTGGTGCCTGTGCTGTCAGAGGTTTGCGGCTCCGATGTCGTTGTCCAGTCAGAGGTTTCGGACGTCTGATCGGATGCGGACGTTTCCTTGGGAAGCGTTTGCTCCGGTTCTGCCGTTTGTGTGCAGGCGCTCATCAGTGCGGCCACCATCGCAAGGACAGACAGAAGCAGCAGAATTCGTTTGAATCGTTTCATAAAAACCTCCTTTTCGGGAATCCCCTTGTGTGTGCAGTTTGGTACAGAACGACCGGCCTCTTTTCAGACGCCGGTTTGAAAAACCGGTGGTGGATTCATGGCAACATCGCTCCTCCGAGATCGGTCAGCGACCGATCGTTTCTCTATTTTCAGTATACCATCTTTCAGTCGATTTGTCAAGTTTTTTTTTGCAAGGCGTGTTATTTTTATTTCGTCCATTCGATACACCGTAAAAAACGGCGGGGAACCTGTGATGGACAGGTTCCCCGCCGGTGGAGGGTATCGTTTTGGGGTGGCGTTACCGTGTGCGGATGGTCCAGACGCCCGGTTCCAGTGTGATTTCGCCGGGCTGATTGGCCGGGGTGCCGTTGACAGTGAGCCAGGCGTCTGCCTGTTCCGGGACGAAGACGGCGGATGCGCCAAAGGGCACTTCGACCGTATAGACGACTTCGCCGTTTTCGCGGCGCCAGCCGCTGCGGTACAGGCCGGATGCGGATGCATATTCCGCTTCTGCCCAATCCAGACGTTCATCGCTCATCGGTGCGATGCGCGCCGAGGCGAAGCCGGGTGCGGACTCATTCAGGCCGCACATACAGCGGTACATCCATTCGACCACCGCGCCGTATGCATAGTGGTTCATGCTGTTCATGCCGGTATCGCTGACGAGGCCGTTGGGCAGGACAGAATTCCAGCGCTCCCAGATGGTGGTTGCGCCCATGTTAACCTCATACAGCCAGCTCGGATAATCCTCATTCAGCAGCAGCGTATAGGCGCAGGCACCCAGGCCGACGTCGGACAGTGTGCGCATCAGGTGGTAGGTGCCGACGAAGCCGGTATCGAGGTGCATTCCGCGGTCTTCGAGCTTCCGGCGCAGATCCCGCGTGATGCGCGGCCGCGCTTCCTCCGGTGCCAGATGCATGGCCAGCGCCAGAATCATGGCGGTCTGTGTCCGTTCCGCGACGCGGCCGGACGCTGTGAAGAATTCCTGGCGGAAGGCTTCGCGGATTTCATCGGCCAGCTGATCGTACTTCTTCCGGTTGGCTTCATCGCCCAGCTCTTCTGCCGCACGCGCCGTCAGATAGGCGGAGTAGTAATAGTAGGCGGAGGCGACATAGTACTGGTCTGTCCCGCCGAAGGGCGAACCGGCAACCGGATTGTCCAGTGCGAGCCAGTCTGCGAAATGATCACCCTTCAGCCAGAGGCGCGGGCCGCCGTCATGCGTTGCGTCCTGTGTCTGAATCCAGTCCACCCATGCGGCCATCTGCGGGAACTGCTCCGCCAGCAGCGTGCGGTCGCCGTAGAAGCGGTAGAGTGTCCACGGGATCATGACCGCCGCATCGCCCCAGGCGCAGGCACCAAATTCCGTGCCCTTTTTGCCGCGGCAGAATTGAATTCGGTTGAGCACGTCCGGGACAACGTGCGGGCAGGCGCCGTTGAGCTTGGCCTGTTCCTTTTCCATATCGTACAGAAATTTTCGGAAGAAGGAAGCCGTATCCATATGGAAGCAGGCGGTCGGGGCAAAGACCTCGGCATCCCCCGTCCAGCCCATGCGTTCATCCCGCTGCGGGCAGTCGGTCGGGACATCCACGAAGTTGCCGCGCTGTCCCCACCATGCGTTTTGAATCAGGCGGTTGACCTTTGCATGGGAGGTGGTCAGGCGACCGGTGTTTTCCAGATCGCTGTGAATGACGCGGGCGGTGAAGTCCGCCGGGTTGACCGTTTCCAGCCCGGTGACGCGGACGAAGCGGAAGCCGTAGAAGGTGAAATGCGGGCGAATGTGTGCCGGTTTGCCCGCGGAAAGAAAGGCATAATGCTCTTTGGCCGAACGGAGGTTGCCGTTGTAGAAATTGTCGTTTTGGAGCAGCTCACCGTAGTCGAGCGACAGCTCTGCGCCGGCTGGCAGGGACACATCGGCCTCGACCCAGCCGGTCATCACCTGTCCGAAGTCCAGCACCCACTCACCGGCCGGTGTGTGAATCAGCTCAACCGGCTTGATCGCTTCATGGCGGCGCAGCGGCGGGCTGAGTCGATCCATCGTTGCGCCCTCCGGCGCATCGACGCAGACAGCGGGCGTCCAGCCGTCCTCGCCCGGTTCGAGGCGGGCGTCATAGATTTCGCCGTCGTAGATGCTGCTTTCGAGAATCGGCCCGGCATGGCATTCGAACGCTTCATCCGAGCCGATGCAGACGGTCTGACCGTCGGCCAGCTCAACGCGCAGCTCGGCCAGCAGCTGCATCCGGTCGCCGTAGAGGTTGGCATCCTTGCCGCTGAAGCCAAAGCGACCCTTGTACCAGCCGTTGCCCAGAGCAACCTCCAGGCAGTTCTCTCCGGCTTGCAGCAGGTCGGTCAGATCGTAGGTTTCCACCTGAATCCAGCTGCTGTAATCGTTATAGAACGGCGTCAGCACCTCGTCGCCGACGGGCTGGCCGTTCAGCTTCGCTTCATACAGACCCACGCCGGAAATGTACAGGCGTGCCGATGTGGCGGCAGCGTCCAGCGTGAAGGTGCGGCGGAGAATCGGGTGAATCTGCTTGTCGAACGGAGCGGCAATCCAGCTGCCAACGAACGATTCCTGCATTTTGCCGGTTTCGAACCAGGACGTCGCCGTGCCGCAGTCGCCGTCCTCCGCGCAGACGGTCACGCGCCAGAAATAGCGCGTTCTCGGTGCCAGTTGAATGGGCAGCGAGCAGGCACGGGCATCCAGCTCAGCCTGCTTGCCGCTGTCGTAGCAAAGATGGGTAAACGCTTCATCCTGTGCCACCTCGACCTGAGACCAGACCGGCCGTTTGCCGGTGGACTCCGTCACGACCCAGCTGACACGCGGTTCATCCAGCTGAAAGCCGACCGGGGTGGTCAGGTGGTTGATTTTCAGGCGTTCAATTTTCATGAGAATCCTCCTTGGATTCAGCCGCCGCAGCTTCGCGGCTGGCATGATGTTTGATGGCTTCAAAGCTCTCCGTGCTGATGACGTGCTCCATCCGGCAGGCATCCTCTGCGGCTGTTTTCGGCTGAACGCCCAGGCGCATCAGCCAATCCGACAGGAGCGTATGCCGTTCATACATTCGCTCAGCGATTTCCAGCCCTTTTTCCAGCAGGGTGATGGAGCCGTCCGATTCCATTTCAATATAGCCGTTTTCCCGCAGGTTTTTCATGGCAATGCTGACGCTCGGTTTGGAATATTCCAGTTCGTTTGCAATATCGATCGAGCGCACCGTTCCGTTTCGTTTTTTCAGAATCAGAATGGTTTCCAGATAATTTTCAGCGGATTCCTGTATTTTCAAGATTTCACCAGCTTGCTTCTTTTTTCTGTTATTATAGCACAGAATCCGGGCGCTTTTCAAGCTCTTTCCGGAAACAGTCCGCTTTTTTCGAAAACCGTCCCGCTGTGGTTTCGGACGGCAATTTCTGTTTTCCGGTGGACTTTTTGCACGTTTTGTCTCTGTTCCGTCTGATTCTATGGTATAATATAGGGTAAATGATGTCTGACAGGAAAGGTTCGATCAATTTGAACACGCCCATCTATCTGGACAACGCCGCAACCACCGCTGTCTGTCCGGAGGCTGCCGCGGCCTTTCTGGCCGCAGCTCAGCAATTTGGCAACCCATCGTCTCTGCATCAGTTCGGCTTCGCAGCAGAACGGCTGGTGACAGAGGCCCGCTCGACCATTGCTGCCGGTCTGGGGGCTGAGCCCGGTGAGCTGCTCTTCACGCCCAGCGGCACCTTTGCCGACAATCTCGCCATTTTCGGTGTGGCGCACCGCTATGGCCGACGCGCCGGAAAAGGCTGTCGCGGGCATATCATCACCTCGGCTATTGAGCACGATGCCGTCCGTAATACCGTTGCCGCGCTGGAAAAAGAAGGCTTTGAGGCCACCTTTCTGTCGCCGGATGCGTCCGGCCATATTGCCGCCGAGGAGGTTGCCGCCGCAGTGCGCAGCGATACGATTCTCGTTTCGCTGATGCTTGTGAACAACGAGCTCGGCACCCTGCAGCCGGTCGCGGAGGCGGTTCGGCTGGTCAAGCGCATCCGTCCGGAGATTCTGTTCCACACGGATGCCGTACAGGCTTATCGAAAAATCCGGGTCAACGTCCGGTCGCTGGGCATTGATCTGTTGTCCGTCAGCGGGCATAAAATTCACGCCTACAAAGGGATTGGCGCACTGTATCTCCGCAAGGGCGTCCGCATCGCGCCGCTCATTTACGGCGGCGGGCAGGAGCGCGGTCTGGTTCCGGGAACCGAGCCCGTCCCGCTGATCGCTGCGCTTGCGGCAGCCGCCGCGCGGCCCTTGGAGGTGGACAAGCTGGAGTCGCTGAGAAGCCGCGTGCTGTCGGCCGTGGCCGAAGCCTGCCCGCAGGCAGAGGTGCTGTCGGCCGGCGAGGCGGGCGGCATCTGTATGCTGACTCTGCGCGGGCTGCGCGGAGAAACCGTGATGCACGCGCTGGCCGAGCGCGGAATCTACGTATCCACCGGCTCTGCGTGTGGCCGTGGCCGTCCGAGCCATGTCCTGTCTGCCATGCCGATCGATGCGGATGCAGCCGCCGGAGCGCTGCGAATCAGTGTTTCTTCGGAGACGCAGCCGGAAGAGATCGACCGTTTTGCGCAGGCACTTGCGGAAGTGGCCGATGCGCTGACACCCCGAAGCAGGCGCAGCTGACTCTGCTCAAAATTCAGGAAAGGAATCGTTTGGATCGATGAATCAACCTACAAATTACCGGGAAATGATCCTCTTGAAGTGCGGTGAAATGGTTTTGAAAGGGCTGAACCGCCGTGTGTTTGAGGATCAGCTGTTGAAAAATGTCCGTCACCGTCTGGCGCAGATCGGGCAGTTCTCCGTGCGCGCCATGCAGTCCACCGTCTACATTCGTCCGGAGGCCGACCCCTGTCCGCCGGAGCAGATCGACGCAGCCGTGGAGGCCATGCGGCTGGTGTACGGCGTCGTCTCCATCTGCCGCACGGCTGAGTGCGAAAAGGATATGGACGCCATTCTGCGTCTGGTGCCGGCCTACTGTGCGGATGCACTCGCCGGTGTGCGCACCTTCCGTGCGGAGGTTCGCCGGTCGGACAAGCACTTCCCGCTGACCTCGCCGCAGATTGCCGCGGAGGCGGGCGGTGCCATTCTGGAAGCGTTCCCGCACCTATCCGTTTCCCTCGACCATCCGGAGCTCGTCGTCTACATTGAAATCCGCGACCGTGCGGCGTATGTCCATGCCGGGAAAATTGCCGGTGCGGGCGGTCTTCCGGTCGGTGTCGGCGGGAAGGCCATGCTGCTGCTGTCCGGCGGCATCGACAGCCCCGTGGCCGGTCACATGATGGCCAAGCGCGGCGTGGAGCTGGCCGCCGTCCACTTCGAAAGCCCACCGTATACCTCCATCCGCGCTCGTCAGAAGGTGCTGGATCTCGCGCAGGAAATGAGCGCACGGTGCGGCCGTTTCCCGCTCTGGATTGTCAACACCGCCCATATCATGGAAGAAATCCGCGACAAATGTCCGGAGGATCTCTTCACGCTGATTCTGCGCCGCTTCATGATGCGGATGGCCTGTGCGCTGGCGGAGCGGGAATCCTGCATGGCCGTGATCACCGGCGAAAGCCTTGGGCAGGTCGCATCGCAGACGATGCCCGCGCTGGCCGTGACCGGTGCCGTCTGCGACCGGCTGCTGTTCCGTCCGCTCATCGGCATGGACAAAGAGGAGATCATCCGCGTTGCCCGTGAAACCGGGACGTTTGAAACCTCGACGCTGCCGTATGAGGACTGCTGCACCGTCTTCACACCGAAGCATCCGAAGACAAAGCCGCGGCTGGAGCAGCTGCTGGAAGCCGAAACAGCGCTCGAGCTGGATGGCCTGATGGCGGCGGCGCTCGACTCGGCCGAGCGGCTGGTCATTCAGGCCAACCGCCACCCGGAAGGAGTGTGACAGCGATGAAGGCTGCTGAAATCATCTCGGTCGGAACGGAGCTGCTGCTCGGTGAAATCGCCAACACCGACGCGCAGTATCTGTCCGAATGTCTGGCGGAGCTGGGCATTGACCTGTTTTATCATACCGTCGTCGGCGACAATCCCGGCCGTCTGACGGACGTTTTGCGCACGGCCAAGAGCCGTTCGGATCTGATTCTTACAACCGGTGGCTTAGGGCCCACCTATGACGATCTGACCAAGGAGGTCATCTGCGAAACACTCGGACTGCCGCTTGTTCTGCATGAGCCGTCTTTGGAACGGATGAAGGGATTTTTCGCCGATATGGGGCGGGAAATGACAGAAAACAACATCAAGCAGGCGTATTTGCCGCAGGGCTGTACTGTCTTTGACAACGACTGGGGCACCGCTCCGGGCTGTGCCGCATCGGCTGACGGCGTGACGATCATCATGCTGCCGGGGCCGCCGCGGGAATGCCGTCCCATGATGCGGCAATGCGTCATGCCCTATCTGCGCGCCCGCTCGGAGAAGGCTCTGGTTTCCTCCGAGGTTCACATTTTCGGCATGGGTGAATCCGCCGTGGAAGCCATCCTGCATGACCGGATGGCCAACGCGCAGAACCCGACCATCGCCCCCTACTGCAAGGACGGGGAGGTCATGCTGCGCGTGACGGCTGCTGCGCCGACCGAAGCCGAAGCGCGGCAGATGCTGCCGCCCGTTCTGGATGAGCTGCACGAGACGCTCGGCGATCTGATTTACGGCGTTGATGTAGATTCGCTGGAAGCCTGCGTCGTGTCGGCGCTGGCTGAGCGCCATCTGACGCTGGCCTGTGCCGAATCGTGTACCGGCGGGCTGGTCGCCAAGCGCATCACCGATGTCGCAGGCAGCTCTGCCGTCCTGCTGGGCAGCATTGTCAGCTACGCCAACAGCGTAAAGGCCGACGTGCTGCAGGTGCCTGAGCAGCTGCTGGAGCAGCACGGCGCCGTCAGCCGACCGGTTGCGGCCTATATGGCGCGTGGCGCGGCGCTGGCAACCGGTGCGGACATTGCCGTCTCGCTGACCGGGATTGCCGGGCCGGGCGGCGGTACGCCGGAGAAGCCGGTCGGGCTCGTGTATGCCGGTCTGTATCTGCGCGGTGCCATCTATGTCCGGGAGCTGCATCTCGGCGGCCGCACGCGTGACCGCGCATACATCCGCCATCTGGCAGCCAGCAATGCGCTGTCCATGATTCTCCGGGCTGTCCGCAATCTGCCTGTGGATTCGGCAAATGCCGAATAAACAGCACAGACGCGTTCGACTGTTGACCGGAAATTGCGCATTATAACATCGTAAAAAATTGTAGGAGGTTTCCTATGTCCATTGATATGAGCTACTTTGACGCCATGGAGGCCAAAATCCCCCATGGCAAGGTGCGCACGCGCTTTGCACCCTCTCCCACAGGCTATATGCATGTGGGCAATCTGCGCACGGCGCTCTACACCTGGCTGATCGCACGGAGCGCTGGCGGCACGTTCATCCTGCGCATCGAGGATACCGATCAGGGGCGTCTGGTCGAGGGTGCGACTGAGGTCATTTACCGCACGATGGCCGAGTGCGGCCTTGCGCACGACGAAGGCCCCGATATCGGCGGCCCCGTAGCACCCTATATTCAGAGCGAGCGGCGCGACACCTACGGCAAATACGCCGAGCTTTTGGTGGAGCGCGGCGGCGCGTATTACTGCTTCTGCGAGAAGGCGGAGAGCGTTGAGGATTCGGGCGAGTTTGACCGCGCCGACGACCCCTGCCGTGACCTGCCGCTTGACGTGGCCAAGGCACGCGTGGCTGCTGGCGAGCCGTTTGTCATTCGCCAGCGCATTCCCAGAGAGGGCAGCACAACCTTCACTGATGCCAGCTTTGGCGACATCACGGTGGAGAACAAGACGCTCGACGAGCAGGTGCTTCTAAAGCGCGACGGCCTGCCCACCTACAACTTTGCCAACGTCATTGACGACCATCTCATGGGCATCACGCACGTGGTGCGCGGCAGCGAGTATCTTTCCTCCGCCTCCAAGTACAACCTCCTTTATCAGGCGTTTGGCTGGGAGGTTCCGACGTATGTACACTGCTCTCCCGTCATGCGCGACGCACAGCACAAAATGTCGAAGCGCTACGGCGACCCCAGCTATGAAGACCTCAAGGCGCAGGGCTATCTCACGCCGGCGATTCTGAACTATGTGGCGCTTCTGGGTTGGTCTCCGCGTGGCGAGCGCGCCGAGCAGGAGTTTTTCACCATGGACGAGCTGGTTGAGGCGTTCGACATTGCGGGCATCTCCAAGTCTCCCGCCATTTTCGACGCGGAAAAGCTCAAATACTTCAATGCGAACTACATCCGCGCCATGAGCACCGAGGCGTTTGCCGCCGCAGCCGAGCCTTATATCCGTCAGGCGGTGAAAAACGAGGCGTATTCCGCACGCGAGATTGCGGCGCTGCTACAGGCGCGCTGCGAGAAGCTGACCGACATCCCCGAAAAGCTGGACTTTTTTGACGAGCTGCCCGACTATGACGTGGAGCTTTTCACCAACAAGAAGTCCAAGACCAACGCCGACGTATCCCGTGAGATGCTTCAGGCCGTTGCGCCTGTGCTGTCTGCGCTGCCCGACTGGGAGATGGAGACGATTCACGATGCGCTCATGGCGCTGGTGGAGAAGCTGGGCGTAAAGAACGCCACGCTGATGTGGCCGCTGCGCATCGCCTGTGCGGGCAAAACTGTTACGCCCGGCGGCGCGGTGGAGATCTGCCGCATCCTCGGGCGCGAGGAGACGCTGCGGCGCATTGCGCTGGGACTTGAAAAGCTGGCATAAGCGGCTGGCCTTTCGCCGATTTGAGCTGGAACAGGAAAACAGGCGACATTCAACAACCGTTGGATGTCGCCTGTTTTTGTTCGATTTTTGGTGAATAGTGGCTGTTTTCGCTTCGATTTCGTGCGGATGGATGTGCGATTGTTGGAACGTTTTCAGCGTTTCGGCTGCATTTTCCTGATCTTATGAAAGACGGAGCAGATTTTCCGCGTCCTGTCGAACGTATTCTCCCACGTTTTCAGCTGTGATCTCCGTGATGCCAACCGTGACGCGGTTGAAGGTCACTTCGAACGGCTGGCCGTCATGCTGTCGCATCTGCAATTTCTCATCGGATGAGCAGGTGATCTGTTCAAATCGGATGGATTCCATCGTGCCCTCGGACAATCCGTCCGTATACACGCCGACATTGATCGCCCGACCGAAATCCCGGTCAATCGTCAGATTGCGGAAGGTCACGTTGCTGATGTGTCCCGTTCCGACTTCCCGCAGCACCACCAGCGAGCCAAGACGATTCAAATCCCACACCGCATCCCGGCAGATGACCAGGCTGTCTGCAAACAGAACGTTGGAAATATCCCGTTCCACTTCCCCGGTGATGCCAAAGCAGCGCGCCTTGCTGCCCCACGCCTGACAGCGTTGAAAAACGATGTCACGGCTCACCGCCGTTTCCACGCCGCCCAGCGCTTTGACCTCGAACAGGTCATCGCCGCTCCGCGCAAAGCAATCCGTCACAGTGACATTTTCCGAGTTGCAGATGGCAAACGCATCGGAATTGGTGCGGTAGCCCAGCACAGCACAGTTGGTCACGGCAACCTCCTGACAGCGATAGGTGATCAGCGCCCACTCACACGGATTGATGAGCATCACGCCATCACCCGTCACCTGACTGCACAGTGAAAAGACGAGTCCGCGCCGTTCGTGCCAGTCCAGCTGCGTCATGTCCACCGTCCCGCGCCCCGCAATCACCATCCGGCTGCCGTTGTAGCCGTTGATCACCGGATAGCGGTTGAGCCCCAGAGCGTTGGACTCGATGGCGCCGGCTTCCGACTGATTGGCGTTGTCCGCGTCGCTTGCGATATCCATGGTATGCTCCGGCAGCAGGATGGCTCCGGCTTTCAGATACAGGACGGAATCCGATTCCATGGTCAGATGCTTGATTCGATGAAGGCCGGGCTCCATCACCGTCACGCGTTCAGCACCGTATTGCGCCTGATAGGCGGCGATTTCCGCCGTTTCGTCCACATAGGGGCGAACCAGCAGCGTTAAGGCGTGCAGCTGGCTTTCATTGATCATCACCGTGTAGTTGCCGTATGTGGGAACAGTCAGCTGAATGCGCTGTTGCTCCACCGACAGCTCGGTTTCCGTATGGGCAAAGACACGCGCCGTTTGCAGCGGAATCGATTCGTCCACGGTCAGCTCCAGGCAGAGCGGTGAACCGTTTTCCAGCGACGCATCGATGGCGGCAAACGAATGGAGTGCGCCCTGATTGCCGTCGGCCACATACACAACGGCTGCATAGACCGGCAGCGGCTGTTCATTCACGGTGGCAGAGAAGTCCGGTGAAATCACCAGGCCGGTTCCGTCCGCGTGCTTGTTGCCCGTATCGCTCGCTGCGCCCGCTCCCCGCGCTGCAAACGCCTCCGCCGTCAGGCCGCGTTCCGCAAGCGTCTGCACATCCGATGCGGGATAGACAAGCGGGCGAAGGAGATCGACTGACTGTGTCGGTTCCTCCGGTGTGCCGGATGTGCAGCCGGTCAGGCAGACGACCAGAAGCATCAGCAGGACGGACAGTCGGATTCGTTGTGTTCGGTTCATGATGCAAGCCCTTCTTTCGGTTTAGACGTTCGTCCATTTTTTGAAACGCCTTCCAGAAGCCGGTATAGGATTGATAGCTGACGTACCGGGCGACGTCCTTTTTCATCATTTGACCCGATGCGAGCAGCTGTTCCGCCACCGCCATGCGAATGGCGGTCAGCTCCTCACGGAAGGTGCGGCCGGTGACTTCGATCACGAGGCGTTCGCTCTGCCGCTCGGAGAGATGCAGATATGCGGCCAAATCAGACAGGCGGAGCGGTTCCTGATAATGGCTGGCCAGAAATTCGTGAATCAAAAAGCCCGGATCCGTAACCGGTCTGGCAGTCAGCTGTTCCTCCGGCAGCAGCCGACCGGCAATCAGCGCCAGGTACGATGCCACCGCCGTGTAGTTTGCGGAGGTGCGGCACGCTGCGATGGCCGTTTGGAGCTGCGCGAGGATTTCGTCGCCGATCAGCACGGTCGCGACGTCATGTTGTTCGCAGTTCAGCTGAAAGGCCGTATGCACCGCGCCGGGGCTTCGACGCGTGCAGCAGTGATAGAGCCCGTGAGGAACGAGCAGGCTATATCCGCCCGGCAGCGTGAGCTGCTGTTCGCCCACGACAAAGTCGGCGTCGCCGTTTGCAATCAGATGCACTTTCGCGAAATGGTGGTTGTGCAGGCCGACGGATGCCGTCGATCGGCCGTCAAAGCCGTCCTGCAAAAAAATGGTATAGTCTTTGGTGCCGATTCTGAGTGTGCATTCTCGATTCATCCGGATCTTTCCTGTTCTGACATCATGATTTCAGGATTGTCAGAGTCACTGCTTGCAAACAGCGGTCTGATCTCTTATAATAATGATAAACGAAACGTGCTATTTTGTCAAGGAGGTTTCTGTATGCAGGCCATTGTCATGGGAAAGCCCGAAATTGTCATGCAAAATCCGGACAGCAAGCATCATTATTTCGGCTGGCCGACCGTTGCCCGGCTGCGCAACGGGAGAATCGCCGTCGTGGCATCCGGGTTTCGGCTGGCGCATATCTGTCCGTTTGGGAAAACTGTCATTGCCTTCAGCGAGGACGAGGGTGCGACCTACACGCGCCCGGCACCGGTCATTGATACCGTGCTGGACGACCGCGATGGCGGGATTGTGCCATTCGGTTCGGGGAGCGTGATCGTCACGTCCTTCAACCACACGGTGGCATTTCATCGGGAATGCACCGATTCGCCCTACCAGCTTGCGTATCTCGACACCATCACGCCGGAGGAAGAGGCCGCCGCGCTCGGTGCGACGTTCCGCTTCAGCCACGACAACGGTGTGACGTTCGGGCCGATCTTCAAGAGCCCCGTCACGTCTCCGCACGGCCCGGTTGTTCTGCCGGACGGTTCGCTCCTCTGGGTCGGGACAACCTACAGCGATGACGACGACCGCGTGATGGGCGTCAACAACATTCAGGCGTACCGCATTCACCCGGATGGCTGCATGAGCTATGTCGGCGAAATTGAAAACCCCGTCTCCGCTGATCGGAATCCGCGCCCCTGCGAGCCGCACGCCATCGTTCTGGACGACGGCACATTGCTCGTCCACATCCGCGTCCAACACGGCGGCGCATTGTTCACGACGTTCCAGTCCGAATCATCAGACGGCGGCAGGAGCTGGACAAAGCCGCATCAGATTCTCTCCGACTTTGGCGGTGCGCCGTCGCACCTGATGCGCCATTCCTCCGGGACGCTGATTGCCGCATATGGCTTCCGGGGCGACCCGCAGAGCGATGCGCCGTTTGGCATCCGCGTCATGTTCAGCCGGGATCAGGGGCAGAGCTGGGACGTCGATCACGTCATCTACCGCAACGAGATCAGCGCCGATCTGGGCTATCCGAGTACGGTGGAGCTGCGCGACGGCAGTCTGCTCACGGTGTTTTATGCGATTCCCGCCGCCGGTCAGCCCGCTGTCATTCTGCAGCAGCGATGGAGGCTGGTGCCATGAAATTCGAAGGCATTCTTCCGGCGAAGGTTGTGCTCGGCTTTCCGGTCGGGCAGGCGACGTTCCCGATGAAGTGGTAGGGAGTACAAGAAGCTACTGGGGCTGATCTGTAGAAACGAGGAAAAACCCAAAGCCACCATGACGGACAAACAGAAGAAGTGGTTCGAGAAATACACCGATTGTGTGCGCGAGCATCAAACCAGTACAGACTGTTTGATCTTTCAGAATGGATTTAGGTTGGGTGCAAGTATTATGTTAGAGATCATGGAAGAATCATTGGTGAAGCAGACTTGGATTGCCTTTATGGTGACCCAGGTCTGTTTTTTGAAACAACGGAAGTCAAAGCACTTTATTCGCCGTAAAAAGTGTAATCACTTTTCAGAAACTCGTTGCATATTTTGAGATTGTGTGCTATACTATACTTGCATGATCATAACGGAGGTGCGTGTATGTACCGAATTGCGATTGAAAAACTATTGAAATGGAAAGAAAGCAAACGCCGCAAGCCTTTAATTATCGAAGGCGCACGTCAGGTCGGCAAGACCTGGCTGATGAAAGAGTTTGGCAGACAGGCGTATGCGGATGCCGTATATATCAATTTTGATTCCAATTCCAGAATGGCAGAGTTATTTGCTTCTGATCTGGATCCGGAACGTTTGATTATGGGATTGGAACTGTATGTAGGACACAAAATCGATCCCGATCATGCTTTGCTGATTTTTGACGAAGTGCAGGAAGTTCCGAGAGCGTTGTCGTCTCTTAAATATTTCTACGAAAATGCTCCGCAGTATCACATTGTATGTGCCGGTTCGTTGCTTGGTATTGCCTTGCATCAAGGCACGTCTTTCCCTGTGGGCAAAGTGGATTTCCTGAAGCTCTATCCCCTTTCCTTCAAGGAATTTTTGATGGCAACCGATAAAGAGAGATTTGCCGAACTGCTTGATAAGCAGGACTTTCCGATGATCACCAGCTTTAAGCAGACGTATATTGATGCGTTGAAGCATTATTACTTTGTTGGCGGTATGCCTGAAGCAGTACAAAGCTTTGCGGAGAACAAAGATTTCAATGAGGTTCGTGAAATTCAAAAGCGAATCCTTGCGGCCTATGAACAGGATTTCTCCAAACACGCCCCCAACGAAATGGTACCAAGACTCCGGATGCTGTGGAACAGTATTCCCTCTCAGTTGGCGAAGGAAAACAAGAAGTTTATTTACGGTCTTGTTCGTGAAGGCGCTCGTGCCAAGGACTATGAAACTGCAATTATGTGGCTGAGCGATTGCGGTCTTGTTCATAAGGTCAGCCGTGTCAATGCGGCAGGTATCCCCTTGCGGGCCTATGAGGATTTGAGGGCATTTAAGCTTTTTGTGGTGGATGTCGGTCTCCTCGGCTGTATGGCTGGACTTCGTCAGCGTACTCTGCTTGACGGCAACGACCTTTTTATTGAATTCAAGGGTGCGCTTACAGAACAGTATGTTTGCCAGCAGTTGAAGACAATCCAAGACTTAGATGTTTATTACTATACCAACGACAGAGGTTCTTGCGAAGTTGACTTTGTTGTTGATACAGGTGAACAAATTGTGCCTATCGAAGTAAAAGCAGAAGTCAATCTGAGAGCGAAGAGTCTGAAAACTTATCAGGAAAAGTTTTCTCCTGAAGTTTCGATCCGCACATCCATGGCCGACTACAAAAAAGAGGAATGGCTCGTGAATCTGCCGTTATATGCGATCGATCAGATTCAAGCTGAGACCGATGTCTAACAGAAGGAAATCACACAATGGCTGATATTCGAAAAGATCAAGAAAGAGACGAACCTGTTTCGCCTTTTTCTATGTACTTCTTCGTCCATTCTTGAATCCGGCTGTGGCTACAACCGGATTCTCGTTCAAGGGCACGCGATGCTTTTCCAGCGAAATACCGTTTTGCAATTGCTAACCTTTCTTTTTTCCTTCGAATCATATCTTTTCTTGCCATAGTTCCACCCCCACCCCTATCATATCATCAAAATAGTGGCAGGTACTTTCGTGTCTACCACTATTTTTTCACTTCAGCGCATGGGCGGGTATTTTGTCGTTTTGGGCAAAAGGGCATTGACTTTGCGCCTCGAAAGGGTTATAATAGAATTATCGTTTTAGAACTCGAATTTCAGAACATCAGTTGGACAAAGGAGCGCCTGATATGCCGCCGAAGCCGAAGTTTACCAGAGAAGAAATCATTGATGCCGCGTTGGGGATTGTCTCGCAGAGCGGGATCCACGCCTTGACCGCCAAATCGCTGGGGAATGCACTGAACACCTCTGCCACGCCGATTTTTACCGTTTTCAATTCAATGCAGGAGGTGGCCGACGCCGTCAAGGCTGCGGCCATGGTGCGGTTTGAAGAGTATACCCACAGAGCGGGCGCAGGTCTGCCGATCTTCAAGCAGGTCGGGATGCAGATGATTCTGTTTGCCATGGAAGAGCCGCAGCTCTATCAGCTTGTCTTCATGTCGAACAACAGCGATGTGCAGTCCTTTTCCGATATTTACGCCCATCTCGGCAGCGTCGCCGACGAATGTCTGAATGCGATTCAGGCGGATTACGGCTTGTCGGTTAACGATGCAAAAGCGCTGTTTGAGCATTCCTGGATTCACACCTACGGGATTGCGACGCTCTGCGCCACGGGGATGTGCCATTTTACACAGGCCGACATCTCCGAGCTGCTGACGCAGGACTTCTCTGCGATGATGATGCTGCTGCAGGCCAAAGAAGGGCAAACGAGATGAACGCAAGTGCAATCCGACAGCAGCTGTTCCAACATCAGGATTGTAAATACCGCGAATTTCAGGCGAAGCTGTTGCCGTCGCTGGACGCGCAAACAATCATTGGCGTCAGAACACCGGTTTTGCGCAGGCTTGCAAAAGAGCTGTACCGGGAACCGGATTTTTCAGATTTTCTGAACGATCTGCCTCACCGATATTTTGAAGAAAACCAGCTTCATGCGTTTTTGATCTCTGAAATCAAGGATTTCGATCGCTGCATGGAGGCTTTGCATTCATTTCTTCCGTATGTTGATAATTGGGCGACCTGCGACCAGATGTCACCCGCCATTTTCCGGAAGTACAAGGGTCGGCTGTTAGAGCCGATCCAGGTCTGGCTGGGTTCCTCGCAAACCTATCCGGTGCGGTTTGCGGTGGGAATGCTGATGCGGTATTTTCTGGATGCGGATTTTGAGCCGGAATATCCGCGGAGGATCGCTGCCATTCGTTCCGACGCATACTATGTCAACATGATGATTGCATGGTATTTCGCGACGGCGCTTGCCAAGCAGTATGAGGCGATTGTGCCCTTTTTGGAAGAGCCGCACTTAGACACCTGGACGCACAACAAAGTGATTCAAAAAGCGCTGGAAAGCCATCGGATTTCGGCGGAGCAGAAACGGTATTTGCGGACTTTGAAAATCTGAATATGTCCATAGCAGCGACATAGCAGCGACTTTTTTTCTGGTTTGCTCCGTTTTTGAAACCGGGGATTTTGATATTCCGATACCAGTTTGAGGCGTTGTTGCGCCAATCGTGGTCAGAAGTTCAGAATACGAATACACAGGAGGAAAAACCATGAACGAATCAATCTGTGGCGCGAACTGTGCCGAATGTCCATCGAAAGAAGCCTGTCCCGGCTGTGCCAAGACAAACGGCTGTCCGTTCGGGAAGCAGTGCTTTGTGGCAAAGTACATATTGACCGGTGGCCTGGAGAACTGGCAGGCATTCAAAAAAAACTTGATCGATGAAATCAACGATTTCCACATCGATGGCATGGAACCCGTCACAGAGCTGTATCCGCTGGTCGGCAGCTTTGTCAATCTGGAATATCCGATTCCATCCGGCACGGTCAGGTTTTTGAAGGATGATGAGGTATATTTAGGCGCACAGGTCAAAAATCTCCTCGATGAAAGCGACAAAACCTGCTTTGGCGTGATCGCAAGGGACAACTTCATTCTCATCTGTACATATGAGGCAAACGGTGCCAATCCGGAAATCGTGATATACAAAAGAAGGTAAATCATGAGCCCACATTCGCAGTGATGCAACGAGCCCACCGTTCTGATGGCCTTCGCGGCGCAATCGGAGCCGGAGGTTCTGCAGCCGGAGGCGGGCAAGGGGCGTGTTCCTCTGGATTCTGTTTTGGTGGGCAATGCCGCCTATGCATCGATTTCGAACGTTTTCAAAGACAGAAGCGGCGTAACCTTTTGGTTACGCCGCTTTTTTCATGTTTTCCGGTGAAATGATTTCGCTTGCGTTCGGTGCGGTGATCAGCTCTGACAGAGCTGCACCTGTGTCGAAACCATCGTGGAATAGATGCCCTGCAGCTTCATCCATTCGCTGTGGGTGCCGCATTCCATGATTTGCCCGTGGTCAAAGACAACGATTCGATCGCAGAATTTGCAGCTGGACAGCCGGTGCGAAATAAAGATGGCCGACTTGGACTGTACCATTTTGTGGAAATGCTGATAGAATTCCTATTCCGCAACGGGCGACAGATTGGAGGTCGGACGGCTGCGACAGTTTCCTCTTGACGCAAAGCGGCTGATCTGTTATAATTATATGAAAGAAAGCAGAGGGGCGTTGTCCGGTTCTGGCGTACCGACTGGGTGCATTCCGTTGAGGGTGTGTATCGTCAGGCCGCGTACCGTCGAGGTGCATTTTGCCGAAGCTGCGTTTTGCCGCAGACATATCGACAGAACCCGCTCCCTGCTGGATTCCTGCAACACACAGGATACGGATTTTCCCCGGATTTGTCCGCCTCAAGGCTTCGAATGGGCGGGGCGCACCCCGCGTTCGACGGACGGTGTTTGGGATGAGGAAGGCTGAAATTCGCATCGGACAACACCAGGAGGTATATTATGAAAAGAATCACCTTGCTATTGCTGACCGGGCTGCTTTTGCTCCCGATTTTTGTCGGCTGTTCCAGTCAGACGCAGCTGGATCCCAAGAACCCCGTCACGCTGACCATGTGGCACGTGTACGGCGAACAGGCCGATTCCCCCCATGAACCGTCTGGTCGATGCGTTCAACCGCACCGTCGGCAAGGAAAAGGGCATCATCATCCACGTTTCCTCCATGTCCTCCACGGCGCAGATCGGCGAAAAGCTCCTCGCCGCGCAGAAGGGTGAAGCCGGTGCAATGGATATGCCCGACCTGTTTTTCTGCCACAACAACAACGCCGCAGAGCTGGGTGCCGACAATCTGATCGACTGGCAGGAGCGGTTCACCGCGGAGGAGCTCGGCCAATTTGTCCCCGAATTTTTGGAGGACGGCAGGGTGGACGGAAAGCTGTCTGTCTTCCCCGTCTCCAAATCGACGCATCTGCTGTTCCTGGCGGGCACGCAGTTTGATCGTTTTTCGCAGGCAACCGGTGTGACGTATGAGAGCCTGTCCACCTGGGACGGCTTTTTCGCCGCCGCAGCCGCGTATTATGACTATTCGGGCGGCAAGCCCTTCTGCGCGCTGGATTTCCCGATTCGCGCCGTTGAGCTGAATGCCATGGAGCAGGGCGAACAGGATTTCTACACGGCAAACGGCTGGTACGACTATGAAAATGAAGCGTTCCGCACGTCCTGGCTGCAGTTTGCCCAGGCGATTGCAAAGGGTCACATCATCGTTTCCGACCTGTATTCCACACGCAGGTGATGACCGGTGAGGTGCTGGCGGGGCTCGGTTCGACGGCCTCCATCCTGTATTACAACGACACTGTCACCTACCCCGACAACTCGTCGGAGCCGATGAATCTGCAGATCCTGCCGCCGCCGACGGCCAGCGGCACGGAGCTGCTTGTGACGCAGGCGGGCGTCGGGCTGTGCGCCTATCGGAGCACGGAGCAGAAAGCGGAGGCCGCGGAGGTCTTCGTCCGCTGGCTGACAGAGCCGGAACGTAATCTGGCCTTCTGTGTGGAAACGGGCTATATGCCGGTCAACCAGGCATCCTTTGAGCAGATCGGCAGCTACGAGTTCCAGTCGGATGCGTACCAAAACCTGTACCGTGCCATTGCAACGGTCAACGACACGGCAACGGCTGTGCGTGAACCGTCCTTCTCGGGCTATTACGCCAAAATCTATACCTTATATGATGCGCTGCGTGAGGCACAGAAAACCATGCCGGAGCGTTATCAGAACGGCGAACGTGCAGAAGCGTTGGCAGATGAACTTTGGGAGCTGTTCAAAGGCATCCAATAAGGCGGTGACAAGCCATGAAGCTGTCGGCTATGTCCAGTAAAAAGCAAACGCTCAAGCGAAGGCTGTGTGCATATTTCTGCGTCTTTGCGCTGCTGCTGTGCGCCCTGTTGACGGCCGGTCTGTTCCTGATCGGCAATTTTACCGGCGCCAAGCATCGGATTGCCGAAACGCTGGCTTTTCAAATTGAGCTGTTTGAGCGACAGATCGACACCTATTACGACAATCTGGCCGTGATGAGCGTCCAGCTCTCCAACCGTGTCACCGAAATTCTGGAGGGCTATCTGGATGCGAATCAGATTTCGTTTGACGATTTGAACGATTCGGAAGATCACATTCGAAACCTGCAGGAGCAGCTGATTGATGCGGTTCGGCACAAGCTCTGGGAAGCCGACTGCACCGGCACCTTCGTGATGCTGGAGGCGCAGGTCAATTCCTCCGTTGAAAATGCTGACACCTCGCGCACGGGGATTTATCTGCAGCGCAACAGCCTGGAGGGCATGGATACCCGCGTTCTGCTGTACCGGGGTCTGGCGCAGACGGGTAAGGAGCATGACTGTATGCCCCACCGCAAGTGGCGTCTCGAATTCCGCACCGATTTCTTCCCCAACTATGAGGAGCTGAAGCGGGAAGCGTCGTTCCCGCTGAATCAGAGCTACCGCCTGACCGATGTCGTGCTGCTGCCCGGCACCGATCAGCACGTCATGCTGATGACGATTCCGCTTCTGGCGCAGGACGGCACCTTTTACGGCATCTGCGGCTTTGAGCTGAACGAGGGCTACTTCCGGCAGATTTTTGCTCAGCCCTCCGAGCTTGATCACGCGGTGTTCTGCCTCTCCAAGAGCAGTGAAAACCTGATTTTGTCGGAATCGACCACGCTGAGTGCGGGCATTTTGAACGAATACTATCTGGAACCCAAGGAGCTCCTCTCGATGTCCTCCTTCGGCAGCGGGCTGACGGAATTTTGCGGAGAAAGCGAAGCGTACATCGGCATGACGCGGGAAATCTGCATCTGTCCGAGCACCTGCACCTCGGCCATCAGCGTGCTGATTCCGAAAGCGGACTATGAGCGCATGGTTTCGGCCGACGTGCTGCGGATTATTCTGTTGATCATTGCGTTCTCGTTTGCGGTGGTTGGGCTGTCGATGTTTTTTGCCAAGCAGTATCTGCAGCCGATCAAGAACACATTGGACAGCATCCGCAGGAAAGAGTATTCGCAGGAGCTCGCGTTTTCTTCTGAGATCACCGACCTGTTCGCCTATCTGGCGCGGCAGGATCAGATCAATGAAGCGGAGCTCGACCGGCTGCGCCGTGAAAAGACCGATGCGATCAGTGCGGCGGATGCGCTGCAGAGCAAGATGGACGAAACCGTCCGGCTGAACGAGCGGCTCGCCTATTCCCGCAAGGATGAGATTGACCCGGATGACTACGAAACCTTCAAAAGCGGCCTGACCATGCTGACGGCGAAGGAGCGTGAGGTGTTCGACCTCTATTTGCAGGGAAAAGGCGTCAAGGAAATCATTTCCCTGCTCGGCTTGCAGGAATCCACCGTTCGATTCCACAATCGGAACATTTATTCCAAGCTGGGCGTCCACTCGCTCAAGCAGCTTTTGCGGTATGCCGCCGTCCTCAAGCAGGAGGAAGGCTGAGCCATCGATGTGCCGAGCTCTGGTTGGAATTTTGGAAAAAGCAGGAAAGCTCCTGTGGTTGTTTTGCAAAGCAGCCACAGGAGCTTTTTGGTTGAGTTGGATGTGGGCATCTTTCGGTCGATGTACGGTGGCGCAGCTGACTGCACCAGCCGCGTTGGTCGTTCCCTTTTGTCTGGATTCTGTTTTCCTTACGTCCGGTTTGAAAATAATGGTTGAAATTGATCTTCAGGAATGATATAATAGAGGATGGGGCAGAAGAACGCTGCCATCCAAGCTCTGTTTTGACATTTTGACTCGCATTTGAACCAATCAACCGACAGAAAAGGAAGTATGGTTAGACTTTATGGAACTGAAAAATACAGCACCCAAAAAAATTCGTCGAATCGGCGTTCTGACCAGCGGCGGTGATGCGCCCGGCATGAACGCAGCCATCCGCAGCGTTGTGCGAACCTGTATCCAGTACGGCGTGACGCCGGTCGGCATTCACCGCGGGTACAACGGGCTGATCAACTCGGACGTTGTCGAGCTGGACGCCCGCGCCGTCAACGGGATTACCTCCCGCGGCGGGACGATGCTTTATACGGCGCGCTGCCCGGAATTCAAGACGCCGGAAGGCGTTCAGAAGGGCGCGAATGCCTGCCGGTATCTGGGCATTGACGGCCTGATCGCCATCGGTGGCGACGGCACCTTCCGCGGACTGCAGGATCTCGCCGCCAGCGGCATCAACACCGTTGGCATTCCCGGAACGATTGACAACGACATCGCCTGCACCCACTATTCCATCGGCTTCGACACCGCCGCCAACACCGCCATTGACGCCATTGACAAGCTCACCGATACCATGCAGTCGCATGAGCGCTGCTCCGTGGTTGAGGTCATGGGACACAACGCCGGACATCTCGCGCTGTACTGCGGGCTGGCCTGCGGCGCGGCTGCCATTCTGATTCCGGAGAAGCCGTTTGATTTTGAAAAGGACATCATCGAGAAAATCCGCGAAAGCCACTACAACGGCAAGCACCATTTCCTGATCATCGTCGCCGAAGGCGTCGGGCACACCTCGGAAATCGCCGACCACATCCGCGAAATGACCGGTGTGGAGACCCGCGTTTCGATCATTGGCCACATCCAGCGCGGCGGCAGCCCGACTGCGCGGGATCGCGTCATGGCCAGCCGGATGGGGCACTATGCCGTCATGCGGCTGCTGGAAGGCAAGTCGAACGTCGTCGTCTGCTACCGTGATTCCCAGCTCTGCAACATTCCGATTGATGAAGCGCTGCAGATGACAAAGGATCTGGATCCCTATATGTACAAGGTCGCCTGCGACATCGCCATCTGATCTCGCCACAGCCCATATTTGATCGAAGGAGGGAGCAACCAGCATGGTTGAAATCAAGGTTGTTGAATCAAAAAGAGATCTCCGCAAATTCCTTTCTTTCCCGACAAAGCTGTACCGCAACAATCCGCTCGCTGTCCCGGATCTCTACAAGGAAGAATGTGACTACTTCAATCCGAAAGTGAATCCGGCCTATGCCTACTGCGAAACCCGGCTCTTCCTTGCACTGGAAAATGGCCGTGTCGTCGGCCGTGTCGCCGCCATTCTCAACAAAAAGTACAACGAGAAATGCGGCGAAAACCGGATGCGCTTTTCTCGGTTTGATGTGGAAGACAATTTCGAAGCGGCCAAAGCGCTGCTCGGCGCGGTAGAGGATTTTGCCCGCGAAAAGGGCATGAACCTCATTCACGGCCCCATCGGTTTTTCCGACCTCGACAAACAGGGAATGCTGGTGGAGGGCTTTGACCGCCCGGATACGTCGATCACGCTGTACAATGCGCCGTATTATCCGCAGTTTTTGGAGCAGCTCGGCTACGCTAAAGAGGCCGACTGGATTGAATTTCAGCTGCGTCCGTCCGAAGAGACCACCAAGAAGCTGGAGCGGCTCTCCTCCAAGGTCTGTTCCCTGTTCGGCATCCGCGTGCTCCCCACCCATTCGCTCAAGGATATTCAGCCGTATGTTCAGGACATCTTCGATCTGCTCAACAACGCGTATAACAAGCTGTACGGCTACACCCCGCTGACGCCGGAAATGCAGCAGTATTATTACAACGAGTATTTCTCGCTCCTGAATTTTGATTACGTCTGCATCTGCGTGGATCGCGACAACAAGCTGGCCGGGTTCGGTCTGGCGTTCCCGTCCATTGCACCGGCGCTCAAAAAATCCGATGGACGTCTGTTCCCATTTGGTTGGGCACGCGTGCTGCATGATCTGAATCACTCCGACTTTCTGGAGCTGGCGCTGATCGCCGTTCGAAGCGATTTGATCGGCAAGGGCGTCAACGCCGTCCTCCTGAACCATGTCAACCAGAACGTTTTGAAAAACGGCATTGACCACGTGGAAACCGGTCCGCAGCTGGAAACCAACATGGAAATCCAGAAGCAGTGGCGAAAGCTCTGCACGGAAATTGAACAGCACAAGCGCCGCCGCTGCTTTGCCAAGCATCTCGATGCCTGATGCAGCTCCGGCCTTCACCTGAGCCACAAAAGATCCCCCGTATCCGGCTGGATACGGGGGATCTTTTTCGCAGGTTGAGCATCAGGCAAATTCGTTCGCCATGTTCGTTTTTTGATCAATCAGGCGGATTTTTTCTGTTTTTCTGCGATGGATTGTACCGCTGCGCCGTACAGTGCGACCAGAGCAGCCGAAATCAGGAGCCCGCCGACAATATCCGTCAGCCAGTGAACGCCGGAAATCAGCCGACCGGCCACCGTCACGGCCATGACGAGGACGGCGAATGCGTTCAGCGCGGTTCGAAGCGCTTTGCGCGTCGCCAGTAGCGAACGGGCGGCGATCATGGCCGGGGCCAGAATGCAGAGCACCATCATGGTGTGGGAGGACGGATAGGACGCTTCCAGCTGTCCATCCATCAGAATCGGCCGACAATTGATCACGACGCATTCAAACAGCAGGTAGACGGCGGCCAGCGCCACATAAAGTCCGCCCAGAAGCAGGACGTTCGGATCCACTTTTCGGAGGCTTTTGCGCTGCAGCAGCTGAATCAGGCCGAGCAGTGCAAAGGCGCACGCCACCAGAATGGCCACCAGGCTACAGCCGTCGGTCAGGCCGTCCCACCAAAGGTGGACGCCCAGGCGGTCAAAAACGAATTGATTGAGTGTGGCGAGGCCGACCGATGACTGTTCGGGGCCGATTGCCCGGACATCCACAAACGAAACGAGCGCCGTCCAGCCGATGAACAGCATCAGCAGGACGCCCGCAAGGTACCATAATTTTCTGCTTTTCATGGTTCTTCTTCCTCCATTGGTTCAGCAGGCTGTCCGCTCAGTTGAATTGCATCAGCTTCAGGAGAATCAGCCAGGACAGGCCGTAATACGTGATGACCGCCGCGAGGTCGTTGATCGTCGTGATCAGCGGGCCGGACGCCACCGCCGGGTCGATTCCGATGCGCTGGAAGAGCATGGGAACCAGCGTCCCGGTCAGCGCGGAAACGATCATCGCCAGCAGCATGGCCACGCCAAGACACGCGGAGACGGCAAAGGAAAAGGCGGGTGGGTTGCCCTTGGCGCACAGGTATCCGCCGATGGCGGCAAAGGACAGCAGGCAGAGGATGGTGCCGTTCAGCGTACCGACGCGCATTTCCTTCCAGACGAGCTTCGCCTTGTGTCGGCGGCCAAGCTGTGCATCCATCAGCACGCGAATGGCGACCGCCAGCGACTGGGTGCCGACGTTGCCGGCCATATCGAGAATCAGCGACTGGAAGCACATGATCACCGGCAGCTGCGCGACAATCGGCTCAAACAGCCCGACGACGGCGGAAACGCCCAGCCCCAGCAGCAGCAGGATGCAGAGCCACGGCATTCGTTTTTTGACGCTTTTTGTGACCGGCTCGGCCAGATCCTCTTCCGACGAGAGTCCGGCCAGCTTGGCATAGTCTTCGTTCAGCTCGTCGCCGAGCATCTCCGCAAAATCCGTGGCTGTGACGACGCCGATCAGGCGGTTGGCGTCATCCAGCACAGGGATGGACGATTCGGAATAGTCGGAAATCAGCGGGAGGCTCTCCTCGATGGTCGCCCTTGCGTACAGCCAGGGGTAGGAAAACGTCGTAATATCCGACAGCGGCGTATCCTCACGCGCCGTGATCAGGTCTTTCAGGTCAATGGCACCGCAGAAGGTTCCGTCGCTGTCCACCAGATACAGAATCGAAACGTGGTCATTTTCCGCCGCCTGACGAATCAGCTCCGACATGGCCTCCTTGACAGTGGCCGTTTTCGGGATGCGAATCAGGTTGGTGGACATCCGGTTCCCGATTTCGTCCTCGTCAAACGAGCCGATCAGGCGGATTTCTTCACGCGCCTCCGGATCCATCAGCTCCAGCAGCGCGTTTCGCTCCTCCTTGGGGAGCGATTGCAGCAGCTCTGCCGCCGCAGTGACCTCCATGCAGCTCAACACATCCGCTTTCTGGCGGATGCTCAGGCAGGCAAAATACGTGGTGTTCTCTTCCGCATATTCCAGCACAGCGGCCAGCGATTGCAGCGGAAGGATGCGGAACAGCTTCTGCCATTCCTCAGCCGTCAGCAAAGTCAGCGCCAATGCAATATCTTTTTCGTGGTAGGCGCCGATCTGCTCCTGCATTTTTCCGGGCGTCCAATTGCTTCGGACAATGGACGCAATTTCACCGCAGAAGTCCGGCAGAGCCGTCGGCTGCGGTGTCCGAACGATTTTGTTCATTGTTTGGTTCTCCTTTCATCGCACATCAATGGAACGGGCGCGCCGTTCCTTTTTTGTGCTGTGCGGAAACAAACAATGGGCTCCCCGCCGGTCAGCGAACAGACAACGGTTTGCTGTCTGCGTACCAGCGGTTTGTGGGATCCCGATGCGTTTGTCCGCAACAGCCACTGCCGTTGTCCATCTTCTCACCTCTCAGAATGCTTGATTTGTGGTGCTGTCCGTTCAGCGTTGGGGTTCGGTCGGAAGGGGCGACGCTTTGTCCGAATGCTCGGCAGAGCGCCGAGCCAGGAACTCCTGCACCCAGATTTTCGTGTAGGCGTACAGGTCTTCGAGGGTTGCTTCGGAATCGTCGCGACAGTATTTGACGTATTCGCAGAGGATGCCCTCCAGAAAAATCCGGATATCCAGCTCCATATAGGCTCGATTCGCAATGCGCAGATCCTGATGGCAAAGCTCCAGCAGCTTGCCGGAGGCAATGGCCGTCAGCTTTTTGGCCGCGAACAGGAATTCATTGGAGCGGCAGAGCAACCGGTAGTTTTCATGATTCTGGCGGATGAATTCGAAGAACGCGTCGATGAACTGCAGGATATCCCGCGTTTCAATCAGGCGGGCATTGTCAAAAAATACATCGATCAGCTCGTTTTCGTACTCCTCCGCGACGCTGTAAATGTCATCGAAATGCACATAAAAGGTACCGCGGCTGATGTCTGCGCGTTCGCACAGCTCGCTGACCGATATTTTTCCAAGCTCCTGCTTTTCCGAAAGCATCTCGGCAAATATCTTTTTGATCAGCAGTCTCGTCTTTCTGGAGGAGCGATTCAGGTTCTGCGTTTTCATGTAGGTCTCTCCTGCATATACAATCAATTCGACATTGTTCAAATTTTGACAGCGTTTCAAATCCTGTTCTTTTCTTTCCGAACCGTCTATATTATAATACACAGCAGTTCAAATGTCAACAGTGTCAAAAAAAAGAAGAAGGGACAAAATGAAAAACGGATCACATTCCCCGGCAGAGGGGACACACGTCATCGACGTTGCGCACCTGACAAAGGATTACGGCTTTGGCCGCGGCGTCTTTGATGTCAGCCTTCACGTCGATGAAGGCGAAGTTTTCGGATTTCTCGGCCCAAACGGTGCCGGGAAATCCACAACCATCCGCCATCTCATGGGGTTTTCGAAGCCCGGTTCCGGCAGCACTCGGATGTTCGGCTTTGAGACCTTTGAGAAATACGATCGGGTTTTGCAACGGGTCGGGTATATCCCAGGCGAAATTGCGTTGCCAGCCGGGCTGACCGGTTGGGCGTTCATCCGCATGATGCAGGATTTGCAGAAAAACCACAACGAGGAGCAGCTTCAGCAGATGCTGGCGCTGTTTGAGCTGTCTGATCAGGTGCTCTCCGGAGAAACGAAGCGGATGAGTCTCGGTGTCAAGCGGAAGCTGGCCATTGTGACCGCTTTTATGTCGGATCCCGACGTGCTGATTCTGGACGAGCCGACCAGCGGTCTTGACCCCGTCATGCAGGAAACCTTCATCCAGCTGATTCACCGGGAAAAGGAGCGTGGGAAGACCATCCTGCTTTCGAGCCACATTTTTTCCGAGATCGACTCCACCTGCGACCGGATTGCCATCATCAAGGATGGGAAAATCGTCTCCGAATTCATCGCGGACGACCTGAAGCACGCATCCCGCAAGTACTACACCATCGGTTTTCAGGATACCGCCGCCAAAGCACAGTTTCTTGCGGCCGGACAGACGATCCATTCGCTGCAGATTCTCGAGGATCAGGCGGAGGTGCTGTCAATTTCCGTTGAGGATCGGGATTTGAACATTCTGATTCAGCTGCTGTCTTCCCTGGCGGTGCGCTCCTTCAGCAACCGAAAGGAAAGTCTGGAGGACTACTTCATGAAATTTTACCGGGAAGACCGTGACTTTGGAGGTGCTCTCTCATGCAGGTAATTGAAACCAGGGACTTGACCAAGGACTACGGCGACGGTCGCGGTATTTTCGATCTGAACCTCACGATCGGCGAGGGTGAAATGGTCGGATATGTCGGCACCAACGGCAGCGGCAAAACGACAACCATCCGCCACATTCTGGGCTTTTTGAAGCCGACATCCGGTCAGGCGCTTGTCAACGGGCTGACTTCCTGGGAGCATTCCAGCGAAATCGTCCGTCAGATCGGGTATGTACCCGGCGAAATCGCCTTCCCCGATCTGAAAACGGGCGTAGACTTTCTGAAATGTCAGGCGAACTTTCTCGGCCTGAAGGATATGTCCTACGCCAACGAGCTGATTGAGCGGTTACAGCTGGATCCGCGAGCGAACCTGAAGCGTATGAGCAAGGGGATGAAGCAGAAAACGGCTCTCGTTGCGGCGCTGATGAACGATTCGCCGATTTTGATTCTCGACGAGCCGACGACCGGCCTCGACCCGCTCATGCGCGCCACCTTTCTGGACATTATTCAGGAGGAGCACCGTAAGGGCAAGACCATCTTCATGAGCAGCCACAGCTTCGATGAGCTGGAACGAACCTGTGACCGGGTGGCCTTGATTCGCGATGGGCGGATTGTCGATATTTGCAGCATGGAGGCGATTCGAGACCGCCCGATTCGCGATTTCAAGATTGAATTTCACAGTCGGGCCGATTATCTCCGCTTCCTCGGCGAAGGCTATGAGGCCATTCGTCTGCAGGAGCCGTACCATCAGGTGACCATCCGGATTCGCGCCGATGAAACGGTCGCTCTGCTGTCCGTTTTGAAGCAATATCAGGTGCGGTTCATCTCCGAGCTCCCCTATACCCTTGAAATGCATTTCAAAAATATCCTGCTTTCCAACACGGAGCACCAATCAAAAGGAGTCTAAATCATGTTTCGTAAGGCATTGTTTCAACAATCCTGCAAGGCCAACGGCACCATGTGGTGTATCATCACGTTTGCCGTCTGCTTTATGCTGGCCTGTGTCATGCTGATATCCGGCAACGGCAATATCGGCGAAGTCAAGGACGCCATTCAGAATACCATCATCACCAAAGAGATCGATGCGCAGATGCAGAAGCGGGCGCTATCCTATTACAGCAACGCCGAGAACGGTCTGGCGCGATTTGACACCCTGTTCACCGAGCAGGCCACCGACACGCTGTCCGTTCTGGTCTGGGTCGGACAGATGCCGCAGGCCGCCGATTTTGCGGATGCGGGCGACTATGCAGCCGCCGCGGCAGCGTGGCAGAATGCGTGCCCCGTGCCCGCTACGGAAACCGGCCGTTCCTATGCCGAAGCCATCGATGCGTGGCTGCTGGCCATGCCGTCATCGGACGCCTTCTCATCGGCTGCCGACTACATGACCGCCATGCAGACCTGGCAGGAAGCATCGCCGGCCACGCAGGAATACGCCGTACAGCTCGCCTATGCGGCGGCCTGTGAGGCGCTGCAGACCGAGTTGACCGCCGGGTATGACGAAGATTCCACCGAGGCGCAGGAGCTGCTCGGCAGCGTCCTGTATGTGCTCAATCCGAACGGGCTGTTCAACGAGTTTTACGAGGAGCACGAGGAGCCCATCCCCTCCGATTACGACATTCTCTCCCTGCTCGCGCAGATGAGCGCCGGAGCAACGGACGATGAACGCTTCGTCGAAGAGCGGAGCGCCTATCGCAGAGAGCGCGCCGAGGAGGGTGCCGCCATTTTCCTGGCCGGCAATCTGTCCAAGGAAGAAAACACGGCGGCGCTTCTGGAGGCGCTGTCCGCATACGGCGTGACCGACGAAATCTACCAGTCCTTTGGCTACACCTACGACTCCATCAAGCACATGGCGCAGACGGCCATCGTCACCTATCAGGGGCGTTTGTCCTATGAGCTCGACCTGCTGGCGGAGCAGAACGCAGCGGGCGATTTTGCCGACGATGCGGCCTATCAGGCGGCGGTCGATGACAAGCAACAGGCGCTGGCGGCCGAGATTTCGTCCAGCTTCCTGTCCACCCTGCCATCTGAGGTCTCCGAGGCTTTGGAGGAAATCGGGCAGGCCGACCTCTATATGCTGATCGTCGGCTCCATCTTCTATAAGCTGGCCGGGCTGCTGCTGCCGATCATCTACATGATCATGGCCTCCAACAACCTGATTGCCGGACAGGTGGACAGCGGCTCCATGGCGTATGTACTCTGCACGTCCACCAAGCGAGTCACCGTTGCGTTCACACAGGCGATGTATCTGATCGGCTCGCTGCTGGCCATGTTCACGCTGACCACGGCAACCGGCTGTGTCTGTCTGTCCATGATCACGGAGGACGTCGGCTTGACGTACGGGAAGCTGATTCTGCTGAACATCGGCGCATTCCTCGTGCTGTTTGCCCTGTCGGGGCTCTGCTTCTTCACGTCCTGTGTATTTGACCGGAGCAAGCGTTCCATGGCCATCGGCGGTGGGCTCAGCATCTTCTCCCTAGTGGCCGCGATGCTGGGGCTGTTCGGCAGCCCAGTCATCCCGTCCGTTGTCCGTCTGGACGCACTGAACCACTTCAACTACACGACGATCATCTCGCTCTTCGACGTGATTTCGATCATGGACGGCACCTCGGCGTTCCTCTGGAAGTTCGCCATCCTCGCCGTTCTGGGTATCATCGGCTATCTGGCCGGTTCGGCACGGTTCACACGGAAGGATCTCCCGCTGTAACCTGCGGAAAGGGAGGCAGATATGTTCGATTTTCAACAGCTCTGCGATACTTACGACGCGTTATCCCCCTTTGAAAAAAGGCGGCTGCTCACCGGAGCATCTTCACCGGTTCTCACGGCACTGCGCACGCTCTCGATTCCGGGTCTGGACGCCGTCTCGGCGCTGGCCGGGTTTCTCATCGGCTCTGTCACGTCGGACGGGCGGTTGAATGAGCTGAAGTATCTGCTCATCTACCCCTCCCTCGTGCGGATTTTCGGAGATCCGTTCGACTTCACGCCGATCAAAGCCCGGTTTCGCCGGGCAGACAGCCGCGCCGCCGTCACGGAATACACCCAGCAAATGATCACCATCCTTGACCGGCTGGACGACGGTCTGCGGGACGACGTCATTCTGCTCTGCCTCTGCATTGCAGGCATCGACGGCCGGATTTCCAGAGACGAAAAGCAGTACATCCTGACAGCCGTCAGTGCCGCTTCAGACACAAAAAGAAGGGACAATCTCACGCATATCGTGTGAGATTGTCCCTTCTCTGGTTCAATTTTCTGTGCATCGCCTGCAATGCGTCAGGGTTCCAGCACGTAGATGATGCAGTTTCGTCTCCCATGGGCGACGCATTCCGAATAGCTCGCCTTGAAGAGATCGACGATGTTGCCCTTGATGCCGCCGCCCACGTCATGTGCATAGGCTGGGCCATAGCTCCAGGACGTCCCGTCTACGGATGTGATGTAGACGAGGCTACCAAGAGGAATCACCTTCGGGTCCACCGCGATCGTTTTGCCCGGGATGGCCGGGTTCCCCGTCGCCGTGGATGGGTTCGTGCGGTTGGAATAATAGGCCACCGCCTCGCCCTGAATCACCTTGGAGACCTCATAGGTCTTGCCGCCCACCGTGACCGTCACCGCGTCGGGTGCGCTGTCTGTGGTAGGAGATTGTGTGGACGTTTTTGCAGTTGTTTTCTGCGTCGTTGTTTTCTTCGTGGTCTTCTGTGTGGTTTTCGAGGTGACCTTGGTCGTTGTCGTCGGCAGGGGCTTTGTCCCCACGCGGATGACGCGGGTCACCGGTTCGGAAACGACTTCATTGGAGAGGATCCGGTTTTCAGCCATCACGCCATCCCGCAGAGTCTGTTCAAACACGAGTTTGCGGATTCCGTTTTTGCCCTCTGTCAGGGTTTTGGTTTCGCCGATAAAAAGCTGCGCATCGTTCTGCTTTTCCGTTTCGTAGGCGATTTCGATCTCCGTTTCAAAGCAGACCGTTGTCACGCGGACGATGGTAATCCGAAGGCCGTTATAGACCGTTGTCGTTTCCGACGGGGAGACTTCATCCTGCTCACTGAGGGTGATGTCGGCGGCCAGCAGCAGCTCGGCGACGGTTTCACCGGCGGCCTCGACCTGTCGTTCCTCGCCATCCACAACGATGGTTACGCAGAACGTCTCCGACGGTTCCGTCACAACGTTTTGCTCGTCGTCCGGCTGCGTTAAATCGGTGGTTGTCGATTCGGTTTCGGCGCGGAGAGCGGTCGGTTCGTCCGGTTCGCTGTCGATGGCGAATACGAAAATGGAAATCACCAGCGCCAGCGCCAGCAGCAGGCCGCAGTAGCTCAGCAAAACGCGGATCATGCCGGATTCTCTGAATGCGCTTTTTTTCATGTCGGCTCACCTCCTTCTGGAGTATATGCCGGGGTGGAATGTTTCAGGACAGCCTGTCAGGCGACAGAAAAACCCGCTGCCCGGCTGATTGTTCCCGGAAATAAGAGTGCCTTTCCCGCAGCGCTCTCTGCGGGAAAGGCACAAAAAGAAGCAGAATTGAATTCAGCGTTTGGAGAACTGCGGTGCGCGACGGGCGGCTTTGAGACCGTACTTTTTGCGCTCCTTCATTCTCGGGTCGCGGGTGAGCAGACCCGCCTGTTTCAGGATGGGGCGATATTCCTCGTTGACGGTGAGCAGAGCTCTCGCCAGACCATGACGGATGGCGCCGGCCTGACCGGTTACGCCGCCGCCCTGGACGGTTGCAACGACATCGCAGGAGCCGAGCAGGTTGGTGGCTTCCAGCGGCTGACGAACGAGCAGCTTCAGCGTTTCAAGGCCGAAGTATTCGTCGATGTCGCGATCGTTGATGGTGATTTTGCCCGTGCCGCCTTCATAGAGACGGACGCGTGCCACGGAGGACTTCCGTCTCCCGGTGCCGTAATGATAGGGCTTTTTGGCTTGGTAGATCATTCGTTATGTCCTCCTTTTCAGTTGTTTTCGCAGAGCTCAGGCTTCTGCGCGGCGTGCTTGTGCTCCGGACCGGCATAAACCTTCAGCCGATCAAGCGACCATCTGCCGACCGAGTTCTTCGGGAGCATCCCTTTGACAGCCAGCTTCATTGCCAGCTCCGGCTTCTGAGCCATCAAAATTCTGTATTTGGTTTCCTTCAGGCCGCCGACATAACCGGAATGGGTGCGGTACATTTTCTGTTCCATCTTATTGCCGGTCAGTTTGGCCTGTGCCGCGTTAATAACGATCACGAAATCGCCGCAGTCAGCGTGCGGGGTGAAATCGGTCTTGTGTTTACCGCGGAGAAGCGCCGCTGCCTTTGCCGCTGTGTGCCCCAGCGAAACGCCGGCCGCGTCCAGGACGTACCATTTACGTTCAATTGTCTGTTTGTTTGCCATGAACGTCGTCATGCGTTTACCTCCAATTTTTATCTCAGCGCAGGCATAACTGCGCCTTATTTTTCAGACCACAGTAGTTTACCACATCTTGGCGCACTTGTCAAGCCCCAAATTGAAGAAATTCAATTTATTTTTTTGAAGCTCCGTTTTTCGCCCGAAATCTCCCTCATAGTCGCCCATGCTCACTTTCAATTTCACTTTTATTTTTCGCGTCGGTCGCTCTGTCGCTTGTCTTGTTCTTCCTTTCGAAATGTGGTATAATAGAATCGCTCTTCTTCGGGCGTCTTCCCGCCTGCCGATTTCCCGGTGGGAGCCATCAACGATTGAATAAGGATTTTTGTGCATGAACCTTCGTTTTTCTCTGATTCAGGCCGCGTACTGGATGACCTACTGTGTTTTCTTCACCTATCTCGTCCCGCTGCTTCGGGATTTCGGTTATTCCGAGCTGCAGAGCGGGATTATCTCCATGTGCGGCACCATCGTGCTGACAGCCGGACAGCCGCTCTGGGGGATGCTCTGTGACCACGTCCGGCGCATCAAGCCGGTTTTCATGGCGGTGCTGCTGTCCGGAGCCGCTGCCTCCCTGCTGATTCCGTTCGGGCGAAACAGCTTTGTCTGTGCCGTTCTGGCCGTTGTTCTGCTGTCCGCCACGACGCAGTCCCTGATGTATCTCTTCGACACCTGGTCGGCGCGGCTGCTGCGGGACGGCGCGCAGATGAATTTTGGTCTGACGCGCAGCTGCGGCAGCTTTGCCTATGCGACAACGGCGGCGCTGTTTGGCATTGCACTGGATCGTTTCGGCTATTCGCTGGTCACGCCCGCTTTTCTGATTCTCTCCTGCTGTGCCGCCGTGGCCGTCGCGATTGTGCCGGAAACGGCCAGGCCACCCCGCTCAGCCGTCTCTTCGGAGGCGCACACCGGCTTTTTGCAGGCAGTTGGCCATTTATTCACCGACCGGCAGTATCTTTGTCTGCTCCTCGCCGTCTTTTTCACTTACTTCGGTTCCACCGGCACTATGCTATTTTATTCGCTCCGCATCACGGAGCTGGGCGGCAACAACGGGATTTACGGGCTGGCGATTTTCGTCAATTCCGTCAGTGAGGTTCCCGCGCTGCTGCTGTACCGCCACCTCTCCCGCCGCTTTTCGCACCGCACGCTGCTGGGCGTCTCCTTCTGCGCCATGGCCGCCAAGATCGCGTTGATTGCGCTTTCGCAGTCGCTGTGGCTGACGGTTGCCGTGATGGTGCTGCAGGGGCCCGCCTATGGGCTGTACCTCTCCGCCAGCGTCCAGTATGTGCCGCAGATTGTGGAAAGCCGCCTGACCTATACCGCGCAGATGCTCATCGGTGCGGTGGCCTCCGGCGTATCCGGCATTGCGTCCAACCTTTATATGGGTGTCGTGACCGATCGCTTCGGCTTGCAAACGGCCTTCATTTCCATGATTTTCTTCTCCGTCTTCGGCGCGGCGCTGTTCGTCATTTCCAGCCGCGCTGCGCGCCACCCCTCCCATTCGTAATTGAGCCACTCGTGGCTTGAAATATCTTGCATCAGGAAAGGAATGATTTGATCATGAGTAACCTTGTATTCAGCTTTGACTCCGAGGATTTCACCAGCTCTTATGCGGCAAACGGCGTACTGGATGCCGCAGAAATGCTCCGCGCTGAGGGGATTCGCGGTTGCTTCTGCATCGTCGGCCTGTTGGCGCGTCAGCTCGCGGCCTGGGGTCGGACGGATGTGCTGGAGGCACTGAAGTACCACGAAATCGATTTCCACACCTACGGGCATACGCTCCACCCGACAATCGCCGAATACACCGATTGCGAAGACTTCACGCAGGCCTACAACGAGGTCATGCGTCAGGAAAGCGAAGGGCTCGCCTATGTCAAGGCCGCTACCGGTGTGAACCGCGTCTTTGCCGCCGTGCCGCCGGGAGCCGACAAGTCCTATGTCGCCATGTACGCCTATGCGGATCTCGGTATCCCCTGCTACTGCGATACGTTCGCCGATACGCGCAACAGCCGCGGTGCCTATTTCTGCAACTCGCTGCACATGGCCTACACCGAGTCCTATGAGCACATCCACAAGCACCATCTGGTCGATGATCCGGCGTTCTATGATCGGCTCGCGCAGCTCGACAACGTCATCATCTACAACCACCCGAACCGCCTGCGCTACAGCGATTTCTGGGATTTGTACAACTACAAGGGCGAGAACAAGCATCCGTTCGGCCAATGGGAAGAAGCGCCGCGCATTCCGGAGGAGGAGCGCCTCGCCTTCCTGGACGATATCCGTCGGCTGATTCGCAAGCTGAAGGCAGACGAGCGCTTCACGATCAAGACCTATTCCCAGATTGCCGCAGAGCGCGATGCGGGTGCCCGCATTCTGAAGCCCTCGGATATGCCCGCTCTGCGCCGTGCGCTGACCGATTGCTTCTATCCGCTGGATGCGCCGTGCTCCCTGTCGATTTCCGATATTTTCTCGGCAGCCGTCGCATTTTTGCGCGGCGATGCGCTGTTTGCCTGTGGGCGCGTCTTCGGCTTTTTGGATACGCCGTTCGCAATTTCCGAGCCGGTCACGGTGTCGGCTGCGGACGTTCGCGCCGCCGCTCAGAACATCAATACGCAGACCTTCCTGCCGACATCCATCACCGTTGGCAACACCGTCCTCGGCCCGGCCGACTTCCTGTTCGCCATGCTGGGCGTGCTGTCCGGTGAAGAAACCGTTTCGCTCACGCCGCGCCCGCAGAACATCGATCTGACCGATTTCCCGGAGCTGATCAAAGCCGACATCGTCGGCTGGGGCGTCCATGTGCCGGAGTTCACCGCCAAATATGTGAGCCCGCGCCTCCCGCTGCAGGCCTGGACGATTCGCTTCTAATGCCGTTTGCGCCGCAGCAGCGGTGCAGTTTTCCGGTTTTTCAGCAGAAAATCCTCCATATGACTCGATCATATGGAGGATTTTTTTCGTTTTCAGAGATGCAGGGCGGCTGTCAGTCCGAGGAGGTGACGAGCTGATAGAAAATCAGGCGCGACGCGCTGGCCGATTCGATGGTGATCGACAGCGGCAGAATGCCGTCTGACGCATTCGCCGCGGAAACCGTCCAGGTATCACCGGTATCCGCATCGGTCAGCGTCACCTGACGGGTGCCGGACGGGATGCGCAGCTGCAGCGTTTCCTCCGCATTTTTGGCGCGTTCCCGCCGGAACGCCAGAAGCATACCCGACTGTAAGTCCGGCCGCTCCCACTGACAGGCAAACCAGTGCCGTTCGGAGCGGAGATTGCCCGTGCTGATGCGGTAATAGTTGCCCAGAAAACACGGCTGCGCCCGATGGAATTGCTCGATCATGGCGCGCTGCCATTCCGTCTGGTCGGTCGCGGCGAACTGCATGGCATACGACAGATTGGAGCGGAAGGAAACCGTATCGCCCGGCCGATACTGCACGCACGTCCCGCTCAGCGGCACCCAACGGGAGAGGCCATCCGTTTGAATCTGCACTGGCGTCGTTCGGTACGTTTCCGAGCACTGGTAGTCACTCCGAAACAGCGGCAGCGCTCGGGTCAGCATTTCATAGTCCAGACGCCGTCCGCCTCCGGCGCAGTTGTCGAGCATCAGGCCGGGGTTTTTCGCCGTCAATTCGTCCAGAAACCGGTACAGGCCGTCGATGTATTGCATTTCCGTCACGCCGACGCGGTTGTCCGCATCGGCCGCCTGCCAGTACGGCAGCGGATCGAGGTTGAAATCCTGCCGGTAGATATCGACGCCATAGGTCTGGATTTTGTCGCTCAGGAAGTCGGCCATCCACGTTCGCGCCGCCGGGTTGCACAGATTCAGCAGGCAGCTGGCCGATGCCGTTTCGTCCGTGGTCAAAAACCAGTCGCCGTGCTTCTGCACAAGCTGTGAATCGAACCAGGCGCGTTCCGGCTCGAACCAGAGCAGGAATTTCAGCCCCGCCGCGTGGGCGGCTTCGCTGATCGGCGACAGTCCATCCGGGTAAAGCGCGGTGTTGTGGTTCCAGTTGCCGACATTTTGGAACCATTCCTCGCCGTACTGGCTGCTGCTGTGGCGGTCTTCATCGCCGTACCAGCCGGCATCCACCCAATACGCATCGTAGTCATATGCGTTGTCGGTCAGGTATTGCAGGGTATTCAGATGCTGTTCTGCCGAGTCCCCGCCCCATGCGCCCTGCGTCAGCGGAAGAACGATCGGTTCGCCGTTCGCATCGTGCGGCGTGTGGTATTGGAGCATATACTGCCGCCACTGCTGATAGCTCTGCTCCTCCGTCCCCTGCCAGTTCAGCACCGCCACGGACGGCGTTCGAACAGCTTCGCCGGGGTGCAGGACAAAATGCGTCGTCTCCATGCCCGCCGTGACGCGGACATCCGTTTCGTGCCGTTCGAACACGGCCTGCCACTGGCCTGTCCAGCCGATGGCGATCAGCACCCCGCCGGTTTCCGTGCAGAGATTGAAATACGGCATGACGTCGCCGGAGCTGGAACGGCCACCGGACGGCTGGAAGGCTCGAACGCGCCCAACCGGCAGCTCTTCCTCCTGAAACAGAAAATCGCTTTCGCTGACGTCCGTCCCCTTGGAATAGCAGAGCTTGACGGGTTCCGTCGGCTGCAGGCCGTCCGTCAGGCAGAAATCGGCGATATGGAGCGCTTCAATCAGCGCGGTATCGGCCGAGCCGGTGTTTTCGAGTCGCGCCACCCATTCGAGGGCCGGTTCCGCGTCCCGGTACGTCAGCTCCAGCGCAACGCGCAGGCCGGTCGATTCGTCCGTCCAGGTGCAGGTCTGCTGGTGTCCGGTTTCCGTTTCCATTTTCGTCTCCTCATACAGCCACTCCGACAGGAAATCGGCCGAAGCCTCACCCGCATATCGGAACGAAAACAGCTCGGCCGGGTTGACCACGCTGTTCAGAACTCCATCATCGGGGCTTTCGGCGGGCGTTTGCGGGGTGCAGCCGTACAGGCAGAGTGCGGCCAGCAGCACGGCCAGCCATGCTTTTTTCGATGCCTTCACCGGGAATCGTCTCCTTTCAAAATGTGGTTCAGCGGATGCGCGCCTCAATGGCAGCCTGATAAAATACATCCGCTCGATCCTTCACGACATACCGATGCGCGCCGTCTACACACGGTTCAAAGAAATTGCGACCGGTCTCCTCATCCACCCGCGCCACGCCGCGCACGCTCCGGTAGCCCGCCGCCTGTTCATCGCCGATCAGCGCCAGCAGGCACAGCATGGGATCCCACGAGCTGCGGCCTTCGGCGGAGTGATGATCAGCCAGCACCTGATGCAGCACGTCCGTTTCCGCCAGCGTTCCGCCCGTGATGACGGATGCGCCCACCTCCCAGCCGAGGAAGGTGATCGGCACCGGGCAGGTCTGGCAGACGTATGCACCCGCTTTTCTTGCTCGGGCATTGCGTGCAAAGTTATTCTCTTTCCCGCCTTGTTCGTCCCATTTTCCGGCCATAATCCAGATTTTCCGAACGTTTTCGCTGATCAGCTCGCGTCCGCTTTTGTCCGACAGATCGTCCGGCGGCGACGCAAGCACCTGCGCCAGCACCTGCAAATAGCCGATTTCAATGAGCTCCATCGGTTCGCTGCACTGCGCCAGCACGCTGCGATACAGCCGGACGGCGGGCATGGCATTTTCGTTCGAGCGGATGCGCCAGGCGTAGGCGAGCAGCCGTTTCTGATACGGCGGCTCTCCGCCGAAGTCCACGGCTTCCACATCCAGGCCGATCGGGACGTCCGTCACCCCTTCCGTCCGCAGGAAGCCTTCCAGCGAGGCGGCGGACGCTTCCATACAGGCGTTGATGACGATGCCATCCAGGCCAATCTGCCCGGCGTGGTGCGCCCGCGCCAGCAGGCGCATGGCCACGGCGTCATCGCAATCTGTCCACCAGTCGGTTCCGACAAGAAAATGTCTCATAGTTGCTGCTCCCGTTTCTTTTTTTCGATGGGTTTCCCGCTCAGTCCGCGGCGAACACCTTCACGATTTCCCCGACATAGACATCGTGGAAGTCGTGGTTGGGGTAGTGCTTTGCAATGATATCCGGATCCGTGAAGTTTTCTGCCGACAGCGCGCCATGGTATTGCTTCCGGCAGACGAAGACGAGACTGGCCTCCTGAAACCAGGTGGTGCCCTCGGCGAATACCGGTGTCAGACCCGCTGCGGCCACCTTATCCTCATCCCGTCCCGAATGTGTGCCGAGATAGCTCAGCTCCTTTTTTCGCCCTTCGAAAAAGCTCAGGGTATACAGCCCCTCCCGCTCCATCCATTCCCTGGTATAGCGCTGCGGGCGGACATAGCAGACGGCGGTCGGATGCCCCCAGATGGCGCCGAGGTGCCCCCAGCTGCAGGTCATGGTGTTGTAGCCGTGCTGCTCCGTCCCAGCGGTCAGCAGCATCCATTCATCAGCAATCCGCGTAAACGGATTGAATTGCAGGGTTTCAATCGAAATTTCTCTCATATCCATACTCCTTCTCTCCGGTTTGTGTTCCCCTATCATTATAGCAGTTTTTTTCGCGTTTGCAATCTGTTTTTCCGCAAATAATGCGTTTGGAAGCCGTTTTTTTGCTCTGTTTTTTTGAGGTAGGGCTTGACAAACGCCGCGCTTCATGGTACACTACTTGTTAAGTTCTTGATTATGAGTTGACTAATAAGTGAGGGACGCTATGAAACGACGACAATCGATCATGCGCTCCACGTGCAAAGCACGGAGTGCGTGGTCCAATCATGTGAAGCAGCTCGCGCAGGCTGAGGGTATTCCGGATTCCTACCGCCCGGTTCTCATGTATCTGCACCGGACGCCCGGTGCCAGCCAGCGCAGCATTGCGGAATTCGCAGGGGTCACCGCCTCCGCCACCAATCAGGTGGTCAAAAACATGGTGGAGGAGGCCTATCTGCGCAAGGAGACCGACCAGCCGGATCGGCGCAGCACGCGGCTCTATCTGACTGAAAAAGGCGAAGCCGTCGCTCTGCGCCTTCACGAGAAGCTGGAGCAGTCGGACGACGCCATCACCGCCTTTTTGGGACAGGAGAAGGAAGCGGAGATGATTGAGCTGATGGAGCGCCTGTCCGCCTTTATACAGGAGGAACTCGAACAATGCTGAAGTATCTGAAAAAATACTGGTTTTTCTGTCTTCTCGCACCGCTGTTCATGGTCGGGGAGGTCAGCATGGATTTGCTGCAGCCCGACCTGATGGCCGACATCGTGGACAACGGTGTCCTCGGAAGCAATGTGGAGCTGATTCTCTCCGTCGGCATCAAGATGATTCTGACGGTCATTCTCGGCGGGCTGTGCGGCATCCTGTGCGGTGTGTTTGCCAACCTGGCCGGGCAGAATTTCGGGAATGATCTCCGAAAGGATCTGTTTTCCCGCATCATGAACCTCTCCTTCCAGCAGACCGATCAGATTTCCACCGGCTCACTGGTGACGCGGTTGACCAACGACGTGACGCAGGTGCAGCAGATGGTCATGATGAGCGTCCGCGGGCTGGTGCGGAACTCGGTCATGTTCATCGGCGGGATTTTCATGCTGTACCGCCAGTCGCCGACGTTTGCACTGGTCGCCGCCTGCGGCCTGCCGTTTGTGGTATTCGCCGCGTTTTTCTTCCTGCGGAAGACGTCGCCGCTGTTTGCCGTCGTGCAGAAAAAGCTCGACAACATCAACCACATCATGCAGGAGACGGTTGCCGGTGCCCGCGTCGTCAAGGCCTACGTCAAAGAGGATTATGAGATGGGGCGCTTTGACGATGCGAACGATGCGCTCTGTCAGGAGAATCTGCGCGTGCAGACCTTCCTGGCTTTCATGGGACCCTGCATGAACATCGTCCTGAACCTCTGCGTGGTGGCTGTCATTCTCGTCGGCGGGTTTACCGTCCGTGCGGGCGGCTCGATCACGCCGGGCAACACGATGGCCGCTATCACCTATCTGGCGCAGATCCTGCACGGCGTCACCTTCATGGCCAACATTTTCCAGACCTTCAGCCGTGCCAAGGCTTCAGCCGACCGCATCAACGAAGTGCTCCGCAGCCCGGAGGTTCTGCTCTCCGGTTCGTATGCTGACGAAACCGCCGAACGCGGCTCCGTCGAATTTCAGGACGTCAGCTTTGCCTATCCCGGAACGGATGGGCAGAAGGTGCTGGATCACATTTCGTTCCGTCTGGAGCCGGGGCAAACGCTGGCGATCATCGGTGCAACCGGCAGCGGCAAAAGCTCGCTTGCCAATCTGATTCCCCGGTTTTACGATGTCACAGAGGGGCGGATTCTCGTGGACGGCGTGGATGTCCGGGAGTATGACACCACCGTGCTGCGGGACAAGATTTCGATTGTGCTGCAGAAGGCGGAAATGTATTCGCGCAGCATCGAGGAAAATATCCGCTGGTCGCAGAAGGATGCGGATCCGTGGCAGATCAAGAAGGCTGCGGAAATTGCCCAGGCCGACGATTTCATCTGTCGCAAGTCCGACGGATACTATACGCCCGTCACAGAGGGTGGTCATTCCCTGTCCGGCGGGCAGAAGCAGCGGATTTCCATTGCGCGTGCGGTGCTGAAATCCCATGAAATTCTGATTTTTGACGATTCGACCAGTGCGTTGGATTTGAAAACCGAAGCTGCGCTGTATCAGGCACTCCGCAGCGAATGCCCGCACGTCACAAAAATCATCATCGCCCAGCGCATTGCATCCATCCGGGATGCCGACCGGATTATGGTCTTGGAAAACGGAACCGTCAGCGCCATCGGCTCCCACGCAGAGCTCCTGCAATGCTCCAAAATTTATCAGGACATCTACAACTCTCAGTTGAAGGAAGGAAGTGAAGGGAAATGAGCCAATCGAATACGCTTCCGAAAGGATTCGAAAACCCGCCTAAGGAGCCCATCCGCGCCTATCGAGCGGCTGGCCGCGCTCCCGGCGCACCGTCATCTCCCGGTTTTCGCGGACGGCCCGGCGGCCCTGGCCGTGGTATGGGGCAGGCCGTTGAGCACGCCGCCAACAAGAAGGGCACCCTCGGCCGGCTGCTGCAGTATTTCCGGCAGGTGCAGCGGCTTCTGATCGGCCTGCTGGTCGCGGTTGTCTGTGTCACGGTGGCCGGACTGCTGGCGCCTTCCCTGCAGGGCAGCGCCATTGACGCGATCAAGGATCGAACCTGGGATCGGCTTTCCACCTGCGTGATCTGGCTGCTGCTCGTTTATCTGGGCAACGTTCTGTTCTCGCTGGCGCAGTCGCTGCTGGCTGCGCGGTTGAGTCAGGGCATCACGCGGCAGATGCGCCACGATCTGTTCCGGAAAATCGACCATCTGTCCATCAAATATCTGGACACGCACTCCAACGGCGACGTCATGAGCCGCATGACAAACGACGTGGAAAACGTTTCCAGCACCATTTCCCAGAGTCTGGGGTCGCTCGTTTCCGGCGTGCTGACCATCATTGGCACGGTGGCCATCATGTTCTACTACTGCTGGCAGCTGACGCTGATCACCATGGTCACGGTGCTTTTGACGCTGATCGTCACCAAAAAGATGTCGCAGGCCATGCGGCGGGTATACCGCAGGCGCTCCGCGCTTCTGGGTGAGCTGAACGGCCACTCCGAAGAAATGATCACCGGATACCGCTCCATTGTCGCATACAACAAGCAGGCCGATGTCATTGAGGAGTTCTGCCAGACCTCTGACGATCTGCGCAAGGTCAGCATCAAGGCTGAGATTCTCGGCGGTTCCATGGGGCCGCTCATGAACTGCATTTCCAACATCAGCTTCGTCATTGTGGCGGCGTTTGGCGGCTATTTTGCATACAAGGGTCTGATCTCCATCGGGATTGTTTCGGCCTTTATCATTTATGCCAAGCAGTTTTCCCGCCCGATCAACGAAATAGCCCAGCTGTACGGCACCATTCAGACGGCCATCGCCGGTGCGGAGCGGGTCTTTACGCTGCTGGACGAACCGGACGAGGACAACAGCGGCTCCGTAGAGCTTGCCAATATGACCGGCAAAATTTCGTTCCGCCAGGTGGATTTTTCCTACATTCCGGGCAAGCAGGTGCTGTACGACTTTGACCTCGACGTGGAGCCGGGGCAGAAAATCGCGCTGGTCGGTGCGACCGGCAGCGGGAAAACGACCGTTGTCAACCTGCTGATGCGATTCTACCCGGTCGATCGGGGTGAAATTCTGGTGGATGGTGTCAACATTCAGGAGATTCGACGGGATTTCCTGCGGAAAAACATCGCCATTGTTTTGCAGGATACGGTGCTGTTTTCCAATACCATCGAAAACAACATCAAGTACGCGGATCTGAACGCCTCCGATGAGGCCATGGTCGAGGCCGCCGAAATGAGCCACATCCGGCGATATATCGAGCGGCAGCCTCAGCAATACCAGACCTACCTCAAGCAGGCCGGAGCCAATCTGTCACACGGGCAGCGGCAGCTGATGGCCATTGCGCGCGCCGTGCTGGCCGACCCGAAGATTCTCATTCTGGATGAAGCGACCTCCTCCGTCGATACGCGAACCGAGAAGAAGATTCAGGACGCGATGGTGCGGCTGATGAAAAATAGAACCAGTTTGATCATCGCGCACCGCCTCAGCACCGTTCGGGACGCCGACAAGATCGTGGTCATGGATCAGGGGCGCGTGCAGGAAATCGGCAATCATGAGCAGTTGCTGGCCAAAAAGGGCAAGTATTACGAGCTGTACATGACGCAGTTTGCCGGGAATCAGACCTGAGCGCCTGTGCGGCATGGGCTTTCCGCCCGCAGAATCGTTTCATTTTCGAATCAAAAGACAGGATATGCGACCGTTTTTCGCATATCCTGTCTTTTTTCGTTTTTTGGGATGGAGTGGATGGGAGGGGCATAGGTTTTTATGTGGGGGGATAGATCATGTTGAAAGCGGTATCTGTTGGGCGGCGAGGGGGCGGTTGGAGCGGGGAGTGCTGCGGAGCGGGAAATGGAGAGGAGTGCTTGGGAGGTGGGTTTTGTAGGGGATGAGGGGGTGCAGTTCAAATACGGAAAAATGTGTTTTTTTCGGCTGAAAAGCTCGGAAAAATGTGTTGGCTGGTCTTGTCTTGTGGGTGGGGGTTCCCTCACGCTGCGCATTTGTCTCCACGCAAAACACCCGATCCGGCCGGGTGGTCGGATCGGGTGTTGCAGGAGTGCTTCTTATTGTTCAGCTGTTTTCAGTCGTTCTTCCGGATGCTCATAGCGATACAGGAAGGTAACGGCCTGCGATCTGGTGCATTCCATCGTCGGTGCGAACCGATTGCCTCCGACGCCGTTGGTAATGCCCTGCTGCACGGCCCAGTTGACCGCCTTGGCATAGAACGCATTGGCCGGGACATCTTCAAATTCGCAGGTGATGGATGCTTCCGGCGAACCGGCATAGCGCCACAGGAACGTCACGATCTGCGATCTGTCACAGGTTCTGTCCGGCGCAAACTGATTGCCGCCCACGCCGTTCGTCACGCCCTCTTCGACTGCCCAGTAGACGGCCTTGGCATAGTATGCCTCCGCCGGGACATCGTCAAAGCTGAAGGTGCCCTTCGGTTCCGGAGAACCGGCTGCACGCCACAGGAGGACGACGATTTCCGCTCGGGTGCAGGTTCTGTCCGGCGCGAACTGATTGTCGCCCACGCCGTTCGTCACGCCTTCTTCGACCGCCCATTCCACTGCGTCGCTGTAGAACGAATCGTCCGGGACGTCTGTGAAGCTGCTGCTTGCTGTGGACTCATCCCACTTCGCATAAACCGTCGTGTCGGCCTGCAGCTGCATTTCCGTGACCTTTGTCGTCAGCTCCGCATCGCTGTACCAGCCGGCAAAGACGTAGTTTGTGCGCGTGGTGACATAGTTGGCGAGGTCAACGGCTGTGCCCGCATCGACCTTGACCGGTTCAATCGCCTGACCACCGTTGGTTTCAAAGGTGAGTGTCACGGTCGATGTTGCTGTGCCGCCGTCGCCGCCGCCGATGCTGCCGCTGTCGCCACCGTCGATGCTGCCGCTGTCACCGCCGTCATCAATTTCCGAGAAGGAAACGGTGACGCTGACCGGTGCATCGGGCATCGTGAATCTGCGGTTGATCACGAGCAGCTCTTCCGGGGTTTCGCCGTTCATCCAGATCGCTGTGATGCGGTCAATCTGGAAGCCGCTGTCGGCTTCGATCTTCAGGTAGACGGTTTCGCCGACCTGTGCGGCGGTCGGGTTGGCCGTCACGGTTCCGCCTGTGGACGGATTGCAGGTAATCGGGTTGTGCGTCGGCGCAAAGAGTGCGCTGACGGTCACGTTGTAGTCCGGCATCGCGAAGGTGTTGCCTTCGAGCGTCTGTGCCGGTGCAGACGCATCGTCTGTGTTGTGGAGGGTGATGCTGACCAGCTTGAAGCCTTCGGCCGGGGTGGCCGTCACGGTGACGGTTTCACCCGCTGCGGCCTTGGTCGTGTCGTCCATGACGGTTTCCTTTGTCGATTTCACTTCGTCAATCGTCACGGTGCCGTTTGTCAGCGCTGGATCCACGGTCAGATCGTGCAGCGGAGCGGTCGGAGCGAGAATCGAGTTGTAATCCTTGCTGATTGCATGGATGGTACACGTCCAGGTGCCGTCCTTGTGCTGTTCCGCGCTGTCAAAGCCCGTGATATCGGTGATGCGGTAGCCGTTAACCGGTTCCGCCGTATAGCTGACTGTTTCGCCTTCATAGAATCCGCCTGCGTTTCTGCGGGGTTCGGGGTCAAGGATCAATGTCCAATGCACCGTCTCGATGTTCGAGAAGCTCACACCGTAGGACTTGATATCCGCAAAGCTGACGGTAACCTCGATGGTTGTCGAATTGCCGCTGAGTGCGTCGATGGTCAGGGTGTTGCTGTGGTCGTTCAGCGAAGAGTCGATCGGGTTCTTGATTTCTTCGCCGTTCACTGTCCACTTGTCCACCATCTTGCCGGTGGCCGGTTCCGCCGTGAAGACCACGGTGCTGCCGCCGCCGACCATGTTGCCGCTTGCAAAGTCTTCGCCGTCGCTCGTGGCGCTGACAGTGCCGCCGGTACCTTCCACCGAGTATTGCACCTCGTAGTAGCTCTGCGGGGCGAATTCAAGTGCGAAATTGATGTTTCCGGTCACATTTTCAAAGGTGCGGGTTTTGCTGTGGTTGCCGCTTTCCACCTGACCATTGACTGTCCACTTGTCGACCATGTAGTTTGTTTTCGGGGTGACGGTGATTTCCACCGTTTCGCCCTGGTAGACGGTGAGCGCTGTACCTGAGGTCAGGTCGCCGCTGTCCACGACCGCGCCGGAGCGATCGAGCACCCGGTATGAAACCTTGTTGCCATGTTCACCGTCAAACGTGCCGGTGACTGTTTTCGAGGTGTTATCCTTGAAGTATGCAGTCAGCAGTTCCTCGCCTTGCAGAACATACTGAATGGTCTCATCAGTGGAATAAACAACCGGTTTCATATTTTCGTCTAGCTTATTTCCATCTATCCCAAACGAGTTCCAATAATCAAACACATAGCCTCTCGCCGGTACGGCTGTCAGCGTGAATTCCGTGTTGCCGGGAACATCGTTTGCTTTGTAGAATGCATCCGTATTCAGCGGTTCGCCGGTCTCTGGATCAATCCATGTGCTGGTGGCGCGAATTGTTCCGAGTACTGTATCTCCGGTATATCTGTTATAAACGCACGACCGGATTGTCAGGCCATACGCTCCCAGCTCCGTATCCGCCTTGACGGTGGTATCCTGTGTGATTTCGAAGGAGTATGTGGTTTTACCAGCGAGGTCAAACGGAATATCGTTCTGATACCAGCGACCGGTAATCCTGTAGCCGGGTGCCGCAGAAATGGTCACATTGGTACCGGCAGGAATGAGTGCGCCGGAGGTGACATAGCGGTCAACCTCGTCCGTGATCGAATCGTTATCGTGATCCCACTTGTAGGAGGCCTGCAGGTTGCCCACCAGCGTGAGCGTGTAGTTGTTGCGTTCAAAAATCGGGTACAGATAGACATCTGCATGGCCGATCGTCACCGTGATTGTCGGGGTTTCGACCAGCTGAATGCGGCCGCCGACCACGTATTGCCAGTACTTGAACGTATACCCTGCATTGGCGGTGGCTGTGAAGGTGTATTCCGCGCCGGGGCGCACAACAGCACCGTTTGCAAAGCCGACCGGCATGGTCACAGAGCCCTCATTTTGATTTTCCACGACGTTCAGGGTGTAGGTGACCAGCTCGTATTCCAGCTCGACCGAGATGTCTTCGGCCAGCATCGTGTAGAACAGGGTGTTGCCGCCCTCCTGCGTTTTGATCACTGTGTTGCCGGTTTTCACGGTCCACTTCTTGACCTGATACCCTTCGTACGGTTCTGCCAGCAGCACCAGAGAGGTGCCGTTGGCGAACTTGACGCCCGCCTTCAGGTCTTCGTAGCTGTGCGTTTCGGGTTCCAGAACGGAGAGTGTCCCCGCGGTATTCTGATCGGACGTATTCGTCACGCTGGCAGTCAACGTATAGCTCGGACCGGTCACAACGTAGGTCACCGGTTCAAAGGTGACTTCATAGTTGGTGCCGTAGGTAATGCCGCTCAGGCCATACTTTTCGCCATTTTCATCAGCAGCTTTCGGATTTGTATAACCATCTGCATACAGCGTATCCTTTTCCATCTTGATGATATTCGAGGGGTTCAGATAGCCGACGACCGTATAGCTGCCCGGTGCCGTGTTGTTGTCCAGCGTGACCTCTTTGCCCGCCGTGTCATAGACGCGATAATCTACAAAGTTGGTGCCTTTGGTCGTTTTCGAACCATCCTTATTGGTGTACACCTCGTTATCATACTGCAGCTTGTCGCCGTAAACAAGGCTGCCCTCTGTGACCGTCAGCTTCGGCAAATTGCTTTCCACTTCACCCTGTGCAGCGGTCAATTGGCCGTTGGGTGCCGTGATGCCGACCGTGATGGGGCGGCGCGTCACGGTGAAGTACGCTTCGTAGTCTCGATTGTCGTAGGTCTTCACGAGTTTATAGCTGCGGCACGGCGTCTGCGCCAGCCACGCCCAATGGTACTCATACTCATTGATTGCGAAACCGTAGTCGCCCTCTTCCCAGCTGCCAGCCCAATCACCAGCTTCGGCCGAACGGAGCCAGCTGCCATTGCCGCCCATCCGGTACAGCTTCGTCCCGTATTTCCATCCGGAAGTGTCGACTTCCGTTGCTGTAATTTTACCCGAAGCATCTTTTGTATACTTCTTCAGCTTGGCCGTCCAGCCTTCGCCGTAGGTCACCGTGTCAATTTCATTTCCGCTTTTGTCGCAGACAATCAGACGGTACCCTTCGGAGCCGCTCAGCAGCTCCTTCTGACCCAGATCGAGCGAGGAGAACACGCGGCTGCCCTGATAATAGGCTTCGATCGTATAGACGCCCTCCGGCAGAGCCGACGTCATGTTGGCCGTCAGGCTGGCGGTCGACTGCGTGCCGTTTGCCTTAAGGGAGACATTATAGGTGCGCGAGTAATTCAGACCGGTGATTTCAAAGGAAACAATCCCGCTCGGCGCGGCCTTGTGGCCGGTGGTCGTGCTTTGCAGCGTCACCGTTGCCGTCGGCTTGCCGTCTGTTGTCACATCGGCCGTCCAGTCGTCGTCGCTGACCAGCTGCGCTTTATGCAGCCGGTACTTCGCGTGGAAGACGTCGGAGTAGGACGAAATGAAATACTGCTCGCCGCGGACAGGGTCGTAATACACGACGTTGATGCGGCAGCGGTAATCGCCCTCCGAGCTGTAGCCGGACGAGAGGAAGGTGTAATAGGCCTGTTTTTTGTTGTTGAGATCGACCCAGTTGCCGTTTTCGAGCTTCTGCCACTGATAGCTGATGCCCTGCGGATAATCCTCCGCATTTTTCACAACAACCGCCACGGTATTGGTGGAGTCCGGGTAGATGGCCAGTGCGCCATCGACGTCCAGACCGACCAGCTCGATTTCCGGATAGCCGACGTCCGTCTTGGTGCGAACTGTCATGGCTTCGCTTTCGATGCTCCGGTTCGGCGCGACACCGCGCACGGCCTGAATCTTATAGGTATATTCGGTATACGGGTTCAGGTTTTCATCGTGGTAGACAAAGTCCCACGTGCCGTTTTCATTTTTCTTGCCCTGATCGAACGGGACAAACGCCAGCTCATAGTCGCCGCTGCCGTCCGGGAAGTCATAGTAGCGGTAGAGCTGGAAGCCGGAGATCATGCTGTCATAGCTCCAGGTCAGCGCGATGGAATGGTCGGTTGTCTGCTCCGGATCCGTGGAGAAGTCGTCCGGCAGCTCCGGCGGCATCTCAATATCCGTGACCAGATAGCTGACGACCGGGAAGCCGCCGCCGTCATAGGCAAAGAGCTTCCAGCTGAAGCCGTAGCCGAATTCCTTCGCTTCGATCGGCATATTCTGCATGCTGGCTGTGTAGCTGCTGCCGGAGGTGCTGGTCATGACGTAACCGGCTCCGGCTTCGCCGCCGGCCACCACGCCGACCGTCACGCAGCCGGCACCGATACCGGCTGTATATTCCGCTTCGCTGCTGAAGACAAAGGCGTGGCTGTATTCGGTGGACATATCGATGGTCTGGGTGATGTTCTGGCCGTTCGGCGCATCCGTGTAGCCAACGGCGGCGTAGTTTCCGTTCCAGACGATCGCATCCTCATAGCCCTTGGTGGAGGTCGGATAGGTAGACGGGTCGCCCAGCGTATGGGTCATGATGTTGCCGGCGATCTTCGGCAGATCGTCATAGTCCTTGGCGATTTCCTCGTACGTCTCCAAATCCATGACCTGAATGGCGGCGGTGTGCGGGGACGTAATCGTCATCGCCTGTGCGTTGTAGCCGCCTTTGCCGTCCGGCGTATAGGCAGTGTACTCGTACACAACGGTCGGGATGGAATAGAGCACGACGGCGTCCGCACCGACGGAGGTCGAATACGCGACCGTCTGCTCCAATGTGGAGTTCATTTCGAATTCATAGGTAAATTTGGCCTTAATCGTCGAGCTCGCCTCAATGGAGCCGATTTTGATGCCAAAAATGGTGATATCCTGTTCGAGCGAGGCGTATGCGCCCGCCCAGATGGACGTCGATGCGACAGCGCCGTCCGAGCTGCCTTCCGTCTTCGCGTAGGACGTCTCCGACTGGATGTACGCACCGGAGAGGTCGTCGCGGTTCATCAGATCTTCAAAATACGGCGACGACGCCAGAACGGCCAGCACCTTGGGGTTGCTGTAGATGAAGTAGTGGTTCTGGTTGTATTTCAGGTAGGCGGTGTCCTCGTCCGTATTGGGGAAGATGAAGTATGCGGCGTTGGAATGGCTCGTTGTGTTTGACGTTGATAACGGTTCGGATTTGATGGACGGTTTAGTTTCGAACTTCTGTCCGTTTTCGACTTCTTCCTCCGAGGCCGCAACCGGTGTGGCTTCCGTGATAATCATGTTGAACCGTGTGGCATCATCAGTATATCTCACCAAACCAGGATAAAACAGAATCGTTGCCAGCGCGTCATAGCCATAGCCGAACAGGTCGGCGCTGGCTGCGCCATACTCGGTATAGTAATATCCATTGGAATTCCATTTCTTGTTTGCTTCGGCACTATCAGCCGGCATATCCGCATCCAGAGTGGCTCCCAGCTCCAGACCGGTTTCGGCATACGTCAGCTGCAGACTGTCGAAATAGAGCGTGGCCGCTTCAGTCAGGCCGTTGGAAATGACGGCCAGGTTGGCGGGGTTGTACGGAAGAGAGCAGAAGATCTCTTCGGCTCGTTCCATGCAGCTGTAGACATAGCTGCCGTCATCGTTTTTGGCAAAGAGGTCAAGGTTCTTGTCGGTCACGATGCCGAAGCCTTCGCCGTCGTACTGATAGACCGCCGCATAGCGGGTATACGCTTTGCCATTTTTCAGATCGGTTGCCGACTGGCCGCCCAGCACCAGACTTTCCTGATCGACGCCAACCAGCGGCCCATAGGTAAACGCGGCGCGCACAATCGGCTGGCCGTCAGACGACTGGATGGCAAAGTCGTCATACGCCGTCAGGAGATTGGCATTGTTCTTGGAGCCGTACAGCACAGCGGCGCGGCTCTGAATCGATTGCACATTCTTCGGGCTGCTGATATCACCGTGAAAATAGCCGTAGGTGACGGCCAGGTCGTCAATCCCGTCGCGGTTGATGTCGGCCGCCAGGAGCGAGACCATGTTCGGTACCTTGCCGTTTGCATCCGCGACGGCACCTTTCCCGGTTTTGCTCAGGGCATACGTCCAGACCACAGCCCACTTGTCTGCCATGTTCTGATAGGACGTCGCGGTGGCGCCGGTTGTCTTCTTGTACTGGTACACTTCGATGCGCGGGTTGTCGGCGTCCGGCACATAGACAGCGATTTCGTCCAGACCGTCACCGTTAAAGTCGCCCGCAGCCACCTTCACGTAGTTCTGCAGGTCATACTGCTCCATCGTTTGCAGCTTCACATTGTCGTTAGGACCTTTTTTCTTCAGTTGTTCGTCTGAATTGCCCAGCTTGCTGAAATCCGAAATCAGGGTGATCGCTTTTGCGCTGCTGACCGCACCGGTCCCCGCATCGAGCGTCTGCAGCTTCAGCACCGGGGCATAGGTTTTTTTGCTGCCGGTATCACCAGTCTGGTATTCCAGCGTCACCAGCGCGTACTGCTTCTTCTGTCCCGCCTGGTTGCCGTCGAAGTTGGCCGCAGCCGCCGCCATCGCCGCCCAGGAAGAGCGCGGCGTATATTCGCCAAACGGCTGAAAATCGTAGGAATATGGAGCGATCAGATTCTTGGCCTGTCTGTACAGATCCGCGTCCAGCGTACTTGATATGATATCTCCGGACATTGACTTGCTCTTAAAGGTCGTATAATCCGTAATCGAACCGTTGGAATGACCACGAAGTTCCGAGTGAATATAGGTCTGATAGGAGGAAGCTTCATTGTTGGTGAATTTCGTATATCCGCTCAGCAACAACAGTTCATCGACCGGGTTCACCGTGACGCTGTCGCGCCCATAGGGGTTGGAGGTGTCATTTGCGTTGAAGCCGTCCGGGGGCTTGCTGGTGTCAAATCCGATGGCTTCCAGCGCGTTCATCTCCGACATATCCACGTCGGTCGAATCGGCGTGCACCACGGACGGAGCCAGGCTCAGCACCATGCAGAGAGCCAACAGCGCGCATAGGATCCGCTTTTTCATCGTTTTTCCTCACTTTTCTGTTTCCCGGTCTCCCCATGGGAACAATTTTGTTTTGAGAGAGATTGCATAGGGGCAAGCCCCTATGCAAGGGAGCGCTCCCTTGCTTTGTCGTCTGTCTGCTACGCCGATGCGGTCGGGCGCAGGACATTTTCCTGATAATAGGTTTCCATGGTGGCGAACAGCTGGTGTACCACGTCTTCGGCCAGCTGTTCCAGGGCCAGGCTGTGGACAAATGCGAGCAGCTGTTGGATTTCTTCCTCCGTGACGCGACAGACGCGGAGTGCGGCGGTCAGGAAGCGGTCGATCTTCCGGTGAAGGGGGAAGCGCATATCGCCGGGGCGCGACAGGTAGCCGCGCATCAGTGCTGCGGAGCCGATCTCCATTTCGTAGAAGTCGATTTCCTCGGCGTCGGGGAACCGGTCACCGAAGATGTTCTTCAGCTCAGCCGCCGTGTGCTGTTGAATGACTTCCAGCGTTTCCGGCAGGGTGTACGCCTCGGTGTAGATTTCGCGGAGGTGTTCGTTCCGGTCGGTCAGGGTCAGCTGGATGGCGGTTTCGGCGGCGTAGATGTAGGCTGGGGGCAGTGTCCCTTTGGCCGTCTGACGCGCCGCGCCGAACTGTCCGGCAAACATCATCCGTGTCAGTTCGGTCAGAAGCCCTTCCTTGTTGCCGAAAAAGTTCTGCACGCTGCTGACCGAAACATCCGCGGCTTCGGCGATTTCCTTGATGGTTGTGTTGCGATAGCCCTGTGCGAGCAGCAGCTTTGCGCTGACCGCCAGCACGTGATTTTTGGTTGGCAAGCTGGCTCTTCTCGTTGCCAACTGCATCACCCCCTGCTGTATTTTGGGTTCTATATCAAGTATACACGATAGTGACCGAATTTTCAATACTCTTGGCGAAAATTTTTGGAGACGGATGCAGAGGAGGGGGCGGGGGTGCCGCAGTCGCTACATTGGACAGGGGACGAGTCATTGCCGTTGCAGGTGGGATTGCTGGTATCTGTGGGGCAACTACGGTCGCAAGTGCACACACAGAAAAAGTTTTCTCTCCCTCAGCCACCCCAGCTCCCTCGTCAGAGGGAGCTGGGGTGGCTGAGGTGATGTAGGGGGCTGCGAACGTAGCAGGAACAGCGGGTAGCCGTAGGGCACAGGGCGGCCCTCTACGCCCATCACTCATCACGTGTTCCGAAGGAACGCATATCACTGCGCGAAGTGCGCATCACAGTGTCCGCAGACGCGCATCACTCCTCACTTCTCCCCCTCTGGGGGGAGCTGTCACCGTAGGTGACTGAGAGGGTTAGGCGGCTGCGGGTGAGGCGTTCCCACAGGGTACAGCAATCCCTCAGGCGCTCCGTGCCAGCTTCCTTTACACAAGGGAGCCTTGGGTTGCTGCCCAGTGGGGGTGGTATATTCACAGTGGTGAACCTTGGGTAGGCTGCAAACCTCCCTCTGACGAGGGAGGTGGCAAAAATCTTCGATTTTTGACGAAGGGAGAGAAGACGTTCGGTAGTTGCTCGGTGAAAAAATAGGCGCTCTGTTTGGAATTTTGGTAGTTCTGCTGAAAGTGAAGGTGAGCACTCAGAAAACGTCTTCTCTCCCTCAGGCAGCTGCGCTGCCAGCTCCCTCGTCAGAGGGAGCTTCATTTTTTTGCCCGATGTGGGTGGCTACGGGTTGGCAATTTTTGATGCAAAAAAGTCGCAAGCGATCAACGCCTGCGACGTGGTGTGATGGGTGAAACAGAGCTTCCGATCTTGGAACAGACAATCAAATCGTAAGCCTGCAAAGCGTTTGTGATTTGAAAAGGAGGAACGCGCAAACAAAAAAAGTCGGAGCAAGCGATATCAAGCTTGCTCCGACTGGTCCGAGTGACAGGAGTCGAACCTGCGGCCTCTTGAACCCCATTCAAGCGCGCTACCAAGCTGCGCTACACCCGGATGTACATTCGTACAACACATATCATACCACATTCATGCAGAAAAATCAAGTGCCTTTTGCAAAAAAAGAAGACAAAAACCGGTGTGCGGCATTTTTCAAGGTGGCGGGTGAAGGCTGGCCGCGCAGGATGAAGGGTTTCGCGCTAGGGGGCGGTTTTCCAATCGCCACGAAAACGTTTTTTGCAGAGCTCCCTCCCCCAAAAAGCGCTTCTGCTGACGTCATTCCCCGGAAAACTCCGATCACCCTACTTTCTCCGATTGCAGCAGCCTTCCATCCCGTGTACAAAAATCCGGCTCTGACCACTGATCAGAGCCGGGATCTTTTATTTATTGAACTTTTCGCGCACCTTATCGAGGAAGCTCTTTTTCTGCGCGCTGTTTTTATCCTGCAGCGTGGATTCGAAGCTGCGGAGCAGCTCCTTCTGTTTGTTGTTCAGTCCACGCGGTGTTTCGACCACAACGGTCAGCAGGTAATCGCCGCGATTTTTGGAATTGACCTGTGCAATCCCGCGATTTTTGATGCGGAAGACTGTCCCGCTCTGGACGCCCTCCGGGATGGTATACTGGAAGGTGCCCTCCAGCCCCGGCACTTCAATCGTATCGCCCAGTGCGGCCTGTGTGAAGGTAATCGGCACGGTGCAGAGCAGATTGCTGCCGTCGCGGGTGAAGAATTCGTGGCGGTTGACGCGAACATTGATCAGCAGGTCGCCGTTCGGGCCGCCGTTGGCACCCTGATGTCCCTGACCGCGCAGGACGACCGTCTGATCATCATCAATCCCGGCCGGGATTTTCACGGAGATGGTGCGACTCCGGCGAATCTGTCCCGCGCCGCGACAGGCGCTGCACGGGTTTTTGATGGTTTTGCCCTTGCCGCCACAGGCCTGGCAAACGCCCGTCGTGCTGACGGTGCCGAGTGCTGTCCGGCGGGTGGTTCGCACCTGACCGCTGCCGTGGCAGACGTTACAGGTTTCCACCGCGCTCCCCTTGGCCGCGCCGCTGCCGTCACACTCCGAGCATTTTTCAACCCGGTTGACCGTGATATCCTTGGCGCAGCCAAAGGCGGCCTCCTCAAAGGAAATCTGAACACTGCGCTCGACGTCCTCGCCGCGGCGCGGTGCATTGCGCGACTGACCGCCACCGCCAAAGCCGCCGCCGAAAATCGAGCTGAAGATATCGCCGAAATCGCCGACGTCAAAGCCGCCGAAGCCGCTGCCGTAGGCGCCGTAGCCGCCGCCATAGCCCGCCTGACCAGCGCCGTATGTGGGATCCACTCCGGCAAAGCCGAACTGGTCGTATTTGCTCTTTTTCTGAGGATCCGAAAGCACCTCGTATGCCTCGTTCAGCTCTTTGAACTTGGTTTCCGCCACCTGATCGCCCGGATGCAGATCCGGATGATATTCCTTGGCCAGCTTTCGGTATGCCTTTTTGATTTCATCGTCGCTTGCCGTTTTGGAAACGCCAAGCACCTCATAATAATCACGTTTATTTTCTGCCATATGTTTCCCGCCTTCTATCGCACCTCGCGTTACAAGGCGCTTGTTCTCGATGAGCCGTTTCCGGCTTCCCTCGATACGCCCGCATCGTTTGCAGGTGCATGGAGGCTCGTTCAGTCAACCCCGCAGGAGGGATACGGCATACACCGTATCCCTGGCATACACCGTATCCCTCCGCAGTGTCCTGTTTCAGCTCTGCTTACTGTTTCGGCTGATCGTCGTCCACGACTTCGTAGTTGGCGTCATAGTATCCGTTTGCATCCGGGCCAGCTGCGCCCTGTGCGCCCGCTGCGCCTGCTGCACCATCCGGTGCGGCGCCCGTCTGCTGATACAGCTTTTCAGACAGCGCGTAGAAGCGCTTGGTCAGCTCTTCGCTCTCCGCTTTGATGGCGGCTGCGTCGGTGCCCTTCAGGGCTTCCTTGACCTTTTCAATCTGCTCCTTGACCGGCGTCTTTTCATCCTCAGGGAGCTTGTCGCCGATTTCGCCCAGCGTCTTCTCGCTCTGGTACACCAGCTGTTCGGCCTGGTTGCGGGAATCGACTTCTTCGCGGCGCTTTTTGTCCTCTTCGGCGTACATTTCAGCCTCTTGGACGGCTTTATCGACTTCTTCCTGGCTCATCGTTGTGGAAGAGGTGATGGTGATTTTCTGTTCCTTCCCGGTGCCGAGGTCTTTTGCGGAAACGTTGACGATGCCGTTTGCGTCGATATCGAAGGTAACTTCGATCTGCGGAACGCCACGCGGTGCCGCTGCGATGCCATCGAGGTGGAAGCGACCGAGCGTCTTGTTATCGGCGGCCATTTCGCGTTCGCCCTGCAGCACATGGATTTCAACGGAGGTCTGGCCATCGGCTGCGGTGGAGAAGATCTGGCTCTTCTTCGTCGGGATGGTGGTGTTGCGTTCGATCAGCTTGGTGCAGACGTTGCCCATCGTTTCAACGCCCAGAGACAGCGGTGTGACATCGAGCAGGAGGAGATCCTTGACTTCGCCCGCGAGAACACCGGCCTGAATCGATGCGCCAACTGCGACGCATTCATCCGGGTTGATGCCCTTGAACGGCTCTTTGCCGGTGAAGTTCTTGACGGCGTCGAAAACAGCCGGGATTCTGGTCGAACCGCCAACCATCAGAACCTTGGAGAGGTCGGACGGCTGGAGGCCGGCGTCCTTCATCGCCTGGCGAACCGGACCCATGGTGGCTTCGACGAGGTCTGCCGTCAGCTCATTGAATTTGGCGCGGCTCAGCGTCATATCCAGATGCTTCGGGCCGGTTGCATCCGCCGTGATGAACGGCAGGTTGATGTTGGACGTGGTCAGGCTGGAGAGCTCGATCTTCGCCTTTTCTGCAGCTTCCTTCAGGCGCTGCATCGCCATTTTGTCGTTGGAGAGGTCAATCCCGGTTTCCTGCTTGTAGCTGGAAATGATCCACTTCATGATGCGCTCATCGAAGTCATCGCCGCCCAGGCGGGTATTGCCGTTGGTGGCCAGCACTTCCAGAACGCCGTCGCCGATGTCGAGGATGGAGACATCGAACGTACCGCCGCCCAAGTCATAGACCATGACCTTCTGCTCGCCCTCTTTATCGACGCCATAGGCCAGTGCCGCGGCGGTCGGCTCGTTGATAATCCGCAGAACCTCCAGACCGGCAATTTTACCGGCATCCTTGGTGGCCTGGCGCTGGCTGTCATTGAAGTACGCCGGGACGGTGATGACGGCCTGTGTGACCGTGGTGCCGAGGTAGCTTTCCGCATCGGCCTTCAGCTTTTGCAGAATCATCGCGGAAATTTCCTGCGGCGTGTAGCTCTTATCGTCAATTTCGACCTTATGTGCCGTGCCCATTTCACGTTTGATGGAAATGATGGTGCGATCCGGGTTGGTAATCGCCTGACGCTTCGCCGTGTTGCCGACGAGGCGCTCCCCGGTTTTACCGAATGCGACGACAGACGGCGTTGTGCGTGCGCCCTCTGCGTTTGCGATGACGACCGGGTCGCCGCCTTCCATAACTGCTACGCAGGAGTTGGTTGTACCAAGGTCAATCCCAATAATCTTTGCCATAATCAATATACCTCCATGAATCTGTTCTTTTCAATCAATTGAAGTTGGAATTTTTCGATTTTGTTTGCTGTTTGACGTCAGTTGGCCACCTTGACGACGGCGTGTCGAATCACGCGGCCATCGATTTCATAGCCCTTTTGCAGCACCTCGGCCACGATGTTTTCATCCATTGATTCATCCTCCACGTGCATCACGGCATTGTGCAGGTTGGGATCAAATGGTTGACCGGCCGGGTCAATCGCGGTGATATTCAGCTTGGCCAGCACACCGGCCAGCTGCTTCAGGGTCAGCTCCAGACCCTGCTTCAGCCCTTCCGTATCGGAGAAGGCGACAGCGCGTTCCAGGTTGTCAACCACCGGTAAAAACGCTTCGATCGTTTTTGCGACCGTTTCCGCATAGACGGCATCCTTTTCTCTGGCGGAGCGTTTGCGGAAGTTATCGTACTCTGCCGCCGTGCGCAGCAGCGTATCCTTTGTCTCTTCGGCCAGCTTTTTGGCGCTTTCCAGCTCTCTGGCCATTTCATCATTGGACTGGGTCAGCTCCGCAACCAGTGCATCCAGCTCTTCGGGCGTGCTCTGAACAGCGGCGGTTTCTTCTGCGGCTGACTCTTTGGTTTTCTTCTGATCTTCTGTCATGTTGACTCATTCCTTCCATCTGTGCCGGCACCTGTCGGCGGCGTCTGCCGATCGGCGCGAGCCTCGCGCCCGGATGGCGTTCCGCCCAGCAGTGCGCTCAGACCTTTTGCAAAATATTCCAGTCGGGCGGCCAGCTGCGGATAATTCATGCGGGTCGGCCCGACAATGCCGATGTATCCGGTGCAGCCGTTGCCCAGCGGGCACTTGGCCACGACCATGCTCGCATCCTTCAGCGGTTCCGCTCCGTTTTCTTCGCCGATGCGGTAAACCACAGGCAGGTTTCCGGCGGCCGACAGCCAATCCGTTGGCGGAGCGCTGCTCAAAAAGCTCAGCAGCTCACGCGCTTTGTCCACATCCCGATATTCCGGATAGCCGAGCAGATTCCCGGTTCCGGCAAAGCGGACTTCCATTTCGCCGGAGACCTCGCCGATTTCCCGGAGAAACGCCACCGTCTGTCCGAGCAGATCGATGCAGCTCTCTGATGCCACCGTTTCCAGCCTGCGAATATGCGTCAATGTGATGCCGCCCGGTTCCAACCCGGTCAGCACGATGTTGAGCGCGCTGCGCAGCCGTTCCAGCTCCGTGTCCGAAACGTCTGCCGCTGTCTGAATCAGCCGATTCCGCACGGTGCCGCGCCCCGTGACCACGACGACCACGAATGCGGACTCTCCGCAGCGAACCAGATCGATATGGCGGATGGTTTCCGCCGCGCCCAGCTTCGGCCTTGCTGTGATGGACGCATAATTGGTCAGGCGGGAAATCGCCTTTCCGGCTTCGTCGATCAGCTGGTCATACTCCGCGATTTTCAACCGGAGCGCCTCATGCAGGCGGGAGGTATCCTCCCGTGTGAGCGCGTAATCGTTCATCAGCTCATTCACATACAGGCGATAGCCTTTATGGGTTGGGACACGACCGGCCGAAGTGTGCGGCTGCTCCAGGTAGCCCTGGGCGATCAGCTCTGCCATTTCGTTTCGGAGTGTGGCAGGTGAAACGCCGAGATCGAGCCGCTGTGCCAGGATTTTCGAACCCACCGGCTCTGCCGTTTCCACATAAACATCAATGATGGCCTTCAGAATGCGTCTTTGTCGCTCTGTCAGCATATCGCGTTTCACTCCTTTCCGATCGTCTGCGTTAGCACTCAAACCCTTCGAGTGCTAACACCAATAATTTACCACGAATCCGTTCATTTGTCAAGTTTAAAATGACCAAATCTGACCAAGGATATACATCATTTTTGTGTGCACTTTGATTTTGACCTTGCAGACTCGTGCTTTTCGGGCGGTCAATCGCGTTTTTTGGCCTTCCGGATGCACCTTGAACGGTGCAAAGAACACAGATGACTTGAATTTTCACGGCTGTTATGGTACAATAGGAACAATCAGGCTTCGCGCCTGATTCCCTGCATTTTAACCGCACAGGAAAGGATCCCGCTCTGTTTTGGAGTGGGAACAGGAATATGACCATGCCATTCGTTCAACCCTCCGACCTGGAGAACTGGAGCTTCCACGACAGCACCTTTTGCCGCGAAATCCGCCGCGTGAACCGGAACCGGATTTTGCTCTGTCTGGTCGTCTTCGTTTTGATTTTCTACTTTGACACCATGAGCACCATTTATCGCGCCCGGCTGGCCTACAGCGAGCCGCAGACGGTCACCGGCAGCGACATTGCCGCGATTGACGACCCGCTCACCGATTTGACCTCCTTTGGTTTTTCGGCCAACTACGAATCCTCCACCGTGTTTGACCAGGATTCCGCTTTGAAGCGGCTGATGTATGCAAAGAACGGTTCCTGCCACCTGACGTGGACACCCGCTGCGTTTCACGAGCTGACCCAGCAGCCCGGCGGCAAATCGGACGACGTCGTCTGCTACACGCTGGCGCAGCTGGAGGACGGAACCTTCGTCGCCGTCAAGCGTTCCGCGCTCGTGCAGCTCGATCGTCTGACCGGGACACTGGGCTATCTGCCGGACGACCTCTGTAAGGAGCTGCTCAGCTGCTCCGATATCGACAGCCATGCGCTGCGCCCGCTGATCTTTGATGCCACGGCGGAGGCGTTTTCCAGTGTCGGCACCAGCATCGCCTTTTCCTCGATTCTGATTGCCGTCTGGGGCGTCTGGCTGTTCTTTACGATTCGCCGCGCCGTCTCTCTGCAGCGCGACCCGGCCTACCGCCGGCTGTTTGCCTGTCTGGGCTCGGTTGAGGACAACGCCCGGCAGATCGATGAGGAGCTGGCCGGGATTGACTGCTACAGCGCCGGACGGATTACCGTGACGGAGCACTGGCGTCTGCACCGCCACCTGTTCAAATTCCTTGTGGAACCGCGTTCCTGCGAAGACTGAAAATTTTTTCTTCCTTTTTTCTCCAAATACCTTCCATCATCCGTTATCCTGACAGAATGGAGGTTGTCAATATGATTCAGAATCCCGCCTCAGATCGCCTGTTGGACGATCTGATCTCCCGCACAGGGCAAGGTGACCGAAACGCGTTCGGTGAGCTGTATGAGCAGTGCGCTTCATCCATGTATGCGTACGCGTTGTCTGTGCTGAAGCGGCCGGAGACGGCACGCGACGTTGTCCAGGATGCGTTTCTCCGCATCTGGCGATCTGCCCCCGGATACGTATCCTTCAGCCGCCCCATGGCCTGGATTCTGCGGATTGTGCGCAACCTCTGTCTGGACGAGCTGCACCGTCTCTCTTCCCTTCTGTCCAACCGATTGCGCGCATCCGTCGGCAGAAGAGGTCTTTGAAGACGACGTTGCAGCGCGTGTCGATGTGCAGCAGCTGCTGGCGGATACCCTGACGGCCGAGGAGCTGGAAATTGTGCGTCTCCGCATTTACGGCGCTCTGTCTCATGCAGAGATTGCCGATCTGCTCGGCCTGTCCACTCCGGTTGTGCGCTGGAAATATGCGTACGCACTCAAAAAGCTGCGCAGGTGCTATCCCACAGCTTCTGTTTGATGGAGAAAGAAAGGATTGATTGTATGAAAAGGCGCGACAGGGAGCTTGAGCATTGGATTCGAGATGCCGCTCCTTCTACCCCACCGGACGGACTGAAGGATTCGATCCTGTCCCGTGCTGCCGATACCCCGCAGGAGTCGGTCGCCCGTTCCGTTCCGCGCAAACGTTCGATGTACTGGAAGCTCGCCGCTTCCTTTGCCATGATGGCGTTGATCTGTTCCGTGACCGTTTCCCGTCTGGCTTCGCCCGGCAATTATGATAATTGTTCGGACGCGCCTCCGCAGGACGCCGGTGAGGTCGAAAAGAACCCGTTGGACGAATCCGATGGGGGCGGCGATGCTGCCGATGTTGTCGATGTTGTCGATCCGGTTGTCGATGTGGATGTGTTTTTTTCCGGTGAAGATTCGATTCCGTCTCTGGATGAAACGTTTGTCCCGGGTGAAGACAACACATACCCGATTCTCAACAACAATCAGCCCATCCCCGTTCCCGGTCTGCTGACGGCGGGTGAATGGTGCGACAACCTGAATTTTGACTTTTTCACCGATGTCCTGCAGCGGCAGGACTGGTCGGACTATCCGATTCGCTATCAGTTGACGATTGCCCGCCGCATCGCCGTCACGGTTTTGAACGCGCAGAATGAGCCGCTTTCCAACGTCCCGGTTGTCTGGGTCGGTGCGAATGGGCAGGACGTCTATCGCGCCGTCACTGATGCCTCGGGGCTTGCCTATCTCTTTGCGCTTTCGGACGATCAGGCGCAGGGCGGCACCGTCACGGTTTCGCTGGACGGCGTGGAGGCCAGTCAGCCCGTCCCGAGCGGCGAGGATACGCTGCGTTTTGTGATGGATGCTCCCGTCCGCGCAGCCGAGACGCTCGATCTCATGTTTGTCATTGACACGACCGGCTCCATGGGTGACGAGCTTTCGTATCTTCAGGCTGAGCTGGAGGACGTCATTCGTTCCGTTTCCGATGCGCACCCGAACACGCGCATCCGCCTCAGCGTCAACTTTTACCGCGACAAAGGGGACGCCTATCTCGTGCTTCCTTTCGACTTTACCGAGAACATCCGTCAGAGTCTCGCCGATCTGGCGGCGCAGTCTGCCGCAGGCGGCGGCGACAATCCGGAAGCCGTGGATGTGGCGCTGGCCAACGCTCTGAATGAGCACGACTGGGCGGAGGGCTCTGTCCGGCTCTGCTACCTCGTCTGTGATGCGCCGCCCCACAGCAATCAGCTCAACGTGGTGACGCAGCTTCAGAAGCTGCTGCCGGCGTTTGCCGCCAACGGCGTTCATCTGATTCCCGTTGCGTCCAGCGGTGTGGATACGGAAGCTGAATACTGCCTCCGCACAGCTGCCGCATTGACCGGCGGAACCTACACCTTCCTCACCAACGACAGCGGCATTGGCGGCGATCACCTGGAGCCGACAATCGGCGAATATCAGGTGCGGCCGTTGAACGAGCTGCTGGTCGAAATCACCAGCCGTTATCTGGGCTGATGCAGCAGAAAGGAGTCTCTTTTATGATAAGACGAACGATGCGAAAGCATTCGCTGTTCCTTTTTCTCCTGTTGTTTGCGCTGATCCTGTCCGGCTGCCATGCAGATTCGTCCTCCGTGCGTTTGAATGGCAGTGCGTCCGGCGAAAAAAGCGACGCATACCTTTCGGAGGAGGTCGGCTCCGGCGAATGGAAGACAGAGGACAGTGCGGGCGATTTCGGTGATTCTTCTCTGAGCATCGGCGCAGTCGATCCCTCGCGCAAGATGATTTATCAGGTTTCCTACCGCATTCAGACGCTCGACTTTGACGCGTCCCTGTCGGCGATTGACGCTTTGGCCGTGGAATTCGGCGGCTATACGGAGTCGTCCGAGATTTTCGGAAGGTCGATTCAGTCCAGCCGTTCGCAGCTCCGTTCCGCAACGCTGGTGCTGCGGATTCCGGCTGATCAGCTGAACAGCTTTTTCGGCCGCGTTTCGTCGATCGGCACCATCACCGGTGAATCGCTCTCCTCTCAGGACGTCACGCTGCAATACGTGGACATCGATGCGCGGCTGAAGACCCTGCAACAGCAGGAGGAGCGCATTTTGGCGCTGCTGGCGGAGGCGACCGATCTGCAGGCTGTTCTCGAAATCGAGCAGACGCTCAGCGACGTCCGCTATCAGATTGAATCGTATACGTCCCAGATGAAGCAGCTGGATTCGCAGATTGCCTACAGCACGGTTTCCATCAACCTGTCGGAGGTCGCCGTGCTGACGGAGCCAAAGGATGAGCCGCAGACGTTTGGCGAGCGGCTGGCCGAGACCTTCCGCAGCAGCACGCTTCGTCTGCGCGACGGGTTCCGCGCCTTTGCCATCTGGTTCCTCGGCAACATTCTGGAGATACTGCTCTGGCTGTTGCTGATTGCGCTGGTCGTTCTGGCCGTCCTTCTGCTGCGCCGCCGCAGAATCCGCAGACGGCTGCGTCAAAACCCGCCGGAGGAGACTCCCCTGCCGTAACCCGCAGGGAAGCGCCGGCACGGCATTTGGTCATACCATCCCAACGCACTCTGTTGAAAAAAGCCGTCTGCATCGACGTTCGTCGATGCAGACGGCTTTTCGCTGGATGCGGTTTGCAAAAAATACGCGCTTCCCCGCTCAAGGAAAACAAACGGTAGTGGATTTCGGTTCAGCCGTGCAGCACAAGGAAGGCGATCACGGAGCACGCCAGCAGTGCGGCGGCGCAGACGGACACCAGCACCGTCGTTTTCGCCTGCGGCGCATGGGTATTCGCCGTTGTTCGGAGCAGCCCGGAATGGCGCAGTGCCGTGACAGCCGGTTTATACAGCAGCAGGGTCAGCGCCGAATTCAGGCTCCCCTTCAACGCGTTGAACGGCAGGAAATACGGCACGAGCAGCTTGATAACGTCGGCGCGTTCGATGCCCATATACAGCGGCGTGACGAGCCAGTTCCACAGGAGCATCATGGCGGTTGAGAGAATCGTCCCACCGATCAGGCCGATCACGGCACCGGTCAGCGTCCGCTTTTTCCGGTATGCGAGAGAGGCGAAGACTGCAAACGACCCGCTGGCCAGAATATTCATGAGCAGTCCCCACCCGGCCGTATCGCTGACGGTGATCATTTCGATCAGCGCCGAGGCCACCGTCACGACCAGCGCCATCATCGGGCCAAACAGGAAGCCGCCGATCGTCAGAATCACGTTTTTCGGTTCGTATTTCAGAAACAGGACAATCGGAATGCGACAAATCCAGACGGCGGCCACGGCCAGTGCGGTCAGCATAGCTGCCGTTGTCATGCTTCGAATGCGGTCATTTTTCATCCTAAATTCCCTCTTTTTCACGGTTTTTCATGCAAATCAAAACGCCCAAAAGAGCAAACCTGTCTTTTGGGCGTCAAAAAAAGCGCGTTCGTCTTCTTTCATCCAGACTATACGGTCGGTTTTGGAATTGCACCAAATCATGCGCACACGGCGCTCGCGGACTTTACCGCCGGTCGGGAATTGCACCCCGCCCTGAAGACAGATATGATTTTGTCAGTTGTAGTGGCTCAGCGCATAGGAGAGGTCGCGGACAATGGTCTCCATGCCGGGGAACGAATCAGTTGCCTCGGAGAGCGCCGGATCATAGAGCAGGACGACTTCGTAATACGCGGAGTATGCCGGAGCCAGGAAGCCCGTCACATGGAGGCGATAGGCGCCAGCGGCACCGTCCAGCTCATAGCCGGAGGCGGTCGCCGTCTGCGTATCCGTTCCGGTGGCGGAATCCATCGCCGTCAGATGGTCGCACCAGCCCGCAAGAAGCCGTTGCGACTCCTGCAGCAGCGCTTCGCTGTCCTCGGCGGCAATGTCCAGCGGGTATTCATGCCAGACGATCGTTGCAATCTGGTCGCCCTGTTCATAGACCATGTGGTATTCCGCGTCGCCTTCGCCGTCCGGCCGGAAGCTCTTCGGGCACAGCACCGTCATTCCACAGGCCAGCTGCAACAGCTCATACTCGTCCGTGCTGAATTCGGGGGTATCCAGCAGCAGCGCCCGATAATAGGAGCTGCCGCGATAGGCCGTATCCGCCGGGAAGAGCTCCACAGCCGACTGCAGGCGATTCAGCCGGAGCGGCTGCCCGTCGTTCTGTGTGAAAATGACGCCGGACAGTCCCAGATTTTTCATCAGCGTCTGCTGGATGCTGTCGAGGAATAAAAACACCGTATCCACATAGGTGGGGCCGTAAAAAATCTCGGAACTGTCGTGATCGCGTTCCGCATCACCGTTCCAGTTGAACGGAAGCGCGGTCTCGGCCAGATCGACACGGGCAATCCCGCTCAGGATTTCCACGTGGTTGACGTCGCAATTCCAGCCGGTCAGCCGCGCAAGCCCCTGCAGCAGGACGGAGGCATCCAGCGTCCCGGTATTGGGCAGCGGGTAGACGTCCGGCGCTTCCTGGTCAAAGACGATGTAGATTTGAGCCTCACCGGACGGTGGTGTGGTGGCCGGGACGGTCGTCGTCACCGGTGGTGTTGAGGTCGGTGACGTTGTCGGCGCCGCAGTGGTACCGTTGGAAGAAGAGACGGAGGTTTCCTGCACCGGTGTATCCGTGCTGCAGCCGGCCAACAGCACGGCGGCCAGCAGGATGGGCAGCATTCGGCGCAGACGAGCCACAGGCGATTGCAGACGTTTCATGTTCTTCTTCCTTTCTCCGGATGGTTCACGGTTCAGTTGTTCGGCAGCCATTCTGCCGGAATCGGTCACCTCTATTGTATCATATGTCTGCCGAAAATGCAAGATGCTTCCCGTGTCCGTCAGCCAATTCCGGCGCTTCATCTCAGGCCGTACCGTTCCGGCTGCCCTTTTCGCCGAGCAGCCCTGCCATTTTTCGGAGTGCCGCCCGCCTTCTGCGATAGACGGTGGCCGTTTCGATGTTCAGCTTTTCGCAGAGCTGATCGGCTGCCATCGGCACCGGTCGGATCAGCATATCCGTCAGAATCAATCGTTCCTCCGGCGTCAGCCGTTCCAGCGCGCATTCGATTTGCCGCGTTTCCACCTGCTGAAGGCGCAGCTGCACCTCCGTCCGTCGATAGGCTGCCCGCAGCTGTGCCCGGATGGCCGCACCCGGACTGCTCCGTCGACAGGCTGAGGCCGTTTCCTGCAGCGCCGACAGCTTCGCCCGCAAGACATCGGCAGACGCCGCTTTTTCCCGATAGCGCCGCAGCCGGTTCGCCGTTTCCGTCAGCTTCTTTTGTTCGTCTCTCTGCATTCCTCTGTTCCTTTCTTTTGCGTTTCCGCAAGTTTTGCATCGACTGTTTGTGGGTGGGTTGGATATTCGCCTCCACAGTATACCATACATTTGTTCGTTTGTCAATACAGAAACGCAAGAATTTCGTCGAACTTGCATTTGCGTATTGTCCTCAGCCAGGTTTTGTGGTATAATAGATGCAGACGGTCGAACATACGATCGATTCACATTGGGAAGAAGGAATCAGGATGCATATGAACCGGTATCTGAAGGAGCGCCGGGTGGAATTGGGCTTGACGCAGAGTGACGTAGCGCGGCACGTCGGCGTCAGCGAGGCGACGGTTTCGCGCTGGGAATCCGGCGACATTGCCAGCATGAAGCAAAATCGGATTGCGGCGCTGGCCGAAATTTTGAGGCTGGAGCCTGCCGCGATCATTGCGGCGGAGGGGCAGCCCGTTGCCAACGCATTGCGCGGTGCACCGTCTGTCCTGTCGGTTCCGGAGAACGTCCTCCCTCTTCCGCAGATGCGTCCGCTCCCGCTGCTCGGTGCGATTGCGTGCGGAGCGCCGATTCTCGCGGCAGAGAACATCGACGATTTTTTGCAGATTCCGGACAACATTCCGGCCGATTTCTGTCTCCGCTGCAAGGGCGATTCCATGATCAATGCCCGGATTTTTGACGGCGATATTGTCCTGATCCGGGAGCAGCCCGATGTGGACAACGGTGAGATTGCCGCCGTTCTGATCGGCGATGAGGCGACGCTGAAGCGCGTGTACAAATATCCGAACCGCGTGGAGCTGCGCGCAGAGAATCCGATGTTTGCGCCGCTGAATTATGAGGGAGGGGACTTGAACCGGATTCGGATTTTGGGCAAAGCGGTCGCCTTTCTGAGCGCCATTCGGTCGTAGGTTTCTGATTTTTGCAACAAAAAAAAGCCCCTTGTCGCTGAACGGCAAGGGGCTTTGGCCGTGATCAGGCTTCCACAATGGTCACGGTTTTGATTTTCTGCTCCGAAACCGGGCGATCGGAATAATCCGTCTCGGTTTCCGCGATTTGATCGAGCGTATCGAAGCCATCGCTCATCACGCCAAACGCCGCGTACTGGCCATCCAGGTGGGGCGCATCCTCATGCATGATGAAGAACTGGGAGCCTGCGGAGTTCGGATCCATAGCACGCGCCATGGAAATGACGCCGCGTGTGTGCTTCAGGTTGTTCTGGACGCCGTTTGCGGCGAATTCGCCGTGAATCTGATAGCCGGGGCCGCCGCGGCCGGTGCCGGTCGGGTCACCGCCCTGAATCATAAAGCCGCGAATGACGCGGTGAAAAATCAGGCCGTCATAGAAGCCGCTGTTTGCCAGCTTGACAAAATTGGCCACCGTTTCCGGTGCGTACTCCGGGTGAAGGGTCAGCGTCATTTTGCCGCCGTTTTCCATTTCAATGACTGCATTCTGCATAATGGGTTCTCCTTTTTGTTCTGGTTTTCGACAGAGCCTGTCGGGATCAGAAAGCCGCAACGGAGTCGTTGCGGCTTTCTGTCAACGTTCTGTTTGTCGGGACAAGTCCCGTTCGATTCCGGCGTTTTTATTTTCCGCGGAGGATTTCCAGAATTCGCTCATAGTCCTGCGAATAGCCGGATGCGGGTTCTTCTTTTTTCGGTTTCGGTGCGTTGGTACGGGCAAACGGCAGATCGTCATCGATTCCGGCCGGTGCCGGTGCCGCCTGCGCCGAGCGCGTTGCAGCGGGCTTCGACTCGCTGCCGAGCATATTCGGGCTGTCGTCCTCAAAGCCGGTCGCAATGATCGTAATCCGCATTTCGTCGTTCAGCGTTTCATCAATCGCTGCGCCGAAAATGATGGTGGCGTTGGGGTCGGCGTTTTCCCGGACAATGCTGGCGGCTGCGTCCACCTCGTCCAGCTCCAGATCCGGCGAGCCGACGACGTTGATGAGGACGCCCTTGGCGCCGCGAATGGAGGTTTCGAGAAGCGGGCTCTGAATGGCCATTCTGGCCGCTTCGTTGGCCTTATCCCGTCCGGCTGCGCGGCCGACGCCCATATGGGCATAGCCGCTGTTCTGCATGACGGTCTGCACGTCGGCGAAGTCGAGGCTGATCAGACCCTGCATAGTAATCAGCTCGTAGATGCTGGAAATGGCCTGTTTCAGGACATCATCCGCATAGGCAAACGCGTTCACAAACGTGATTTTCTGGTCGGTCACATATTTCAGGCGTTCATTCGGAATCACGACGAGCGCATCGACATACTGATGGAATTCGGTCAGGCCGGCTTCCGCCTGTTTGGCGCGCTGTGCCCCTTCAAACTTGAAGGGACGCGTCACAACGCCAACGGTCAGGATGCCCATGCTGCGGGCAATTTCCGCAACAACCGGCGCACCGCCTGTGCCCGTTCCGCCGCCCATACCGGCCGTGATGAAGACCATGTCGGTATCCTGCAGCAGTGCTGTGATTTCATCTTTGTTTTCCTCAGCCGATTTGCGGCCGCGCTCCGGTCTTGCGCCGCAGCCGCGCCCCAGCGTCGCCTTTGCGCCAAGCTGGAGTTTGACCGGCGCTTTGGAGCGATTCAGTTGTTGCAGGTCGGTGTTCATCGCGATGAATTCCGCTCCCTGCAGCTTTGCCTCTACCATGCGGTCAATCGTATTGTTTCCGCCGCCGCCAATCCCGATCACTTTGATTCTCGTGACCTCGCCGCCGTCATAACGCAGCTCCATGCCGTTTCCTCCCGCTCTTTATGTAATCCCTGCCCGATTCAAAGGCAGCTTATTTCTTGTTGAAGATGGCCATGATATCGCCATAGGGGTCGTCGTCCGCCGGTGCAGCCGATTTCGCGGTCGATTGCGGGTAGACATCGAGATTGTCAGCCGCTTCTCTCGCGGGCTGCTTGGCCGCCTTCGGCGTTTCATCCAGCAGGTTCGGACCTTCGGTATCAAAGCCGGTGGCAATGATGGTGACCTTGATTTCATCGTCCAGCGTGTCGTCAATGGCGGCACCAAAGATGATGTTGGCTTCCGGATGCGCCGCTTCTTCGACGATGGAGGCAGCCGTTTCGACCTCGTCCAGTGCGATATCGATGGAGCCGATGAAATTGATCAGGATGCGCTTGGCACCGTTGATCGAGGTTTCGAGCAGCGGGCTCTGAATGGCCAGCTTGGCCGCTTCGTTGGCCTTGTCCTTGCCGGAGGCTTTGCCCATACCCATGTGGGCGTAGCCGGCATCGCGCATGATAGCGCTGACGTCTGCGAAGTCCAGGTTGACCAGACCCTGCATCTTGATCAGGTCGGAGATGCTCTGGACGGCCTGGCGGAGAACGTCATCCGCGATATCGAATGCGTTCAGGAAGGTGATTTTCTGGTCGGTGACGTATTTCAGGCGTTCGTTCGGAATGACGACCAGGGAGTCCACCGCGTTGCGGAGCATTTCGATGCCCTGTTCGGCCTGATCCATGCGGCGCTTGCCTTCGAATTTGAACGGCTTGGTGACAACGCCGACGGTCAGAATGCCGAGCTCGCGGGCGATTTCTGCGACAACCGGTGCGCCGCCCGTCCCTGTGCCGCCGCCCATACCGGCCGTGATGAAGATCATGTCGGCGTCCTGAATCAGCTTGATGATGTCATCCTTGTTTTCTTCGACAGCTTTTTTTCCTTTTTCCGGATTGGCACCGCAGCCCTGGCCACGGGTAATCCGTTCGCCGACCTGCAGCACTTCACCGGATGCTTTCAGCAGCTGCTGCTTGTCCGTATTGATTGAAATAAACTCGACGCCCTGCAGATTGCTGGCAATCATTCGATTGATCGCGTTGTTGCCGCCTCCGCCGATGCCGATCACTTTAATATTGACAACCGTATCATCGTTGAAGTCATTTTTCAAAGGCATTTTTCGTTTCCTCCCGCATTTTATATTCAAGGTGCTTTTCGATTCTGATATACACTATTATATTGTACACTATTTTTGGCGAAATTACAATATAATCGCCGCTTTTTTTTGGAGCCCTATCGCACTTTTTTTCGATTCCGGCCGTTTTACGGAATGACGCGGATGGTTCCGTCGGAGAAATCGATGGTTGCGCTGAACGTTCCCTGATTTTCCAGCTCCGCAATGACCAGCTCCAGCTTGGCCAGTCCGTTGTCGATCTGGTCGCTTCGGCCAAAAATGACCTCGTAGCGCTCCTGATAGGTCAGGCGGATGTCGTAGATTTTTTCGATTCGGATGTTGGTGACAGCCTCATAGCAGTCGTTCTTTTTCAGAGCCGCCAGCAACGTTTCCATCGGCTGCTGCTTTTCGCTTTCGAGCGCTTCAAAGGTCGCGCCCGGACGCGGGTTTTTCAGTTGAATGCCGGAAATGCACGCCGAGTAGGCCGGCAGCTCCGTCACCTTTTGCAGCAGGCGTCCATCCGGGTCGGCCAGCCAGTAATTCCCGTTTTCGCAGTCAAAGCCGACGGCCATCTGAACCTCTGTCACGCGGACAACGAGCTTATTGGGCAGGACGCGGCGAATCTCCATTGAATCGATGAACACGCAGCTGTTCAGGACGCGGTCGATGACCTGATACTTGTCCATCAGCAGCAGGTTATCGCCAAACTGCACGCCCATTTTTTCAATGATTTCGTTGCTTGTATAGACGGTATTGCCGTGTACCTCGATCACATCGACCGTAAAAAAGACGGTGACGGCGAACAGGACGGAGAGAATTACCGCCACGATGCCGATGCAGGCAAAAATCCGCGCATTTCTCTTGCGGGCGCGGGCTTTTCTTCGCGACGTTTTGACCGAGGCTGTCCGCGTTTTCGCGGCGGGCGATTCGGTTTTAGCGCTTTCGGGCCGGCTTGTCCGGGCATGGGAAAAAGACGGTCTGTCTTGTTTCGGATCAGCCGTCTTTCTGCCTGTTGTGTTGCCTGGATAGCCTGTCGCCATAATTCAGTAAGCCCCTGTATGTCGCTGTTCTGTCCGGATGCGCCGGATATCCGCACCCAGTGCGGTCAGCGTTTCTTCGATGTGTTCATAGCCGCGGTCGATGTACGCCGGATTGGCGATCACCGTTTTGCCCTCCGCGCAGAGCCCCGCCAGCACGAGAGCTGCGCCGCCGCGCAAATCGCAGGCGCGCACCGTTGCACCGTGCAGCGCCGGGACGCCCGTGCAGAGCGCATATTTCCCGCTGACCGCAATCCGTGCGCCCATGCGGTTCAGCTCCGGAATGTGCCGATAGCGGTCGTCAAACATATTTTCCTCAAACGTGGTGCAGCCGTCGGCGAGTGATGCCGGAATTGTCAGCAGCGGCTGCATATCGGTCGGGAAGCCGGGATACGGCCCCGTTCGAATCGGCTCGGCCGGGGCGGTCAGTGCCCCCGTCCGGCGAACCGTGACGGCATTTTGCTGTTGGTAAACGGTGCAGCCCATCGCATTCAGCACAGCAGCCAGGCGGGCAAGCGGTTCAAGCTCCACACCGTCCACGAGGATTTCACCGCCGGCCGCTGCCGCCGCGCACATCCATGTGGCCGCAGCGATGCGATCCGGCTGAACCCGATACCGCACGCAGCCGTTCAATCGGGCGTGGCGACACCCCGTCACGCGGATCACCGGCGTTCCCGCGCCGGAAACGTCAAACCCGGCCGCCGTCAGGTAGGTCTGCAGCTCCACGATTTCCGGCTCCCTCGCGGCGTTGACAATCGTGGTCGTGCCCTCGCAGGCGGTTGCAAAGAGCATGATATTTTCCGTTGCGCCGACGCTCGGAATCGGCAGCACCAGCTCACAGCCGGTTGGCCGGGATGCTGACCCGTTCAGGCGGCCGTCGTGGTTGGAAATCCGGGCGCCCATACGCATCAGCGCCCACAGGTGAATATCGATCGGGCGGGCCCCCAGCTCACAGCCACCGGGCATAAACAGGTCGGCACGACCCATCCGCGCCAGCAGTGCACCCAGGAAGACGATGGAGGAGCGGAGCGAAGACATATGCTCTATGGATATATTATACTCGTTTATGCATTCGCTGTCTACCGTCAGCGTTGAATTTTTGCGCGTGACGCGGCAGCCAATTTCTTCCAGAATGGCCACTGTCGCCGCTACATCGCTCAGCTCCGGGCAGTTTTCAATCACGCTGACGCCGCCGGTGAGCACCGTTGCGGCCAGAATCGGCAGGACGCTGTTTTTGGAGCCCTGCACGGTGACGCAGCCGTTCAGCGCCCGCCCGCCGGTGGTTTCAATCCAATCCATTGCTTTCACGCCTTTCTTTCCCATTGCTTTTCGGGAAAACCATTTCATTCTATGGGAAATGGCGTGAAGTTGTTCCTGCTTTTACCGGGATTCCTGCGTTTCGCCGAGCAATTCCCGGATGCAGCGATCAATCTGCTCCTCCGCATCAAAGACGGCCTGTGACAGCGCCGCCTGCCGCATTTCGGCCAGCCGCGCTTCATCCTGCAGGAGCTCGCGAACCGTATCGTACAGCTTTTGCGCGGTCAGGTCCTTTTCTTCGATCAACACGGCAGCGCCGCGGTCGGCCAGTGCGCGGGCGTTGCGGTACTGGTGGTTTTCCACGACATTCGGAGACGGAATCATGATGGCCGGTGTCCCCGTTGCGCAGAGTTCGCTCATGGTCATGGAGCCAGCGCGGCAGATCATCAGGTCGGCTGCCGCCATGACGGTCGGCGCGTCGTGGACATATTCACGCATATCGATGCGGCCGGAGGCGGCCAGGTCAACGCCGAGCGAGGCGACGTGCTCCGGCATCCACTGGTATCCAAAGGCACCGGTGGAATGGATGTGGCGGAAGGAAGCGTGATCGGCTTCCTCCAGTGCGAACAGTTCCGCCGTCAATTCGTTCATTCGTCGGGCGCCCTGTGAGCCGAAGGCGGAATAGACCAGCTTGCCCTCGATGCCCAGCGTCTGCTTGGCTGCAGCCTGTTCGGTAAAGAGCATCCCTTCCCGCAGGGGGTTGCCGGTCACGCGAATCTTTTCCGGGTGCTTCAGGTATTTTGCGCCGTCCTCAAAGCCGAGAAGGATGCGATCCACATAGCGGCTGAGCAGGCGGTTGGTGCGCCCCGGCAGGACGTTGGATTCGTGAATCATCGTGGGGATGCCGCGTTTTGCGCCGCGATAGAGCGGTGCAAAGCAGGCAAAGCCGCCGGTTCCGATGATGATATCCGGCTGAAATTCGTCCAGAATGCGATCGGCGGCCTTCATGGCACCGGTCAGGAGCTTCGCCGTTTTCAGGTTATGTCTGGCTGCCTTCCACGAAATGCCGCGCATCATGCCCGACATAGGAAAGGTGCGCAGCTCGAAGCCGGCTTCCGGAACCAGTCGGGTTTCCATGCCGTTGGCGGCGCCGACGAAGAGGATTTCTGCCGACGGACGGCGTTTCCGGATGTATCTGGCAATGGCAATGGCCGGGTTGATATGTCCCGCCGTACCGCCGCCTGCAAGGATGATTTTCATAGTGGGTCGCATCTCCCTTCTCGATTTCCGATGCCGGTGGGGTCTGTCAGACCCGGTCTGTCCGCATCTGTTTGGACACGCTCAGCACAATGCCCATTTCCGCCAGCAGCAGAACGAGCGATGTTCCTCCGTAGCTGAAGAACGGCAGAGAAACGCCGGTGACCGGTATGGCGTTGGTCACAACGGCGATATTCATCATGGTCTGCATGGCGATCAGCGTGGTGATGCCACCGGCCAGCAGGGAGCCGAAGCGGTCAGCCGCGTGCATGGCAATCCAGTATCCGCGCACAATCAGCGCCGTGAACAGAATCAGCACCAGCACAGCACCAACCAGGCCGAGCTCCTCACACACGACCGAAAACACATAGTCGTTGTGCGTCTCCGGGAGGTAGAGCTGCTTCTGGCGGCTCTGTCCAAGTCCCAGTCCGAACAGCCCGCCGCTTGCAATGGCATAGAGCGACTGAATCGTCTGATAGCCGGTGCCCTGCGAGTCGATAAACGGGTCATGCCAGACGGAAAAGCGGGCGGTAATGTAGCTGAACTTCCCGCTCAGCTTGGCAAACAGCCCCAGCAGACCGCCACCGCCGGCCAGAATCACGACAAGGTGCCAGATTTTGGCACCTGCGAAAAACGTCATAACGCCCGCCGTCACGCAGATGAGCAGGATGGCGGAAATGTGCTTTTCCACAAAGATCAGGCCGACCACCGGCAGCAGCGTTCCGATCAGAGCAGCCACCATCCACCAGAATCGTCGCACCCGTTTGCCGATGTTGGAGTACAGCCACGCAAGCATCCAGATGACCGCCAGCTTGGCAAATTCCGACGGCTGGAACGTGATGCTGCCGATTTGCAGCCAGCGCTTTGCGCCGTTGGAGGTGCGTCCGATGAAGACCACCAGCAGCAGCAGCGTGACGGCAAACAGGTAGTACAGCACCGTCCATTTTTTCATGCGGGTATAGTCGTAGATGGAGAGGAAGACCATGGCCCCCAGACCCAGTCCAGCGCAGATGAGCTGCTGCCGGATATAACGGTAGGGCGTGCCGGTATCGTGAATCGACCAGGCATAGCTCGCCGAGTACATCATAATCAGGCCGAAGCACAGCAGACCGAAGACCAGCATGAAAAACGGTACATCGACCGGAATGAACTTTTTCTTCTGTTTGACCGGTTTTTGGCGGTCTTCCCGCAGAAGCTGATCAATTTTTGCTTCCCCGGCCGGAGCGGCATTTGTGGTCAGCCCGGCGTTTTCAAACGCCGCATCGGCTGCGCGTCTGGATGCCCGCTCCGCGTGGGAGGGTTCCTTTTTCGGCAGCTTGGCGGGCGTATGCGTCCGCTTTGCCGGTTTTTGCGTCTGATTCAGGCGTTGATAGGTTTTATGTGCCGCCGTTCTTTTTCCGGAATCCATTGTCCGTTTTTCACCTCCATGCATCTGTTTGCAGCCGAAGCTGTCGCCTATTCAAAGAAGCATCGGACGCCGAAAACCGCCAGAACGGACAGAATCAGCGTGATGCCGGAAAACACGTAGAAAATCTTCGTTTCAGACCATCCGCACAGCTCAAAATGGTGGTGAATCGGTGCCATTTTGAAAATACGCTTGCCGTGCGTCAGCTTGAAATAGGCGACCTGCAGGATATCGGACAGCGCTTCGATGAAATAGATCAGGCCGACCACCACGATCACCAGCGGGAGATCAAGCACAAAGGCCAGCCCGGACACCATGCCGCCGATAAAGAGAGAGCCGGTGTCGCCCATGAAGACCTTGGCGGGATGGTAGTTGTAGACGAGGAAACCGAGCAGTGCGCCGACGAAGGCGGCGGAGAGGATGGAGATGCCGAGGGAATTCGCCAAAATGCCCGCAGCCGTAAAGAACCCGGCAATCGGAATGGTAACGCCGGTGGCCAGGCCGTCAATCCCGTCGGTCAGGTTGGCGGCGTTAACGGTTCCCATGATGACAAACGTCGCGGCCACATAGTAGATCACACGCGGCAGCGTAAAGGCGGTGCCCAAAAACGGCACGCGAATCTCGCGGGACGCGATTCCCAGCACCTCCAGCAGCACGAGGAAAATCACCGTCGTCGCGATTTGCAGAATCAACTTCTGCACGACCGTCAGGCCGAGATTCCGCTTTTTTGTCAGCTTTTCGTAATCATCCAGGAAGCCGATCAATGCACTGGAAACCGCCAGAAACAGAACGCACAGCACCGGCGCGAGCGCATCGGTGTACTTCCATGCGAGGAGGGCGGCGGTGACCAGCACGGCTGTGATAAAAATCAATCCGCCCATCACCGGTGTACCCTGCTTGGTCATATGCCAGTTGGGGCCGATTTCCTTAATCGTCTGGCCGAGCTTTGCGCGGCGCAGGACAGGAATCAGCCAGCGTCCCATCAGGATGCTGATCAAAAACGCCGCAACGCCTGCCACGGCAATCCAAAGGTATTGCATTGAAAACCGATCCTTTCAGTTTTTTTCTTTTGCTGTCTTCGTCCGGTTCAGAACAGATCCTTCAGAATCTCTTCCATCCGCATTCCGCGGCTGCCCTTGACGAGCAGGACATCGCCCGGCTGCATCAGCCCCTTCAGCAGAGCAGCTGCATCCTCGCGGCGCAGCGTCCAAACGTCCGTCATACCGGCTTCGGCGGCCCCGGCGGCCACCTCCGTTGCAAAGGAGCCGACCGCGACGAGCAGCTCCGCGTGGTCTGCCGCAAATGCGCCGATCTCCCGATGTGCTTTGGCGGCGTAATCGCCCAGTTCCAGCATATCGCCCAGCAGCGCAATCCGCCTGCCGCGGCTGGCACCGAGCACGCGCAGCGCCGCCCGCATCGAGTCGGGATTGGCGTTGTAGCAGTCCTCAATCACGGTGCAGCTCGCCATCGTCCGGACGCGCTGCCGCATCCCCTCCGGCTCCACGTCGGACAGAGCCGCAGCCGCCTTTTCCGGCGGGACGCCGCCCGTCACACCGGCTGCAAACGCGGCCAGCGCGTTCATGATATGGTGTCGCCCGGCCAGCTGAAGGGTCGTCGGGTAGCGCTCCTGCTGCCAGATGATCTCAAAGGTGCTGCCCTGCTCCGACATGGTAATCGCCGTTGCGCGGACGTCCGCGTTCGGGCAGTCGATCCCGAACAGGATGCGTCGGAGCGTGTCGGGAATGGTCGCCGCAGACAGGAATGGGTCATCGCCGTTCAGAATCACCGTTCCGCCCGCCGGGAGCCCTTCCAGAATTTCGAGCTTGGCGCGGCAGATATTTTCCTGTGAGCCCAGATTGCCGATGTGGGAGGTGCCCACATTGGTAATCACGGCGATATCCGGGTGTGCGAGGCGTGTCAGCACGGCAATCTCACCGGCATGGGACATTCCCATTTCGACGACGGCCACCTGATCCTCCGGGGTCAGGCGCAGCAGTGTCAGCGGGACGCCGATGTCGTTGTTGAAGTTGCCGTTTGTCTTCATGGTCACCCGGTGGGCTGCAAAGACGGCGGCCGTCATTTCCTTGGTGGTCGTTTTGCCGACGCTGCCGGTCAGCGCCACCGTCAGCGGATGAAAGCGCAGGCGATAGGCTTCGGCCAGCCGTTGCAGCGCCACACGCGTATCCGGTACCCGAATCTGCCGGTCGCACGGGACATCCGGCCGTTCCGTCAGGACAGCCGCCGCACCGGCAGCGACCGCCTGTGCGATGTAATCGTGGCCGTCAAAACGTTCACCCCGCAGCGGGATGAACAGATCGCCCGGCTGCACCGAGCGGGTATCGGTTGAAATCCCGTCCGCCGTCCATGTGAGGCTGCTGCCCTGCGCCCAGTCTGGGGTTTTCTGATTCAGCAGTGCGAGGATGTCCCCGCCGGTCAGACGAATCATTATGCCCCGCCCTTCCCCAGGAGATGCTCCCGAATGACGGCGCGTTCATCGAGCGGATAGCGAACGCCCTGAATTTCCTGATACATTTCGTGGCCCTTTCCGGCAATCAGGACGAAGTCCCCCGGTTTGGCCAAATCCAGCGCATAACCGATGGCTTCCCGGCGGTTTTCCACGCAGATGTGGTTGGTTTTCTTCATGCCCGCGACGATCTCATCCAGAATCGCATTCGGATCCTCCGTGCGCGGGTTATCGCTCGTGACGACGCAGAAGTCGGCCATGCATTCGCCGATGCGCCCCATGATCGGCCGCTTGGTGCGGTCTCTGTCGCCGCCGCAGCCGAACACGAGAATCAGCCGTCCCTCTGTGATCGGGCGAACCGTTTTCAGGATGTTGGACAGCGAATCCGGGGAATGCGCATAGTCGATCATCACGGTGTACGGCTGGTCAACCGGCACCACCTCGGCGCGACCGCAGACGCCCGCCGCACCGGCCAGACCCTCTGCGATATCGGGCAGCGTCAGCCCGACGGCCTGGCAGACGCCGATGGCCGCCAGCGCATTCTCGACGGAGAATGCGCCGGGGATGTTCACGCGCATCCGCTGAATATTGGAAACAGTCAGCGCTTCGAACTCGACCGCGTGCGGGAACAGGCGCACGCTCTTTGCAATCAGGTCGGCCTGATTGCTGCGCAGGGAGAACGTCATCGTTTTCCCGGTGGCAGCGGCCAGCATTTGCGGTGCAAAGTCCGCATCCAGATGAATGACCGAGCAGTCCGCCTGTCGGAACAGCTGTGCTTTGGCCGCCGCATAGGCCTCCATGGTGCCGTGATAGTTCAGGTGATCCTGCGACAGGTTCGTGAAGGCGGCGGCTTCGAATTGCAGCCCGTGGACGCGGTTCAGCGCCAGCGCGTGGGAGGAGACCTCCATGATGGCAAATTCGCAGCCGTCATCTGCCATCTGCTTCAGCAGGGCGTGCAGCTCCGGCGGCTCCGGTGTGGTCGCGAACGCCGGGTGCGACGAAATGACCTCGTCGCCGATCATCAGCTCATTGGTGCCGATCAGGCCGCATTTTTTCCCGGCGTGTGTCAGGATGTCGCGAATCAGGTGGGTGGTCGTTGTTTTGCCGTTGGTACCGGTCACGCCGATCAGGCGCAGGCGGTCGGCCGGGTGGCCATAGAAGGCCGCCGAGATCTCTGCCAGCGCTTTTTCTGCATCTGCCACGCGGACAAAGGGCAGCCCTTCCGGGCAGTCCGTATCGCAGAGGACGCAGACCGCGCCGTTTTCGACGGCTTTTTCCGCGTACCGGATGCCGTGAATGCCGGACTCTGCACCGGCAATCGCGCAGAAAACGGTGCCCGGAACGGCGCGGCGGCTGTCCAGGGTGATGCTGGTCACTTCTGTTTCACCGTCACAGGAAACAGTCTGAACGGGTATATTTTGGAATAATTCTTTCAGTTTCATGATTTCATCTCCGCTTGGGAAAAGCTATTTGAGTCCTTCAGCAGGCCGCGGCAGCTGCTATTCGCCCGTGTTGTCCGTTTTATAGAACTCCACCGTGATGACGGAGCCGACCTGGACGGTTGCACCGTCGGCGGCTGCCGGGGTCTGACGCCGAACCGTCGGTTCCTCGCCCGACCCATTGCCGATGGAACCGGCCACCGACATATACAGGCCGGCGGCGTCCAGAATTCGGGAGGCCTGCTCCAGCGTTTTGCCGGTCAAATCCGGGATTTTGATCTGTGTGGTATCCGGTTCCGCATCACAGTAGAGGATGACGGTTGCCGTGCTCGGGATGGTGGACCCGGAGGTCGGATACTGCGCCGTGACGCGCTGGCCGTTGCCGACCACCTTGACCTTCAGGTTGGCGTTTTTGATCACGCTCTGCGCCCAGTTGGCTTCGCCGCCGATGACGAGCGGAACCTTGATGGACAGGCTGGCCTCTTCCTCATCAGTATAGACGGCTTCCACGCCCAGGTAGGGCAGGATATCGCTCATAATCCGTCCGACGACCGGTGCAGCGATCTGGCCGCCCTGATGCAGTGACCCGGTCGGCTCATCGAGCAGCACCAGCACGGCCACCTGCGGATCATCGCACGGTGCAATGCCGAGGAAGGATGCGATGTAGTAATCCTTTCCTTCGACGATGGATTTGGCGCGTTTTTCACTCGTGCCCGTTTTGCCGCCGACGCGGTATCCGCGGACATAGGCGTTGGAGGCCGTGCCGTCCGAGACGACCGATTCCACCAGCGTCCGCATTTTTTCAGAGGTTTTGTTGGACAGCACCTGTCTGACCGTCGTCGGCTCGTAGGATTCGACGATGTTGCCGTTGGCATCGGCGACGCCGGAAACGATATAGGGCTTCATCAGGTATCCGCCGTTGACCACTGCGGAAACCGCCGTAATGGTCTGGATGGGCGTGATGGTGAACGTCTGGCCGAAGGAATACATCCCCAGCGACACATCTCCGCCGTAGCGCGGATTGGTGAACACCTGTCGGGTATGATAGTGTACGCCCTCCACGAGCGACGTTTCACCCATCATGTCGATGCCGGTTTTTTCGGTCAGGCCAAATGCCTGAAAATAGTCATAGTAGCGTTCGGCGCCGATGTCCATTGCGATGGAGATAAATGCGCAGTTGCAGGAATTCTGCAGGGATTTGGCAAAGTTCTGCGTGCCGTGACCCGATTTTTTCCAGCAGCTGCCCGTTGTCGTGCTGATGCTCCAGCTTCCGCTGCAGCTGTAGGAGCTCCGCACCGCGTTTTCCTCCAGTGCAATGGCAGCTGTCACGATTTTGAAAACGCTGCCCGGCTCATAGGGGTCCTGAATCGCCTTGTTGCGCCACTGCTCCATCATGGCGTTCAGCAGCAGCTCCGAGCGTTTGTCCTCCGGTGCCGCAAGAATCGCATTCATCGTCTCTTCATCGGTAATTTCCCGCGGGTTGTTCAGGTCATAATCGCCCTTTTGCGCCATGGCCAGAATGGCTCCGGTTTTCGGATCCATGACGATGCCGCAGACGCCCTCCGAGCAGCCGTTTTCTTCCAGTGCAACCTCCAGATGCTTTTCCAGAATTTTCTGGACGCCGTAATCGACCGTCAGCACCAGGCTCATCCCGTCCTGTGCGTCGTGGTACTGCTCGAAGTAGAACGGCATGGCGTTGCCGTTCCGGTCCTTTGCCGTGATGACGCGGCCAACGACGCCCTTCAGGACGTCCTCATATTTCAGCTCCAGGCCGTACTGTCCTTCGTTGTCGTAGTTGGTAAAGCCGATCACGTTCGACAGCAGCGTGGAATACGGATAATAGCGTTTGGTATCCTCAAACAGCTTGATGCCGTTCAGGTTGTGGTCGGTTTTGAATTCCAGAATCTGATCGGATACTTCTTTTTCGACCTTGCGCGCCACGATTTCATAGTAGCTCTTTTTATTCGTCGTGCGTTTCAGAACCGCCTCATAATCCAGATCGAGCAGATCGGCCAGACCGTGGGCAATCAGCTCCGCCTCCTCCTCGTCGGCAATTTCCGCCGGGGAAATGACGATGGTATGCACCGTTGCACTCAGGGCGAGCGGCGTCATGTTGCGGTCGTAGATGGCTCCGCGCACGGGGGAAACGATCATATCCCGTGTTTGCTGGGCAATGGCCTTGCTCTGGTACTCTGCGGCTTTCGTCACCTGTATTTGATAGAGATGATAAATCAGCCAGGGAACAATGACCAGTATGATCACCAGTGCAACGATCATGATTCTCCGGAGATTTGTGCGTTCACGCGGTTTCTTTTCCATGGATTCTTCTTCTCCGTTTCGTAGGTTCAGACCCTCTCCGCTTCCATGTGTTCATTCTATCTCTATGGGCCGTGTGTATTGTTTATACCCTGCCGTCTGCGCCTGAAAAGAAAGAACGGAGCGGCAGAGCGGGCATGGCGGTTCTGTATCAGGCCGCTCTTCCCCGTTCCGCCGTTCCGGCTTGTCAATCTGTGTCTCTTAATTGATGAAGTTCCAGATGGCCCCAACGCCGCTCTTCAGGCGTTTCCAGAGCAAATCGGCCACACCGGACGACTGGCTGTCCTCTGCAATTTCATAAACCGCATCGTTGTGATAACGGAGGTAGGAAATATCTCCGTCGCCCGCTTTGACCATGCCCAGTGTATTTTCGGCATATTCTTCAATTTCCTTCTGCGTCATCTGGTTATTCAGCGCCAGACGAAGCGCGGACTGGTCTTTCTGCATGGAGGCAATTGCGCTGTTCAGCGACTGGCTTTTCACGGCCAGCTGCGTCATTTCCGCACGCATGGAGATAATTTTTCCGAACAGCACCACGCCAATCACCAGAACGGCGATATAGAGCAGGCTGATTCTCCGGTGCGGGGCTTCCTGCGGAGCGCTTTGCGGGACGGCTTTCGGGAGCCGTTGAGGGCTTCGCGCCGGGGCAGGCGTCGGCTGTTGTTCCGGGACGCGAACGGCATTTTGATCATATTCATAGAGCATTCCGTCTGCCGCTTCTGCTGCGGCGCGGCGTTTGATTGCCTCTGCCATGGCTTTGCCCTCCAGTTCTTTTGTCGTTTTGAAGTGAGATTCAGGGGTTCGCAGGGTATGCGATTTTCTCCGCCACGCGGAGCTTCGCGCTCCTTGCTCGCGGATTTTCTTGGAGCTCGTCCGCTCCGGCTGTGATCGGTTTGCCGGTCACCACTTTGAACACCGGCTTTGCACCGCACACGCAGACAGGGAAATCTCTGGGGCAGGTACAGCCCTGCGACAGTTCCTGAAAAATCCGCTTCACCAGCCTGTCCTCCAGTGAGTGGAATGAAATGACACACAATCGGCCGCCCGGGTTCAAAAGCGCCGCTGCGGCGCGGATACCGCGTTCCGCCGCGTCGAGCTCGCCGTTGACGGCGATTCGAATCGCCTGAAAGCTGCGCTTGGCCGGGTGCTGTTTTTCTGCACGGGCTGCCGCAGCCGGGATGGCCGAAACGATCAGCTCGCTCAGCTCGCGGGTTGTCCGGATGGGCTGTCTGTCCCGCGCCGCACAGATTGCAGCGGCGATGCGGTTGGCAAACCGCTCTTCCCCGTATTCGGACAGAACACGCGCCAGTGTGGCTTCCTCGGCCGTTGCCAGGAATTCTGCCGCCGTCACGCCGCCGTCCGTGTCCATCCGCATATCGAGCGGAGCATCGTTCATATAAGAGAAGCCGCGTTCCGCAGTATCCAGCTGGTAGGAGGAGACGCCCAGATCAAAGAGGACGCCGTCCGCACCGGTGATGCCAGCCGACTGAGCTGCCGACGCGAGGTCTGCAAAATTGGATTTGACCGCCGTGAACCGTTTTCCGAAGCGAGCCAGCCGCTCCGTCGATGCGGCAATGGCTGCGCGGTCTCTGTCGATGCCGATCAGGCGACCCGTTTCATCCAGGCGCTGCAGGATCCGTTCCGAGTGGCCGCCGCCGCCCATGGTTGCGTCGATATAGGTGCCGGAGGGGCGAATGTTGAGTCCGTCCATGCAGGCTTCCGCCAGCACGCTGATATGATGAAAAGCTGCTGCATCCGACATATCAGAAACCAATCCGATCCATGAGCTGGCGGACATCGTCGTTGGTCAGCGCATTCTGCGCCTTTTCCCACTCGTCAATGTCCCAGATTTCCACGCGATCCTGCACACCGACCACCCAAACGTCTTTCTGGATGCCGGCAAAATCGCGGAGCTGCTGCGGCAGCAGCAGCCGTCCCTGTGCATCGACGCTGCAAACAGCAGCGGTCGAGAAGAAGTAGTGCTGCAGCGGGCGGGAGACGGAAAACGGCTGCTCCTTGATGCGGCGGGAGAACTCCGCCCATTCCTCGGCCGTGTACAGCATCAGGCACTTATCCACGCCGCGGCAAACCGTAATATTTTCCCACATATCGTCCCGGAAACGGGCAGGAAAGAACATACGCCCCTTGGCGTCCACGGTGTGCTTGGACCCGCCAATCAGCATTGTTCTCACCTCCACTTTCTTCCGGTCTTCTGCCACTTTAGAACCACTTTACTTCCATCTTGCTATCATTATACTGGATTCCACTTCAAATTGCAAGACCTTCCTGAAAAAAAATTTCGCTTTCTTTTCTCCGGGCAAATATTTGTTCGTTTTCCGCCCTGGTTTCCTCCCGTTTTCCTGCCATTTCCATACATTTGTTCGGTCTTGTTTGATTGATTGGGCGTTTCCTGTTTGTCGAATCTTTTCATGAATTTTCACGCGCCGTCCGGGAGGTTTCTGTACAAACTTCCGATTTTTTGTCATTTGCTCAGAGTGTATTGACTTTTTGAGGAAAAAAAGGTATCCTTATAAGTGACAGAGTGTATTCAGCAGGGTGATTTGGCCGCTCCTGCACTCTGGTATGAATCCGATCCTTCACGGGTTCCCGCTGAGGATCGCTGCCGGTAAGGAGAACGAAATCATCATGTTGACAAAAGAAGTCGTTGTAAACAATCAGGTTGGTCTGCACGCGCGTCCCGCTACTTTCTTCATCCAGAAAGCCAATGAATATCGCTGTGGCATCTGGGTGGAGCGCGATGACAGACGCGTCAATGCCAAGAGTCTGCTTGGCGTTCTTTCGCTGGGCGTCACAAAGGGTTCCTCCATTCTGCTCATTGCCGACGGCAGTGACGAGCAGCTGGCCATTGATGGGCTCTGCGAGCTGATCGAGGCCAACTTTCCGGAGTGCTGACCTGAGCCTCTGAACCATATGAATAGCATGGGTGGGCGGGGTTTTCAGAAGCTCCGCCCTTCTCTTCCATTTTTCCCAATTTGACAGCGGAGGTGTTGTCTGCATGAATGACGCATTTGACGAGCTGAAGCTGAAGGCGCACTCCCTGCCGCAGTCGCCGGGTGTCTATCTGTACTCCGACGCAAACGGCCGCGTCATCTATGTCGGCAAGGCCCGCGTTTTGCGCAACCGCGTCAGCCAGTATTTCCAGGCGGGCAACACGCATCCGAAGGTTCGCGCCATGATCGACCATGCCCGTTCGCTGAACTACATCGTCACCGCCAGCGAATATGAGGCGCTGGTGTTGGAATCCTCCCTCATCAAGCAGTATCAGCCGTGCTACAACATCCTGCTCAAGGATTCCAGCGGCCGCTGCTTCATCCGCATCAACCTGCATGAGACGTATCCGCGGTTTGAGATCGTCTCCCGGATGGAGGCGGATCGTGCGGAATATTTCGGCCCGTATTTCAGCCGGGAGCTGGCGCGTAGCCTGACGGATTCCCTGCGGACGGCGTTTCATCTGCCGGTCTGTTCCCGCGTGTTTCCACGCGACATCGGCCGTGAGCGCCCCTGCCTCCACTATCAGATGAAGCAGTGCTTCGGCCCTTGCCGTCCGGAAGCGCCGCAGGAGCTCTGTCACAGTCTGATGGAGCAGTCCGCCATGATTCTGCGCGGCAAAACCGACGAGCTGGAGGACAAAATCCGTCAGGAAATGGAGGCGGCTGCCGACGCACTCGCCTTTGAACGCGCCGCTGAGCTCCGCGATCAGCTGTCTGCGCTCTCGGTGCTCCGAAAAAAGCAGAAGGTCGTGACAGACAGCCGTGGGCGTGTCGATGCCTGTGGGTTGTATTTAGGCGAGCTGCGTGCGGGGATTGCGATTTTATCCATCAGCAACGGGATGATCACCGGGCAGCAGGTTTCCCTGCTCAGCCTCGCAGTCTGCGAGCCGGCGGAGCTGTATGCCTCGTTTCTCAAGCAGTATTACACGGCCTGCACCGACATTCCGGATCGGATTCTGATCACCACGGAATTTGAGGATATGCCCCTGCTGACGGACTGGCTGACCGGCAAGCGTGGGAAGCGCGTGCGGATGGAAGTGCCGCAGCGCGGCCTGAACCGCCAGCTCCTCGATATGGCGGAGAGCAACGCCAAATCGGAGGTTTTGCGCACCACCCACCGCGAAGAAAAAATTTCCCGTGCGATGAGCGACCTGGCCGCCTTGACCGGCGCATCGGAGCCGTATCGCCGGATGGAAGCATTTGATATTTCCAACCTGGGCGATTCCGCCATTGTGGCGTCCAACGTCGTTTTTCTGAACGGACGCCCCGACAAAAGCAGCTACCGCCGGTATGCCATCCGCGGGAAGGATACGCAGGATGACTATTTCGCCATGCGCGAAGTGATTACCCGCCGTTTTCTGCGGGAAACCGGCGAAACCGTGCCGGATCTCGTGTTGATCGACGGCGGCGCGGCACACGTTGCCGCAGCGGTACAGGCCATGCAGGCGTTGCCGGAGGAAAACCGCCGTTCCGTGCCCATGTTCGGCATGGTCAAGGATGACCACCACCGCACCCGTGCGCTGGTGGATCCGGACGGACGTGAGCTGGATTTGTCCTCGCTGCCCATCTGCTTTTCCCTGATTGCCTCCGTTCAGGATGAGGCGCACCGGTTCGCCCTCGCCTATCACAATACCCGCGCCAAAAACGAGGCGCTGCAATCCGAGCTGGACGCAATTCCCGGCGTCGGACAGGTTCGCCGAACGGCGCTGCTGCGGGCGTTCCGCTCCATCGCCGCCATCCGTGAGGCCACGCCGGAGCAGCTGGCGGAGATTGTCCCACAGCGGACAGCCGATGCCGTTTATGCCCATTTTCATTTGAAAGCCCCGTCGGATGGACAGCCCTCCGACACATCGTCCGATCAACCCGGTTGAACGCCGTTCGTTCCGACCCATTACAGGAAAGGATTCTTACCATGCGAATTATTACAGGCAGCGCCAGAGGCTGCAAACTGAAGCTGGTCCCCGGCGAAACCACACGTCCGACACGCGAAATGGTCAAAGAGGCGCTGTTCAGCATCATTCAATTCCAGATTGAAGGGCGAACGGTTCTGGATCTCTTCGCCGGTACCGGTCAGCTGGGTCTGGAAGCCCTGAGCCGCGGTGCTGAAAAAGCCGTGTTCGTGGACAACACCATCGCGGCCATTCGAACCATCCGCGAAAACGCCACCGCCGCCAGGCTACTCGATCGCGCCGAAATCCGCCAGAGCGACTACAAGGCGTTTCTGCAATCGGCACCGAAGCGCTCGTTCCATCTCGTCCTGATGGACCCGCCCTACCTCGCCGGATACCTGAAAAGAGTCTTAAATTTTATCGATTCATTTGACATTGTCGCTGAGCATGGTATAATTATATGTGAGGGGCGTTCCGGCGAAACGATGCCCGAACAGATTGGCCGTCTCCGGCTGCTCCGCACCTATACCTACGGCATTACCGCATTGCATCTGTATCAGCGTGAGCTGGATGAAGTCCAGGGAGAAGGGGCGGAGTCGCTATGAAAACCGCCGTCTGTCCCGGCAGCTTCGACCCGGTCACGCTGGGGCATCTTGATCTGTTCCGCCGGGCACTGACTGTTTTTGACCGCGTCATTGTTCTGGTCATGCAGAACGGTGCCAAGCAGCCGCTTTTCTCTCTGGAGGAGCGCTGTGCGCTGATTCGCGCTTCCGCCGTTGATCTGCCCGGTCTGGAGGTGGACACCTTCTCCGGCATGACAACGGATTACACCGCAGCGCATCAGATTGACGCCATCGTCAAGGGTCTGCGCGGTGCAGCCGATCTGGAATACGAGACGCCGATTGCGTCGGTGCTCCGCTCGTTCGGCGGGCCGGAAACGCTGTTTCTGCCCTGTTCCCCTCAGCTGGCGCATATTTCGACCAGTACGGCTCTCCATCTTTTTTCCCTGCATCAGGATGTTTCCGGCTATCTACCGCAGCCCGTCATTGCCGCGCTGCAGGCGCGGAGGGCGCAGGCCTGACGTCAGTGGCCGGGGATGTCGCCGTTTTCCCGTTTCTTTGCACGTTCTTTATTTTATTTTTTGAATACTGGGGGTTTTACCGATGGACGCAAGACACACCATTGATGAATTGATCACCATTCTCAGCGACATGATTTCCGAGGCATGGTCGATGCCGCTCAGCGGCGGCAAAGTGATGCTGGATCGGGATCGGGTGATGGAGCTGATCAACGAAATCAAATCCGTTCTGCCCGGCGATATTCAGCAGGCGCGGGCAATTGTTGAATCGAGAAATGAGCTGGCCGCCGCCGCCCGTCGCGATGCGGATGCCATTATCCGCGCTGCGGAGGATCGCGCCCGGACGCTTGTGAATGAATCCGCCGTCTATACGGAAGCCAAGCGCGCTGCCGGTGAAATCGCCACGGCTGCCGCCGCCAAGGCCAAGGATGTCCTTTCCACCGCCGATCAGCAGGCCAGTCAGACCATTTCCGCCGCAGAAGCCCATGCCGCGGAGCTGGTTCGGAACGCCGAGGAAAGAGCGCGCGAGCTGCGCACCGCGACCTCGCAGTTCGTCAATGACTCTTTGACCCGCTCCGAGGAGGCCGTTGCCAATGCGCTGAACGAGCTGCACCGCGTGCGTCAGCAGTTCAAGCAGCTTCCGCCCACCAAGTAATCCGGGCGGTTTCGGTTCGCCCATGGATGCGGAGGGGCTAACCGTTCATTTCTGACAGAATCGGACAAAGCAGCAGGATCCGCCGGATCCTGCTGTTGGTTTCTTTCCCGATTGGATACGAAAAGAGAGGATTTTTATGCTGAAACGCCGTGGAATCGTCATTTATGCGCACGAGGCGACCGATTACTGGGCATCGCGTCTGGAGCAGTCCACTCTGAACGTCGTCGGGCTGCACCCCGTCGGCGGTGCGGAGGCGCCGCATTCGCTCGAGCGCTGCATTCAGATGCTGTCCACGCCGGAGTTTGCGCGCTTTCACGCCCGCATGGAGCGTGCAGGCATTGCCGTTGAATATGAAATGCACGCGCTGGCGTGGCTTTTGGAGCGGGAACGCTTTTCGGAGCATCCGGAATGGTTCCGCATGGATGAGCACGGCGTCCGCCGATCGGATTTTGCCTGCTGCGCCTCCTCTGCGGAGGGGCTGGCCTATCTCAGTGAGCGCACCGCGCAGCTGGCACGGATTTTCCGCCCGGACACGGGGAACTACCATTTTTGGACGGACGACATCGACGCCTTTTGTTGCTGTGATTCATGCCGTGCGCTGTCCCCGGCCGATCAGGCGCTCCGCATTTACAACGCGATGGCCGAGGGCGTTGCAGCGGTGAACACAGGTGCATCGCAGTCGTTTCTCGCTTATGTCGGCGCGCTGGCCGTTCCACAGGTTGTCCGGCCGCGCAGCAACGTATTTCTGGAATTTGCGCCGTTTCGCCGCACGTTTGACTGCTCGCTCTTTGACCCCGCCTGTGAGCAGAACCGCCTGAATGCGGAACCGCTGCCCGCTCTGCTCGACTTTTTCGGCAGGCAGAACGCCAAGGTGCTCGACTACTGGACGGACAACTCCATGTTTTCCGGCTGGAAGCTGCCGCCCCGGCGCTTTCAGCTGAACGGTGCAGTCTGCCGCGAGGATGTCCGCGCCTATCGCCAGCTCGGCTTCGATTCGATCACGGCCTTTGGCTGCTACCTCGGCGAGGAATACCGCGACCTGTACGGCGACGCCGACCTCTCCGATTACATGGCCATTCTGGCCGAGCCGTGATATCTGCCATTCAAGCAAACACAAAAACAGCCGCCGGACGGTGAAAGCCATCCGACGGCTGCGTTTTTTTCTTATTCTGTCTGCGTCAGCGTCAGTGTGCAGCGGTCTGCCGGGTGCATCGCCGCAAAGTACTTCGCTTCGAGCGGAATCCAGTCGGTGAAAAATCGTTCGGCCTGCTCCGGTGAATTGCGCCGCAGAATGCGACGGCGCTGCAGCTCCGGCTCCACCTGCAAAAACACGGACAGGTCATACTGCGCGGCCAGCTCCGGATGCATGGAATAGGCGCCTTCGACGATGTTCAGCCGCCCCGGCTGCATCATCACCGGCTCCTGCAGCGTCCAGTCGGCGCAGTTGAACCGCCGGTACGCAACCGTCTGCCCGTTCGCAAGCGGCAGGAGCACCTCCCGGAGAAAGCGTTCGCGATCGACATTGCCGCCCGGCTCTGCATAGCGTTCGGCCGTGCGCTGCTCGGGACGAAGGAAGAAATCGTCCATGTGGAAGACCGTCGCGCCGTAGACCTGTGCCAGCCGGTCGGCGAGCGTGGATTTCCCGGCGGCGCTGCTGCCCTCGATGGCCAGTGTGACCGTTGGCCGCTCCGCAAGCATCCGGTCAATGGCAGCCAGCAGCGGCAAAGCATCGGCAAACGCATGGTGGACAACGCGATAGGCCGGGCGGTAGGCGGCGCGGTACGCTTCGGAATGGTGGCAGGCCGGGTAGCCCGCCGCCGACCATTGCTGGATGGCCTCGGCCGTTTCTGCGGCGGAGAACGGAAGCATACCCCCCTCGGCTGCACCGCTGAGCGCATTGAGCTTTTCGCGCAGCCGTGCTTCCCCATCCGGTACCGGTGCGGCTGAACACTGCATCATGTGCGCCAGCGTGTCCGCCGACAGGCCGGTGTGCAGCGCTGTGAGGTAGATGCGGCTGTAGTCGCCGTCCAGCCGTTCCGTCAGGGCGGGTGCGGTCGGTGCGTTGGCCGCTTCCGTGCGGATATACGCCGCAGCCGCCGACGCGTCATGAATCAGGTGGCCGCAGCCCCGTGCGCTCTGATAGAGCGCTTTATACAGATCCTGCAGCTGCAGCGCCGGATATTGCAGGCACTGCACCCGCAGGAAGTCCATCGTTTTTTTCGCATCATTCATCGTTGCATTTCTCCCCATTTTTGCTCTTTTTTCGTTGTTTCGGAAGAATCAGCCCGGCTCGTTCCATTGCAAGCACGAGCAGTGGAATCAGGACAATGTGGAGGACGATGCCCGGCACGGCGGTCAGGACGGTGCTGTCCAGAATCAGCCGGAAGGGGATGGATTCCCCGTTGAGCCAGGCAAACGCCGTGCGCGCAATCGCCCAGGCGACGCGGCCGGACAGCATGGCCGTTAGCAGCGCGACGTACACGTTCCACGGTTTTTTCGGCAGCAGCCGGTACAGCCAGCCGGTCATGAGGCCGTACACGGCCATTTCAAACGCCATAAACACCGCACCCGGCATGGTCGGCATTCCAAACAGCAGGTTGCGCAGCAGCGGGGATACGAAGCCGACGGCCAGCCCCCATGTCCAGCCGCAGGAAAAGCCGCACAGCAGCGCCGGGATATGCAGCGGGCTGAGTGCCCGCCCGATGTCCGGTATCTGCCCGGTCAGCAGTGGGAGAACCATGGCGATGGCCAGGTACATGGCCGACCAGGTCAGGTTGCGAAGAGATCGAGATTTTTTGGAACCGTTTTCTGTTTTTTCATTCGTTTTCAAAGGTGTTCCCTCCTGTTTTCCACATTTTCTGGATACAAAAAAAAGAATTCCGCAGACCCCCTTCTGAGGGTGCCGAATCCTTCCTGGTTTCGAAAATCCATTCTGTTCAAAATGCTTCAAGAGGCCCGCTTCTGCCGGCCAATCGCCCGCTTCTGCCAACGATTCCGACAGATATTATACCATACAACGCTTTTTCCTGTCAATGGTTTTTTGGGATTTTTCCGCACCGGCGAAGCATTTCGATTGCAAGCCGGTGTTTGGTATTTTCGATTGTTTCTTGACAACCTCGGCCAGATGTGCTATCATAGAGTCAGCACTTTTGGGGCAGAATCGTCGGTGCGTGGTTTTCCGGTTTTCGGAGCCGTGCGCCCTCCCCCACTGCGCTGCCATGCCGTCTGATTTTGTTCCATGTCTGGCGGAGATCAGCCGTCGAATTGATTATTCAGGAGGGATCTTCATGAAATCTGTCAAGTCCGTCATCTGTCTGCTTTTGGTCGGTCTGATGCTGCTCTCGTTGGCTGCGTGCAGCTCAGACGAGCCGCAAATCGCTCTGGAAACCGATGACACCAGCGTCACCAGTGCGCCGACCGCCACACCAGCCGTCACGGGGTTCGTATTCCCGCCCGCAGAAGCGCTGAAGGTCTTTGCTGACGGTGCGTACAGCTGCCGGGTCATGTGTCCGACGGCACCCACCGCGCTGGAGCAGGCCATGTATACCCGCATTCGCGAAGCGCTGGAAAGCATCACCGGCGTTCTGCCGGAGCTTGCGACCGACTTCCTCGCCACGGATGAGCAGGGCAACCTGAGCAGCGACCCGGCCATTCTGGTCGGCCAGACCGCCTATGACGAATCCACAGCTGTGTATCAGGGGCTGGCCTACGGCGAATTCCGGGTGCAGATGGTCGGCAACAAGCTCGTCCTGGCGTTCTCCACAGAGCTCGACACCGACATCATCGCACAGGAGCTGGCCGCCGTGCTGCAGCCCGCATCGGACGGCTCCTTCACCGTGTCGGCTGACACAAACCACAGCTATCTGGCCAGCGAACGGCTGCTGCGCGTCCCGGCGTATCCGTATGCACGGCCTGAAGTCATCAACTGCGACCGGGATACCTTCCTGCTGTACGTCAAAAACGGCAGTGAGCAGGATCTGCTCGCCTACCTCGGTCTGCTGACAGGCGCCGGATATCAGTCGGTTTCCTCAACGCAGCTGCAGGGCAACCGCTATGAAACGCTCGTCAACGGCGACGACGCCATCTATCTCTACTACACGGCGTATGCCCAGAGCATCCGCATCGTCTGCGGCCCTGCCGAGATGCTCGGCGCATCGGACTGCACCATCAGCGCACCGGAGCAGTACACCTCCACGCTGACGTTTGTCAACCAGCCCGGCAACATCGACTGCGGTCAGGGCTACATCTTCCTCCTGCCGGACGGCCGGTTTCTGGTTCACGACGGCGGCTACCGCGCCAACAATAAGCCGGACTATCTCTACAAGGCACTGACTGCGGTGGCACCTGACCCGTCGAATATTACCATCGCCGCCTGGTTCATTTCGCACCCCCACCCGGATCATCAGCTCGGCTTTGAGGAATTTGTCGAAAACCACGGTGCAGACGAAGGTGTCACGGTAGAGCGCGTGATTTTCAACTACATTCAGCCGGAAGAATACACCATCGACTATGAAGGGGACGCGGAATACGTCCGCTCCATCTATGCCCATGCGAAAACCTACATTCCGGATGCACAGGTGATCAAGGCGCACACCGGTCAGACGTTCGTCTTCGGCTCGGTCAGCGTGGAAATCCTCTACACGGTCGAGGATTTGCTGCCCGTTGCGAAATTCGATGCGTTCAACACCTCCTCCATGGTGATTCGCCTGAACACCGGCGAGCAGACCCTCCTCTTCCTCGCGGATACGACCAACACCTCCGGCACCATTCTGGAGAAAAACTTCGGCGACTATCTGAAATCCGACTTCCTGCAGCTGGCGCACCACGGGTACGGCCCGGTGAACAACTCCCTGTATGAGACGGTGCAGGCCGAGGTTCTGCTCTGGCCGAACACCTACGCCACGGTGTCCACACCGAACAAGATCAGCACCTCCGCCTGGAAATCCATCAACATTGCGCTGCAATATGCAAAGGACGTCCATTTCTCCGACGCGGACATGACCACGCTGACGTTCCCGTATCAGATTCAGAACAACAAAGCCAGTGAAATGGCACACGTTGGAAAATAACCCGACCGCGCAAAAGCGCCGTATGAACTCCGGTTCATACGGCGCTTTTTTTCAGTTCGCTCTGTCAGTCAGGCATTGGAAGCCGGACTTTGTCAGGCGGAAGCGGCGAATGTGCGTGTAGCACTGATCTGCCCCGTCGCCTTCCCGGCCATCCTCCGAGAAATAGTAGGTGCCGTCGCCCAGTGCAATGATGCCGGTTGAGCCGAGTGGGAAGCGGCAGCCGGTGATTTCGCCGGACGGCTCCCGCTCGAGAAACGCATCGACCGTCAGCCCGTCTTTCGCGATGATCGTCTGGTCGGACAGGCCGAAGCAGGTTTGCCCGTCCGGTGTCCGGCTCCGTTTTTTCGGGTCAATCCAGAACAGCTCATAGTTCGGGAACGACGGTTTTCGCCCCGGATAGACCGCCGCCAGCAGCAGTTCGGTATAGGGGTCGTATTCCAGATTCTGGATGCCGTATGTCGTGTTGCCGGTTCGGACAAAAATCCGGTCATCGCAGCGGAGCTCCGTCTGCGCGGACATCGCCGCCAGCAACCGTTCCCAGCGGTATTGGACGAGCACCTGGCAGTCATTATCCTGTCGGTTCGTATCGCCGTAGATACCGTAGGCCACCAGAACGGACGTCGTTCCGTCCGCTTCCGGCAGGCAGGTGATGCCGTCAATGCCGCTGCAGCCGTAGCGATGCGGGACGGCTGCGCCGTTTTCCTCGACGATTGCAGCGTAGTCCTCGCAGACGTCCGTGAGGCGTGCGCGCGTCATGACGCCGGTCGTCAGCGCGTCCATATTCATTCGATCAATCCGCTCCGGGTCGAAGCGCACCGCGTAAAAAGCATCGTCCTGTCGGCGCTCCTGGCCGATGGTTTTCAGGATGCCCTGGCCGATTTCGTCGTTTTTATATTCCAGCGACCCGATGACCGAGCCGTCCGGAGCCAGTGCAATGCAGCCGAGGTGGCCGGTCAAGCCCGTGACGGAGCCGACGGCGTTCCCGGCGAGGTCGGTTTTGAGGAGCATGGTGGTGAAGGACAGGTAGAAAAATTCGCCGTCGGTCGCGATGCCCTGCACGTGGCAGCGGCCGTATTTTCCGGAATAGAGATGCAGTGGCAGCTGTTCAGTCTTCATTCGTTTCGTTCCTTTCTTCCTGCTCACAGATCAGATGGCGCAGGTCGGCGGCCAGCGTCTGTGCGCCGTTCAGGATGCCGGCAATGTCGGAGCCGGCGGAAATCAGGTTCACGCCACGCTCCAGCCAGATGGCCAGCTCGTCCGGCCGTGTCGTTCCGACGGATACGCCGATGGGCTTTCCGGCGGCCTGTGCCTTTTGAATGGCCAGGTCGATCAGGCGTGTCGTTTCCGGGCCGTCAAGAATCCGCCCCAGCTCGCCGACGGAGCCGCTCAAATCCATCGGGCCGAGAATGAACCCATCGAGGTACGGGATGGCGGCCATTTCCTCCATCGCTTCCACCGCATCCCGGCTTTCAATCTGCACGAAGCGGCAGAGCTGCTTGCTGGTGTGCTCGATGTAGGTCTGTGCGCTGTCCAGCCCGTATCGGGCGGCACGGCATGGGCCAAAGCCACGCTTTCCCTCCGGCGGATAGATGCACGCGTCAATCGCTCTTCGCGCTTCCTCCGCGCTGTTGACCATTGGGACGACAATGGCGTCCGGCCCCGCCTCGAGCACGCGTTTGATCTGCGGGATTTCATTCCACGGGACGCGCACCATGCACGGTGTTCCGGCGGCCTTTGCGGCGATCAGATGGCGTTCCATATCGGCAAAGCCGGTTGTCACGTGCTCCATATCAATCCAGAGGTAGTCAAAGCCCACCGCGCCCAGTATTTCGCAGATGCGATAATCCGTCAGGTTGACGTGCGTGCCGATCAGTTTGCGCCCCGATTCCAGAGCGCTGCGAAACGTATGTTCCATCTGTCATGACCTCCATTGCTTTCAGCTGCTGAAAGCATTCATTTGGATTCGGCACGCCCTGCTGTCGCCCGATTCCATGCTGATTGTAGCATATGGTATCCGAAAAGTCAAGTACGTACTGTTTTTATCAGAAATGCACTGTTTTTTGCTACTTTTTGACGCTTTGTTCGGTTGATGCCGCTGAAACCGATCATTTTTCTGCGTTTTTTCTCTTGTGAAAAAAACAGGCGCATGATATAATATACCATAGATTCAATTGCTCCCAGCTGTGGGATGAACGATGCTTTTCTCAAATCAAAGGAGTTTATGATACCGTTTATGAAGACGATGGATTTTTTTCAGCAGAAGGTTGAGGCACTGCTCGCCTCTGCGAAAGGCCGGACTTTTTTCTTTTTGAAGGGTTTTTTGCCGGAACAGATTCGCTTTTTGGCCGATCATCCGGCTGCTTTGTATCCCGGTCAGGATTTTTTCGACGCGGACGGGCTGTGTCTGGATGCGCTCTATGATGAACACGATGCGCTGGCACAGGCGTTCTGCTCGGCTACCGAGCCCCGTGTCGGCTTTTACGAGGAGCTGCTCGTGCTGCGGGACATTCTGCCGCAGTCAACCTGTGATCATCTTCTGATTGTCGAAAACAACCTGCTGGCACCCTGGTCACCCGCCTGTATTTCCACGGACGATGCGCTGGCGCTCTTTGACTGCTTGCAGGCCGATTACGAGACCTCCGACCCCAAAATCCAGACGCTGCTTTCCTTCTACGGCGATGTCCGGATGGTGGAGCAGCAGCTCCTGCTGCTGCCCGCGCCGGTCGATGTCCCCCAATTGGAGGTGTTGCCCTTCTGGGCGGGGAGCGCCGAGCCGTCAGAGGCTGCACCGGACTGGGTGTGCATTGAGCCGGACACCCCGATGGATTGGCGGTTTCGCCTGTCCGTGACCGGCGGCGACGCAGTGCCCGCCGTGCTCCCGTTCTACGGCACAGCGCCCACGAAGGAGCAGGAAACGCTGGCGATCGCGCTGACCGCCTGTGGCTGTCCGTTTGCCTATGTCCGAAAGCGCGACACCATCAACACGGAGGAGGCCTGTCTCCCGCTGCTACGCCGTTACTGGGGCGAGGATGCCGCGTTCCGGCCGCTGCTTTTTTACCGGGAGCCGGAAGTGTCGCACGAAACGGAGTGCATCTCACAGGGGCAGATCGTCGCAGAAATCGTCGAGCAGTGCGAACGCGCCTACGCCGGAGAGGAGTTTCGGCATATTTTCATCACTGCACCGACCGGCGCCGGGAAATCCATGCTCTTTCAGCTGCCTGCGCTGCATCTGGCGGAGGAACATGGGCTCGTCACGCTTGTCATTTCCCCGCTGATTGCGCTGATGAACGATCAGGTCACTCAGCTCCGCGAGCAGCGCGGCATCGATACGGCGGTCTGTATCAACTCCACCATGACTATCAACGAGCGCATGGAGGCCGTCCATTCGCTGCAGGATGGTTCCCGTTCGCTCCTGTACGTTGCGCCGGAGCTGCTGCTCAACGTCCAGCTGAAATCCTTCCTGGGCAATCGCCGCATCGGTCTGGTCGTCATTGACGAGGCACACACCGTCACCAGCTGGGGGCGCGACTTCCGCTCGGATTACTGGTTTTTGGGCGATTTTCTAAAAAAAGCCAACCGCGACGGCTATTCCTTCCCCGTCCTCTGCCTGACGGCCACAGCCGTCTACGGCGGGGCGGACGACGTCGTCAACGATACCATTCGTGAGCTGGGGCTGGGACGCACGCTGCTGCATCTCGGCCGCGTCCGGCGCGACAACATCTCCTTCGATATTCGCCGTCACGAGCCGGAGGACGGCAAGGAGTCGGTCGAGGGGCAGAAGCTGCAGCTGATGCTGCAGCGCGTCCGCAAATATGTCAGCCGCCGCGAAAAGGTGCTGGCGTATTTCCCGTTCCGCAGTCAGGTCGATCAGATTTATTCCATGACGGATTCGAGTGATCACGAGCGTCTGCGCCGCTATCACGGGCAGCTGGCTTCGCCCGAACGGCTCAAGGTCGAGCACGATTACCGCACCGGCCATGCGCTGGGGCTTTTCTGCACCAAGGCCTTTGGTATGGGCGTGGACGTCCCGGACATCAAGCACGTCATTCATTTCGCACCCACCGGTGCGCTGTCGGATTACATTCAGGAGATCGGCAGAATCGCACGGGAGCAGAAAATCCGTGGCGTCGCCCATGTGGACTATTTTGACACAGATCTACACTACGTCCGCACATTGAACCAGATTTCCGAAATGCGCCAGTATCAGCTGCGCGATATGCTCCGAAAGCTGTGTACGCTGTATGCGTCCAGCGGTTCTCAGAATCTGCTCGTCGCGCCGGAGGCGTTTGCCTACCTGTTCCCGGATGAGGACATCGAGAACCGAACCAAGACCGGGCTGATGCTGCTGGCCAGGGATTTGTCCGACAAATTCCACTATCCGATTCTCGTGGTGCGCCCCAGAGCGGCGCTCTCCAAGACCTTTGTCAACGTTCCCTCCGAAATTGAAGACGCCTGGCTCCGCAAATACGGGGCGTTCGCCGTTCTGCAGGACGGCACCGGGATGCGCCGGATTGCCTCCTCCAACCTGAAGCGCTGCTCGGATACGCTCATCTACAGCTCGGGCAACACCTATCAGGTCGATATGGCTGCCGCATGGGCTGCCTGTCGCCCGGAGCTGACGTTCGGGATGTTCCGGCAGACCTTTTTCGCAGAAACCTTCACGGTTGGCAACAGCGCCAGCAATGTCATGCCGCGTGTCCGCGTCGATATCCACTACACCTGTCCGTATGAGGAGGTTTTGGAGCGCGTCCGTGCGCTGCTGTCCGGCATTGTGCGGATTTTTTCCCGGCATCGGAACGCGGAGGTCAAGCATTTTTCCCGCGTCGATTTTGAAGCGGATCTCGTGGAGCAGTTCGGCGAAAAGCCCGTTTCGCATGAAAAGGTCGGGCTGCTGATGGATATTTTCGTCGAGGATCCCGGCGAGAATTCCGCGCTTTCCGGCGGGCGCAGTCGGGTGCGTGTGCTGCGTCGCCGCAAGCAGCCAACTGCGGCTGAGCCGCATTTTTTCGTCAGCACCGCCACGTTCTCCGCGCTGGAGAGCTTTTTGATGCATCAGCTGGAGCAGTGCGCACCCAACACGGAGGCTGACGGGCTGTTCCGCCGGTTCTATCCGCTGATTGCCAACAAGCCGCTGGAAATCATGTCGCTGCTGCGGCTGCTGGAATTGGCCGGGCTGGCCACCTATGAGGTCTGCGGCGGCGAAAAATCGGAGGTTTTCGTCCGCATCAACGAGCCGGCCTGTATCCAGGCGCTGGCCGACGGCAAGTACGTGAACCAGATTTTGCAGTCGATTCACCAGCGGCACGAAAACAGCCAGAAGCTGCTCGGCGCATTTTTCACGCATGAGATGACCAGTGCCGAACGCTGGGAGCTGATTGAGGACTATTTTTTGGGCAGAGAGCAGGCAGTCGCGGAGGTGCTGCAGCATGACAACCAGCCGGATTGAGAATCACCGCCTCCTGGTCAACGGCAGGCCGCAGGACTTCTGCGCGTACATGACGTATTTCACGGAAAACGCCTGCTATGATGATTTTTCTGCGGCGGGCTATTCGCTGTATTCCGTCTGCGCCTATTTTTCCGCTTTGCCGATCAACGAGAGCTCCGGGTTCATTCCGTGCCGCACAAACGGCATCTTTGACGTGGAAGGTCATCTGGACGCGTCGGAATTTCTGGCGGATGTCCATGCGCTGCTCAAGGCCTGTCCGGACGCTCTGTTTTTCCCGCGGATTCACATTTCCATGCCGCGCTGGTGGCTCCGCGCCCACCCTGACGATGTGGTGCAAACCGCTACAACGCCGGAGGGGCGGGAGGCGCTGTACAGTCCGGCGTTTCGGCGGGATGCCGCGCAGCTGCTGACGGAGTTCATTCGCTTTGTGGAGCAGAGCGACTTTGCCGATCATGTCATCGGCTATCAGCTCTCCGGCGGTAACACGCAGGAGTGGTTTCCGTACGACCTGCGGGGCGGGTATTCTGCCGTTGCGGAGACGGCTTTTTCCGAATGGCAGGAGCGGTGCGGGCAGACGTCTGTCGCCATCTCGGACGATTTTCCGCAGACAGAGGCGGAACTGCGTTTTTGCAGCGAATCCATCGCGGAAACGATTCAGATGCTTGCCAAGACTGCAAAAACGCAGCTCAACCATCAAAAAATCATCGGCACCTTTTACGGCTATTCGCTGGAGGTGGCCGACCCGAAATGGGGTACCCACGCGCTCGCCGCGCTGCTCGATTGCCCCGACCTCGATTTCTTCTGTTCCCCGATTTCCTATCGGCATGGCCGTGCGCTCGGAACGGACTGGGTGGACATGGTGCCCAAAGCGTCCGTGCTTGCGCATGGCAAGCTGTTTGTGACGGAGGCTGATATCCGGACGCACCGGTCACGCTTTCCGGATGAATCGCGGCCGGAGATTCGCTGCCGTGTCCCCTATCGCGAACCGATCTGGAAGGGCGGGGCCGATGCTGCCGATGACATTCTCCATTTGCGCCGTGCCTTCGCAAAATGCCTCTGCGAAAGTCCCGCGTTCTGGTGGTTTGATATGTGGGGCGGGTGGTACCATGACGCGGATGTCATGCGGCAGATGGCCGCGTTTCGTCAGATGCTTCGTACGCCGCCCGGTTCGTGGGATGAGCGGCGATGCAAGGCCGCCGTTTTCCTCGATGAGACCGAGTCGGCGCGCACCGGTGCGTTTTCCGCCTCCGAGGATTGCCGTCAGCTGGCCGAACTCGGTATGCCCTATGATCTATATCTCGTGGACAATCTGGCGCGTGTCGGCCGGGAATACGGCCTTCTGATCGCGTTTGGCGCTACGAATTCCGCATCGGCACAGGCCGTCCGCACCTACGCGCAGCGCGTTGGTCTGCCCGCAATCTGCGGATGTCATTTTTCTCTGGAAGAGCTGGCAACAGCGCTCGAAGAAACCGACGTTCACCGGATTTGCCGGTCGGGAGATCTGCTCTGCTTCGGCAACGGCTTTCTCGCGCTGCACGCCTGCTCCGGCGGTGTCAAAACGCTTGTTTTCCCGGAACCGGTTCGACTGACGCCGCTGGACGGTGAAGCACCCGCCTACTCCGGCCAGACGGTTTCGTTTGCGCTGCACCCCTATCACACGGCCATTTTCGCAATTGACCACTGCTGACCCGTCGCCGAGTGCGGCGGGAGAAATGAAAAGAGCGTATCGGAAATCGATACGCTCTTTTTTGGTTGGCAGAGGGAGAGCCAAGCGGGCTGGGTGGCTTCGGTCGTAGCAGCCAACGTCGGGCAGGGTACGAGCCTCCCTTGTCCCTCTTACACAAGGGAGCCTTTGGTGGTTAGCCAAAATTGGCAACTGCGAACGTGCGCAAAACCTTCGAAAATGTGTAGGGCGTGGGTTTACTCCCGCCGTTTTTTTTGTGGGAACATTGTACTCGTAGCTGCCGACAGCGGCACGTGCATGAGCCTCCCTTGTGTAAGAGGGACGGAGGGATTGCTGGTATCTGAGGCTCAACTACGGGCGTAGGTGAGCACACAGGCAACGTTTTCTCTCCTTCAGTCAGCTACGCTGCCAGCTCCCTCGTCAGAGGGAGCCTTTGGTGGCTGGCTGAAGTTACCTCTGCGGGTGATTGAGATGAACTTTGTATTTTGTTCGCCTGTGATTCAACATCAGAATCAAGCAGGTACATTCAGAATCACGGTAGGGCGGGGGTTTACTCCCGCCGTTTTTTCTGTGGGAGCATTGTACTCGTAGCTGCCGACAGCGGCACGCGCATGAGCCTCCCTTGTGCAAGAGGGACGGAGGGATTGCTGGTATCTGAGGCGCAACTACGGGCGTAGGTGAGCACACAGGCAACGTTTTCTCTCCTTCAGTCAGCTACGCTGCCATGGCAGATTGTCAAGCAAGTGCAACACTTTTT